>SVJH01000013.1 GCA_015069095.1 Oscillospiraceae bacterium | reverse complement strand
CGGTAACAGGTGCGGCTACAGTTATTCTTGCAATGGGCGCAGGCAAAAAAAGTGCAAAAGCAATTGATGAGTATTTGAAAAGTAAGTAAAATATATATGTTACTTTTGTAAAAGTAACCAAAACCCGCTTTCTTAAAAGAAAGCTTGGCAAAGAATTTACATATGCAAAGCATACGCTTTGCACCTATTTTCGCTTCCCTTATCTAAAGGGAGGTGTCAGTCGCAGACTGACGGAGGGATTTAAGGCATCTCATATGAGATGCCTTTTTTGTATGTATAATATTATTTTTTAAAAAATACTTGACAAAACGCGACTACAAGTGTAGAATGATATTGACTACAATTGTAGAACGCAAAACGGAGGTGATATTATGTCGATAGAAAATATCAGCATTGGCGATGCAGAACTTGTTATAATGAAAGTTTTGTGGAAGGCAAATAAAAGCCTTAATTCGCAGGCTATCGGCGAAAAAGTAGCACACAAAAACTGGAAACGGACAACCATTTCAACATTTTTGACGCGTCTTGTTGAAAAAGGTGCTTTAAAAAGCGAAAAAATAGGCAATACATACTACTATACACCGCTTATTTCTTCCTCTTCTTACAAAAAGGCACAAACAAAAAACCTTATAAAAAATTTATATAACGGTTCTGTGGTGGATTTTGCTATGTCGCTTTTTGAAGACGAAAAACTTTCAAACGAAGATATAAAAGAATTAAAAGCAATATTTGATTGTAGAAAGGAGTAACAAATGCTTGAAAGAATTTTTAATGCAATTGTTATTTCCTCAATATTTGCAAGTATATTTTTTTGTTTGCTCACTTTAATAAAGCCTCTTACAAAAAAGTATTTTTCGGCATTTTGGCATTATTTTATGTATTTTTGCATAGTTTTAGTGCTTGTAATTCCAATAAAAATAAACATACCAATGCCAAAAGAAGAAACAAAAAGCATATCGGTTTCAAAATATATACCATATGAAAAAATACAAAGCGGTGTATCTTCTTTTGAAAATGTAAAATCAGCACCAAATATAAAGATTGATTATTCAAAAATATGGATATTAACTTCAGTATCAATATTTATTATAAAAATGGCAAAATACGGTGTTTTTGCATTGAAACTTAAAAGAAGGTCAAAAAAATTAAATTGCGATGATTTGCCAAATTATATAAACGTAAGAAACAGCGAAATTATAACATCGCCATTTGTTTTGGGAGTATTTTTCCCTAAAATGTATCTTCCGAAAACAGATATGACAGATGAAGAATTAAGGTATGTTTTACGCCATGAAATGACACATATAAAAAGATGTGATGTTTTAATCAAATGGGTAGTTATGTTTGCAAAGTGTCTGCATTGGTTTAATCCAATTGTGTATTTTTTGTCAAAAGAAATAAGCCTATGGTGTGAAATTTCATGCGATGTATCAGTAACAAAAAATATGGATAATCAAAACAAAAAGAACTATGCTTTTACAATTTTGAAACTTATTGAACACTCGCATAAAAAACAAATTCTTACAACATCAATGGCAAGCAGTAAAAAAATTATAGGTAAGCGTTTTCGTTTTATAAAAATGTATAAAAAGCGAAAAACTACCATAATATCGTCTTTTTTATCTTTTATAATGTTAATTTCGTTTTTTACATTAAACGGAATAGCAATCGGGATTGTAAATAAAGAAAAACAAAAACCTTTGCCACGAGCAAATTCAAATACTGTTTTGGCTGAAAAATCTGTTGAAGAAATACAAAATGATGATTTGAACGAAAAAGTAATAGAAGAAATAATTACAGAAGATATAAAAGATGAAGTTCTGGAAAATGAAAAAGTTGATGCTATTTACGAAGAAGAAAATAATGAAAAAAGCGAAGAGGAAATTTTAATCGAGGAAGCGTATTTTGCGGGAGATGTCATAATAGAAGAATTTACTAATGAAATGAATACAGGAAAGATAATCCAAAACGAAAATTCAAATTCTGTTTTATTTAAATCACCTTTGGATGTTGTAAATTTGAAATCATCTCATACATGGTTTAATTATTCGTTTGATAAAAATTTTTCTTATTCTGTAACAGTTATTCCTGACGAGAACGGAAGAATAAGTTTGTTCTTCGATACTGATTTTGACGGTGTAAGTGCTGATATTTACATTAGTCATATAGACAGACCAAACAAGGGCTGGGGATATAGTTTTCCTATGAGCAATAAAAAAATTTACAGATTTGTCGGATTTGAGAAAAACGAAAAATATCAGATAACCATAAGCGGATATTATCCCGGAGGTTATGGTATAAACGGAAAAGCATTGATCATTTAAGGAGGAAACAAAATGAAAAAAGTTATATGCATATTATTAAGTTTATTGATGTCAGTATCTGTTGCTTTTGCAACAGATAGCGAATTTGATGCAAAATTAGATGAACTTATGAAATTTAAAATTGTAGAGGGCGACGAAAACGGAAATTTAAATCTTGAAAGTGAAGTAACACGCGCAGAAATGGCAAAAATTATTATGACAGCACTTGGAAATGGCAATATAGGAACGTTTGATACTGTTTTTGACGATGTTAAATCAACTTACTGGGCAAGCGGATACATTGATATGGCACAGAAGTTTGGAATTATTCACGGAATGGGCGACGGAACATTTTTACCTGAAAATCCTGTTACTAACGAGCAGGCAGTAAAGATGATAATATGTGCTTTAGGTTATGAACCGCTATGCTTATCAAGAGGAGTTTATCCGTATTCGTATATGCAAATTGCAAGTACGCACGGACTTTTAGAAGATTTAAATCTTTTAGGAAGTGCAAATGCAAAAAGAAGTGATATCTTCATTCTTATTCACAACGCACTTGATATGCCGCTTATGAAACAGACTGGTTTTGGTGCGAATATGGAGTACACACTAATGAGCGGACAAAACGGAATTGAACTTCAGACTTTAAGAACTTTAAATTTTGAGTAAACGTTTTATAATTGTTCTTTTTAAAAAAAGCAAGCAAAAAAAACACCCACTTAAGTGGGTTGGTCTTAAGGATAAAATAAAACCGAGTGAAAATAAATCACTCGGTAATTTTATTGTTTGAATATTGTAGGGGACGGCGCGAAACGACGTCCCGTTAAGCCTCCCTTGCCTAAAGGGAGGGGGACCACTTTAGTGGTGGAGGGATTGTAATTATTAAAATTACTATAGACACAATCCCTCAGTCTCGCATTTGCTCGACAGCTCCCTTTAGGCAAGGGAGCCTTTTTCAAAAATCCATAAGTCGTACCCACTTAAAGGCGATGCTTTTTTATTTTCCAAATACCTCATTTGCTATTTCTACGGCTTTTAAGGCATCTTTTGCGTAGTAATCTGCGTTTATGCTTTTTGCATAATCATGCGTTAATACTGCTCCGCCAACCATTGTTTGTACCAAAGGCAATTCCTTATTTAAAAGTTTAACTGTTTTTTCCATATTTTCTACTGTTGTTGTCATAAGTGCGCTAAGTCCAACAAGTTTTACGTCTTCTTTTTTTGCAACGTCTAAAATTACATTTTCATCTACATTTTTCCCAAGGTCAATTACGTCATAACCGTAATTTTGCAAAAGAAGTTTTACTATGTTTTTTCCGATGTCGTGAACATCGCCTTTTACGGTTGCGATAATGATTTTGCCTTTTGATTTGTTATTTTCATTTGCAAAAGCAGACTGAATTTCAAAAAATGCACTTTGTGCACACTGCGCGCTCTGAATAAGTTGCGGAAGAAACATCGTGCCCTTTTCAAATGCTTCTCCTACTTCATTAAGCGCAGGAATGATATTTTTTTCGATTATATCCATTGGAAGAATTTGGCACTTTAGCATTTCTTTTGTCTTTAATCCACTTTCGTCTTTAAGACCGCTTTTTATAAGATAGATTAAATCACGCTCAATTTGTTTTTCTTCATCTTTTTTAATTTCGCTTACCTTTTCTATATATTCCACTGCAGACTTATCTATATTAGAAAGTACGTTGTACGAATATACGGAGTCCATTATTTCTTTTGATTTAGGATTTATTATGGCAAAATTAAGTCCTGAGTAAAGCGCCATTGTCAAAAACGATGAATTTATTTTTTCTCTGTTTGGAAGTCCAAAAGATACATTTGATACTCCAAGCGCTGTTTTTACATTAAGTTCATCTCTTACTTTTTTTACTGTTTTTAGCGTTTCAAATACATCTTCCTGCTGGGCAGATGCAGTTAGCGTTAGAGCGTCAATGATTATATCTTTTTTGTCAATTCCATAACTTATTGCAGTTTCGACAATTCTTTTTGCAATTTCAAATCTTTCTTCGCATTTTTTTGGTATTCCGTCTTCGTCAAGTGTAAGACCTATAACCATTGCGCCGTATTTTTTTACAAGCGGAAAGATTTTTTCCATTGAACTTTTTTTGCCGTTTACTGAGTTTACAATCGGTTTTCCGTTGTATATTCTAAGTGCAGTTTCAATCGTTTTGTAGTTTGACGAGTCAATCTGAAGCGGAAGGTCAACTACTGACTGAATTTCTTTAATTGCCCTTTCCATAACGCTCTCTTCGTCAATTTCAGGGATGCCAACATTTACATCAAGCACGTCTGCGCCAAGTTCTTTCTGGCTGATTGCTTCATTTAAAATATAGTCGATATCGTTATTTTTTAATGCTTCTTTAAATTTTTTCTTGCCGGTAGGGTTAATTCTTTCGCCTATAACAATGCATTTTTCATCTACAACCACTGCTTTTGATGCTGATGCTATAACTGAATAATTTTTCTTTCCGGAATATGTATATTTTTTGCCTTCGTGCACTTTTACAAGTTTTTCAATATGAGTTGGTGTTGTTCCGCAACATCCACCAAGATATTTTACACCAAGATTTGATATTTCGAGCATCTTTTTGGCAAATTCTTCTTCGTTTATATCATATGTTGTTTTGCCGTTTTCATATTTTGGCATACCTGCATTTGGCATAACAAGAAGCGGAACAGATGCATATTTTGCAAATTCTTTTGCTATTTCAAATGACTGATACGGTCCTTGACCGCAGTTTAAACCGATTACATCGGCATTTAAGCCTTCAAGCACTGCAACAACTGTTTTAACATCACTGCCAGTTAGAGTTCTTTTTGTTTCGTCAAAAGTCATTGAGCAAAAAACAGGAAGAGATGTGTTTTCTTTAGCAGCAAGAAGTGCACATTTTGCCTCGTAAATATCTGACATTGTTTCTATTAAAATGATGTCAGCACCGCAGTTTTGTCCAATTACCATTACTTCTTTAAATACTTCATATGCTTTTTCAAATGACAGATTTCCAACCGGCTCTAAAAGTTGTCCAAGCGGGCCTACATCAAGTGCAACGCGAGCATCTTTTTGTAGTTCATCTATTGCACTTTTGGCTGTATTTATTGCAAATGATATTGCTTTTTCTAAGTCGCCATCGTATTTTAGAGAATTTGTGCCAAATGTATTTGCAGTTATTATGTTTGCGCCGGCTTTAAGATACATTTTGTGTATGTTTTTTAATATGTCCGGGTTTTTCATGCAAAAATCTTCGCACGACTGTCCTATTTTAAGACCGCTTTTCTGGAGCATTGTACCAAGCGCACCATCTAAAAATATAAAATTTTCCATTTTAAATCTCCCTTTTAAATATGCAGTTTTTATTCATATTGCATTTTGCGCATTTGTTTTCGCAACTTACTGTATTTTCGGTTGAAAAACCTATTAAACTCGTTACAGATTTTGTTGGAATCATAACACTTTCTTTTGTTACAGTTAAATTTATAAGTTTTTGCGCATTTGCTATTTTTACAATTTCGCTTTGGATTTTTATATCAAAATCGCCGTATCCGGGACTAAAACGAGGAGTAATTTTGAAACCTTCATCCTTCGCAATTTTGCTTATTTCTTTCTGCGCCATATCGCATACATCTTCTGCAAAAGCAGTTGCACACGCATCAAACAAAACAGCGTACGAAAGGTTTGTTTTGTTATATTTATTTATTAAAAAATCAACCTGACTGCCAAGAGTTACGCATAGAACCGCAACTTTTTTTGATGATTTTAAATGATTTTTTATATCGTTTGAATTTAAAATAAGATTTGTGCCACAAAGTTTTATATTGTCATCTTTTTGTTCTATATCAAAAACCGAGTATGTGTATTTTGCACTTTTTAATGATGCTATTTCATTTATGCATCTGTCAATTTCAAGACTTGTTTTTTCATCAGGTGTATTATTTTTATAGCCTAAATAAATCAAGGCTTCTTTTTTTATTTTTTCCATAAAATCACTCCGTTAATATATTTTTGATAATACACCAATTTTAAGTTTTTGTAAAGTATGTTGCATATTTTTTTAAAAAAAGCAAACAATAATTTTCCAAGGAGGTGTTTTTAAATGAATAACAACCAGAATAAAAATGAAAACAAAAACCAAAACAACAACCTAAATAATCAGAACAACCAAAACAAAAACGAAAATAAAAATGAGAATAAAAGCGAAAATAAAAAAAATAATAAGTTTTAATTAAAACTTACTTGACAAATGTAAATTTTACTGGTATAATGCATAAATGTAACGGGTAGCATTTATGCATGCGGGAGTGGCTCAGTGGTAGAGCGTCACCTTGCCAAGGTGAACGTCGCGAGTTCGAATCTCGTCTTCCGCTCCAAAAAAACCTCATTCAAATTGAATGAGGTTTTTCTTTTTTGTGTTCTATTACGTTCTATTACGTTCTTTTTAAAAAAGAACCAAAATCACGCTTTCTTAAAAGAAAGCTTTGCAAAGAATTTACATATGCAAAGCATACGCTTTGCAAAAAGGATAAATTTAAAAAGGTACCTTCCGTTTAGGAAAGTACCTTTATTTTTACATTTTACTTTTTTGATAACCTATCAAAAAATAACAAAAACTTATTAAACCAACACACAAAATCAAACTCCCTACTGAATTTGATACTGTGTTCATAAGACTTTTTTGCATTTTTATTGATGATTCGAGTAAATTTCCAACTGCTACAACATTATTACTTGTATCTGCACAAGCATTTTGTATTCCTGTATAAGCATCAGCGCCATATACTGATCTACCTGTAATTACAAATGATTCATATGAGCTAATGGTTGCATTTGATTGTCCAACAAATTTACAATCCATATATAAAATTCCAATTACTACTACAATGACACTAATAATCATACCTAATACATATCCGCTTTTTGGTGATATTGATTTTGGCATCTTTATTTCGTACATGTTATCATTATAAACAAATTCATTTTCCTGTGTTGTGTCTTCTTGAAAAAATCTTTCGCCACAACTCTTACAATACTTTGCCCCTTCTTTTGCTTCAAAACCACAGTTTTTACATAACATATATAATTCTCCCTCTCGTTGACATCCACTAAATGTCATATTTTAGTTAATTATAGCATATAATTTTGTTGTTGACAAGCACTAAATGTCAAAAAGGAGAAAATTTTATGTTTATTAACAAAACAAAAGATGGATTAAATAACGTTTGCGGAAAAAATATAAGCAGGTTTAGGCGTGATATTAAAATTTCGCAAAGGGAACTTGCTGACAGAATGCAACTTATAGGAATTGACATAGATAAAAACGCCATTCAGAGAATAGAATGTGGGAAAAGATTTGTAACGGATATAGAAATAATAGCATTTGCTAAAATTTTTAATACTACATTTGAAGAATTATTAAAAAATTAAGGTACCTTCCATTTTGGAAAGTACCTTTTTATTTTATCCCTTACAAAAACGTATGTTTTTGCTTATGTAAGTTTTTGTCCACTTTTTTTAAAAAGTGGGGCTTTTTTGCATACTTTTTTCCCGAAAAAAGTATGTGCTTAAAATAGTCCTGTAATTTTGCCATCGTCAGAAACGTCTATATTTTCTGCAGCAGGTTTTTTAGGTAGACCAGGCATTGTCATAATATCGCCTGTAAGTATAACAATAAATCCTGCACCTGCGCTTACCTTTACGTTTCTCACAGTAACTTTAAAGCCCTCTGGTGCACCAAGTAGTGATGCATTATCAGAAAAACTGTACTGTGTTTTTGCAATACAAACAGGAACTTTATCAAAACCAAGTTCGTTTAGTGTTGCAATTTGTTTTTTAGCGGCAGGTGTAAATACAACTCCGTCGCCACCATAAACTTTTTTAACAATACTTTCTACTTTTTCTTCAATTGTTTCATCAAGTTCGTAGCTAAATGTAAAGTTATTTTCCTCTTCACAAAGTTTAATAACTTCATTTGCAAGGTCAATTCCGCCTTCGCCGCCTTTTGCCCAAACGTCTGATAGCACAACATTAACACCAAGTTCTTTGCATTTTTCAATAATAAGATTAACTTCTGCATCTGTGTCTGTTGGGAATTTATTAACAGCAACAACGCTTGGAAGTTTATACACATTTTTGATGTTAGAAACGTGTCGGAGTAGGTTTGGAAGTCCTTTTTCAAGTGCAACCAAATCTTCATTTCCAAGTTCTGTTTTTAAAAGTCCACCATGCATTTTAAGTGCTCTTACAGTTGCAACAATAACAACTGCATCAGGTTTTAAGTTTGCAACTCTGCATTTAATATCAAGGAACTTTTCAGCACCAAGGTCTGCACCAAATCCAGCCTCTGTAATAGCATAATCGCCAAGTTTAAGCGCAAGGCGTGTTGCTGTTACGCTGTTGCATCCGTGCGCGATATTAGCAAATGGTCCGCAGTGAACAAGTGCAGGTGTACCTTCAAGCGATTGTACAAGGTTAGGTTTTATTGCATCTTTAAGTAACGCCGCCATAGCACCGTGTGCATTAAGTTGGCCTGCGCTAACCGGTTCATTTTGATAAGTATAACCAACAATTATGCGCGAAAGTCTTTCTTTTAAATCAGAAATAGATTCACTAAGGCAAAGCACTGCCATAATTTCAGATGCAACTGTAATATCGTAGCCGTCTTCTCTTGGAACGCCGTTAACTCTTCCGCCAAGTCCATCTGTAACAAATCTAAGTTGTCTATCGTTCATATCAACACAACGTTTCCATGTAATTCTTCTTGGGTCGATATTAAGCGCATTTCCCTGATAAATATGATTATCAAGCATAGCAGCAAGAAGGTTGTTTGCTGCACCGATTGCATGGAAATCTCCTGTAAAATGAAGGTTAATATCTTCCATTGGAACAACCTGTGCGTATCCGCCGCCTGCCGCACCGCCTTTAACACCAAAAACAGGTCCAAGCGATGGCTCACGAAGAGCCACCACAGTATTTTTTCCTATTTTTCTAAGCCCGTCTGCAAGTCCGATTGTTGTTGTTGTTTTACCTTCACCTGCAGGTGTTGGTGTAATTGCAGTAACAAGAACAAGTTTTCCGTCCTTTTTAGATTTATCATTAAGTATTGATAAATCTACTTTCGCTTTATAATTTCCGTATTGCTCAAGATATTTTTCGTCAATACCGGCAGTTTGTGCAATTTCTTTGATGTGTTTCATTTTGACGCTCTGAGCAATTTCAATATCGCTTTTGTAACTCATTTTTCTCTCACCTTAAATCTATTATTTAAAATACTTAACTGCACCTTCAAACATCTTCATATCGTACTTGCCGTCAACGTTTTTGTAAAGTCCATCGCCAATTCTTTCTGAGTGTCCCATTTTACCAAATACTCTGCCATCAGGAGATGTAATACCTTCGATAGCGTTGATTGAACCATTAGGGTTAAAGTGTATATCGTAAGTTGGTTCGCCGCCTAAGTCTACATACTGAGTAGCAATCTGTCCGTTTTTAGCAAGTTCTTTTATTAAGTTTTCGTCCGCTAAAAATCTTCCTTCACCATGAGAAATCGGCACTGTGTAAACATCGCCAACATTTGTATTTGCAAGCCATGGAGATTTATTTGAAGCAATACGAGTTCTTACAAGGCGCGACTGATGTCGGCTGATTGTATTAAATGTAAGTGTAGGGCAATTTTCATCTGTATCGATAATTTTGCCGTAAGGAACAAGTCCAAGTTTAATAAGTGCCTGGAATCCGTTACAGATACCGCACATTAAACCGTCTTTTTCTTCAAGAAGGTTTGTAACTGCTTCTTTTACTGCTTCATTTCTGAAAAACGCAGTAATGAATTTACCTGAACCGTCAGGTTCGTCCCCGCCTGAGAAACCGCCTGGAATAAATATCATTTGCGCCTGACCAGTTAAAGCTGCAAATTCATTTACGCTATCTGTAATTGCTTTTGATGTAAGGTTTTTAATTACAAAAATATGTGGATCTGCACCTGCCGCGGCAAGCACTTTTTCTGTATCGTATTCGCAGTTTGTACCAGGGAATACAGGAATTAAAACTTTTGGTTTTGCAAAGTTTAATCTTGGTTTTGCCCAAGAAGAAACACTGTATTCATATTTTTCAGGTTTATCATTTCTTGTTTCGATATTACATCTGTAAACAGGTTCTAATTTATCTTCGTAAACCTTTAAAATAGCGTCTATTTCGATGCTTTCATCTTTGTATGTAATTTTTCCATCGGCAGTTGTTTTACCAAGAACTATGCCGTCTGCATCGCCGTCTACTTCTACGATGAAACTTCCGTAGTTGTAAGAGAAAATTTCACTTAATGAAATGTTATTGTCAAATTCAAAGCCAATGCCGTTACCGAATGTCATTTTCATAATTGCTTCTGAAATACCGCCAAATGTTGGTGTATAAACAGCTTTTGCTTTTCCTGTACTTGTTAGGGCATAAACTTTATTAAAGCACTCTAAAAGTGATTTAGTATCTGGAAGTCCGTTTTCGTTATACTCAGGTTTAATAAGAATAACTTTGTGGTTTTCGCCTTTAAATTCGCCAGATACAACCTCATTTGTGTTACCTGTTGTAACTGCAAAAGAAACAAGTGTAGGCGGAACATCTATATCTTCAAAACTTCCGCTCATTGAGTCTTTACCACCAATAGCAGCAATTTTTAAATCTTTTTGTGCCATAAATGCACCAAGTAATGCACTAAATGGTTTTCCCCAACGTTTTGCATCTTTAAGAGGTTTTTCAAAGTATTCCTGGAATGTAAGGTATACATCTTCAAATTTAGCACCATGTGCAACAAGTTTTGAAACAGATTCAATAACTGCAAGATATGCACTGTGATATGGGCTTTTTTCAGCGATAAACGGATTGTAACCCCAAGCCATATATGTACATGTGTTTGTATGACGAAGCTGAACTGATACTTTGTTTATCATTGCCTGTACAGGTGTAAGCTGGTTTTTACCGCCAAATGGCATAAGCACGCCACCAGCACCGATTGTTGAGTCAAATTTTTCGCTAAGTCCTCTTTTTGAGCAGATGTTTAAATCATCTGCATTTTTAAGCATACCATCTTTAAATGAAGATGGAATTTCTTTTTTGTAAGAAGCAGGCGCAGATGCAGTAATATCAATGTGTTTTTCTGCACCGTTTGAATTTAAGAATTCTCTTGAAATGTCAACAATATTTTTTCCGTTCCATTTCATTACAAGTCTTGGTTCTGCCTTTACAGTTGCAACGATTGTTGCTTCAAGGTTTTCGCTATCTGCAAGCTCACAGAATCTTTGTGCATCTTCTTTTTCTACAACAACAGCCATTCTTTCCTGAGATTCGCTGATTGCAAGTTCTGTTCCGTCAAGACCTTCGTATTTTTTAGGAACTTTGTTAAGGTCAATTTCAAGACCGTCTGCAAGTTCGCCAATTGCAACAGAAACACCGCCTGCACCAAAGTCGTTACAACGTTTAATAAGACGTGATGCTTCTTCGTTTCTGAATAGTCTTTGAAGTTTTCTTTCTTCCGGTGCGTTACCTTTTTGAACTTCTGCGCCACAACTTTCAAGTGATTCTATATTATGGCTTTTTGAAGAACCGGTTGCACCACCAAGACCGTCTCTGCCTGTTCTTCCGCCAAGAAGAATAACAACATCGCCATCTTCTGGTCTTTCGCGTCTAACGTTTTTAGCCGGTGCTGCAGCAATAACTGCACCAATTTCCATACGTTTTGCAGCATATCCATCGTGATATAATTCGTCTACCTGACCTGTTGCAAGACCAATCTGGTTACCATAAGATGAGTAGCCGTCTGCAGCAGTCTGACAGATTTTTCTTTGAGGAAGTTTACCTTTTAAAGTTTCACTAACAGGTTTAAGTGGATTTGCCGCACCTGTTACACGCATAGCACCATAAACATAAGAACGACCTGAAAGCGGGTCTCTTATTGCGCCACCAATACAAGTTGCCGCGCCACCAAATGGCTCGATTTCTGTAGGATGGTTGTGTGTTTCATTTTTGAAAAGAAGTAGCCAGTCTTCTTTTTTACCATCAATTTCAACCTGCATTTTTACTGTACAAGCATTGATTTCTTCAGATTCATCAAGTTTTTCAAGATGACCTGTTTTGCTTAAGTATTTTGTTGCAAGTGTAGCAATATCCATAAGGTTTATAGGTTTTGTTCTGCCAAGTTCTTTTCTTGTTTCTATATATTCGTTATATGCTTTTTCTATAAGTTCATCTTCAAATTTAACAGAATCAATTGTTGTTGAAAATGTAGTATGACGGCAGTGGTCAGACCAGTATGTATCAATCATTTTGATTTCTGTAATTGTGGGATTTCTTTTTTCTTCTATAAAATATTTCTGACAGAATTTAATGTCATCAAGGTCCATAGCAAGTCCCATATCTTTAACGAATTTATCAAGACCTGCCTCATCAAGATCAATAAATCCGTCAAGTGTTTTTACGCTGTCAGGGATATCATATTTTGTTTCAAGTGTATTGAAAGTATCAAGTGTTGCTTCTCTACATTCAACAGGGTTAATAACATATTTTTTAATTGCATTTACGTCGTCTTCGCTTAGGTTTCCTTTTAAAACATAAACTTTTGCTGTTCTTACGCTTGGACGTTCTTTTTGCGAGATAATCTGAATACACTGCGCTGCACTGTCTGCTCTTTGGTCAAACTGTCCTGGTAAAAATTCTACCGCAAATACTTTTTCATTACTTTCTGTTTTTAATTCGTCGTAAATTATATCAAGTTGCGGTTCAGAAAAAACTGTATTTTTGCAGTAATCAAACAAATCTTTTTCTATGTTTTCAACATCATAGCGGTTGATTACTCTTACATCTTCAACATTTTTAATTTGAAGAAGTGATGTGATATCTTTTTTTAGCGAATTTGCTTCGTGAGCAAGTTCTTTTCTTTTTTCCACAAATATTCTGTATACCATTTTACACCTCTTATTAGTTTAAAATCTTTAGTGCTTTTTGTCCGATATCTTTTCGGTAATATGAATTTTCAAAACTTACTTTTTTAACATCTTCATATGCTTTGTCTATTGCTTCTTTTAATGTATCGGCTTTGCAAGTAACACCAAGAACACGTCCACCGCTTGTTACTAAAGTGCCTTCTTTTATTTTTGCGCCTGCAACATAAGCATTAACGTCTTCAGGAATGTTAAGTTTAAACCCTGTTTCGTATTTGCCCGGGTATCCATTTGATGCCATAACTACGCAGCACGCACTTTTTTTAGAAAACTCAACTTTATCCGCATAAAGTCTTCCGTCTGCAATATCAAGCATTATGTCAAGTAGGTCGCTTTCAAGTAGAGGAAGAACAACCTGAGTTTCAGGATCACCGAAACGGCAGTTGTATTCAATAACTTTAGGACCGTCTTTTGTAAGCATAAGTCCAAAGTACAAGCAACCTGAAAAAGTTCTGCCTTCTTTATTCATTGCGTCTATTGTAGGAATAAATATTTTTTCCATACACTCATCTGCAATTTCTTTTGTATAGTATGGATTTGGTGCAATTGTTCCCATACCGCCTGTGTTTAATCCTTCATCGTTATCAAGGGCTCTTTTGTGGTCCATAGATGAAATCATAGGCACAACTGTTTTTCCGTCTGTAAAAGATAAAACACTCACTTCAGGGCCTTCCAAAAATTCTTCAATAACAATTTTTGAACCACTTTCGCCAAAAATTTTATCTTCCATCATAGATTTTACAGCATCTTTTGCTTCATCGCGTGTCATAGCAATAACAACGCCTTTTCCAAGTGCAAGTCCATCTGCTTTAATAACTGTCGGAATTGGTGCATCTTCTAAATATTTAAGTGCATCTTCTTTATTTTCAAATACTTCGTATTGGGCAGTTGGAATGTTGTATTTTTTCATAAGGTTTTTAGAAAAAATCTTGCTTCCTTCAATAATTGCGGCATTTGCCTTAGGTCCAAAGCATTTAATACCTTTTTCATTTAATGCATCAACACATCCAAGTACAAGTGGGTCGTCCGGTGCTACAATTGCAAAATCGATTTTATTTTCTACAGCAAATTCTGTAATTTTATCAATTTCTTTTGCACCGATATCAACACATATAGCATCACGCGCTATACCGCCGTTACCAGGAAGTGCATATATTTTTTTAACTTTTTTATTTTCTTTTATTTTTTTAATTATGGCGTGTTCTCTTCCACCGCCACCAACAACTAATATGTTCATCTTATGCTCCTTTTAAATTTTAGTGGTGGAATAATCTCATTTTTGTAAATGCCATTGCCATTCCATATTTGTTACAAGTGTCAATTACGTTGTCATCTCTTATTGAGCCGCCCGGCTGTGCAACGTATGTTACACCGCTTTTGTATGCTCTTTCAATGTTGTCGCCAAATGGGAAGAAAGCATCAGAAGCAAGTGATACACCTTTAATGTTTGAAAGATATGCTCTTTTTTCGCCTTTTGTAAATTCTCTTGGTTTTCTTGTAAAGAACTGTTGCCATGTGCCATCTTCAAGTAAATCTTCACATTCGTCTGAAATATACTGGTCAATTACGTTATCTCTGTCAGGACGTTTTATGCTGTCTAAGAATGGAAGGTTAAGTACCATTGTGTGCTGTCTTAAGTGCCAGTTATCTGCTTTTTGTCCTGCAAGACGTGTGCAGTGAATTCTTGACTGCTGACCTGCACCAACACCGATTGTCTGGCCGTCTGCCGCATAGCAAACAGAGTTTGACTGTGTATATTTAAGTGTGATAAGTGCAATAATCAAATCTTTTTTTGCACTTTCAGGGATATCTTTATTATTTGTAACAATTTCTTCAAGTAGTGAATAATCTATTTTAAAGTTATTTCTGCCTTGTTCAAAAGTAATACCAAAAACGTCTTTCTGTTCAACTACTTCAGGAATATAATCTTTATCGATTTTTACGATATTGTAATTACCGTTTCTTTTTTCGCCAAGAATTTTAAGTGCTTCTTTTGAATAAGAAGGAGCAATAACACCGTCTGAAACTTCTCTTTTAATAAGACGTGCTGTAACTTCATCACATTCATCGCTAAGCGCAATCCAGTCGCCAAAAGATGACATTCTGTCTGTTCCTCTCGCTCTTGCATATGCCAAAGCAAGCGGAGAGTCGTCAAGACCGTCAATATCATCTACAAAACATGCTTTTTTAAGAGTATCACTCATTTTGTTGCCAATTGCACAAGATGTAGGACTTACATGTTTAAATGATGTTGCAACTGTTTCGCCTAAAACATCTTTTACTTCTTTAACAAGCTGCCAGCTGTTAAAAGCATCTAAAAAGTTAATGTAACCCGGTTTTCCGTTTAAAATTTCAATCGGAAGATTTTTGCCGTTTTTCATAAATATTTTTGCCGGTTTCTGATTAGGATTACATCCGTATTTAAGTTCGAATTCTGTCATTTAAAATCAGTCCTTTCTGTTTTTGTTAATCATTCTGTTTTCTATTTTTCCGTTTTCAAGATTTATGTATCTTACATAAATTGAAATTTTATTGTTTTCATTTAAATTGCTCCAGATTGTATCTTTAAATTCGTCTATATCATTTGGAATTTTAACTCTTTCAGGTTCGCCCATAAATGTTGGAATAGGGTTTCCGTCTGTAACGTATGTGTGAATAAAATTACCAACACCATTTAGCGCGTTGTATGAGAAAGTATATCTGTTACAAGCGCTTCCTTCTAAATCCGCGCTTTTTAAAATGCTCATTTTGTATGTAAAATCATTACCCTTAAATGTAAGCATTCCGCTTATTCTTGGTGTCCAGTTAGGACCGTCAGGTTCAAATTCTCTTGTATCGAGTGCTTCTTCAAAAGATTTGCCATCTTTAACAAAATCGTAAATTGTATCTGTCTGGTCGCCGTTTGTAACGATAGTTTTATTTTCAAATACTTTGATTGGCGAATAAATAATAAGCGATGGATCTTCAACTTTTGAAGCATCAAACGGATGAATTATAACTTCATCGCCATTTTCAACAAAAACTCTGTTTCTGCTGTTTTCGCTTCTGCCCATTATAAAATATGCTATAACCGCATTTTTTCCGTCTTCACTTTTGCCTATTACAATTCCACGACCAACGTAAGGATTACCATTTATAAGTTCTCCCATGTCATAAGTTTCGTACACGTTCATTTTTATATTCCCCTCTCATCGGCAATTTGTTTTGAAACAATCTCTGTGCTTTTTGGAAGTATAATCCATTCTGCCTCTTCCATAACACGTCTTTGAAGTGTTTCGGCACTGTCGCCTTCTTTTATTTCAACTGCCTTTTGCATAATTATTTTTCCACCGTCGGGAATTTCGTTTACAAAATGCACTGTTGCACCTGTAACCTTTACACCATACTTAAGCGCTTCTTCGTGCACTTTAAGTCCGTAAAAACCTTTTCCGCAAAACGACGGTATAAGCGACGGATGAACATTTATAATTCTGTTTGCATATTTTTTTGTAAAGTTCTCACTTAAAATACACAAAAAGCCCGCAAGAACTATAAGTTCAATGTTTTCTTCTTCTAATACTTTTACAAGTTTTTCTTCAAATTCAGCCTGAGATGCGCATTCCTTTTTGTTTACGCATACACTTTTAATACCTGCATTTTCCGCTCTTTTTAGCGCATATGCATTAGGATTATTTGAAATAACAAGTTTGATATCTCCGCTTTTGATGATTCCTTGTGTTTTAGCATCTATCAGTGCCTGAAGATTTGTACCGCCACCCGATACAAAAACTGCAATGTTTGTTAGCATATTATAACTCCTTCATCGCCTTTTACAATTTCGCCAAGTACATATGCATCTTCGCCGTTTGCATTTAGAATTTCAACTGTTTTATCTGCATCTTCTTTATTTACTACCATAATCATACCAACACCCATGTTGAATGTGTTGAACATATCACGTTCTGCAATAGAACCTGTTTTTGCAATTAAATCGAAAATAGGAAGAACATCTACTGCGTCTCTTTCAATTTTTGCACTAAATCCATGAGGAAGGCTTCTTGGAATATTTTCATAGAATCCACCGCCTGTGATATGGCTTACTGCTTTTACAGTGATTTTATCAAACACTTTAAGAGCACTTTTTACATAAATTTTTGTAGGTGTCAAAAGTGTTTCGCCGATTGATTTTCCTGAAAGTTCAGCAATCGGTGTTTTGATGTTCGCATTTTCAACGTCAAATACTTTTCTTACAAGAGAAAATCCGTTTGAGTGAACACCGCTTGATTTTAGAGCAACAATAACGTCGCCTTCTTTAATTGTTTTGTTGTTTAAAACTTTGTCTTTATCTACAACACCAACGCTAAATCCTGCAAGGTCGTATTCATCTACAGGATAGAATCCAGGCATTTCTGCAGTTTCACCGCCGATAAGCGCCGCACCTGACTGAACGCATCCTTCTGCTACGCCTTTAACAATCTTAGCAACTTTTTCAGGATAGTTTTTGCCAACTGCGATGTAGTCAAGGAAAAACAATGGTTTTGCACCACAGCAGATTATATCATTAACACACATAGCAACACAGTCAATACCAACTGTATCATGCTTGTCCATTAAAAATGCCATTTTAAGTTTTGTACCAACACCATCAGTACCGCTAACAAGTACAGGTTTGTTAATTCCTGTAAGGTCAAGTTCAAAAAGACCGCCAAATCCGCCAATATCGCTCATTGCACCTTTTGTAAGTGTTTTTGCAATGTGGCTTTTCATAAGTTCTACTGCTTTGTAGCCGGCTGTAATATCAACGCCTGCTTCTTTATAACTTTCACTAAAACTTTTCATAATAATATTCCTTCCTGTATATAAATTTTACTCTTTACCGTTCCAACAATATGTGCAAAGTTTTTCTCTGTCAATTCCTATCGCCTTAACTATTCCTTCAAGCGACTGGAAGTCAAGTGATGCAAACCCAAACTTATCACAAATTGTCTGTCTTAATTTTTTACCTCTCTCTGTTGAGGAATCACTGTATTCTTCTATATGGTTAAATCCTTCTTCGCCTTCAAGTTCTGCAATAACTCGTCTTGCTATAAGTTCCATTTCGTTATTCGATCTTGAAAAATTAAGGAATTTACATCCGTACATTATTGGAGGGCAGGCAGAACGCATATGAACTGATTTTGCACCGTTCTCGTAAAGAAAGTCAACTGTTTCTTTAAGTTGAGTACCACGCACTATTGAGTCATCAACGATTAAAAGATTTTTATCGCAAATTAAGTCAACAACGGGTACTTGTTTCATTTTTGCAACTCTTTTTCTGTCTGCCTGATTTGAAGGTGTGAAACTTCGCATCCACGTTGGTGTATATTTTATAAAAGGTCTCGCAAACGGAATTTTACTTTCATTTGCATATCCTATAGCGTGAGGTGTACCTGAGTCCGGCATACCGCTAACATAATCAATTTCGGTACCATCTTTTAAAACTTCATCGTTTTGTGCCATTATATGTCCGTTTCTGCAACGCATCATTTCTACGTTAACACCTTCGTAGTCTGATGTAGGGTATCCGTAATATGACCACAAAAACGCGCAAATTTTCATTTTTTCTCCCGGTGGGGAAAGTTGCTCCATTTTATCGCAAGTAAGTTTTACTATTTCGCCCGGACCTAAAACTTTTTCATCTACATAATCAAGTTTTCTGTATGCAAACGATTCAAATGATACACAATATCCATCATCATTTTTACCGATAAGTATCGGTAATCTTCCAAATTTATCTCTTGCGGCAATAATTGAGCCGTCATTATTTAGAATTAAGATTGATACAGAACCATCTATAACTTCCTGAGCAAATTTTATACCTTCTACAAAACTTGTTTTCTGGTTTATAAGAGCCGCTACAAGTTCTGTCATATTTACTTTTCCGCCTGTCATTGCATCAAACTGTCCGTTTGTTGAAGTAAGATATTTTTTAATAAGTTCTTCCTGGTTGTTTATCATGCCGATTGTACAAATCGCATATATTCCAATGTTTGAACGAAATAACAGCGGTTGCGGGTCGGTGTCGCTTATGCAACCTATTGCACTGTTTCCATGCATTTTATCAAATATCTTTTCAAATTTAGTTCGAAACGGTGAATTTTCTATACTGTGAATTTCACGCTGTAAACCTATCTCATCATTAAATGCCGCCATACCGCCTCTGCGTGTTCCTAAATGTGAATGATAATCTGTTCCGAAAAACACATCAAAAACAGCATCGTGCTTGCTGACAGTCCCAAAAAATCCGCCCATCCGGTTACCTCCCAAATTCAGTGTTTAGTTTGTATCAATATTTTGCTTCGATTTCTTTGTTTTTTGCAAGTACTTTTTCACTTGCTTTTTTTCTTGCATCGTTAAGTTTTTCTGCAAGGGCTTTATCTTCTACTGCAATAATTTCAATCGCAAGAAGTGCTGCGTTCTCAGCACCGTCGATTGCTACTGTTGCAACAGGAATACCGCTTGGCATCTGTACTGTTGAAAGTAGTGCATCAAGTCCGTCAAGTGTTGAAGATTTAATTGGAATACCAATTACAGGTAGTGTTGTGTTTGCTGCAATTGCACCTGCAAGATGTGCCGCTTTTCCTGCCGCGGCAATTATTGCACCAAAACCGTTTTCGCGTGCGTTTACTGAAAAATCCCTCGCTTCAATCGGTGTTCTGTGCGCTGAGTAAACGTGTACTTCGTATGGTACTTCAAAATTCTTTAGAGTGTTTATTGCTTTTTCAACTACAGGAAGGTCAGAGTCGCTTCCCATTATAATTCCTACTTTTTTCATAAATTTATTCTCCTTAATTTTAATTACGCTTTTAAAAAAGCTTAGCAAAACCTTACTTTTTTCGAGAAAAAAGTAAGCAAAAAAGCTTTCATGCACAAAGCATACGCTTTATGAAAGTTATTTTAAGAGGAATTTTTCTAAAGTGCGAGGCAGGGTGCGAAGCTAATACTTTGTGTATTTGCAAGTGCCCTAACAAAGCAATTTAGGAAAATTACCCTAAAATAAATTAGGGCAGTCCTATTTTGTATAAGATAGGACTGCCCAGACGGTCGACATTTTGCTATAAGCTTTTTGCTTCCTCGTGGTCATCCACTTTTATTCGTAAAAAACATATTATTCTTACGTATTTTCCGCCAGTTACAAAAAACCTCAAATTATAATAAAATTTTACCACATTTTCATCAAAAAGTCAACGAAAAACATTACTATATTTTAACTATTTTATTGGTCTTTTTTTGCTCGTGCTTCACAATAAATACATCTGTAAAGATCTGTTTTCTCATCTACGAGTTTAAAGATGTTTTCAATTCCCTCTTCGTTGTTTGTAATACAACGACGGTTTTTGCATTTATACACATTTTTTACTGTTTTTACATCTTTTTCTTTTATTACTTCGCCGTTTTCTTTAGCTTCTAAAAGTTTTAAAATAAGTGCCATTCTTATGTATTTTCCGTAAAGCATCTGTTTAAAGTAACAAGCGCGTTTGTCATCATCAATTTCATGTGAAATTTCATTCACTCTTGGAAGCGGATGCATAATTGAAAGGTCATCTTTGGCATTTTTAAGTTTGTCAACAGTAAGTATATAGCAATTTTTTAATCTTTCATATTCTTCCTCTGTTTTAAAACGTTCTCTTTGAACTCTTGTCATATAAAGAACATCAAGTTCGCCCATTGCATCTTCAAGGTCTTTTATATACTTGTGCTCAATGTTTTTCGATTCAAGAACATCTTTAACATAACTTGGAATTGTAAGTTCATCAGGAGAAATGAGCACAAACTTAACGTTTTTGTATCTTGACATCGCAAGAATTAAAGAATGTACCGTTCTTCCGTATTTAAGGTCGCCACACAGACCTATTGTAAGGTTTTCAAATGTGCCTTTTTCTCTGTGAATTGTAAGAAGGTCTGTAAGTGTCTGTGTCGGATGATTGTGTCCGCCGTCGCCTGCATTGATGATTGGAATATCGCTTTTTAAAGATGCAACGTACGGTGCACCTTCAACAGGATGGCGCATAGCGATAATATCTGCATAACAACTTACCGTTCTTGCAGTGTCAGATATACATTCGCCCTTTGCAGCACTTGAGTTTTTCGCTTCAGAAAAGCCGAGTACATTTCCGCCAAGTTCATACATTGCCGCTTCAAAACTTAATCTTGTACGTGTTGACGGCTCAAAGAAAAGCGTTGCAAGTTTTTTGCCACGGCATTTTTCACTGTATGATTTCGGATTTCCAATAATATCTTCCGCTACATTTATAAGTTCTTCAATTTCACCTGTTGTAAGTTCTAAAATATCTATTAAATGACGCATCAAAATCGTCCTTTCGTATTTTTCGTTACTTTTTTGAAAAAAAGTAACACAAAAAACTTTAGTATGCAAAACTACGTTTTGCAAAGTATCTTTTTTATTTTTCCCTTGCAAAAACGTATGTTTTTGCTTATGTAAGTTTCGGTCAAGCCTTTTCAAAGGCCTCAAGGGCATGGGACAGCGTCCCATATACTATTAAAAACTATTTTATCCAGCTTTCGTCAGAAGGGTTATTTCTAAAAGCAATAAGTCTTTCGATATCTTCTTCTTTTATATATCCTTCTTCTGCCGCAACTTTTGTAATTACGTCAAAGTTAGTTAAACTGATGTTTTTAACGTTTGCATCAGCTAATCTTTCAAGACCTTTTTTCATGCCGTATGTAAATATGCTTACAATACCAAGAACTTCGGCACCTGCTTCTCTAAGTACGTTTACAACTTCAATAACACTTCCGCCTGTAGAGATAAGGTCTTCTACAACTACAACTTTCTGACCTTTTTCAAGTTTACCTTCAATTTGATTGCCACGTCCGTGGTCTTTAGCACCGCCTCTTACATAGCCCATAGGAAGGTCCATAAGATGTGCTGTGATTGCAGCATGAGCGATACCTGCTGTCGATGTGCCCATTAGAACTTCGCAGTCAGGGTAGTTTTCTTTTATTGTTTTTGCAAGTGCACTTTCTACATCGACTCTTGCTTTTGGTGCTGTAAGTATTAGTCTGTTATCACAGTAAATAGGGCTTTTTATACCGCTTGCCCATGTAAAAGGCTGTTCAGGTCTTAAAAATACTGCACCTATTGATAATAAATCTTTTGCAATTAGTTTTTCCATTTTTATATCTCCTCAAGTAAATATTCGTTACTTTTTTGAAAAAAAGTAACACAAAAAACTTTCGTATGCAAAACTTAAGTTTTGCAAAGTGTTATTTTTAATTTACCATTGCAAAAACGTATGTTTTTGCTTATGTAAGTTTTTCGCCTTGCCTTTTTTCAAAAAGGCAAGTGGGGTTATAGAGGCAACGCCCCTAAAAAAATCATAAAAAGAGAAATTTTTTCGAAAGACAAGGCGAGGAGCGAAGTTAATACTTTGTGTATTTACAAGCGACTCAACGCGGTATTTCGGAAAAATTGCCTTTTTTAGCCAACAAATTCGGCTACGCAGCGTCTATATGCCGCAACAGGGTCCTCTGCCTGAGTAATAGGACGCCCAACAACAATATAGTCAGAGCCGATTTCTTTTGCTTTTTCTGGCGTTGTAATTCTAACCTGATCGCCAACTTCGCCATCTGCAAAACGTACACCTGGTGTAACTGTAATAAACTCTTTTCCACAGTTTTCTTTAACAAATGCTGCTTCAAGCGGAGAACATACAATACCGTCAAGTCCTGCCACTTTTGCGTTTTCAGCATATTTAACAACAACATCTTCAATCTTTTCGTTTATTAAAAGTTCTTCCTGCATTCTTTCCTGACTTGTAGATGTAAGCTGAGTTACAGCAATAAGCATAGGTCTTGTGCCATCTTCTCTTGTAAGACCTTTAATAGCCGCTTCCATCATAGCAATAGTACCTGCTGCATGAAGATTACACATATCAACATCAAGGTTAGATAAAACTTTCATTGCTTTCATAACTGTGTTTGGAATATCGTGAAGTTTAAGGTCAAGGAAAATTTTATGTCCTCTTTTTTTAATTTCTCTTACAATTTCAGGACCTTCTGCATAGAAAAGTTCCATACCAATTTTTAAATACGGTTTTTCTTCTGTAAATTTATCAAGAAAATCAAAAACTTCTTTTTTGCCGTTAAAATCGCAAGCAATTATAACATCTTTACCCATTAGTGTGCGCCTCCTATAATATCACTTAATTTTTCTATTCCATATTTTTCCATAACTTTCGGAAGATTTTCAATTATATCCTTACAAGCATACGGGTTAACAAGGTTTTCCGCTCCAACCTGCACCGCCGATGCACCTGCAAGCATCATTTCAATAACATCCTCTGCCGTTGCAACTCCGCCCATTCCGATGATTGGAATTTTAACCGCATCGTACACCTGATACACCATTCTTACTGCAACGGGGAAGATTGCTCTTCCTGAAAAACCACCCATTTTATTTGCAATAACAGGTTTTTTTGTTTTTAAATCTATTTTCATTCCAAGCATTGTGTTAATCAAACTAATACCGTCAGCGCCTGCATCTTCTGCCGCTTTAGCAATAGAAACGATATCAGTAACGTTAGGGCTTAGTTTAATATAAACAGGCTTTGTTGTAACTTCTTTAACTGCTTTTGTTACATCATAAACGTTTTTAGGGTCTGTTCCAAATGCCATACCGCCGTTGTGAACGTTTGGACAACTTACGTTTACTTCGATAATTCCGACACCGTCTTCTTTATCTATTTTCTCGCAGCAGTATACATATTCATCTATACT
The DNA here is from genome assembly GCA_015069095.1 of Oscillospiraceae bacterium. GTDB lineage: Bacteria > Bacillota > Clostridia > UMGS1810 > UMGS1810 > SIG430. The sequence continues at coordinate 36,346 of SVJH01000013.1, read as the reverse complement.
AAATCCACTGATGTTTGCAACAACGGGCTTGTTAAAGCATTTTCTAAGGCGAGGAAGTTCTTCGCTTATAACTTTTTCAATGCCCGGATTCTGAAGTCCTACGCTGTTTATCATACCGCTTTCGCACTCTGCAATTCTTGGAAGAGCATTACCGAATCTTGCATCTTTTGTTGTACCTTTAAACGAAAACGAACCAAGTATGTTTATATCGTAAATTTCGGCAAATTCATAGCCAAATCCAAATGTGCCGCTTGCAGGAATTATTGGATTATCAAGTTTTATACCAGATAGTGTCGTTGTCAAATCTACCATATAATTTCCTCCTTTTTAAGCACAGGACCATCTTTACAAATACGTTTGTTGCCGTATTTTGTTTTGCATGAGCATCCCATACAAGCACCAAATCCGCAGCCCATTCTTTCTTCAAAACTAAGTTCGCCACTTGTGTTTGTTGCATTGTAAACTGCTTTTAGCATCGGCTCAGGTCCACAGGTATAAAAATAATCATATCCTTCTATATTTTTCATAACATCTGTTACAAAGCCTTTTGTACCATATGTTCCGTCATTTGTTGCAACAAAAACACTCGAACCAAGTTTTTTAAATTCTTCTTCGTAAAAAACGTCTTCTTTTGATGCAAAACCTAAAATAACTGTTACGTCTTTTCCTTTTTTTATTAACTCTTTTGCAAGGTTATACATTGGAGGAGTACCAACTCCGCCGCCGATTAAAAGTGCTTTTTTATCTGTATTTGATATGTCAAAACCATTACCAAGACCTGTTAAAATATCAAGTTCTTCATTTGGTTTCATATCTTTCATTTTTTCTGTGCCACGTCCTACAACCTTGTAGATAATTGTGATTGTTTTATCATCGTAATCACAAACAGAAATAGGTCGTCTTAAAAACAAGCCGTCAATTTTTATATTGATAAACTGTCCCGGTGCTACAAGGGCTGATGTATCGCCCTCAAGCACCATTTTATAAATATCTTTTGCAATGCATATATTTTCGCAAATCTTAAATAAAGACTGTTTCAATTTTTTCATCCTTTCAATTAGGAATCTATTGTAGAAATTGTAATTGTTGTTTCTTCCAAAACATCAAGAAGTACTTTTACAGTATCAAGCGCTGTAAACATTGTTACGTTGTTTTCAACTGCGCACTGTCTTATTTTATATCCGTCGCTTTCACCGTTTACGCTGTTGATTTCACGGGTGTTGATAACGTAACTTACATAACCTTTTCTGATTGATTCAAGTATTTCTTCATTGCCTTCTCTTATTTTTGCTCTTTCTTTTGTTCTTATGCCGTGTTTTTTAAGGAAAGCAGCAGTTCCTTTTGTTGCTTCGATATTAAATCCAAGTTCGTAAAATCTTTTTACAAGCGGAAGTGCTTCTTCTTTGTCTTTATCGGCAATTGTAACAAAAATCGTGCCATAATTTACAACGTGCATTCCAGATGACTGAAGTGCTTTATAAAGTGCTCTTGTAAGTTTTTTATCGTAGCCTATTGCTTCGCCTGTTGATTTCATTTCAGGAGAAAGATAAGCGTCAAGACCTCTTAGTTTTGAGAATGAGAACGCAGGCACTTTTACATACCATTTATCTTTTTCTTTTGGATAAATTTCTGTTATTCCCTGTTCTTCAAGACTTTTTCCAAGAATTGCAAGTGTTGCAATATCTGCAAGAGAATATCCTGTTGATTTAGATAAAAATGGTACTGTTCTTGATGATCTTGGGTTTACTTCAATAACATAAACATCTTCTTTTGCATCAACGATAAACTGAATGTTATAAAGTCCGACAATTCCAATTCCAAGTCCCAAACGTTTTGTGTAATCTATGATTGTATCTTTTACTTTTTGTGAAATACTAAACGAAGGATATACGCTGATTGAGTCGCCTGAGTGAACGCCTGTTCTTTCAACGTGTTCCATAATACCAGGAATAAATACCGACTTACCATCGCAAACTGCGTCAACTTCAACTTCTTTACCAACGATGTATTTATCAACAAGTACAGGTTTATCTTCGTCTATTTCAACGGCAGTTCTAAGGTAATGTCTAAGCGCCTTTTCATCAGCAACAATCTGCATTGCACGTCCGCCAAGAACGTAACTTGGTCTTACAAGTACAGGGTAGCCAATCTCTTTAGCTGCATTAACACCGTCTTCGATTTTTGTAACGGCTCTTCCTTTTGGCTGAGGTATTTTAAGTTCATTCATAATTTTTTCGAATGAATCTCTGTTTTCTGCTTTTTCAATTGCTTCAACATCTGTACCGATGATTTTAACACCGCGTTTCATAAGCGGTTCTGCAAGGTTGATTGCAGTCTGTCCGCCAAGTGATGCTATAACACCCATCGGTTTTTCAAGTTCAACAATGTTCATAACATCTTCAACAGTTAAAGGTTCAAAGTAAAGTTTGTCGCTTGTTGTATAGTCTGTTGAAACTGTTTCTGGATTGTTGTTTATGATAATTGATTCATATCCTGCATTTTTGATTGTTGTAACTGCATGAACTGTTGAGTAGTCAAATTCAACACCCTGACCGATTCTGATTGGTCCTGAACCAAGAACGATAATTTTCTTTTTATCGCTTACAACCGATTCGTTTTCTTCTTCATAAGTTGAGTAAAGGTATGGAATATAACTTTTAAACTCACTTGCACAGGTATCAATCATTTTGTATACAGGGAACATTTTCTTTTCTTTTCTGAAAGAATATACTTCATCTTCTGATGCTTCCCATAGCATAGAGATAAATTTATCAGAAAAGCCCATTCTTTTTGCAGTAAACAAAACTGTTTCATCAAATTTATTGTTTTTAACTACTGTTTCATAGTCGATAATATTTTTGATTTTGTCAAGGAACAGCATATCAATCTGTGTAGCATTACAGATAACACCAATATCTACGCCTCGTCTTATAAGTTCGCCGATAGCATAGAGTCTGTCGTCTGTGCCGTCTTTGATATATGTTAACATTTCGTTTGTATCCATGTTGTCAAATTTTTTCATATAGATGTGGCAAACACCGATTTCAAGTGAGCGAACTGCTTTTAAGAAACATTCTTCAAGCGTTCTTCCTATGCTCATAACTTCGCCTGTTGCTTTCATCTGTGTGCTAAGTTTGTTGTTTGCATCGGCAAATTTATCAAACGGGAAGCGCGCAACTTTTGCAACAACATAGTCAAGTGAAGGTTCAAATGACGCAGGTGTATTTGCAAGCATAATTTCATCAAGATTCATACCTACAGCAACTTTTGCAGTTACTCTTGCAATAGGGTATCCGCTTGCTTTTGATGCAAGTGCACTTGAACGTGAAACCCTTGGGTTAACTTCGATTAAGTAGTAATCAAATGACTGAGGGTCAAGTGCAAACTGTACGTTACATCCGCCTGCAATTTTAAGTTCTCTTATAATTTTAAGTGCACTTTCTCTTAGCATATTATACTCTTTACTTGCAAGAGTCTGGCTTGGTGCAACAACTATTGAGTCGCCTGTGTGAATACCAACAGGGTCAACGTTTTCCATAGAACAGATTGTAATTGCAGTATCATTTGCATCACGCATTACTTCAAATTCAATTTCTTTGTATCCTTTTATGCTCTTTTCAACAAGAACCTGATTTACAGGAGAAAGTTTAAGAGCATTTTTCATAATTTCTTTAAGTTCTTCTTCGTTATCGGCAAATCCGCCACCTGTTCCGCCAAGAGTGAACGCAGGACGAAGTACAACAGGGTATCCTATTTCTTCAGCGGCTTTTATACCGTCTTCAATAGAGTATGTGATGATTGAAGGAAGTACAGGTTCGCCAAGGCTTTTACAAAGTTCTTTAAACAGTTCTCTGTCTTCTGCTCTTTCAATACTTTCACTGCTTGTACCTAAAAGTTCAACCTGACACTCATGAAGTATACCTTTCTTTTCAAGTTGCATTGCAAGGTTAAGTCCTGTTTGTCCGCCAATTCCCGGAACAATAGCATCAGGACGTTCATATCTTAAAATTTTTGCAACATATTCAAGTGTTAAAGGTTCCATATAAACTTTATCTGCAATAGATGTATCTGTCATAATTGTTGCAGGGTTTGAGTTTACAAGTATAACTTCATATCCTTCTTCTTTAAGTGCAAGACACGCCTGTGTACCGGCGTAGTCAAATTCAGCAGCCTGTCCGATTACGATAGGACCGCTTCCTATAACAAGTACTTTTTTAATATCGGTTCTTTTAGGCATTGTCTTTTACCTCCTTCATGATGTTTATAAATTTTCCAAAAATGTATGTGTTTTGTGTGTCTTTTACATCCAAGATATCTTCAGGTTCATACTGAACTGAAAATACATTGTCTTTTTTACATTCAACGCCTTCGATTGTGCCATCTAAAATGTTTATATGTGTAATTGTAAGGTCTGTATTTTCTACGCTGTCTTTATCAATCACATAACCGTGGTTTTGAGATTGAATCATAATTTTTCCTGTACTTGTATCTTTTATCGGATGATTTGAACCTCTGTGTCCAAATTTTAATTTGCTTGTTGTTGCACCGTATGCAAGACCTATTATCTGATGTCCAAGTCCTACACCGCAAATTGGAAGACGTCCTTTAAGTTCTTTTACAAGGTCAATTACAACCTGTGCATCGTGCGGGTCTGAAGGGCCGTCAGAAAGAAGAAGTCCGTCAGGATGCATACCTAAAATTTCGTCTGCGCTTGTGTTGTAAGGAACAACTGTTACGTTACAGCCTGATTTATTTATGCTTTTTACAAGGCTTGTTTTAACACCGCAGTCAACAATTACAACATTGTATTTTGGATTTGTTGTTCTTGAGTACCATCTTTTTGTACAACTTAATTTTTGTACGGCATCATGCTCTATAGGTGTTGTTTCTATAATTTTAAGTGCTTCTTCCTTTGGAGTTGATGCATCTGTGATATAAACTTTTTTTGTTCCTGTATCACGAAGATTTCTTGTAAGTTTTCTTGTATCAAGTCCCCATATTCCAGGGATGTTGTTTTCTTCAAGTATTTCAGAAAGTGTTTTTGTATATCTGAAATTTGAAGGATTGTCGTTGTAATCTCTTACAACAAGACCGCCTGCAACAGGTGATTTTGTTTCCATATCTTCGTCTATTATACCATAACTTCCAATAATCGGGTATGTCATAACAACCATTTGATTTGCATAAGTTAAGTCTGATATAACTTCCTGATATCCAACCATTGAGGTGTTAAAAACAAGTTCCAACACTTTATCGACTTTTGCACCGAACGCATACCCATAATATTCGCTGCCGTCTTCCAATACTAATTTTCTGTTAAAATTTCGTTCCATATTATCCTCCCGTTACAAATTGTCATTTTACATTTACCGTAAAGATTCATCCCTTCAAACGGAGTGCTTTTGCCCTTAGACAAAAACTCATCGGGATTTACTTTATATTCTTCGTTTAAATCAAAAACTGTTATGTCAGCCTTATCGCCAACTTTTATTTCAGTTCCTATACCAAAACGTTTTTTTGCATTTGTATTTAAAAGCTTTACAAGTTTTTCAAGCGTAATTATTCCCGTTTTAACAAAGTGTGTATACATTACACCAAAAGACGTTTCAAGTCCTACAACACCCATATTGCTTTTTTCAAGCCCTTTCGACTTTTCTTCTGCACTATGTGGTGCGTGGTCTGTTGCAATCATATCGATTGTACCGTCTATTATTCCTTCAATAAGTGCTTTTTTATCTTCTTTCGAGCGAATCGGAGGATTCATTTTAAATCTTCCGTCTTCTTGTAAATCCATATCGTCAAACACAAGATAGTGCGGACCGGTTTCGCACGTTATATCTACACCGTCTTTTTTTGCCTGCCTTATAAGTTCAACGCTCTCTTTTGTTGAAATGTGGCAAACGTGATACTTTACACCAGTTTTTTTAGCAAGTTCAATATCTCTTGCAATCTGCGCATATTCACTTTCTGAGCATATTCCTTTGTGATTGTGAAGGCGCGCATACTCTCCATCGTGAATGTAACCACCGTTTAAAAGGTCATTCACCTCACAGTGCGCTGCAAGAATTTTATTTACTTTTTTTACTTCTTCCATTGCCTTTTCCATCATATCGTCCGACTGAACGCCACGACCGTCATCAGAGTATGCAATTGCGCTGTTTCGCATTTTGAAAATATCGGAAAGTTCATTTCCCGCCTCGCCCTTTGTAATTGAGCCATAAGGGTAAACGTTAATGAGCGCATCTTTTTTTATTATATCAAGTTGTTTGTTAATGTTTTCCACGCTGTCAGGCACAGGATTTAAATTCGGCATCGAGCAAATTGACGTAAATCCTCCGTGTGCTGCAGCTTTTGTACCGCTTTCTACCGTTTCCTTATAAAAAAATCCCGGTTCTCTAAGATGTGTATGAACATCAATAAAACCGGGAAAAATAAAATAGTTATCCATATCAAAAACAGTATCAGTGTCAAGCGGAGTATCATTGGAAATAGAAACAACAATACCATCACAAATAAATACGTTAGTTTTAACAAATCTGTCTTTAACGAATACGTTACCGTTTTGTAGTACTAAACTCATTTATTTACGCTCCTTTCTTAACAACCTAACATATTATACCACAAAACGCGAAATGTGTCAATAAAATTTAATATAAATACGCATAAATTTGACGTAAAAATTCAACAAAATTTTATGTAATTTTTTGTGTATTTTTTCAACAAAAAAACTATGATAAATAAAATTATCATAGTTTTGTTTTTTTACATATCCTGTATTAAATTACAAATTATATCAGCACACTTTTCAATTCCAAAAACTGAACTGTTTAGTGTTAAGTGGTAATTTCTTGCATCGCCCCACGTGCCGTCGGAGTAGTGATTGTAATGCGCTGCACGTTTTTTATCACGCTTTAATATTTCTTTTTCAAGGTTTTTTTCTTCCATTTTGTGATATTTTAATGCGCGTTCTTTTCTAAAATCCATATCAGCACAGATAAACACATTAAACACGTCATCTCTGTCTTTAAGTATGCTGTCTGCACCACGTCCGATTATTACACAAGGGCCTTTTTCGGCGAGTTCTTTTATTATGTTATGCTGCGCCACATAAACTTTATCAGAAAGAGGCATTTCGTGATTTTGCACAAACTGACGATGTCCTACCATTGCACTTGTTGCAACGTTAAACAAAAGACTTGCATTTACATATTCGCCCGTTTCTTCTAAAAATTCAATAGCATACCCGCTCTTTTTTGCAACTATCGCAAGAAGTTCTTTATCATAAAAATCTATATTTAACTTTTTGGCAACAAGTTTTCCTATTTCTTTTCCTCCGCATGCAAACTGTCTGCTTATTGTGATGATTTTTTTCTGCATGAAAATTACCCCTTTTTCTTTTATTATATTATTTTTTGAAAAAGTAGTCAATAAAAAATTGAATGTTACATAACTGTAATTTCAAACCTTGTTTTTATTCTTGAAACCTCCACTGCTCTTGTTACATTAACTTTCATCGTTGTTCCTTCAATGGCTACAGTAACTTTAAGAACATAACTTTGTGTACCATATGGTCTTAAATAAAAACCGCCATCACCACGTCTTACACCTTTCATATTTCCTGTTGTATAAAGATACTCACCATCAAACTTATTCCATACACCAAAAGAATCGTAAGGGTTTGAAGTAAGGTCGTCATACTTTTCTGTAATCATAATAAAATTAGCATCGCTTCTTCCGATGTCAACTTCTATTTCGCCTTCATCTTCAACATTTACGGTAAATCTTTTCGGTGTATTAAAGTCGCTCATATACCCAGGAAGTTTTCCTTTTGCAAACGTTCTTTTGTCAGTTACAACGCCTTTTGTCGACACCGTTGCCAAAAGAAGATAGTCATATCCCAAGGGAAGTTCGTTACTTGCGCGCGGTATAATTTTTGAAAGCGTATCGTTATCTTCTATGTAAACGTAATTTAAAGCAGTCGGCGAAAAATCCAAAATTACTCCTTCTTCGTCTACTGTAAATGTTTTTCCGCTTTCTAAAAAAGCACAACCTTTATTGATTTTAATTTTTCCTTCTTCCAAATACTCAACTTTAAGCGATGTGTTATCTTCAGGAACAACGCCTTCTGTTGCTATATTTTGCGATATTATATTAAGCCTGCCTATGTTGTATGGCGTTCCATCTGAAAAATCATCTTCAATACCGGATGTTACAAGTCTTTTTGTAATATCGTTTATATCTTTTGCACCATATATTTCATCGTCTGAAAAACTGTAAGTATATCCCATTTTATCATCCTTTCATAAAATTAAAATATCGGATTTTCTGTATAAATACCGTTTTCGTATTCCATCTTAACACCTTTTACTTTTTTTGAAATAGTCGTTTTAAAGTTACCGAAGCACACTTTAAGTTTAACGGTATCGCCAAGAAAATAATCTTTTTTGTATTTTACATCTTTTGTTTCAAGCGAAATTTCCTTTTCCCACTCTCTTGAGTTAAGGCTGTCTTTTGCCTCGCTCTCGCTCTGCCCGCCTAAAACTCCAATCCATTTGTAAATTCCCTCTTTATCGGATTCTATGTACATCCACTGACTGCTGCCTGAGTCATCTTCTGCATAACTTTCATACCATCCGCCGTTTACATGGTCCTGAAAATCCTCTGTATACGTTTCGTTATACGCATTTTTATTGGTTGATGAAATAATAAGGTCGCGCACCTTTCCCATCTGCATTTTGTAAATCCAGTTTTTGTTTTTTACATCAGCAATTACCATGTGCCCTGCACCAATTCTGTCTAAACACTCTTTTACAACTTTTTCGGTAGGATTATACACATTTCTCCAAAAATTTATCTTTTCAAAACTGTTTTCATACTTTTCTGTTTTAAAATTTTCAACATCACTAAATGCATCTTCAACAATGTTTCTTGATATTTCCTCCGGTGTACCCGTTATTTTTGAAAACTTTGGTGTTACCCTTTTTGTCAAAAGCCAGTTTGGAGTTCTTCCGTATAAAACAAGTTTTTCATTTGCCTGTTTGCCCGTTATTATTGCCTGATTTTCTCCCTGAACAGCAATTAAATAATCGGTTTCAAGAGCAGTTTTTAAAATTTTGCTTTTTATAGGGAAGTGTGCTTCAAATGTACCTATACCATTGTATTTTATTGTCCAGTTTATATAACTTGCCTTGTTTTCAATATTTAATAGATTAAAGTCAAAATCGTAAAAACGTATATCATCCATTTAATACACCGCCTCTACGTACATATTGTCGTAAATACATTCAACCTTTACTGTTTCATTTGCATTGTAATTTAAAACACTTATAAGATTTTCGCCTTTTTGAAGCGTAAAATCGTTTAAAAAAGTATCGTCAGAAATGTTTATGATTATATTTCCGTATATATTACTTTCAATGCTTCTTCCGGGAATATCTATCGTAACAACCTCGCCCTCACAAAGTTGATATTTAAGCCATATCATCTGGTTGGTTGTAAGATTTGTAATTTTATATCCGCGTTCATCGCCCTGCTGAAGTTCTGCTTCATTTTGAAGATAAATTTTAAATATCGGTTCAGTATTTATATCTCCCTGATTTACAATATATCTTTTGTTGTTTCTTGTTGAAAAAGTACACGGAAGCGTAAAAGATGTTTTTAAAAGTCCCGTTGTATCAAAAACGCCTGTAACGGTAGGGAAGAGGTCAAAAAAGTAAGGATTATCGCAAATAAACTGCAATGTGAATTTTAAATACGAGCCCATTCTTTCTACTTCGTTAAATGTTATTCTTGAGCATTTTATAAGACGTTGTTTATCTTTTGATATTACAGAAAGCGAGCCTTCTTCATTAAAAATTCTTAGCGCTCTTTCCATTTCTTCTTTAAGATTTTCGCTGTAAACATCGCCCGAAACAGTAATAATTCTGGCGTCTGATGACGTATAAACTGTTTCCTGACCGCCAAATGCGGCATATCTTATAACGCTGTAAGTTTTGTCTGTAAGATTAAGTCCTTTTATATCAATAATACGCCATCTGTCCGATGTGTTTCCCATACTTACAATGCCGTATTTGTTTTCGTATATCAAATGCATTAGTATCCACCCCTTAATTTTTCAAGTTCAGAAAATGCTTTTGCACTTTTTAGTTTTTCCGACACACTCTCGCCCGCGCCGTAAAGATTATACACAAGCGTATTGCCGTTTTTTTCGGTATCTAAATTTATTGAATATTCAATCTCTGATATTTTTTCAGAAATAATACTTTTAACGCTATCCATTGTTTCAGATATTTTATCTTTGAATGAATCGCCAAACGACGATGCCCATTTTTGTCCTTCTTCCGATAAAAATGTTTCATCAACGCTTCCGAATGCCTCTTTTAATTTGCTGCTGAGTTCATTTTTTGCCAAAATTCTGTCTTCGTTGTACATAAAGGATGATACACTATCTGCTGCATCATTTTTACTGTTCCACAAAGACATATACTCTTTTTGAGCATCATCGCTGAGCGAAAGAATGCTTTTTGCAATTTTTATTCCGTCTTCAACACCAAGATTTTTAAACGAATCAAAAAATTCTTTGGAAATGTTTTTATTTTCAAAAATGGATTTAAGCACGCTTTCATATTCATTTAAAACTTTTATTTCGCCCTTCAAATCGTTTACGTCAACGATTGTAATATCGGGAGATTTTCTTTTCCACACACCGTCTTCAAGATAACTTTTTTCTTTGTCGCCTGTTTTAAATGTTGCAGTTGCATAAATTCCGCCATAGGATGAAAGTTTATCTTTCATTTTTTCTTCGTTTTTATTTATGGCTTTTATTTTGCTTTCGTATTCCGATACGCTTTTTTTCATAACAGTATCGACATTTTGCGCCACATCAGAAAATTTATCTTCTATATTTTTTGATATTTCTTCGGTTAGTTTTTCAATATTCTTTTTTTGATTTTCAACAACTTCATTTTCATATCTTACAATTTCAACAGTGTATTTCCACCAGTCAGCAGTGCCTTTTTCAAGATAATTATCACGCAATTTTTCAAGTTCTTTATAATATTCTTCTTCACTTACAACGTTCATTTTCTTTTTAAGTTCAAGCGCACTAAAAGCGTTTATAACTTCCTTGCTAAGTTCTGTCGAGCTTTCCTTTATAGCAACACTTATGCCGTCGACAAGGGCGTTTCCCATTTCGTCTTTTCCTACTCTTTTAAATACTTTTCCGTCCTTTAAAAGATTTTCAACGTCATCAATTCCTTTTTCAAGTCCTTCGGTATCTACTTTTGTGCCAATTACAATTTCGCCGTCATAATTCAAAAATAATCACTCCCTTTTTAAATAATTTTTATATGCCGCAAAAGATGCGGCATATAAAATTAAAACAAACCCTCAAGTGCGTATATTAAATCATCGTCATTTTGTTCACACTCAAGTCTGTACAAGTGCTTCATTTTTCTTACGAATTTCTTTTCTTCTTTGTTTTTGATATTTTCAGTATCCATCGCACGCCATCGTATTATACGGCAAATTTTGTTGTCATCGCCAAGTGATTTAAAAAGCGATATAAACTGCCACCAATGAAGATCTGTTTTTGTAAGGTCTATGCTATATTCTTTTAAAAATGCACTGTAAATATATGGTGCATCTTCCTTAAATGAATAAAGCCTTTTTACTTTTTTTGCGCTCCTTTTGTTTTGGGTTTTACCATTTCCCATAAGGTAAAAACTCATAATTGCCCCAAGCGCATCTTCTATTGTTGGCGGAAGGGTTTTGTATGCGAGAAAAAGTACTTTTGCAAGTTTTTCGCTTTTTTTAATACTATCGTCCCAGAATATATTTTCTATTTCTATCCACACTCTAAAATCTGTATTTATTTTATAAAATTTATTGCCGCACTTTACCGCACAAGGAAGCGGCGATGTTAAAATATCCATATTAAATCACACCTTAAATTTTGTCTGCATCTTTTGTAAATGTAAGACTTTCCCAGTCATCGCCCGATGTAGCAGTTCCGAATTCTTTTTCGCCTTTAACTTTAAATGTTCCCGACATCTGATATGCTTCGTCTGAATTTCCTTCGCTTTCCACAATAACCGAGAACGTTCTTTTTACTGCATAAAAACCTTCGTCTTTTTGTCTTTTCAAATCAACAATAATGATTTCTCTTACTGCTTCCTGACCAAGAAGTTCATTTTCGGAAATATTTAAAATATCGTTTTGAACATCGTCGTCCAAAAACGAATCAAAAGTAAATGAAATTGAAGGACTAAAGCCTACAACATCACTTTGTTCAAACTGTTCGTCAATGTATTTTCTTGTATATTCTTTAGGATTTTTACTGATTGACATATCAGTAAATCCTCTCATTCTTTTATATGTAACATTTTCGCCGTTTTTTACGCCGTAAAATGCTACTTTGTCGCTTCTTTTAACTAAAGTTCCCATCATATTCTCCCTTCTTATTTTTCAAAATAAACTAATCTGCACTGCACCTGATATCTTGCAGTGTTTGTCGCTGTTTCGTACACATATGAGCCATTTAAAGTTTCTATGCTCTGACTTGTTTTGCCCCCATCAAGATGTGGCAGATTTTTTTCGTCTGTGCATTTTTTAAACCAGTTTGATAAGTCCTCGTAAAACTTATGATTTTCGGTATTTATTTCATCTCCGAAATACTGTCTTGATGCAAAAACAAACGAAAACTGTTTAAGACACGAGCCGTCTGTGTACGTTTTTAAAATAACAGATGCAGGCGATGTTTCAACCGCATAATTTTCAGGTTTTGATGTCAAAAAATCAAGCGATACCACTCCGCCTTTTATATGCGGACACTTTTGTAAAAAATTAACTACGCTTTCTGCTATCATTTATAACTCCTTTAAGATTATTCATAATTTCTTTTTTCGTATCTGCCCACATTCTTTCAACCCAAAAAGGTCCTCTTAGTCCCTTTCCTTTATGTGTGTAATACTGTTTTTTTGCATAAGGCGCGCTCCACATAACATATCCGTTAAAAGGCACAGCACTTCTTATTAAATTCCCCGTCTTTTTTGGAATATACGGTTCGCATTTTTTAATAATCAAATTATCAAACGTCATCTGCAAAATTCCAAATCCAAACGAAGAAAACAGTATATTTTTTGGAATAAGCGATGTTTTTTTTATTATCATTTTACTTCAATCCTTACATGAGGATTTATGCCTTTTTTATTGTCAAAAACTTTCATAACTGTATAGGCTTCCTTTGTAGGAGATGTAAGACCACTTGCAAATTCGACCTTGTCTTCAGGCGCAATTTTGGTATCTCCTACGTCAAAAATCCTTATGGTTACACTTCTGTTTTTGTAAAATCCGTTATCTTTTTCGTCTATACCGTCGCATACATAAATGGAAGTGTCATAAAAAATATGTTTTTCATATCCTGTATCTTTTTTCTTAAACAGTACTATCATTTTTTACTTCTCCTTCAACCTATTGCGCAGTACATAAGACCCGTAGTTGCAAGATAAATAGTTATTACATCATTTACCTTTTGTGTAAAAGATGGATTATCAAAATATGTAACAGCGTATCCATCGTTATTTTCGCTTTTTATTCCGTTTCTTTTTTCTTCGTTATAAATAAGTTCGCAAACCGCACATACGGCATCTTTAACCTCTGTTATGTCGGAGTTTTTATTTAATATTGCATTTTTTACATATACACACGCCTTTTTTTCAATGTGATAAAACTTATCGCATGGAACTAAAGTACCTAAAAAATTGTTTTTGTAATAATCAAAGTCAATAATAAAAATCATCTCCTTTTATATACAATATTTCTTACGCTTCAAATCTTTTTACAATAACTGCATCTTTGTTTGAAATTTTAACACCGAAGATTTTTCTTCCCTGTACTGCGCACGCACCGATATATGTGTTTGTAAGGTCTTTTACGCCAACAGGAACGCTCCAGGCTTCAACTCTGTGGCACCATAAAGGATGTCCCACAATCATTTCTGTTGTAACTGTTTTTCCTTCCTGTGTGCTTTCATCTTCGTTTGCAAGAAGTGAACTTTCAAATACGTTAAATCCTGCAATACGGCCTACCGCACCGTTTGCAATAAGGTTTTCTGAAAGTTCGCCCTGACGGATAAAGTTTGTTGTATCTTTAAGAAGAAGTCCGTAAACTTTTGGTGATACAATAATCCATCTGTCATTTGTAGGTACATTTTTTTCTGAAAGTTTAGTTCTTAAACTTACAATTGTATCGTAAACATTTTCAACTGTAACTTCGCTTGTATCTTCATAAACTGTACCTTCGTTTTCAAGTGCTTTTATGGAAATAGTATCTTCTGCAACACCAAGAGCATAGCCAGCACTGTCAAGTCTTTCTGCAACGATATCATCAGGAACTGCATTTTTGTCGTAACCGTCAATGATTTCGTTTACTGCTTTGTCATAGTTTAAATCAAGGTCGATATATGATGTTGAACCGGAAGACAAATCCATACCGTTTGTTTTGTCGTAATCGCCTACAACAACATCTGTTGAACGAACGGGAATTTTAACTTTACCACCGGCTGCATCGCCTTCGCAGTGGTCATTAAAAATAAATCCGCTTTTTGTAACTAAAGTTGCCTGTAATTTTTTATCAATTAGTTTTGAATATTTATCCTGTAATAAATGTGCCATTATTTTAATTCCTCCTATAATTCTCTTAAACTTGGATTTCTTTTATAAAAACTTTCTTCAAGGCTCGAAATTCCTGTTCCCACTGAGCCCTGACTTATACCGGTTTTAAGAGGCGAATTGTTTATAAGAAATTCGTTATTTTCTATGACTATATCGAGTGCCATATCAAAACTCACATCATCATTTATAAGCTTTTCCGCCTCAAACACTGCATAATCTTTGAATTTTTTATCAATGCCCTTTTTATTTACCATTTCATATCGCTCATAAGTGAGCAGCCTTTGCATATTTATCTCAGATTCTGCTTTAAGTTTTTCTATAACCGATTCATTTTCTTCATTTTTCTTTTTCAGATTTTCAAAATCTAAAAATTCCTCCTTTGAAGGCATATTTTTAAGAGCCCTTGCAAGACGGTTTTTTACTATTTCATCTACTTCTTGTTGGGTAAAACTTCTTGGTTGCTCTTTTTCTTTCTTCAAAGTGATATCTAAAATTGCGTCATTTTGTTTTTCATTTAGATTTTCATTTTCGTTAAACATATGTTCTCCTTCCGTTTAAAGTCCGTCGACTGTTATATATAAAAAGGCATTACCCCGCCTTAAAAAAGGGTTATTTAAGTATTCTTGCGTTTATTTTTTCGCTTTTTTCTATTGCTGCTTCTTCTGTAAGGTTATAAACCTTCATAAAATATTCAACATCATCTATAACTCCGCTTTTATATTCTGTAAGCATTCTTTTTGCAATAGCACCTGTATCTTCAATAATGCTGTCATCAAAGTAAACACTTACTTCAAAATCGCACTTTATACCTGATAGAGTACAAATTGCATACACAAGGTCGCAAATTGCTTTTTCCATTACAAGTTGATGCTTTTTAAGATTTTCATAAAGTTCACTTTTCTCACTTATAACCTCTGTTGCAGTTTTTAAACCTGATTTGTCAATGTCGTATCTTGATGACCCAAGACCGCATTTTAAACTTAAAAGATTTAAACATCTTTTAAGTGCCGTTTCGTGCTCATCTGAGCGAAGCGTCATATTTATTTCTTTAATATCATTTATCCCGTCATTTGCCTTAATTGCATAAAACTCGGTATCGTTATCGTCAAAAACAGGTGTAAGTCCTGATTTATCGCTCATCATTTGCGCCATTGTAACGGGCACAATAATTCTTTTTTTACCAAGCCTAAATTCATTCTGATAACTGTCAAAAATAAGGTCAATACCTTTTAGGACATCAATTGAATTTGCAAAAACGGAAATTCCCATCGGATTTTCAAAATCTACATTGTTTACGATATTTGGCGTTATAATCTGAAAAAACGCAGTAGAACTGTTTGTGTAGTAAAAAGGCATAATGCCCTTTGGAAGTTCTATTTCATCGCCAGTTTTTTTATCAAACATTTTATTTACGATTTTGTATTTTCCATCTTCTAAAATATGCATATTCACATAAGTAACACGCCTTTTATCGACTACCTTTTCACTTGCAAAAGCGCACTCATAAATCCTGCCATTTTCCCACGAGAGAGGATAAATCATATTTGCACCTATATAGTCGATTACAATTTTCCCATTGTCTATATATTCTACAAATGCACCTGTACCAAGTGCAAAAGCAAGTTCTGTAAGACGGTTTGCACACACCTTGAAATTGTTGTCAAAAAGCACTTTTTCAATATATTTTTTTATATCTTCATTTGGTATGTTTATTTCCATCTTTTCATTTAAAATAAGGTTTGCCCAGTCTTCGCACACCTTTTTTGCAGAAGATAGGGTTGCCCTTTCTCTTGCAATAAGTTTTTTTCCGTTATACTGATTATAACTGTGAAAACTTGCAACTTTTCCTTTATACCAGCCAAGCCATTTATCTATCTGATAATAAAACTCGTCCGGCACAGTTTCATATCCCATTTTTCTGAAAAAATTCTTCATTTTAGTTTCCTTTCTTAATTACTTAAAACACAGATTATATCTTTCATATATTCCTCGCACGAGTATTCAAGCGCATCAAGGCTGTCTACATTTACCGTGCCGTCATCAAGTCGCATATCGGATGCAGCATCCCACACCGCTTCAGATAGTGCACTGCATACGTTTTTGCATTTTCTGTGAATAAAAAATGCACCGTTTGATAAAAGAATATTAAAAAACTGTATTCTTTGTGTTATTTTCCCTTTTTTAGCATTTCTTACATCCACACAAAGTCCCTCGGCATATGCTCTTGCACTAAAAGATGAAATAAGCGTTGTTTCAGCACTGTCGCAGTAAATATCGCATACATTGTAGTTTTTCTTTATACGCTTTATAAAATTTACAAATTCGCTCTCAAGCCTTTGCGATGTAACTTTTTCCTTAAGATAAAACTCATCAAGTACAACAACGCCTTTAAATCCCTTTAATATTCCTGTGCATACAAACGCATGAGCACTTTTGTTTCCGCCAAAATCAACACCGACAGTTGCAAAAGCAATATCGTTTTTGTCTACTTCATCCACTATAAATTTTTCACTTTCATTTGCAAATTCAGGATAAATAACACCGTCTGCCGCTTTCCATTTTCCAAGAATAAACCTATCGTAAAATGCACCGGTGTACTCTTTTTTTAGGTTTTCAACGTATTTTTTATCAAGGAAAATGTTATCGTCAATTAAGAATTTCATAATGAGCATATCAAGTTTGTCTTTTCTTAAAATGTAATTCTGATTGAGCCAGTGATTAGGGTTGTCAGGATTTGTTGTCGCAATAAGTTTTGCTCCTTTTTTTGAAAGACGCGAAAGGAGCATTGAGAAAAAATCCTCATCAAATAAAGTAAGTTCGTCAAGATATGCACCGTCAAGAGTAAGACCGCGGATTTTACTCTCGCTTCGTTTGTCGTTTGCACCTTCAAGGTAAACTTTTCTTCCAAAAAGTATTGCTTCTTTTTTGGATAACGAATACGTAAACACATTCTTTCCAAGCATACTCTCTAAAAGGTCAAGACAGTTTCTTTTTAGTGTACCAAGCGTCTTTCCTGCCATAAAAAAGATAGCATCTTTAGGTTTTGTTGCAACGTAAAGCGACCATACAACTAAACTTATATACGTTTTACCGCTTCTTACGCTTCCTTCTAAAAGATTTATTCTTTTTAAAGAGCCGTTTTTGAAAACTGATATAAACTCTTTTTGTTTTTTAGAAAAAATCTCTTTATTCAATTTTTTGAACCGCCCTTATAATTTCGTCTAAAAATACACCGTCATCTTTAGATAAATTCTTTGTAAACTTTTCAATTACAATTCCCATAGCAGAAGCAATCTGGTTGATAGATGCCTTTTCAAGTTTGTCGTTGTCTGACATAATAAGCATACATTTACTTATAAAATCGCAAGCATCTTTCTTTTTTGTATCAATGTATTTAATAACATCGTCTTTGTCATCATTTTTACTAAAATGCTCCACCGATTTTTTTACCATATAAACCGATACACCATGTTTTTTAGCAACACCGTTATAGTTTTTTGTAATTTTATAGTCATTCCATAATTTTTCCATCAACTGTGAATCAATTTTCATCTTAGCTTACTCTCCTTTGTAAATCTTTTAAAAATTTGTTATGCTTTTTTCTTGGATAACTTTCGTCAAATTCGCCCATTTCAAAAGCAACCTGTTGCCATGAAAGACCATTTATATATCTTAATGAAATAATCATTCGCATCTGGCTGTCTGATATTGTGCTTATAAAATTTTCAATTCTTCTTTGGTCAAGAAGGCACTTTTTACGTCTGTTTTTAATTAAATCTGTAAGATACACAATTTCGTCTTCGCATTCAGCATCAAAACCAATACCTTTTTTCGATTTTCTCTCATTTAATTTGTTAATTTTATCTGTCAGCATTCTTATTTCTTTATCAAGATAATTAAGCTGAGAAAGACAACTAATGTCCATACTTTACCTCCCTCAACGCAATCAAATTTTTGATTTTTATTATTTTTTTCGGAAAACAAAAATTGTAAAACAAACCGTTTTTTGTGGATGTGTTTTTTATTTTCACCGGGGCACATTTATATTAAAACACAAAAAATTCGGAAAAAACGGCAAGTTTTTAAAATTTTTTGTTTTGTTTTTATCCGTCAACGGATATTTCATTTACAATATTACTCCGTTAATGGCAATTTGTCAATACATTTTTTGATATATTTTTCCGTTAACGGACAATTTTTGATTGACATTCGTCGAAATATGTAGTATAATGTCGTTATGAGGTGATAAAAATGGCAACAATTATCAATGTTGACGAAATTTTAAATATTAAAAAAGAGAAAAAGTGTACCACTCAAAAACTTGCCGATATGTCAGGAGTACCAAAAGGAACACTTGATAAAATTCTTAGCGGTCAGACAAAAGACCCTAAAATTCAAACGCTTGTTTCTATATGCAAAGTTTTAGGATGCGAAATTTACGATATTTTAAACGTAACAAAAAAAAGCATTTCTAAAGAGGAGGAAATGCTTCTTGCAAAGTATAATACGCTTGATACATACGGAAGACACACTGTAAATGCGGTAATTGACGCAGAACAAAAAAGAATTAACGAAACAAAACACACCATTTACCATAATCTTCGCAGTATAAATCATTATGTAATCGGTGCATCTGCAGGTAATGGTATGCTTCTTACAAGCAGCGACTATGATGTTGTAAAAGCGTGCGATATTCCCGATAATGCAGACTTTACAGTATCTGTAAAAGGTAACAGTATGATTCCGCTTTATAATGACGGTGATATTTTGTTTGTTGAAAAAACAAATAAAATTGAATATAATGAAATAGGAATTTTTGTAAAGAACGGCGAATCATATGTTAAAAGGCTTGGAAAAGATGCGCTTATAAGTGAAAATCCAGAATATGCACCAATACATTTTAAAGACGGTGATGAAATTACAGTTTGCGGTCGTGTTATAGGAAAAGGAACTGTTGATGAAAACGGTGTAATTATATTTAATAAATAAAGAGGTAATAAATTTGTATATATCGGTAAATAAAAAAGCAACAGCAGAAATAGTAGAGAAAAAATCAAGGTTTATTGCTCATATTACGCACGTTGAAAACGAAGAAGATGCAAAGTATTTTATAGATACTATTAAAAAAGAGCATTTTGATGCAAGACACAACGTGTATGCCTACATTTTAAAAAACGGAACAAAAAAATACTCGGATGATGGCGAACCGTCAAAAACCGGCGGATTTCCTGTACTTGATTTACTTGAAAAAGAAAACATAACAGATGTAGTTTGTGTTGTTACAAGGTATTTTGGAGGAACACTCCTTGGTGTAGGCGGTCTTATAAGGGCGTATTCACTTGCTGCAAAATGCGCAATAGAAAACGCAGGAGTAAGCGAAAAAGAAAAATGCATAATCCTTAAAATAACTTCGGATTATCAGTATCTTGAAAAAATAAAACACATCGTAAAAAAACAAAAAGCCATTTTGGATGAAATTGCATATACCGACAAAGCAGTCATATATGTTATTACGCCCAAAACATCTTTGGAAAATACAAAAAGTGCATTTGCAGACGAATTTGGCGTAAGCATCAAAATAGAAACAGAAAAAGAAATATATCACGATAAAATTTAAGCAAATAAAATTGCCTTAGCAGGCAAATGATAAATCATTAAAATACAACAAAAACCCAAGTAACTTTGAATTACTTGGGTTTTTTAGTTATGAAAATTTCTTATTTTGTCATAGTTTCAATTTTTATTATATTTGTATTTCTTGTTGTTCCGTACGGTATACCGCCTGTTATGATGATATTGTCATCTTTTTGTGCAAAGCCAAGTTCTTTTGCCTTTAGCATTGCGTGGTAAAACATTACGTCTGTTGACTGATATTCCTCAGTAAGTACAGGTGTTACACCCCACGAAAGCGAAAGTTTTCGTGTTGCCTTTTCACTTGTTGTCATTCCTATAATCGGTATCGGGCAACGAAAACGTGATACCATTCTTGCCGTTCTTCCGCTTCTTGAGCACACAACAATTACTTTTGCATCTGTATCCATTGCAAGTGAGCACGTTGAGTGCGAAATAGCATCGTTTAAATCTTTTATTTCAAAATTATAATTTAAAAATCTTTTTTTGTAATGTATGTTTTTTTCAGTTTGCTCTGCAATTTTACTCATTGCCTTAACTGCTTCAACGGGATATTTCCCAGCCGCAGTTTCGCCAGATAACATCAGTGCACTTGTTCCGTCGTATACAGCATTTGCAACGTCAGATATTTCTGCTCTTGTAGGTCGAACATTATTTATCATTGATTCAAGCATTTCTGTTGCTGTGATTACTCTTTTTCCTTTAATTCTGCAAGTTGTTATAAGTTTTTTCTGGATAGAAGGAAGCTCCTCGTATGGAATTTCAACACCCATATCGCCCCTTGCAATCATTATTCCGTGGCATTCTTCAAGGATTTCTTCTATGTTGTCAACGCCTGAACGATTTTCGATTTTTGCAATAATGTCTATATCATCGCCGCCGTTTTCTTCAACAAAATTTTTAACATCAATAATATCTTGTTTGCACGATACAAATGAACACGCAATATAGTCAACGTCCATTTTTATACCGAAAAGTATGTCCGATTTATCCTGCTCGCTAAGATAAACCTGATTTAAAACTTTATTTGGAAAACTCATACTTTTTCTGTTTGAAAGTTCTCCTCCGCAAATTACTTTGCAAAAAATATCAGTATCGTTTTTGTCTTCAACTTCAAGCACTATAAGTCCATTGTTTATAAGCACTCTGTCGCCGATTTGCATTTCCTTTGCCATATCTTTGTACGATACAGAAACCATTTTTTCGTTTCCGATAATTTCGTTTGTTGTAAGAGTGAATTTATCACCGTCATTTAAAAATATTTTTCCGTTTTCAAACGTTTTTATTCTGTATTCAGGGCCTTTTGTATCAAGAAGCATTCCCGCTGGAATATTAAGCTCTTCTCTGACCTGTTTAAAGAGGTTCATTCTTTCTTCGTGCTCAGCATAAGTACCGTGCGAAAAGTTAAATCTTGCAACATTCATACCCGAAAGCATCATTTGTTTTAATATCTCTTTGTCTGAACACGCAGGACCGATTGTACAAATTATTTTTGTTTTTTTCATTTTTTGACCTCCTTAAAAGTATATATGTAATAAAAAATAAAAAATCGGCTTTATTATAGCACATTTAAGACATCAAGTCAACGATACAAAAAATACAAAAAAATGAAAAAATCAATTGACATATTGTTAAAATTGTTATAAAATAATAGTGTATATTTGTGTAATTTTAATAAATTATGCAAACATAAGTGATTTACTTGTTATTTTTGTCCCTATTATCTAAATTTATAAATCGGATTTTCCGAAAATTTTAGAAAGGGGGTTGGTATCTTTGATTAACATTTATATAGCCGTTGCAATAGCCGCAGGTGCATTGATTTTAGGCTTTGCAATAGGTATGATATACAGAAAATTTGTTGCTGAGGGTAAACTTGGCGTTGCCGAAAAACGAGCTGATGAAATAATTAAAAAAGCCGAAAAAGAAGCAGATACAAAGAAAAAAGAAGCAGTTTTAGCTGCTAAAGAAGAACTTCATAAAGGCCGCGCTGAACT
Source organism: Oscillospiraceae bacterium (assembly GCA_015069095.1). Lineage (GTDB taxonomy): Bacteria > Bacillota > Clostridia > UMGS1810 > UMGS1810 > SIG430. Next base: position 14,046 of record SVJH01000013.1, on the reverse strand, counting down.
CGACAGAGAAATTAAAGATCGAAGAAACGAAATAAACCGACAAGAAAGAAGAATTGAGCAAAAAGAAAATAATTTGGACAAAAAAACAGATGCGTTAGACAAAAAAGAAGAAAAATTAAATCAAAAACTTAAAGAACTTGATGTTTTAACTGAAGAAACAGCCGAAATTAACAAAAAGCAAACAGAATTACTTGAAAAAATTTCCGGTCTTTCTGTTGAAGAAGCAAAAGAATATTTGCTTAAAAACATAGAAGCAGAGGTTAGACACGAATCTGCTATTATGATTAAAGACATTGTTGATCAGGCAAAAGACGAAGCCGATAAAAAAGCAAAAGCAATTATCACAAATGCTATTCAGAAATGTGCTGCAGACCATGTTGCTGAAGCAACAGTTTCAGTTGTTGCTCTTCCTAACGATGAAATGAAGGGAAGAATTATCGGTAGAGAAGGAAGAAACATCAGAACTCTTGAAACACTTACAGGTATTGATTTAATTATTGACGATACTCCGGAAGCAGTTGTTCTTTCTGGATTTGATCCTATAAGACGTGAAATTGCAAGAGTATCACTTGAAAAACTTATTTCAGACGGCAGAATTCATCCTGCAAGAATTGAAGAAGTCGTTGAAAAATCAAGAAAAGAAGTTGAAGCAATTATTAAACAGGAAGGTGAACAGGCTACATTTGAAACAGGTGTTCACGGATTACATCCTGAAATAATTAGACTTTTAGGTAAACTAAGATTCCGTACAAGTTACGGGCAGAACGTGCTTAAACACGCAATTGAAGTATCTCATCTTTCCGGTATTATGGCTGGCGAACTTGGTGTTGACATTAAAACAGCAAAAAGAGCAGGACTTCTACACGATATCGGTAAAGCTATGGACCACGAAATCGAAGGTTCTCACGTTGACCTCGGTGTTGATATTGCTAAAAAACATCGCGAAGGCGCGGAAGTTATAAATGCTATTGCATCGCATCACGGCGATACAGAGCCAACTACAATTATTGCTTGCATTGTTCAGGCTTGTGATGCTATTAGTGCTGCAAGACCTGGCGCAAGAAGAGAAAACATTGAAACTTATATTAAACGTCTTGAAAAACTTGAAGAAATTGCAAACTCATTCGACGGAGTTGAAAAATCGTTTGCTATTCAGGCAGGACGTGAAATTAGAATTATGGTTAAACCTGAAAACGTTAAAGAAGACGAAACAATCGTTGTTGCAAGAGAAATCGTAAAACGTATTGAAAGCGAACTTGAATATCCGGGTCAGATTAAAGTTAACGTTATCAGAGAAACAAGAAGCGTAGAATACGCAAAATAAAAAAAGATAAAGGCACTCAAAATGAGTGCCTTTTTTATTTGACAAATTAGCCTTTTTATAGTAAAATGATTATGCCAAACTAATTGAATATAAATTGACAAGGACTTTTCTTTACTATTAAAGATGAGTTTATTTTTGTATCATTCATTTATGAATTTGATAAAAATGCAAATTCCAGTTGGGATGATACAGATTGTTCTTGTCGTACTCAATTAGTTTGGCGACTATCGGGGTTTGCGTTTTTTATGCGTCTGCTTCGGTGGGCGCATTTTTTATTTGGAGGAAACTTGTATGGAAATCATAGACGTAACGGGAATAAAACTAACACCCGGAAACGAAGGTAAAGACTGCCTTGGAAACGGAGCGCACTTTGACGAAAACGGAAACAGAATTGAATGCTGTTGTGATGAATGCGACTATTTAAAACTTTGCCTCAGCGAAGAAGAAAAGAAAATGATAGGAATAAAATGAAAACGGGATGAGCAAAGCCCATCCCATACGATAAACAACAAATTATCAATGTAAGGAAGAGATTTATCCCTTCCAAAATAAGAATTGTAGGGGACGGCGCGAAACGACGTCCCGCTTTAGCCTTCATTTGCACAAGGAAAGCCTTTTTAAAAAATCCCCAACATCAACACTTAAGTGTCTTTCTTTTACTCCAGTATAAGTATTACAGGGTTTAACGTGTACATTATTTCTTTTACAATAATTCCGCCATCTCGTTTTTCAAATTCACATTCTTTATATGTTCCGTCGCATGTAAGCATTTTAACATTTTTAACATCTTTTTCTGTTTTAAGGTTAATTTCTTCTATTATGTCAAATCCCATGCTGAACATTGCAACAAAAAGTTTATCGCCGTCATACTTAGCACATTTTAAATACATTTCTTCGTCGCTATCGTAGTAAAGCGGAAGGTTTCCTGTTTCTTTTAAAATTTTAGCCATCTGTTTTTTTCTTGACTGATTAAGGAAAGAAAACGCAGTAGCATAATGGAACGTCGTTACAGGTGTTCCGCAAAAAACAATAACATTTCCGCCAAGTTTATTTTTATAAAATGTTGTGCCAGGGAAAAGATATGTAAAGTTTGTATTGTCAAGCGAATGACATACTTTTGAGTAGATTTTTACATCATCGCCCACTATTACAAGTTCTTTTGTTCCAACCTGAACAGTACACATTGCGCCTTTGTCATCAAACATTTCGATTGTAGGCACCTTTCCTTTCCACTCTCTTACATCAATGCCAAGATAAGCACCAAATCCTCGTTTTATAAGGTTTTCGGCTGTGTTTGATGATAAAACAAGTGTTTCTTTTAAAAGATTTAAAATCTCATCATCACTAAATTTTTTGTCAGCATCTTCTGCTAAAAATGCCGCTCCGCCGTCTCTTTCGCTAAAGTAAATAGGAAACCCGAATCGTTCAAGCACATTTGTACTCCAGCCCTCTGTTCCGTCCCATCCATGATTTAAAAATGCATATTCGTTAAATTTTGTAAGAGGCATTTTGCAACCTATCCAGTTAAGATGCGGAACAATGCGGGCAAGTTCTTTGTAAAATTTTGCATTTTTTGCAAGAATTTTTCTGTAAGCAACACCGCTTTCAGGTTCGTAGTAGCGTCTTGTAATAAAATGTTTCGCCCCGGATGCACCTTCAAGCAGTGTAGATGTGAAATGTGTATGAAGCGACTGCGCACTTGTAGAATATCGGTTTCTTGGGCAAGTGTCGGCTTCTGCTAAAACAACGTCTACTTTGTCTTTTACCATATTTATTTGTACAGATGCACGATATGCATATTTGCTAAGGTTTCTTGCGCCAAGTGGTGTGTAATTTCCGTTGTGAATTCTAAGTATGACTTCGTTGTCCTTTCCCGCCATAATTTTTGCAATATCAGCACCAAATTCAGTCCAGTTTCCAACACAACAAAATGCGCCCGGAATTTTTGGATCTACCATATCAATACCTTCACGCATTGCCTTTGCGCAGTCTAAAAGCGAATCGCGCTGAGTTTCGATAAACGCTTTTGCTTCTTTTCCACACGGATTTTTTTCGATTATATCCCAAAGTTCTTCTCTTTCGTACTTTCTTCCAATGCGTTTTTCAAAATCTGCCATATGTTTTTCGCATACACAGCCTTTTCCGCTGCGTCCTATAAGGCGAAAATCGTCATCAAGCATAATAAATGCGGGGTTATGCTCTGCAATACGTTTAAAAGCATCTTTTAAGTATTCTTTAAAGCCCTCGTCTTTAGGGCAAGGCCATTGTGTAACAGTTCCATCTTTAAAATTTGTGTATTTTGTAAATGGTGTTTCCGATGCAAAAACTCCGCCGTGTCCGATTGTAGACTGAACAAGAACACCGCATTTTAATCCCATACTGTTTAATTTATCGCTGAAAATTTTGTATTTTTCAAGATATTTGCCTACCTTATCGGCACATGGAGTGCCTTCCGGCGCAAGTAAAAAACTAAAAAGCACGCAAGTTGAAATCCCTTTTTCGTATTGATTTTTTATATCCTCTACAATTTCATCTAAATGGTCAGGATACAAATCCATTATAGAAAAAATATGCATAATAATCACCTTTTTTATATAAATTAAGGCATTCCAGAAACTGAAATGCCTTTTTTACATTATTCAAGAAAATCTTTAAGTTTTCTGCTTCTTGAAGGATGTCTTAATTTTCTAAGTGCTTTGGCTTCAATCTGACGTATTCTTTCTCTTGTAACATCAAATTCTTTACCAACTTCTTCGAGTGTTCTTGGTCTTCCGTCATCAAGTCCAAATCTTAAGCGAAGTACTTTTTCTTCTCTTTGAGTTAAAGATTTAAGCACATCTGTAAGTTGTTCCTTAAGTAGCATAAATGCTGCCATATCACTTGGTGCAGGAGCATCTGAATCCGGAATAAAATCTCCTAAGATGCTGTCTTCTTCTTCGCCGATAGGTGTTTCAAGCGATACAGGTTCCTGAGCGATTTTCATAATTTCCCTTACTCTTTCTTCGCTCATATTCATTTCTTTTGCAATTTCTTCAACTCTTGGTTCTCTGCCAAGTTCCTGAAGAAGTTGACGTGATACTCTTATAAGTTTGTTTATTGTTTCCACCATATGAACAGGAATTCTTATAGTTCTTGCCTGGTCGGCGATTGCACGTGTTATGGCTTGTCTTATCCACCATGTAGCGTATGTTGAAAATTTAAAACCTTTTGTACAGTCAAATTTTTCAACCGCTTTAATAAGACCTAAGTTACCTTCCTGAATAAGGTCAAGGAAAAGCATTCCGCGTCCAACGTATCGTTTTGCAATACTTACAACAAGTCTTAGATTTGCTTCAGAAAGACGTTTTTTAGCCATTTCGTCGCCGTTTGCCATTCTTTCAGCAAGTTCAACTTCTTCGTCTGCACTAAGAAGCGGAACTTTACCTATTTCTTTAAGGTACATTCTAACCGGGTCATCAAGACCTACACCTTCAGGAATAGAAAGGTCAATCTCTTCGTTTTGAGACTGAATTTCATTAAGTTCCTTGTCTAAATCTTCAACAAGCTCTACTCCCATTTTTTCAAGTGTTTCGTAGATTTTATCAATTTGTTTTGCGTCTAAATCTATTTCGGAAAGAGCATCGATTACTTCTTTGAATGTTAAAACGCCTTTTTTCTGACCTGCCTCAACAAGTTCTCTGATTATGGTTTTTTTGGCAAGAGAAGTACTTTTTGTTTCTTCACTCATAATCTTATCTCTCCTTTCTGATTGTTTTTAAATATTTCATTAAGAGCGTTTATGTCGCCCTGTTTGACAAGTTTATCAATTTCTATGCGTCGTTTTTCTTCCTTTATGGATAAAACATAGTCTTTAACCGCTTTTAAAGTATCTTCACAGCGTGTGTCGATGCTTATAATTTTAGTAATTTTTGCAACATCTTCTTCCTCAAACGCTGTCATAAGGTATGATGCATCTATATCGTGATCTTTTTTCTCTTTTAAAGTTGTAAAAAGTTTCTTTAAAAGTTCATCGTCAAAAAGGTCATCTTCTAAAATACTTTCTGCCTTTACAAGAAGTTTAGGCTCATTTATAAGAAGTGATAACAGCATTTCCTGTGTTCTTGAAAGTTTGTCCTTTGTTGATGCACCAAAGTGCGGAACAGTTGCTTTCGGACTAAAATCGTCAGTCAGTTTTGCTTTTGTTTTTCCTATTTGAAGATAAATAGCCTGAGAAGATATTGAAGTTTTAGCGGAAATTTCGCTTACCAAAACATCAAGTTCTACACTGTTTGTAACTTTTTGAAGATATGGTATAAGTTCATTAACGTATAAAACCTTTTCGTCATTATTTTTCAGGTTATATTTTTCCCCTAAAACATCCATTAAATACGCAATATCGCCTTTTCTTTTTGTAAGAATAAGGTTAAAACGGTCGCTACCGTATTTTTTAATAAATTCGTCTGTATCTTTGGCGTTATCCACCTTTATAACCGATGCTTTAATCTCTGCATCGCGAAGTATTCCGATAGCACGTCTTGCGGCAGTTTGTCCTGCTTCATCGCTGTCGTAAGAAATAACAACCTCGTTAAAATACCTTTTTAAAAGTTTTGCCTGCTCTGTCGTAAGTGCAGTTCCGAGCGATGCAACTACGTTATAAAACCCATATCTCATAAGTGAAATAACGTCCATATAACCTTCTACTAAAATAACAAAATCTTTTTTAGATTTTTTTGCAAGATTAAGTGCATAAAGATTTTTACTTTTATTATATACAAGTGTTTCGGGCGAGTTTAAATATTTTGGCATAACGTTTTCGTCAATTCGTCTTGCACCAAAACCGATTATTTTATCGTTTACATTAAAAATCGGAAACATAACTCTGCCACGGAATTTATCGTAATAATCGCCGTTTTCGTGCTTGGTGATAAGTCCTGCTTTTAAAATGTCGCTTTCAGAAAAACCTTCGCCAACAAGATAGTCAAAAAGTTTTCTTTTTTCGTTTGGCGAATATCCAAGATAGAAAAGTTTTGCACATTTTCCGTCAAGTTTTCGCTCTTTAAAATACTCAACTGCCACTTTTCCTTCATCTTTTGAAAGATATGAAAAGTAAAAAGATGCCGCTTTTTCGTTTATGTTAAATAAAATTTCTTTTTGGTCGCGTATCTCTTTTTCTTTGTTAGAATCGTATCCGTTTATTTGCGGAAGCACAATATTTGCTCTTGCGGCAAGTTCTTTTACGGCTTCTGTAAAAGTAAGGTTTTCAGTTTTCATAACAAAATTTATAACCGAACCGCCAACTCCGCATCCAAAACAATGAAAAATGCCTTTTGTAGGCGAAACTGAAAACGACGGTGTTTTTTCGTTATGAAACGGGCAAAGTCCCATATAATTTGCGCCGCTTTTTTTAAGTCTTACCTGCTTTGAAACAACATCAACAATGTCGTTTTTGTCTATTACCTCTTGAATAATATATTCAGGGTATAGAGGCATTTTCTATCACCATTTTCCTAAATAACTTGCGATTTTTTATCGCTGTACTTTACTTTTATTCGACTTTTTTTAAAAAAATCCTTCTTTAATATACAAAATTTCGCAATTTCTATAAATCACCATGTTTTAGGAAGAAAAATCTCGTTAAATTTATCGGTAATATAACTGTCTGTCATACTTGCAAGATAGTCGCATACAACTGTGTTTTTATCGTCATTTTCAAGAAGATTTTTAAACTCAGAAGGCAGAAGGTCGACATTTTTAAGATAGTATTCGTACATTTTTTCGATTACAAAATTAACTTTAATTTCTTCTTCTGCAACAAGTTTGTAAACAGAATCAAAAAGAAATGCTCTAAGCCCCATCATAGCATCTTCTATCTCTTTTGTCATGCCGACTTTATCATTGTTGTTTGTGTAGTTTATAAGGTCTAAAATAAGTGTGTTTATTCTTTCAGAATGTGCGTATCCGAGCGTTTTGAGGTATTTTTCGGGGATATCTTCAACTTTTAAAATAGACGCTCTTATAGCATCGTCAATATCGTGATTAAGATACGCAATTCTGTCGGCATATTTAATAATCTGGCCTTCAAAAGTTTTAGCCCTGCCGCTTCCTGTGTGATTTAAAATACCATCTTTTACTTCATATGTAAGATTAAGACCTTTTCCGTCTTTTTCAAGTACATCAACAACTCTTATGCTTTGCTCATAGTGGTTAAATCCGTGTGGGTTGACTTTTTTAAGAGCCCTTTCGCCCATATGTCCAAAAGGTGTGTGCCCGAGGTCGTGTCCAAGCGATATTGCCTCTGTAAGATCGGTATTTAGCATAAGCGCTTTTGATATTGTTGTTGCAATCTGTGATACTTCAAGCGTGTGTGTAAGACGCGTTCTGAAATGGTCGTTATTTGGCGAAATAAAAACCTGTGTTTTGTGTTTTAAACGACGAAACGCCTTTGAGTGAACAATTCTGTCTTTATCACGCGAAAAGTCTGTCCTTATAGGGCATTTTTCTTCAAAATGCTCCCTGCCTTTTGATTTGTCTGAAAAAAACGCATTTTTTCCAAATATTTTGTATTCGTTTTTTTCAATCAATTCTCTGTAAGTCATACCTTTACCTCACCCTTTTTAACAAGCGGATTTTTACATATTTTAATGTTTATTCCGTATTTTTCTTTAAAGTATGTGATGTTTGATTTTTTGTTGCCGATTGCTTTTGAAATTTCTTTGTCGTTAACAAAAACGGTTAAACCGTCTTTTAAAAAAAGTTTTTCTATTTTGTTTTTGTAAATTTCGCTCTCTGCAAGTTCCCTTATCGATGCGTGATAAGGCCCAATTACAGTGTTTTCGTTTATTTCGTCGGTAGTTTGCAGTCCTACTCGTACTACGTTTATGTTATTTTCGTAAAACATATTTAAAACTTTTGCCAAAACGGGAATACATCTATCTAAACTCCACGGAGTATATTCGCCTTCTTTATACATATCAAAAAGACGTGTTCCCTCTAATGTTAAAGTAGGATAAACCCTAACGCACGATGGATTTAGACTAATTAAATCTTTCGCCGTGTCAAGCGTTTTTTCCTCTGTATCAAAAGGAAGCCCTATCATCATTTGTAGTCCCAAATCAATACCACTTTCTTTAATAAGGCGTGATGCTAAAAATACATCTTCTTTTGTGTGGCCTCTTCCGCTTTTTAAAAGCACCGTTTCATCTGTTGACTGAACGCCGAGTTCAATCGTTTTAAAACCGCATTCTTTCATAAATCTCAGTTTGTCCTCATCTATGCAGTCGGGACGTGTTGAACATCGCAGTGCATCAACCTTTTTTTCATCTATGTATTTTTTCCCGATAAGACAAAGTTTTTTAAAAATTTCATCTTCAATAGCCGTAAAACTACCGCCAAAAAATGCAATTTCAACGTATTTATCATCATTTTTACTTATCGTTTTTAAATTTTCTTCGATTGTTTGTACCGCCATATCGCACTCAAACGGCTTTTTTGTTCCCGTTATTTTTTTCTGATTGCAAAAAACACAATCGTGCGGACAACCAAGATGCGGAACAAACACGGGAATATTATAGTGTGTCATCCTTATTTACTTCCTTTGAAAGTATTTTAAAAGCATTTGCCGCCGCTTTTTGCTCTGCTTTTTTCTTTGACGTGTCTTCTTCTGCTTTGTAAATAGTGCCGTTAACTTCTACTTCACAGGTGTAAATTTTTGCATGAGCAGGGCCTCTTTCACCAACTAAACGATAAATAGGTTTTAAGCCTCTTGACTGGCAAAGTTCCTGTAAATTTGTTTTGTAGTCAAAATTCGCAGTATTAGATAAACCACTAATAAATCTGTCAATTTTATCTGCAAAAAATTTAAGAATAACTCTTTTTGCCTCATCAAATCCGCCGTCTATATAAATTGCCGCAATAATCGATTCAACGGCATCTGAAAGAATTGAAGCACGATGCCTTCCGCCCATTTTTTCTTCGCCATAACTTAAAATGATATCGTCAGAAATTTCCCACTCTTTGGCAATAACATCAAGCCCTTTTTCACAAACAACATACGCTCTTGCTCTTGTCATAATGCCTTCGTCTTTTTCAGGATAATTTTTGTAAAGATAATCAGCAACAACAAATCCAAGTACAGAATCTCCCAAAAATTCAAGTCGTTCATTGCATACGGCATTTTCTGTTTCATTTAATATTGATTTGTGAGTAAGCGCAGTTTTTAAAATAGATTTATCTTTAAAAGAATAACCAATGTTTTTTTCAAGTTCTTTCATAATCTTACTCCTTAAAAATACTTAAAGGGTGGCTTTGGCCACCCTTAGAATATGCAAATATTATTCTACTACATTTGCTTTGATGTATTCGATTGCTTCACCAACAGTTGAAATTTTTTCTGCATCTTCTTCAGGAAGTTCAAAATTAAATTCCTCTTCCATTGCCATAATAAGTTCTACCATATCAAGCGAATCAGCGCCCAAATCATCTATAAAAGAAGCATCCATAGTAATATCGTTTACATTAACACCAAGTTGGTCTGCGATAATTGTTTTTACTTTATCTGTCATTTACTTCACCTCCATACAATGAAAATATACCCACAAAAACAACCTTGAAACAACAAAGTTGCTTTTTAATCACTTTTTTTTGCTGACCTTATGACATTTTCGTCATACCTATGCAAATCTCCTTCTTTTGGAAAACATTCTTTTATAATATCGAAAACATTATTTACGGGCACTATTTCAATATCCGATACTTTATGCGACTCAAGATAGTTTTCACAAGGTATAATAACCTTTTTAATCCCCATCTTTTTGGCTGCTTCTATTTTTTCATAAACACCGCCGACTCTTTTAATAAGTCCGTGTATAGAAAGTTCTCCGGTTATGGCAACAGATGGCAAAACACGCTTTTTATAAAAGGCAGAATATATCGCCAAAAATATTGCCGCACCTGCAGAAGGACCGTCTACGGGAACAAATCCCGGAAAGTTTATATGGATATTATAATCACAAATTTCAAAATTTGCAATACTTTTTATTACAGTTATGGCATTTTCTACAGAATTTTTCACATCACTCGGCTTTTTATAGTGTCCGTTTTTGTATTCTATGTCCTGTTCTGTAATAATTCCCGTAATTTTTACTGAGCCGTTTTTGTTATCGCACTTTTTAATTGTACATTCAATTTCCATAACTGCACCCTGAAAAAACGATGTAACACAAAGTGCATTTACAACGCCTTCTTTGCCTTCTTTCTGGCTTTGATTTGGTGCTTCAAAATATATAGGAAAATACTTTTGCGATTGCACAACCCATTCAATATCGGTAAGCGTTATTTTATCTCGTGCTTCAACTTCAACAAGATTTATACACATTTCAACAATATTTACTGCATCACGTCCGTTTTTTGCATAAAGCGAAATAAGGTTTTCGCCGCCTTCTTCCATCAAAAAACCGCTTTTTAAAATGGCATTTTTTACAATACGGCAAATATCGTTTCTTGTCAGTGGATTAAAAAAGATTTCTGTGCATCTTGAACGCACCGCGTCTGGAATTTCCTCAGGCGAGCGTGTTGTTGCACCAATTAGCCTAAAATCTGCAGGATAACCTTCTTTAAAAATTTTGTGAATGTGAGGCGGAATATTTTTATCTTCCGATGAGTAGTAAGCACTTTCAAAAAACACGCGTGAATCTTCAAGAACTTTTAACAGTCGGTTAAGTTGCATAGTACTAAGTTCGCCTATTTCGTCTAAAAAAAGAACTCCTCCGTGCGCTTTTGATACAGCTCCAAGTTTAATTTGCGGAATACCAAGCGAGCCGTAAAATGATGCCCCCTGATAAATAGGGTCGTGCACGCTTCCGATTAGTGGGTCTGCAATGCTTCGCTCGTCCGACCTCATAGTTGTGGCATCTGCTTCAATAAATTTTGCATCGCTTTTAAACGGAGATATCCCCATTTTTTTGGCTTTTTCAAGTATAACCCTTGCCGCCGCAGTTTTACCAACTCCGCACGGTCCGTAAATAATAACGTGTTTTGGATTTTTAGAACAAATTGCGCACGTTAATGCTTTTATGCCGTCATTTTGACCTATTATTTCGTTTGCAGATGTCGGCCTTGTAATTTCCGAAAGTGGTTTTGTAAGTGATATTTTTTCAAGTTTTGATATTTTTTCAAGTTCCTTTTTGCTTTCTGCTTTAAGCGCACTATCTGCCGATTTTGTATCTAAAATCTGCATTAAAAAATACAGTCCGATAACGACTGTAAAAATAAGTTGTGTTACCGCTATAAATGTATTCATTTTCATCACTCCGTTTTAATCATGACTATATTTTTCCGTTTTGATTTAAATTTATTCTGTATGCAACAATTTATATTGAATTTTCAAGTAAAATGTATTATAATATAATGTAACCCATTTATATTTAAGGAGATAATACTAATGAAATGTAATAAAATAATATGTTTAATGTTGGCAGCTGTTTTAGTTTTTAGTTTTGCATCATGCAAAAAGGACGAGACAAAAAAAGAAAACACACAAGCGAAAACTGAGGAAACAAAAAAAGATGAAATAAAAGAAGAAGACATCTATGAAGGGCTTATTGAAAAAGCACCTGATGAAAATGAAACAGCACAAACAGAAGAAGCACCAAAAAACGAAACAGAAACTTTAAACGAAGGCAACGGCCCTGTAAATATAGAATCAGGCGATGATATTGTAAGTAAAATAGACGAATTTAACTCACTAAGTGACGGCGATCCAAGAAAAGAAGAAATAAGAAAAGAACTTGAAGAATTGTTTGAAAATGCAAACGGAACAACTTTTGAAAACTAAACGCAAGGAGGAATAGCATATGAAAAAAGAAAAACAAAATTGCGCACTTCATAAAACAAGCATCGGCGGTCAGGCTGTTATGGAAGGTGTTATGATGCGCGGACCTAAAATGATTGCAACGTGCGTAAGAAAAGCAAACGGCGAAATTATTACAGATAAAAAAGAAGTATCATCTGTTTTAAATAAATATAAATTTTTAAAATTACCAATACTTCGCGGGGTAATATCATTTTTTGAATCAATGATAACAGGCGTAAAATGCCTTATGTTTTCTGCCGACCAGATAGAACTTGATGACGGCGAAGAAAGCATGAGCCGTTTTGAAAAATGGCTTGATAATAAATTCGGCGATAAAGTTAAAGACATTGTAATTTATTTTTCGGTGTTTTTATCACTTATATTTTCGATAGGTCTATTTATGCTTCTTCCTACAATTCTTGTAGGATGGATTAAAAACTTTACCGAAAATCAGGTAATTTTAAGTGCATCTGAAGGTATTGTAAGAATACTTATTTTTATGACATACATTATTCTTGTTTCAAGAATGAAAGATATTCAAAGAGTGTTTGAATATCACGGCGCAGAGCATAAAACTATTGCAATGTACGAACATGGCGAAGAACTTACAGTTGAAAATGCAAGAAAATATTCACGTCTTCACCCAAGATGCGGAACAAACTTTCTTTTGATTGTTATGGTTATAAGTATTATTTGTTTCTCGTTTTTAAGATGGGAAAACGTTTATTTAAGACTTTTATACAGACTTCTTCTTTTGCCTTTTGTTGCAGGTGTTTCTTATGAAATTATTAAATTTGCAGGAAAAAGCGAAAATAAATTTGTTCGCCTTCTTACAAAACCGGGGCTTTATCTTCAGTATTTAACAACAAGAGAGCCAGATGATTCGCAACTTGAAGTTGCAATAGAAGCAATAAAAAATGTAATTACCGGGAATAAAGAAGATGACAAGTGGTAAAACGATAAAAGAAATAAGAGATATTGCTGTTTTAAAAATAGGGCGATCTGATGCAGACGCACTTTTAAAAAACGTGCTTTCGTGCGATGAAATATATCTTTTAGTCCATAAAGATGACATAATGAAAAAAGAAGACTTAAAAAGGTTTGCATCATATGTCAAAAGACGCGAAAACAAAGAGAGCGTTGCATATATAACGGGCGAAAAAGAATTTATGTCGCTTATGTTTTATGTTGATAAAAACGTACTTGTTCCAAGATGGGAAACAGAACTTTTAGTAGAAGAAATAATAAACGCCGACATTAAAAAAGATGAAATTCTTGACCTTTGTACAGGAAGCGGTGCGATTGCAGTATCACTTAAGTATTATCTTAAAAATTCATCTTTAGTGGGTGTTGATATTTCAGACGGCGCACTCTTAGTTGCAAAAAAGAATGCAAAAAACATTTTAAAAAATGATGACGTTACTTTTTTAAAACTTGATGTTTTATCAGAAACAGAAAAACTAAACAAAAAATTTGATGTTGTTGTTTCAAATCCGCCGTATATCGAAACAGACGTAATTAAAACACTCGATAGCGATGTAAAAGACTTTGAACCTCATCTTGCACTTGATGGCGGATGCGACGGGCTTATGTTTTACAGAAAAATTGCATCCGATGCAAAATATATTTTGAAAAAAGGCGGATATATCTTTTTTGAAATAGGTTTTAATCAGGGCGATGCACTAAAAGAAATTTTAAAAGATAACTTTACCGATATAGAAGTAAAAAATGACTACGCCGGACTTCCAAGAATTGTAACGGCTCGTTTTGTGGGGTGATTTTTTGGCTAAAATAATGCATATTGCAGACCTTCATTTAGATTCAAAACTAAATGAACTTGACGATGAAAAAAGCGAAATCCGCAGAAGCGAAATAAAAAAAATCATTTGAAAAT
>SVJH01000038.1 GCA_015069095.1 Oscillospiraceae bacterium | reverse complement strand
AAAATTACCGCACGAGTTGTTAATGATTTGCGAATTATTCGCCCCGCACCCCTCAAACGACACAGGGCTCCGCCCTGGACCCGTTTTTAAAGTTATAGTTTTCTTTCTGGTTAAAATCCCTAACACGTACCAACATAAGTGGAGTTTTTATTATTTTACAAAAAGATGTTTTCTTTTATCAAAGTATGATTTGTTTATAAACATCATTATTGCACTTGCTAACATCGATAAAGATGCACTCAAATCAATATCACTCATACTTATTACTCGATCAGGTAATATTGAAGTTAATCCAATATAATATATTAAATTAACAAGTACAGATAATGAATACATAGTAAGAATTGTTGACGGTCCATTTTTGTAAAATCCTGCAAGACGAACTCTTGTATATATACCATATACAGCAAGCACTATTGACAAAATGCCCATAATTATATCAAGTTCCTTTAATCCGTCAAATGCTCGGTAAACTGCATCTGCATCGCCGGAATAATGGGCTCCGGCAATCATCATTGCACCGTTTGCAACATTTAAAACAGCACCGAAAAACAATGCAAAATATATCAAAAACTTAAACCATCCCATTGGTTGCGCATATGGTTGTTGTGTGTATTGTTGTTGTGCATACTGCTGTTGCTGAGATTGTTGCACGTATTGTTGTTGTGCATACTGCTGTTGCTGAGGTTGCTGCACATTTGGCTGTGTGTACTGTTGCTGACCATACTGTTGATATCCATATGACGTTTGTTCATTTTGTTGTTGCATATTTGATCGTGCTACCGGCGCACCGCAACCTGAACAAAAGGCTGCACCTTGCTCAATATTAGAACCGCATTTTGAACAAAACATAAATAAATCCCCTTTTTCTTTTGTCGAATTTTATACATATATTATAGCAATATACAAAAAACTTCGCAAGCATTTTTCTAAAAAAACACAAAAAATCCCCAAGTTAAATCACTTGGGGATTTTAATTAAATCAAATTACATTTCTTTGATTTTTGCCTGAGCAGCAGCAAGTCTTGCGATTGGAACTCTGAATGGAGAACATGATACGTAGTCAAGACCGATGTTGTGGCAGAATTCTACAGAAACAGGGTCTCCACCATGTTCACCACAGATACCGCAGTGCATTGTAGGACGTGTTTCTTTACCTTTTTTAACTGCCATTTCCATAAGCATACCTACACCAGTCTGGTCAAGTTTAGCAAATGGATCGTTTTCAAAGATTTTTTTGTCGTAGTAAGCATCAAGGAATTTACCAGCGTCATCACGAGAGAAACCGTATGTCATCTGTGTAAGGTCATTTGTACCAAAGCAGAAGAATTCAGCTTCTTTAGCGATTGCGTCTGCTGTAAGAGCAGCTCTTGGAATTTCAATCATTGTACCTACTTCATATTTAAGATCTGCACCAGCAGCTTTGATTTCAGCATCTGCTGTAGCAACTACTAAATCTTTAACATATTTTAATTCTTTAACTTCACAAGCAAGTGGAATCATGATTTCTGGAACAAGTTTCCAATCAGGATGTTTTTTAGTTACGTTGATTGCAGCTCTGATAACAGCTTTTGTCTGCATTTTAGCAATTTCAGGATATGTTACTGCAAGACGTAGACCACGGTGACCCATCATTGGGTTGAATTCGTGAAGTGAAGAAATGATAGCTTTGATATCTTCAACAGTTTTGCCCTGAGAATCAGCAAGTGCTTTGATGTCTGCTTCTTCTGTTGGAACGAATTCATGTAGCGGTGGATCTAAGAATCTGATTGTAACAGGGTAACCGCCAAGTGCTTCGTAAAGTGCTTCGAAGTCTCCCTGCTGATATGGAAGAATTTTATCAAGAGCAGCTTCTCTTTCTTCAACTGTATCAGAACAGATCATTTCTCTAAATGCTGCAATTCTTTCAGCTTCAAAGAACATATGTTCTGTACGGCAAAGACCAATACCTTCTGCACCAAGTTCTTTTGCTCTTTTAGCATCAGCAGGAGTATCAGCATTTGTTCTAACTTTAAGTGTTCTAAATTCATCAGCCCAAGCCATAATTCTACCGAATTCGCCTGCGATTTCAGCATCTACTGTAGGAATAATTCCATCATAGATATTACCTGTAGAACCGTCAATTGAGATGTAATCTCCTTCAACGTATGTTTTGCCTGCAAGTGTGAATTTTTTGTTTTCTTCGTCCATATTGATGTCGCCGCAACCAGATACACAGCATGTACCCATACCACGAGCAACAACGGCAGCATGGCTTGTCATACCACCTCTAACAGTTAAGATACCCTGGCTGGCTTTCATACCTGTGATATCTTCAGGAGATGTTTCAAGTCTAACAAGAACTACTTTTTCTCCTCTGTTGTTCCAAGCTTCTGCATCTTCTGCTGTAAATACAATTTTACCGCAAGCAGCACCTGGAGATGCACCAAGACCTCTACCCATTGGTGTAGCAGCTTTTAGAGCTTTTGCATCAAACTGTGGGTGAAGTAATGTGTCAAGGTTTCTTGGGTCGATCATAGCAACCGCCTGTTTTTTATCGATCATACCTTCATCAACAAGGTCACAAGCAATTTTTAGAGCAGCTTTAGCTGTTCTTTTACCGTTTCTTGTCTGAAGCATGAATAATTTGTTCTTTTCAACTGTGAATTCCATATCCTGCATATCTCTGTAGTGATCTTCAAGGATTTTGCAAACTTCGTTGAACTGTTTGAATGCATCAGGGAATTTTTCTGCCATTTCAGCAATTGGCATTGGTGTACGAACACCAGCAACAACGTCTTCCCCCTGAGCGTTTACAAGGAATTCACCCATAAGGCCTTTATCACCTGTAGCAGGGTCACGTGTAAATGCAACACCAGTACCACAGTCATCACCCATGTTACCGAATGCCATCATCTGTACGTTAACAGCTGTACCCCAAGAATAAGGGATATCGTTATCACGACGATAAACGTTAGCACGTGGGTTGTCCCATGAGCGGAATACGGCTTCAACTGCGCCCATAAGCTGTTCTTTTGGATCAGTTGGGAAGTCTTTACCGATTTTTGATTTATATTCTGCTTTGAACTGAGAAGCCAAAACTTTTAAATCTTCAGCTGTAAGCTCGATATCCTGAGTTACGCCCTTTTCTTCTTTCATTTCGTCAATAAGTTGTTCAAAGTATTTTTTACCAACTTCCATAACAACGTCAGAGTACATCTGGATAAATCTTCTGTAGCAGTCCCAAGCCCATCTTGCATTACCAGATTTTTCAGCCATTGTTTCAACAACGTCTTCGTTAAGACCAAGGTTTAGGATTGTATCCATCATACCAGGCATTGATGCTCTCGCACCAGATCTAACTGATACAAGTAGTGGATTTTCTTTATCACCGAATTTTTTACCGCAGATAGCTTCCATTTTTGTAATGTATTCCATAATTTCAGCCTGAATATCTGCATTGATTTTTTTGCCATCTTCATAGTACTGTGTACAAGCTTCTGTTGTAACAGTGAAACCCTGTGGAACAGGAAGACCGATTTTAGTCATTTCTGCAAGGTTAGCACCTTTACCACCAAGAAGGTTTCTCATTGAGGCATCACCTTCGCTAAAAAGGTAAACAAATTTTTTAGCCATAGTTTAACACTCCTTAATTTTATTTTCTCTTCTTTGAGTACCATATAATTTTATAACAAAAATCAAAAAATTTCCAGCATTTTTTTCATTTTTTTAACTATAATGATGTTTTTTTATGATTTTTATTAAAAATTCACATCATAAAATGAAATATGCTTTATTTTTTGTGCATATTTCACATAGGTTTTTTTGTTATATTTTTAAAATAATCAAGTGATTTAAAGTAATATTCAAGTTTTTCACTTATGTATCGCTCAGTTATATCGTTTAGTGCATCTAATACATCTTCATTTTTTATTGATGTTTTAAATGCAGTTTTCAAATCTCCAAATGCAATATATCCAAGCGTTTTTAAAAGATATTCATTTACATACAAAAGGTGCTCGCCCCCACATGATGAGCATTTTGCACCACCTTCGCAAATGTCAAAATACTTAAGATCTTTTTCGTTTCCACAATTTATACAACTTGAAAGATGCGGCATAAATCCCGCAAACGATGCTGAGCGCACCTCAAATAAACATTTAAGTTTTTTTATCTCTTCCATAAGATGATTTTCATCAGCGTGTTCAATAAAATAAAGCGTATTTAAAATAAATCTGAAATAGTCGTTATCGCCCTCGGTATATTCGGACATTACAGAAGAAATTTCAAGCACATACGAAGCAAGACTTAACTTTTCGACACTTAAACGTATATCGTAAAAATTACTTTTTACATTAGCATTTGAAATATAGTAAAGGTTACCCTTTGACGAAAATTCAAATTCACTATAGCAAAAAAGTTTGAGCGCCGCAAAATCTTTGTGTTTAAGGCTTCTTATACCTCTTGATAATGCAGTGATTTTTTTCATATCTTCTGTCAGTATGGTATAAAGACAGTCATTATCGCCAAGTTTATTTGCTTTAAGTATAAGTCCGCTTGTTTTTGTAAGCAATTTATTTTTTCTCCTCATCTTTATTTTGCAAAGATGTATTGTTGTTCATTTCACTTACAGTTTTATAAGTTAAATAACTTTCTATACTGCCTGTGTTTTTAAATACATCCCAGAAAAATTTTTCATCCATAAAAATGCCTCCTAAATTGTTTGTAATAATAGGATTTGCATTTTTATTTTTTATATGTTGTAAATAGTTGTTAATTTTCGTTATCTAAAAGCCCGAATTCCTTCATTAAGAAGTTTGAATTTCTCCAGTCTTTTTTCACTTTTACCCAAAGTTCCAAAAATACTTTTGTATCAAGCATATTTTCGCAGTCTTTCCTTGAAAGTGCACCGATTCTTTTTAAAGTTTCGCCGCCTTTTCCGATAATTATACCTTTGTGGCTGTCTTTTTCGCAGTATATATTTGCACTTATTGAAGTTAAATCTTTTCCTTCTTTCATTTTTACAATTTCAACCGCAATACCGTGAGGTACTTCTTTATCGAGTAGCATAAGCATTTTTTCTCGGATTATTTCTGCCACAATCTGCTTTTCGCTTTGGTCTGTAACCATTTCTTCAGGATAGTACATCGGACCTTCAAAAATATTTTTTGCGATTACATCTTCAAGTAATTTAAGTCCGTCTCCGCATTTCGCACTTATCGGTACAATATCTAAAAATTCCCTTAATTTGCTGTATGCATCTATCACAGGAAGAAGCATATCTTTTTTAACTGTATCTGCTTTGTTAATAACAAGTATCATAGGAATATTTTTTGATTTTTCAATGATTTCAAGTTCTGCATTTCTTATTTCGTCGGTAGGTTCAACAACCATAATAAGAAAATCAACTTCGTTTATTGTTTCGTTTACAGCTTTAATCATTGTTTCGCCAAGTTTGTTTTTCGGTTTGTGAAAGCCGGGTGTATCTAAAAATACAACCTGCATATCCTTTTTTTGCATAATACCAAGTACTTTGCCTCTTGTTGTCTGTGGTTTTGGCGATATTATAGCAATTTTTTGCCCTACAAGTTTATTAAGTAATGTTGTTTTGCCGACATTTGGTATTCCCACAATGCCAACGTAAGCCGATTTGAAACTGTCCATATTTTTCTCCCGATTATCTTTTTATAAAAAGAGGTATTCCGTTTTTTGTTTTTATTTTGTTTTCGCCTTCAATAAGCGGAGCAGCATATTTTATAAATTTATCTGTAACATCATTTTTTGTTATGTAATTTTCAGGAAGCATTTTTTCTTTGTTTGCAATTTCGTTTATATCCATTGATGAAATTTCAACTTTGTATTCGCTTCCCTTTTTACGTTTGTAAATCATCATATTTCCGCTAACGCCTTTTAGCGCCGCTTTAACTGCCGCTTTTCCTATTTTAAAACTTTCTTCTATATCTGTTTTAGATGTAAAATGTGCTGCGCATCTTTGAAGAACGTTTATTTCAACGCTTCTTACTTTGCAGCCGATTTTTTCGGCAACAAGATTTTCAAGTGCTTTTCCAGCGCCGCCAAGTTTTGCATGGCCAAACTTATCCTGAGCACCCCAAGATGAAGCAAGAATATAGTTTCCGTCTTTATCTTTAATTCCTTCGCTTATGGCAACAATAACATTTTTCTGCGTTTTAAGAATATTATTTATATCATTTATAAATTCGTCTTTATCAAAAGCGTTTTCAGGGCAGTAGATAAGATGCGGTGCGCTTTGGTTTTTGCTTCTTGCAAGTGCGCTTGATGCTGTAAGCCATCCTGCATTTCTTCCCATTATTTCAACTATTGTAACACTTTTTGTATCGTAGCAATATGAATCAAGCGCAATCTCCAAAACGCTTGTTGCAACATATTTTGCCGCACTTCCAAATCCTGGACAATGGTCTGTGCCCCAAAGGTCGTTATCTATTGTTTTAGGAACACCCATCACAATAGTATTTTTATTATTTTTTACAGAATACGCGTTAAGTTTCATAACCGTATCCATTGAATCGTTACCGCCTATGTAAAAGAAGTATTTTATATTGTTTTTATCAAATACTTCAAATATTTTTTCGTAATCTTTATGAGTATCTTCCTTAGGAAGTTTATATCTGCATGAGCCGAGATATGATGATGGTGTCTGTTTTAAAAGATCTATATTTTCTTTTTTTGAAAATACTTCACTAAGTTCTTTTAAATTACCACCAAGTATTCCTTCAATCCCGTTTACAGCACCAAAAACTTTGCCTATTTTATCGGATTTTACAAGTGTATCTACTACACCTGCAAGTGATGAATTTATAGCAGCAGTTGGACCGCCTGACTGACCTACAACAGCATTATATACCATATTTTCCTCCAAAAACACATAATTTTATATTATAATTATATAGTCAAGAAAAGGAAAAGTCAATGTTTTTTAAGGTTTTATCCGGTATAATCTTCTATCATATGGATAAGTTCTTTTTCATCCTTTAAAATTACGCCTTTTTTAAATATTTCCCTGTCGGAAAATCGCATTGTACCTACATTTATTTCATCTACGGTTTCTTTGTATTTTCTTTCTCCGTTTTCGTATACAGCATATAAATTTAACGCATCATTTTCGTTTATTACAAAATAATATTTTATGTTATTTGTACGGTCAGGCATACTTTGAACATTGCTGGTTTTGTACATATTTTCTCTTTCGATATTTTTTTTACTGTTTTTGTGGAAAGTAAAAAGTACGCTTCCTACCGAAAAAAATCCGCATAAAAGACTTACACACAAAGCAAGCAGTAGTTTTCTATTCATTTTCATCCCTCCGTTTTTTGTTAGTATTGCCGATTTTTATAGAATTATTCCGATATTATCTACTTTTTGGAGGTTGAAAAACAAAACAAAATGTGGTATAGTACTGTATAATATTTAAAATAACTTAAAGGAGGAACAAAGATGATTATTCAGCCTTTTGCACCAAAAATGTCGAAAACTTTAAAAATAGTTTTGATAAGTGTTATCTCGCTTTTTGTACTTTTAGCAGGATTTATTACTTTTTATACAAAAATAATTTCTGTTAAAGAACTTGGCGATGCGTATCTTAACATTTTTTACACAAATTTAAAGGTAAAAATTATTTCACACATAATAAGTTTTGTGCTTATATTTTCATTTTTCTATATTTCTACAAGAATTATCGAAAAGTTTGAAAAAGACAGAACCGGCATTGTTATTGATTTTATGGACAAAAAAGGAATTAAAATTATTGTAAGCATAGTTCTTGCAATTTTTGCAAGTTCGTACGTTTCAGAAACAATTTACGATACTTTTCTTCTTTTTGCAAACAGAACAGATTTTAATATGCAAGACCCGATTTTCGGAAAAGATATCGGATACTATATTTTTACAAGACCGTTTTTAGCAGCACTTGTAAACAGTATTTTATCTGTATGGTTTGTTGTTTTAATTTACACTCTTGCTATTTACATAATGATTTACGCAATAAACGATTATTACGATATTTCAAATCTTTTAGAAGATAAAAAAGCAATAATTCACAACCTTATAAATATTGTAATTTACTTTTTACTTAAAGCATTTACATACCAGTTTAAATCGGAAGAAATATTATACTCATCATTCAACGGATTTTCGGGCGCAGGTTATACCGACATTTTTGTATGGTTTAATTTTTATAAATTTGCTCCGTTTTTCCTTTTGGCGCTTGTAGTTATTGCACTTATTTTCTTCTTTAAATCAAAATACAAAGCACTAATTATCACAGTACTTGTTTACCCTGTCGTTATGATAGCAGTAACTATTACTTCATTTGCAGTACAGGGACTTATTGTAAAACCAAACGAAAGCATAAAAGAAAAACCGTATCTTGAACACAATATAAACTTTACAAAAAGTGCATATAACATTGACGATGTTATTGAAATAGAATTTCCTGCAACAAACAATCTTACAAAAGAAACAATTGATAAAAACGCTGATATTTTAAGCAACGTAAGAATTACAGACTTTTCGTCTACTCTTACTGCATACAATTCACTTCAGGGAATACGAGATTTTTACAGATTCAACGACCTTAACGTATCAAAATATAACATAGACGGCACACCGACACTTGTTATGCTTGCGCCAAGGGAAGTAAATCTTGAACATCTTGATGCAAACTCCAAAAACTATACAAACAGCACATACAGATACACTCACGGCTTTGGTGCTGTTATGAGTCCTCAAAACAGAGTTACAAAAGAAGGTCAGCCTGACTTTTTAATAAGCAATATCCCCCCCAAATCAAATGAAGGCGTAGTAGATATCAAACAACCTCGTATTTACTACGGAAGCAATATGGACGGCTACGTTGTTGTTAATTCTTCTATTAAAGAAATTGACTATATTGACGGCGATGTAAACAAAGAATTTTCATACGACGGAAAAGGCGGAATTAAACTTAACTTTTTAAATAAACTTGCTTTCTCTTTAAGATATCTTGATTATCATATGCTTATTTCAGATTATCTTACACCGGATAGCAGAATTATTTTAAACAGAAATGTAAAAGCAAGAGCAGAGCAGGCACTTCCATTTTTAAAATTTGACGAACCTAACTTTGTTGTTGACGATAACGGATATTTAAAATGGATTATTGACGGATATACTACATCATCGTACTATCCGTACTCTCAGACTTATGACGGCATAAATTACATAAGAAACTCTGTAAAAGTTGTTATAGATGCTTACGACGGAACAATTGATGCATACATCATAGACAAAAACGACCCGATAATTAAAAGTTATGCAAAAATGTATCCGGGTGTATTTAAAGAAGGCGAACTTCCTAAGAGTTTAACAGACCACATTGTATATCCTGAATATTTATTTAAACTTCAGGCGACAGTTTATGCAAAATACCACGTTAATAATGCAACTACGCTTTATAACAATTCAGATTTCTGGGTATTTTCAAAAGAAAAATACGGCACAGAACTACGTGATATAGAGCCATATTACAATATGCTTAAGATTGACGAATTTACACACACAGACAACAACTTTGTTATAATGATTCCGTATACTCTTAAAAATAAGGAAAATATGACATCGTGGCTTGCGGCAAGTTGCGATGACGAAAACTACGGACAAATGGTTGTATACAAATTCCCTAAGGGTAAAAACGTTTATGGCACGCAGCAAATCGAGTCGAAAATTGACAACGACCCGCAGATAAGTAAAGAAATGACACTTTGGGGTCAGGGTGGCTCGACGGTTATACGAGGAAACACGCTTGTTGTACCGATTGAATCCTCACTCTTATATATTGAGCCAGTATATATCACATCGCAAAACGGCGCAGGACTTCCTGAACTTAAACGTGTTATTGTATCGTACGGCGACAAAGTTGTTATGGAAGATACGCTTTCTTTAGCACTTGAAAAAATGTTCAGAAATTCTAAGCCATCAGGCGAAGAAAACAGTGAAACAAATCCTGACGATAATGTTTCGCCTGAAAATCAAAATCCACCTGATGTAAGTATCTCGGACGAAGAACTTATGGTAATTATAGATAATATTCTTGCAAGTTACGACGATGCAGATAATGCAAAAAAAGAAGGCAACTGGGAAACATTCGGACAGAGCATGGATATGCTTGACGATGCTATCGAAGAACTTGAAATATACAGAAACAGTTTAGAGTAAAAAACATATTGACAATTTGAAAAAAATGGTGTATAATACACAGGCTGATAAAATTCAGCATTCTCTGCTCCTTTGTTTTTTAAAGGGGCCATTAGTCCAAGGAGGTGAACGTTAATGGAAAAAATCACAAACAACTACGAAACAATCTTTGTTGTTGACACATCTATCGGTGAAGAAGCAGTCGCTGGTGTTGTTGAAAAATTCAAAACTATGATTGCTAAATCTTGTAGTGTGGAATCTGTTGACGAATGGGGTAAAAGAAGACTTGCTTATCCAATCGAAGACAGAACTGAAGGATATTACACTTTAGTAAACTTTACAGCAGAACCTGATTTTATCAAAGAGCTTGATAGAGTTTATAACATCACTGACGGTATCTTAAGAACTATCACTATTAAAAAATAAGAAGTTGGTGAAAGAAAATGAACAAAGTAATATTACTCGGAAGACTCACAAGAGATCCCGAACTTAGAACTACTCCATCAGGAGTTAGTGTAACAAGTTTCTCAATCGCTGTAAGCCGTCGTTTCCAGAAAGACCAGACAGATTTTATTAACTGTGTGGCTTGGCGTCAAACCGCTGAATTTGTTTCTAAGTATTTTTCTAAAGGAAGCATGATCAGTGTTGTTGGTAGCCTTCAGACTGGAAGATACGAAAAAGACGGACAGACTCACTACACAACAGACGTTGTTGTTGATGAAGTTTACTTTACAGGCAGCAGAAACGAATCAAACGGACAAGGTACCGCTCAGGAAGATTCAACATTTAATATTGATGAAGGCTTTATGCCAATGCCTGCAGACGACGATTTGCCGTTTTAATGGATGTTAAAATAATAAGGAGGTAACTTAAAATGGCCGAAGAAAGAGCATATCGTAAAAAACCAAAAAAGAAAGTTTGCGCTTTCTGTGTAGATAAAGTTGCAGATATCGATTACAAAGACACTGCAAAACTTAAAAAATATATTTCTGAAAGAGCTAAAATTCTTCCAAGAAGAATTACAGGAAACTGTGCAAAACATCAGAGACAGCTTACAATTGCTATTAAAAGAGCTCGTCATATTGCACTTTTACCTTACACATCAGAATAATAACAAAAAAATTAAAGCATCGCCTAAAGGCGATGCTTTTTTATTGCATTTTTTATTCTAAACGCAATTGCTTTTTTTCTTCGTCTGTTAAACATCTCATTAAATAACCACATTCATCACAACAACACTCAATTAAAGCTCCATTTTCATCATAGTGTTCTCCATTCCCAAGACATTCTTTACCATTATTTCCCGGTGTGAGTTTTATTCCTGTTATGTCTATAAATTCATTCGCCATACTAAATCCCTCCAAAATAAAAAATGCGCCGACCAAAAGCCGACGCACAAAAAACGTAGGGACTTCGATCTTTCGCGTTGCTACACACTCATATCATAATCTTAAATCAAAGGTATGACAAATCGAAGTGTACGCTTTTTACAAAGATAGCGTACCCTTTGACTTAAGATATTATTCATTTTGAGTATGTAGCATACTAATTTTACTATAAAAAATGTTGTTTGTCAAATAGTAAAAGGCTATTCAATACAGTAAAACAGGGATGTAAAAAGTCATATTTTATATAGGTGTGCAAATTAGGGATAAAATTAAAACCGAGTGAATTAAATTCACTCGGTTTTTGTTGATATTGTAGGGGAGGGTCTCCTGGACGTCCCGTTAAGCCTCCCTTGCCTAAAGGGAGGGGGACCACTTTAGTGGTGGAGGGATTGTAATTATTAAAATTACTATAGACACAATCCCTCAGTCTCGCATTTGCTC
>SVJH01000037.1 GCA_015069095.1 Oscillospiraceae bacterium | reverse complement strand
ACGCCATACGTGGGTACGTGTTAGGGATTTTAACCAGAAAGAAAACTATAACTTTAAAAACGGGTCCAGGGCGGAGCCCTGTGTCGTTTGAGGGGTGCGGGGAAATCGAAATCCCCGCGTTTTTGGTTCTTTTGACACCAAAAGAACCCGTCGGAGACAAATAGTAAACTAACGGTTTTATGCCGAGATATTTTATTAACAAAACGGGACGTCGTTTCGCGCCGTCCCCTACAATATTCAAACAATAAAATTACCGAGTGATTTATTTTCACTCGGTTTTAATTTTATCCTTAAGACCAACGCCCTTAAGACGGTTTTTTTATTCTCTGTACTTATTAGGCGACATATTATATTTTTCTTTAAACAATCTGTTAAAATATGTAACGTTATTAAATCCGCATTTGGATGCAATTTCTGTTATTGAAAGTTTTGTGCTTTTAAGCAGCGAGGATGCATGATTCAAACGCTTTTCGTTAAGGTATTCTTTTATTGTTTGTCCTGTATGTTTTATAAATAGTTTACCTATATACTTTTCGTTATATCCGAAAATTTTTGAGATGTCCGATACATATATATCAGTCGTGTAACTCTCCGCTATAAAGTTTATAATATTTGATATTAAAGGGTTATACTCTGTTTTTATGTTTGAATATTCTTTTATTAAAAGTTTTATCTGGTTTTCTATAATTTTGCATATATCATCGCATTTTTTCTCATCAAAACTCTTTTCAAAAGTATCTTCAAATTCATATATTTTTTCATCGGGATTTTTTGGAAAAATATTTCCTACAAAAATTACGGCAATTACATCATCGCCTTCACAAACAGGGTAGCAATATTCATAAACACCTTTGAAACATAATCCACCGAATGCTTTTTTATCTTCAATGGCTTTTTCGAGTGCCGTATTTCTGCATTTTACACACGATTTATACCCCGCAGTTGTTGATTTCATATAAGTGCAATATTCTTTTGTATGAATCGCCATTTCTGTTGGCAATTTTGTTTTAAAATTTCCGTTATCATTCAAAAACACAACACATATATTTAATTTTGTTCCGTATTTTAAATATGAAATAAGTTCATTAAGACTTGTATATTCCATACCACACCTCTACAAAAGTAATTTTTATAATAAAATTATAACATAAATGTTTCTTTTGTTCAAGTTTAAATATGTTCCCACTAAGAAACCTTTATTGTGTTCCACAATAAATAAATCCACGGATAGAAATATACTACCCGTGGATTTTATTATTATATTTCCCAAATTTTACATTCTCCGCCTTTTATAACACCTTTTATTGTGCATTTATTGTCATCTGCACAAAAATCAGAAGGTACATTTTTAAGTCCGTATTCTTCCATATCAAACTCAAGTGTATATTCAGCCTCATCATCCGATGCATTTACAAGGAAAATTACAGTTTTTTCTTTATTTTTCCAAGCACTTGCATGAAGTTGCTTCATAACAAGTTCTTCCTCAAACCACAATGCAGGAGACGTTACAACGTCTTCTATATTGCTTGTAACACAAGGTGGTCTTAGCATAGTGCCTGCATTAAATAAATCTGTGTATTTATATCTTGCATCTACTATTGTTTTTAAAAATTTCATTCGTTTTTCGTCAAATACAACTTCTGCTTTGCACCATCCTATTTGCTGACCGCACATAAGCGACATCGCCGTTACATATTTAAAGAAATCATAGTCGTCTTTTTTTGCACCCATACAAAAACGTCCAACAAATTGAATATATCCTGAATAAACAAGCGGAAATGCGGGAACTTCGCCATTATCTACCCAAGTCCATGTTAAAAATCCGTCAAAACTTTTTAAATAAGGCTCAGCGTTACATTCTGAAAAATAATATACATCTTCTTTTTTATCTTTGTTTATTTTTTTCATCATTTTATTGTATCCGTCAGCCCAAAAACTTCCGCCACCCAATTTATGAGAATGGGATTTATTATAACAAGGAGTAGCATTATGAGCAGACACCTGATCAAAATAAACTCCGTCTACGCCATATTCATTTTCAAGTTTTCGTGTTACGTCATATATTATATCGTGCCATGTTTCAAACGACGGACATATCGGCACAAGATGAGACATTTTGCCAGAAATTGTTGTCTGTGGATATATTACAATATCTTCCGTACCATCTTTTTTTATAACTGCACCTTTATATCCCGTGTTTTTATATGTAACCTTATGTCTTTGTGGCTCATCATCGTTTGCTTCCCAACTTACAGCGTTTATATATGGCATAACGTATATATTATTTTCCTGAAGTTTTTTTACACCTTCTATAAACCCGTCTTTTGCGGGAATAAAATGTGGATACTCAATATTAAACGGAATTTCGTGCCAGTTGTATACATGATAACTAATCGGCACACCAAGTTCTTTTTGAAGTTTAATTACCGCTTCATACCAGTACTCCGGATACGTTTTATCACTTCCTGCACTTAAACTCATTGGCTTGTTATCCCTTTGGTACTCGCTGTTTGGAATATAATCTGCAACAATAAACGGAACTTCTTTAAATTTTTTATGAGTATCTTTTCTGCCGTTTTCATCAATCTCGGGAAGCCATTTTGCTTTTTTTAATATAAAATCTTTATAAATTAAAGTTGCATCATACCAGTCGCCATCAAAAATCTGCCACTTTGATACACCTGACACCTTAAACGAATTTGCTTTTTTACTTCCGTCTATGCCATAAAAACTTACTTTTGCATTCATTATGTCATTTTTGCATTTTATATTAAAATTCTTAACACAGGCATCTTCATCTTCTATACCAAAATACACGCCGTTTTTTTCGCCATACACAGCAAAATACTGCATAGAAAAATGATGTGCAGGATAAAGTGAACATTTTGCATATTCTTTTTTGCCCGCATTTTCAACTACTTTACCCGATTCATCTGCATGGAAAAGATTGAATTTTTCATTTTTCATAACCGGCAAAGGATATGTGATTTCCATAACAGAAAAGTCTTCATTTTTATTTTCCACATTTTCTGTCCATATTATTTTTTCTTCATCAAAAACTGCATTTACATAAACTTTGATATTTTTATATTCATTTTTTCCTTCAAAAACGAAACCGAATTTGTTTTTATCTTCAATAACAGATAAGCACATAAATTCTGTAGATGTTATAACTACCTCTTCGTTATTTGATAAATTTCTTAAAGTAATCTCAAAAATATGTGTTTTTAAACATTCAAATTCCCCAAGATTACCTGAATCAATAAAACACACGCCATCTTTTTCGGCTATGTTTAAAAGATATCTTTTTCCGCTTAGTTTATACATAACACAACATCCTCTTTAAGTTTATAGTACCTTACATTTTCATTATAATGGATACACTTAATATATTCAACGGCTAAATTAGTAGATATTTACATCAATTTTATTACAAAAAATCTACAAATCGTAGAATTTTTAAAAAAACAACCGACATATGGGCATGCGACTTATGGATTTTTGAAAAAGGCTCCCTTGCCTAAAGGGAGCTGTCGAGCAAATGTGAGACTGAGGGATTGTGTTTATAGTAATTTTAATAATTACAATCCCTCCACCACCAACGTGGTCCCCCTCCCTTTACACAAGGGAGGCTTTACGGGACGTCCAGGAGGCCGTACCCTACAACAATAGCAAAAACACCCAAGAAAAACGGGAGGGGACAGAGCCCCTCCCCTACAATATTCAAGCAATAAAATAACCGAGTGATTTTAGTTTCACTCGGTTTTATTTTTTCCTTAAGACCAACGCGCTTAAAGTCAGTTGTTTTTTACTACATTTATTTTTTCAATTTTATAATGTTTTAAAAGTGATACTGTTTCTTTTGTGATTTCTTCGCCCGGAATTACAAGCGGAATTGCAGGCGGACACGAAATCACATTCGATGCGCATATTCTGCCAACGCTGTCTTTTATATCAACTGTTTCATATTCAGCAAAAACTGCATCTTTAACGCTTATTTTCATTGATGGTATTTTTAAAACAGGAGTATTTTGTATTACTTCTTCTTTTACCGATATATTTGAAAACGCATTTTTTAGCCTTTCAAAATCCAAATCAGAATTTTCAGGTGTAATCATAAGCACTAAAAACGTATCATCATAAAACTCAACTTCTATTTTTTCTTTTCTTAAAATATCTTTTAGTTCATATCCAAAATAACCCGATTTATTAGCATTTATAACAATTTTTAAAGTTTCGCCTTTTTCAATAAAAAAACCTTTTTCACACAAAAAGTTTTTAACACTTTCTATTTTTTGAATGCAACTTTCAAGTTTTTCTTTGTATCCGTCATTTAAATACTTATTGCACATGTCAAGCGACTGCAAAACAAGATAAGACGGGCTCGTTGATGAAAAAAGTGCGATTTTGTCGCGTGCATTTTTGACAAATCTTTTCGGTGCGTCTTTTGATATATGAAGATACGCCCCTCCAGTTAAAACAGGAAGTGTTTTATGCGCAGAATCAGAGCAAACATCTGCCCCAAGATCCATTGGATGCATTCCCAAAAATTTTAAATATGAACCATGTGCATTATCAACCAAAAGTGGTACACCATATTTTTTGCATACTTTTGATATTCCTTTTATATCAAGGACATTTCCAAGATAATCAGGCGATGTTACATATACTGCATCAGGCTTATTTTCTATTATGCCATTTTTAATATCATCACAAGAAATTTCGCATTTTGAAATGTGCAAAAACTTGTTTGGAACAATAAATCTTACATCGTAATCTAAAAGAGCGCACGCATTTACAAACGCTTTATGAACATTTCTTGTAGCTAAGATAACAGTTTTTTTATCGTTATTTTTAACGAGCGCAAGCATAGATGAAATTGCCCTTGTCGAGCCTTCGGTTACATAAAAAGTATGTGCTGTATCAAAAATTTTTGTTGCATTTTCTTCGCTTTCAAGTATTATTCCTTCAGCGTGGCTTAAAACATCTGCACCGTCTATTTCTGTTATATCATACTTTTCAAAACCTAAAACATCTTTTCCTTTATGACCTGGCATATGAAATCTTGATACATTTTCGTCTATGTAATTTTTAACAAAATCTACAATAGGAGTATTCATACATCTTCCTCTGCCACCTGCATCATAATAGCACATTCAATACGTTTTTTAAACAGTTCACAACCGTATTTGTAAACGCCTTTTATGTCGCCTGTTGAATGATATGAATTTGCTGCGCATCCGCCGGAGCAGTACAGTTTTGCCCAGCAAGTTTTACATTCTTCTCTCGAGTATGCATTACAGTATCTGAACTTATCCTGAACTTCTTTGTTTTTTATACCATCCCAGATGTTGCCAAGTGAGTATTTTTCATCGCCAACAAACTGATGACATGGGAAAAGTTCGCCCCAAGGTGTTACTGCCATATACTCTGTTCCCGAACCGCAACCAGTAATACGTTTGTATATACAAGGTCCATTTTTAAGGTCGAGCATATAATGGTAAAATGTAAAAGGTTTTCCTGCTTTTTTACGTTTTATCATTTCTTTTGCAAGTTTTTCATATTCTTCAAAAATTACCGGCATATCTGCATCTGTAAGTGCATATGGATCAGTCGGCGGACAAACAACAGGTTCCATACTAAGTTCTGTAAAACCAAGGTCTGCCATATGGAATATATCGTTTGTAAAATCTACATTGTTATGAGTAAATGTTCCACGCATATAGTAGTTTTTTCCACCGCGCGATTCTACAAATTTTTTAAATTTAGGAAGTATTACATCGTAACTTCCGTTTCCGCTATAGTCTTTTCTAAAATGGTCATGAACATTTTTTCTTCCGTCAAGACTAAGTACAACATTACTCATTTCCTTGTTTAAAAATTCAAATTTATCATCATCTAAAAGCATACCATTTGTTGTAAGTGTAAATCGGAAGTTTTTGTTGTATTTTTTCTCAATACTTCTTGCATATTTTACAAGTTCTACAACAACATCCCAGTTCATAAGCGGTTCTCCGCCAAAAAAGTCTACTTCAAGATTTTTTCTTGTTCCTGAATTTTCAATTAAAAAATCAAATGCTCTTTTGCCTACATCAAAAGTCATAAGTGCTCTTTCACCCTGATATTTTCCCTGACTTGCAAAACAGTACGAACAGTTTAAATTGCAGGTGTGAGCAATATGAAGGCATAACGCTTTTATTACATTTGAATTGTTTTTATACTCCATAGCAAGATTTTCATACATATCTTCGCTATAAAGTTTTCCGTCATCTTCAAGCGATTTTATATCTTCAAGACACTCTATTATTTCACTTTCGTTAACATCAGGAAGATGAGCATACTTTTTTAGAATTTCGCTTACAATTTCATTCTGAGTCTTTTCTTTATACATCGATATAATATCATATGCTACCTCGTCCACAACGTGAACAGACCCTGAAGCAGTATCCAGTACAATGTTATATCCGTTTAATTTATATTGATGAACCATATTAACCTCTTAATTTTTTCAAAAATTTAACCGCTGTCAAATCTGACAGCGGTTTGTATCAGTAATTATTTGTTTGCGTTTTCACACTGCTGATTTGCAACACCGCAAGAAGTTTTGCAAGCTGACTGACATGATGTCTGACATTCGCCGCAACCACCGTTTTTAACTGATTTTTCAATATTTCTTGTTTCAATTGTCTTAATTCTTGTCATTTTAATATCCTCCATTTACAGACATATCATTATTGGTATTATATCATTCTATTAAACAAAAGTCAATATTTGATACAAAATAAAAACACTTTTACTTTATTTTTTCACTGCGTATTATTACTGTTGAGTCATTTTCTACAAAAAATTTATCACTCGAAGTGTGAAAATACGCTGTTCCGCTAAATTCGGGTTCTGTTAAATAAGAAAACTGCATTGGTGTATATCCCGTTATCGATTTAAATGTTCTGTTGAATGTTCTTATGTTGTTAAATCCGCTTGAAAGAGCAATATCAAGTATTGTTGTAGATTTATTCATCATCTGTTTGGCGGCATTTTCCACCCTAAGTGTATTTAAATAAGTTATAAAAGATGTGCCTATCATTTGTTTGAATACTCTTGAAAAATGGCACTCACTAAGTCCCATAAATTTTGCGGCATTTTCAAGTGCAATATTTTCTGTAAAGTTTTCGTTTAAATATTCTAAAAGACGTTGCATATCATAATACTGCTGTACACGTTTTGTAGTTGTTTTTTCTTCGTTATTTTTTAAACTTCTTTTTAGAAGATACCAAAAATAGCAAATCGAAGCTTTTACTGTTTCTTTGTAATATGGTTTTCTCACTGACAGTTCTTTTTTGACAGTTTTTAAAAGTCTTTTTAGTTCTTCATTTAGTCCAAGTAAGGCAAGTTCGTCTTTTGTTATTACATAATTTGTAAGACCAAGTGAATGATACATTCCTCCTATAAGCGATGTATCAAAAAGCAAAAATTCTAAAGAATTCTCCATATTAAAAGATGAACTTACATGCGTTTTCAAACTGTCGCATATTATCATATCGCCACTTGTGGCTACATAATTTTTGTCATCAACACGAAAATTTGCATTTCCGCTTTTTACGTATATTATCTCAATTTCCCTATGCCAATGCGGTGTAAACCCAATGTTTTTATAAAAGCCATACCACACAGGAAAATCATCCTCATATTTTCTTACTTCGTGCATAGATTTCATAACTCATCACCATTTTAAGCATATCACAAATAACAAAAAATGTCTATAATTTGATGTTATTTTGCGAGATTTTTTATTTAAGTGATGTTATAATGATATTATAGTAAAAATAAAAGGAGTGTTGTGTTATGGATAAAAATCGTTTGATAGGCGGATATCCTGTGATAGGTATAAGACCTACTATTGACGGAAGACGCGGTGTTTTAAAAGTTAGGGAATCTCTTGAAGAACAAACTATGAATATGGCAAAATCTGTTGCCAAACTTATAAGTGAAAATTTAAAATACTCAAACGGTGAAAATGTAAAAGTTATTATTGCAGATACCACGATAGGAAGAGTTGGAGAAGCGGCAAAATGTGCTGAAAAATTCAGACGTGAAGGTGTTGACATTACAATTACAGTTACTCCTTGCTGGTGCTACGGCAGTGAAACAATGGATACAGACAAAAATACAATCAAAGCAGTTTGGGGATTTAATGGAACAGAAAGACCTGGTGCGGTTTATCTTGCATCTGTACTTGCATCTCATGCGCAAAAAGGACTTCCTGCATTCGGTATATACGGACATGATGTTCAAGAAGCTGACGATACAACAATTCCCGAAGATGTTTGCGAAAAACTTTTACGTTTTGCACGTGCTGCAGTTGCCGTTGCAACTATGAGAGGTAAATCTTATCTTCAGATTGGTTCTATTTGTATGGGTATTGCAGGTTCAATTATTGATACCGACTTTTTTGAAGAATATCTTGGAATGAGAGTTGAATCTGTTGACGAAGTTGAAATTATAAGAAGAATGACAGAAGGCATTTACGATAAAGCCGAATTTGAAAAAGCATACAAATGGGCTAAAGAAAAATGCATTATGGGATTTGACAAAAACCCAAAAGAATTCCAACTTAGTGATGAAAAGAAAGAAGAACAGTTTAAATTTGTTGTAAAAATGATGTGTATCATAAAAGACCTTATGAACGGAAACGAGAATCTTCCTGAAGGCTGTGAAGAAGAAATGGTTGGACACAATGCTATTGCTGCAGGTTTTCAGGGACAAAGACAGTGGACAGACTTCTACCCTAACTGTGATTTTCCTGAATCTATGCTTAACTCATCATTTGACTGGAATGGAAAAAGAGAACCATACATTCTTGCTACTGAAAACGATACTTTAAATGCTGTTGGTATGCTATTTGGGAAACTGCTTACAAACACAGCACAGATTTTTGCCGATGTAAGAACTTACTGGAGTCCTTCGGCTGTTAAAAAAGCAACAGGGTATGATGTTTGTGGCAAAGCAAAAGAAGCAGACGGATTTATTCACTTAATAAACTCGGGTGCGGCTTGTATTGATGCTTGTGGCGAAGTAAAAGACGAAAATGGAAACCATCTTATCAAAAAATGGTATGATATGACTAAAGAAGATATGGATGCTTGTCTTAACGCTACAACATGGAATATGGCAGATTTAGGATACTTTAGAGGCGGCGGTTTTTCTTCAAGATTTTTAACAAGAAGCGAAATGCCGGTTACTATGATAAGACTAAATCTTATTAAAGGCCTTGGACCAACAATTCAAATTGCAGAAGGCTGGACAATAAATCTCCCTGATGAAGTTTCTGATGTTTTATGGAAAAGAACAGACTATACATGGCCTTGCACTTGGTTTGCTCCAAGAGTAACAGGAAGTGGTGCATTTAAAACAGCATACGACTTAATGAATAACTGGGGTGCTAATCACGGTGCTATTTCATATGGTCATATCGGTGCAGATTTAATCACAATGTGTTCAATGCTTCGAATTCCTGTTTCACTACATAATGTTGATGAAGATAAAATCTTTAGACCAAGTGTATGGAACGCATTCGGCATGGATAAAGAAGGCGCAGATTACAGAGCATGTAAAAACTTCGGACCAATGTATAAATAATAAAAGCAAAAAATCCAAGCGAAAAAATTTCGCTTGGATTTTCATTTTTATCAACCTAATTCTGAATCTAAATCTGCTTTGCAATCGTCGCAGATTTCCATTTCAACACGTCTTCCGTTACCTTCAAACACAATGTTGTTTTTATGACCTGTTATTGTTTTATTGCAACCTTCGCATACAAATTTTGATTTACTGCTTGATGATTTACCACTTGAAGATTTGCTGCTTGATGAATAATCATCGTCATCATCGTCATCATAAGATTTTTTGCTTGAAGATTTGCTTGATGACTTACTTGATGATTTGCTTGAAGATTTACTGCTGATATCTTCATCTTCTGGCTGTTCATTTCTTTCATCTACGCCAACTTCAATTTCTTCAAGAACTTCGGCATCGTCGCCAAGTTCATCAAGACAATCACCGCAAACATATTTTACTGTTGCTTTTTTGCCCTGCTCAATTCTTACTTTGTACTGTGTACCTTCTTTACTTTCATCACATTCATCACATGAAAATGTTGCAATACCTTCTATATCGTCACTGTCAACATCGTCATCATCTTTGCTACACGCAGAAAAACTAAATGCAAGTGCAGCAATTAAAAGTAATGATAAAATTCTTTTTTTCATTTTTAATGTCCTCCTAAAAATTTAATTCTACTAATTCTAACACATTTTTTTACATTTTTCAACAATTTTGTAAAAAAACAAGCCTTGCACAACGCAAGGCCATTTTCATTATTGAATCATTGAAGGATCGGGATGCTTACTGTATAACATTTTAAGTAATATTGGAGTAAGTATTGAAGATGCAAGAATAAGAAGTATTACAGCAGGAAAATATGATGCGCTCATAAGACCGACTGCAAGACCTTTTTGTGATACAATAAGTGCAACTTCACCTCTTGTCATCATACCGATACCGATTTTTAAAGATTCCCATTTATTAAATCCGCAAACTTTTGAAACAAGGGCGCATCCTATTATTTTTGCAATCAGCGCAACTACAACGAATGCTAATGCAAACCATATAATATCTAAGTTTATTGTCGCAAGATTTGTTTTAAGTCCTATTGCTACAAAAAATATGGGTCCGAAAAACATATATGAACTTACATCCATCTTTTCTGCAATGTATTCAGAATCACGTATGTTAGAAAGAATTATTCCGGCAGCGTATGCACCTGTGATATCTGCTATTCCAAAAAACTTTTCTGCAATGTATGACATTGCAAGGCATAGTACTAATCCATAAATTGGAATTCTTCTTGTGTGTTCATGTCGCTTATCATAAAATTTAAAAAATCTGTAGCAAATAAAGCCAACTATTATTGCAAACATAAAGAATAGTACTGTACTAATCATTACATTTACAGGATTTGATTCAGGATTTTTAAATCCTATTACAAAAGTAAGTACGATAATTCCAATAATATCATCAATTATTGCAGCACTAAGTATTGTTGTACCTGTTGTACCTTTTAAATAACCCATTTCACGAAGTGCCTCAACTGTAATACCAACACTTGTTGCAGTCATTATTGTTCCTATAAATACCGCTTTAAAAAATGCTTCTGTTCCAACTTGCGCCCATCCGTAAAACGCCATATACATAACAGCACCTAAAAAAAGCGGAACAAATACACCTGCGCATGCTATTGCAAGTGCTTTAGGTCCTGTTTTAATCAAATCTTTAATATTTGTTTCAAGACCGGCAGAAAACATAATAATTACAACACCAATCTCTGCCATTTTTACTATAAAATCAGTTTCACTTGCTATTCCAAGCAAACTTGGTCCTATTATAAGTCCTGCTATAATCTCTCCTACTACCTGCGGTATCTTGCATTTTCTTGCAATTACACCAAATAGTTTTGCAGCAAGAAGAATTATTGCTAAATCTTTAAATATGAGATATGTTTCCACTTTATTGTTACCTCCCTTAAATCAAATCCTTTGATATTATAGTACTTTTAATATAAAAAAGCAATATGTTTTTTTATATTTTTTTAAAAATGTTTTTAAATGATTTTATGTAAACCAGATAACTTCCAGTACAATCGTCGTATTACACGATGTTGACATTTATCCTCTTTAAATGTATAATTATATTATAATTCACAAAAAAGACGTCGTCGGAGGAAAATAATATGAACACAAATTGTTGCGAAAGAAGAGATGAAAAACAGAAAAGTAACACGATAGACTACCTACGTGCAACTGCCATAATTTTAGTGGTTATTCAGCATGCAATGTCTTACGGAAAAGCATATTTTGGTGCGGGCAGCGCAGGATACGCTCATTTTATTACCATAATCAATTTTGTAAATGTTCCCCTGTTTTTTATGATAGCGGGATACCTTTGTCACTCGCAAGATGTTCTTAAATATTACAAGAAAAAATTTTTTCAAATTTTCATTCCGTTTTTAGTCTTTACCTCTTTAAAGTTCGTTTGCAATTTGTTTTTTGAACAATTCAGTCATTCCAGCAATGTAGGAATAGAGTTTTTAACTGCTTATGTATTTGGAGATTATTATTGGTTTTCATATGCTTTGCTTTTAATGTGCTTAATAGCTCCCCTCTTATGGAAATTGAAAAACAAAGTGGTTTTAATAGGTGTATTTTTACTTCTGGTTTTCTTTAATATTGCAAATGGATTTCTTCGTTTTATAAGCCAGGGTGGTCCATTCCAAATATTTAGCGTGATTATCTATGGAACATGGTTCTTATTAGGATATGTATTAAGACAACTGAATGCACAAAATTTGCTCAACATAAAACCTGTAAAACATATTACACTGCTAATTAGTATTACCGCTTCTTTTTTGGTAATCTTTCTTTCGATAAAAGGTATGTTCATTGCATTTCTCAGCAAATTTATTGTTTCAGTCTCTATTTCATATATTTTGCTTTACATATTTTCATCGATGCATTTCAAAATTCCTTTGTTGAATTATATTTCTAATTATTCATATCAGATTTTTCTGTTAGACAGTTTTGTAAAGGTTGTGCTGTTTATGATTGCTTCTAAACTTGTAACAATTAGTACTCCAATCATAATTCTACTTGCCATTCTTAACATTCTTATATCTATGATAATTAGTTTTATAGTTCACAAAATAAAATATGCAAAAACTCTATTAGGACTATCTTAATCTATCAGTTAACATAACAAACAAAATATTTATGTGATAAGTTATTGATACTGCGAACATAAAACGTTTTTATTATTATATTACACTAAACTAAAAAGCAATTTCCCACCTTTTTCCTTACATAAAAATTCCTAAATTGCACAAAATATGAACGTAACATCAAACTTAAAGGAGTAATTTATATAATGAAAGCAACAGGAATTGTTAGAAGAATTGATGCTTGTGTTATAATAGGACAAAAGCCGATAAACCGCATAACTACGGGGTTTTTCAATGATTTTTGTCCGAATTTCTTTTGAAAAACATAGCATTTAACAATGCAAAAAGATACA
>SVJH01000036.1 GCA_015069095.1 Oscillospiraceae bacterium | reverse complement strand
AAAAGGAGAAATGCAAAATGACAAAATGCGAAATGTTAAGACTAAAAGGAACAAGAGTTAATGTTGAACTTCCTGAAAAATTGGAAGAGTACGCAAAGAATTTTTTAATTCTATTCAACAATTACAGAGATAACAAAGCAATTCATTATTTAATGAATTATGAAGGTAACACAGTTACAGTTGTTGTTGAATATGAAATTAATTCAAGTAGTTACGAATTCTTTAAACTATGGATATCGCAACTGGGAACAATAACACACGAAGAAACTTGTTACATCCATAAAGCTTATATTGATGATAGCGGAATTGATAAAGATATTATGAGTGAAACAGATTGTGAATTAAGTTTAAAAAATGAATGGATATAAAACAAGGGAAGCACCTGCTTCCCTTCCAGAAAGGAAGGAACAAATTGGAAAATTTAAAATGTATACTTTGCATTGATAGATTAATTTTTAATAGTTTATCAAAGGATGATGTAAAAGAATTAAGTGAATTTTTTTCGAAAAATGATATATCTTTTGAATATGACAGTAAAAAGAAAGATTTAATTGTTACATATGAATCATCTATATTATATGAAATTCTTACAATGTTAACAGGTCATTTTAGAATTTCAATCTTTTAGAAAGGAAATACAGAAAATGAATGTAAAAAATGAATTAAGACCTTGCGGAGTTTTAACAAAGGGTGAATATATTCCAGCTTTGTTTCATTGTTTAGCTAAAGCTGAAAGTAATAAAGGAAGTTATATTAAAAAGGGTGAAACAGTAGCATTTGTTGAATTTCGAAACGGGATTACTGACTATGTGCATTTTGATAGAATTTTCTTTTTAGATAGTAAAGAAGTATTTAATAATTATGATTTTAGGTTTTTAAGAAAGGATGATTTAAATGTTTAAAATTAAAGAACTTGAAAAGAGAATTGATTTACTTGAAAAAGAAATAGAACACTTAAAGTATATGGATAAACTTAATACAAAGATATTATCATCACAACAGGATATTAATTTTTATGTATATGAAGAAATACAAAAGCTTAAAAGATTAATAAAATCAAATGAAGAAAATTCACAGGATATCGCACCAGATGAAAACCAGATATCATTTGATTTAAATGAAGAAGGTGATAAATAATGCCTGTAGATTACATAAAGGTTAATAAAGACGTTTTAAGAGAAATGAAGCATCTGCATAAAACTATTAATAATCAGAAGTCTTTAATTACTCTTCTGGAAGCACGTATTAAATATCTTGAACAGGAATTAAAGAAACAGGAATTAATAAATGATTTACTTGAAAGGGTGATACAGGAATGCTAACACAATGTTTACAGGTTGCTTTTAAATTAATTACTATAATGATAATAATCCCTCATTTAATAGTTTTTGGATTAGAATTCATTAATGAAAGGATGAATAAACATTGATACAACGGAAAACAAGGAGTATAATAATCCTTACAGGGAAAAGGAAGGAGTGAAACGGAATTGAACTTAAATAACGGAATGACTACAGAAGATGTTGCAAAGCTTTTAAATGTTTCTGATAGAACTATCAGAAATTATTGTAAATCAAAGAAACTTGAGCATTACAGAATAGCAAATAAAATTGTTATTCTTCCAGAAGATTTAGAAAAATTTATAGAAAGTATGAAAGTTAAAGGAGAATAAAAATGAACAAAGTAATTTTAATAGGTAGAACAACAAAAGACATTGAATTAAAAGGTGATGAAACAAAGGTAGCAAATTTTACACTTGCAGTTATTCGAAATGTTAACAAAGAAGTAACTGATTTTATTCCTTGCGTAGCTTTTAACCATAAAGCAGAAATTTTAGAAAAGTATGTTAAGAAGGGAAATAAAGTTGCAATACAGGGAAATATCCAGATTTCAAAATATGAAAAGGATGGAAAAACTGAATATAATACACAGGTTGTAGTTGATGAAGTATTTTTACAGTAAATAAAAGGGATTTTTAAAATCCCTTTTTTGCTATTAAAGGAGTGTGTTATTTATGGCAAAGAAACCGAAGAAGCGACAACAGAAGAAAAATATAAAAAATACTCAAAATAAAAAAATGATGTCAAAAGGTTTATCCCCGAAGCAGATAAAACAAATGACACCACCGGAAAGAAAGAAAACTGTTAAAAAAATTGAAGCTAATGAAAGAAAACAGTTAAGACGTGAAGAAAATAAAAAATTTCTGAAAAAACATAATATTACAGGTAATTATACCATTAACGGTGTTAAATATACACCTTCAAAAATGCTTGATTTAGGTGAAGAAAAGCTAAATTTAATACTTGATGAAGCAAGAAAGCAGAAGAGAAGGGAAAGAGATTACCGAATAGAACAAGCAAAAATTAAACAGTTAACAGATGCTGGTTTTGATTTAGAACAAGCTTCTAAATATAAAAGAAGAAATAAGGATATTATTTCTAACCTTATATTTTTAGGTGATAGAAACGTATATAAAGCAAAGGCTTTTTTATCGGTAAGATGGGCAGATGTTACAGGTGAAAGTCAAATGGGGTTAGCGGTAACAGATTATTCACATTATTCAACAGAGGAAATGATTGAAGAAATACGAATGTTTAAAACCACTATTAAAAAGGATGGTAGCGGTGATTTTAAAGGTGTACCTAAAATTATCACTCACGAAGATAAAAAGCAGTTAAATAATCAAATTCTGGATAGCTTTGAAAGTGGTTATAATGAAAAGATGGTTACCGAAGGACAACAGATAATGTATTCAAATGAATGGACATTAAGAGGATATGCAAATATGATGTTATCGGTTTTATCACGTACATCAGATAATTTAAAACTATCTTCTTATGATGAATTTGAAGATTACGCACGAAATTACTTACCAGAGATTTATAAACAAATATTTTAAAAAGGGTGTTTTAAATGGCACGTAAGAAACCTAAAAAGCTTATAACACTTGATACAGAAACATATAACGGATTAAAGGGTGATTTAAAAAGAATAGCTATTTATGATGGTTATGATGTAACTTATGGTTATACTTTTCCAGACGTTGAAAAGAAAATAAACGAATGGATAAAAAAAGGTTATGCAATAGAAATTTTTATTCATAATGCTGAATTTGATTTAAGGAAAATACCACAAATATTTGAAAAGGGGAATGTTAAATGGGGAAGCACTAAAACTATTAATGGAAAGTTTGTTATTTTATCCTGCTTAAAATATACCATTCACGACAGTTTAAAATTAATTCCTATGTCATTAAAAAAAGCTTGTGAAGATTTTGATATAGAGAATGGGAAGCTTGACCTTTGGGAAGAAGTACAAAAAGTATATCCTAATCAGTATTCTGATGCAGTTGATTTTCTTGACAGGTGTGATGTAGATGATGAGTTATTTTTAAAATATTTAGGATATGACGTTATATCATTATATGAACTTATTGAAAAATTATGTGATGTATCTGGTTTAGATTTTGAAACACTTTGTAAATGTATGACAACGGCATCAATGTCTAAAAAGATTTTTAAATATGGTTTTAAGGGTGTACCCTTTAAAAGTGAAGGGATGGAAAAAACTGATTTTCAGATGCTAACAAAAAATAAATTCTGGAACAGTTACAAGGAAATTAAACACAACTTTGCACCATACTCAATTTCTTATGTTGATATTGAAAATATGATAAGGGAAACCTACACAGGTGGGAGAACAGAAGTTTTTAAACCATATTTAAATAAAAGTGAAGAAGTTGTCGGTTTTCATATGGATATAAACAGTTTATATCCGTACCAAATGTTAACAAAAGAGTATCCGATTGGAACACCTCACTTTTATACAGATGAATTCCAGACTAAATATTATTGGGAAAATTGGCTTTTTCATCATAAAGGTTTAGGATTTATTTCTGCTGATTTATATATACCTGAAACACATATTCCACCATT
Organism: Oscillospiraceae bacterium; assembly: GCA_015069095.1. Lineage (GTDB taxonomy): Bacteria > Bacillota > Clostridia > UMGS1810 > UMGS1810 > SIG430. The sequence continues at coordinate 9,776 of SVJH01000036.1, read as the reverse complement.
ACCATTTAAAACAGGTAAATTAATTTTCCCTTGCGGATACGTTTCTGGAAGCTTTACATTTAATGAACTTGAACACGCAGTAAAGCACTATGATGTAAAAATACTGAAAATTCATCATTTAATATACTTTAAAGAAACATTTAAAGTGTTTAAAAATTTCATTTCTGTTTTATATGATATTAAAGAAAATTCAAAGAAACAGGGAAATTTAGCCTTATATACTTTAAGTAAATTATTAATGAATACAGGCTACGGATGGACAGGGATGCGAAAGGATGATAAAACAGAACTTCAACCGATTGAAAAAATAAAGAATTACGAACCAGAGCAAATAAAGTTTATTGATGAAGAACTCGGATACATTGAAGTAAAATCAGTTGTTAAAAGTGAAACAATTCAAGTACAGATTGCATCTTATGTAACAAGTTATGCAAGACTTGAACTATTAAAAGCATTTGAGATTTTACAGGAACATGATGCAGAAATATATTATTGCGATACTGATAGTATAGTAAGTAATAAACTCTTACCGGTTGAAATGTTAGATGAATATAAAATAGGTTTATGGGATTTAGAACAGGAACTGCACGAAGGTATTTTTATTCAACCTAAAGTTTACTATGAACATACAACAAAAAAACAGAATATTAAATTTAAAGGTGTTACCAGAGATACACAAAAAACATTTAACAGAGATTTTATCATAGATTTATATAATAAGCTGGCACAGGGTAAAGAAGATAAATTTCTTCTGGAAAGTAATGTTGATGTATTCCGTAGTATTAATTATTTACTTAAAAAGGGTAAAGATTTAAACGAATTTGAAACACGTGATAAATATCTTTACTTAAAGAATAAGCAAAAAAGAATAATTAATTATACTGAAAATTTCACTAAACCATATTATTTTAAATCACTTAAAGAATTTTATAACTTTGATTTAACACCAGATTTAGAACCATTTAAAGATGAAAAAGGTAATTTATTTAATGCAGTTTTATAAGGTGATATTATGAAAGAACTTACACGAAGGGAACAAGATATATTTAATTTTATAGTTGAATACCGAAATAAAAAAGGTTATTCACCTTCAATAAGAGAAATACAAAAAGGTGTTTTTTTAAATTCCCCTAATATGATACATAGATATTTAATTAATATTGTAGAAAAGGGATATTTAGAATATACACCACGAATAGCAAGAAGTATAATTATTAAAGTACAGTAATTTTACTGTACTTTTTTTATATTATTTTAAAGTAACATTTGTTCACTTTAAAAAATAAAATTATTTTGATATAATATTTACAAAAAAAGGAAGGTGATTTTTTAATGGACGAAAAGGAAAAACTCAAAGAACAGATTGAAGATGTTGAGGAACAGATTGAAGATGTTGAAGAGGAAATTATTGAAAGTAAAGAGGAAGGGAAAACAGAATGGACGAAAGAACTAAAACAGGAACTACAGGAACTGAAACAGGAACTACAGGAACTGAAACAGGAACTAAAAACAGTACAGAAACAACAGGAAAAGGAACAGGAAGAACAAGCGGAAATAGTGGAAATACCGACACCACCGACACCGGAACCAGAAAAGGAACAGGAAGAGGAAAAGGAAGAAAAACCGAAGGAAAGCAAAATGAAGAAGTTTCTAAATTACCTGATGTAAATATTCCTTCAATTCCTACACCGGAAGAAAAGAAAGAAAAGAAAAAGGAAACCAGAGGCAGAAAAAAGAAAAGTGAAAATATACTTGTAACAAGTGAACAAATCACAACACTTTTAGTTGCTTCATCTTCAATACTTGCCACACGTGAAGGATATTCACATTGGTTATTATCAGAAAGTGAAGCAAAGCAGATAGCAGAACCTTTAGCAAATATCATTGCAAAAAATGAAAGCTTAAAAGCACTCGGAGAACACGCAGATGCAATAGCTTTAATTACTGCTTGTTTAATGATTTTTGCACCACGTATTTTTACAACTGTTATGTTAAATAAAGCTAAACCGAAGAAGGAGATTATAAAAGATGTTAGAAAGAGCAAAACACGTGATAAATCATCTGGTGAACAGACTACCGACACAAAACAAAATGATGATAAATCCATTAATGAGTTTATTCCTTCCATCATTTAATAACTTACCAGAAGAAGAAATTGAAAAGTTTCTTGATGAATGTGAAGTTTATATTAAATACATAAGAGAAGGTAAAAATGAACTTTAATATCGGAATGGATGAACACGTTTTTATTTGTGGTGGAACTGGAAGCGGTAAAACTGTTCTTGCAGAAGTTTATTTAGCTAATGTTCCTTCTATGGTTGTAAAGCTTGATAGTAAATTAGAATGTCTTGACAGACTTAAAAAAGGTGAACCTGTATGGAGAGGCTTAAATGATGAAGATGTACAAATAATCGAACATCTGGAAGAGTTACCGAATGTTGAAAAAGACAGGATTATTTATGCACCTGTTGAAGAAGAAATGGAAGAGGATTTTTACAATGCTCTTGCAGATTGGGTATATAAAAAACAGGATTGTATTTTGTGGATTGATGAACTAATGTCCGTTTGTCCTAATGCTTTTAGAATACCTCTCGAATTTAAAAAGCTTATGACAAGAGGAAGGTTTATAAATTCAGTATGTTGGATATGTACACAAAGACCATCCGAAATTCCTTCAACCTTTATGGCTAATTCACAACATTTTTTTATCTATAATATGAATATGCCACAGGATAGAAAGAAGATGGCAGAAGTAACAGGATGTCCTGAATTTATGGAAATATTACCTAAATATGTTTTTAGATATTCATATATAGGAAGTAATACAAGTGTAAAGGCTAAATTAAAACTGTAAAGGGGGTGTTATAAGTGGAAAATATCACATCTAAATTTCTTGGTGTTGGTTTAGTCAATGCTATTGGCTTATGGCTTCTATTTATGCTTTTAACAGTTGGTGCAAAAGTTATAACTGTTAAATATCCGATAGAAGGAATAAGCGAAATAATCCAGAGTGTATAAAAGGAGTGAAAAAAGAATGTTACAGCTATCAAGTCCGTCTTGGTGGGTAAATCAGTTTGTAAGTACATTTATTACAATTCTGTTTATTTACGCACTTAAAAAGATTTTTGAAAAAGTTAATGTACCTGTAATTTCAAATGTAGTTGCAGAAGCATAATTTTAAAAAAGATTACAAAAGAATGAAAAAGTTTAAAAAAGTTTTGAAAAGAAAAAGGAGATTTTAAAGAAATGAGTGGAACAAATATTTCAAGCGCACAGAGAGCGCAGAACTTTGCACAGGCTACACGTAAAAATTATCATATGTTACCATCACAGACAGTAACGCAGGAAGGTGCTACAGTACAGTTTAATTATCCGAAGGCCCGTTTACTATCTAAAACATTAATTAAATTTGACTTTAAATTTAATGATGCAGACCTTGATATTTTAGGTTATACCGAAGATGGTTTAGTTAAAGACGAATTGGTTTTTTATAAGCTTATCAGACGAATTTCATTAAGTATGAATAATGGATGGGAACCCTTCACAATTTCAGGACGTGATTTAGCATTAATTAATATGTGTCGTATTAATTCATCTGTTATTAATTCAGTAAATAATAACCTTGTTAAAATTGATAATGTAAATGGTGAAGCTTCATTTGTACTTGAACTTGAAAACACATTAAATCAGAGGGATGCAAGCGGTTTAATTATTCTTCAGAATGAGGCTACACAGGTTACTTTAACAGTTGACTTTGCAACTAATATCCATTCTGAAAATGGCTTTTCTTGTAAAGTAACACCTATGATTACAACATTTACTATTCCTAATTATCCCGAAGCATTTCCCGATATTTCAGTTGTTAAGCTTACAAAATCCAGAACTGAAAGCCTTTTAAATGCTGGCGAACATATTGTAAAAATGGATATTGGAACAATTTATCGTAAAATTGCACTTTATTTTACAGATGAAAATGGTGAAGGATGCGAACCTGTAAAGGGTAATGTTGAACTTATCTATAATACTGCTGATACACCTATTTCAATTGATATTGATACCTTGAAATTTATGAACATTTCACAGTTTGGGACTAACCTTCCAAAAGGTTTATATATCTTTGACTTCTCTGGATATGAAGGATTTTCTAACTATGGTGGAAGCCGTGACTTTATTGATACATCCAGACTTACAGAATTCTGGGCACGTTTCACCACTACAGAAAATTGTAAGTGTACTATTATTCAGGAAAATCTATCACGTTTAAGATAAGGGATATCCCTTATCTTAACTTGATAAAATAAAAGGAGATAATGAAAATGGGAGAAATGTATTTTTTCTATAATGACTTATACCCTAATAAAATGGGGTTAAATACACGATTGCAGACCATCCCCGAAGCAGACGATAAAAAAGCACTCGGTGAAGATGAAAAAGCAAGTGCTAATGTAAAAGTAACACCTACGAAGAAAAAGAATATTTATATCGGTTTAGGTGCTTTACTTGTACTGATTGTAGTAATGGCTATGAATAAATAAAGGCGGTGCTAATTATGTATGAAGAATTAGTTAACCTTATTTCAAATATCGGTTTTCCTATAGCAGTTTCAGTTTATATGTTAGTACATAATACTAAAATTGTAAAAGAACACACAGACACAGTAAAAGACTTAAAGAACGTAATTGAAAAGCTTATGGAGAAATTATCATAAAATGAATAACTTGTTATTAATTTTATGTGTGATTTCATTATGGTTTATACTTTATTTTACTAAGAGGAAATAAGAATGGATAACAGCACAAAACAGATATTTTATTTATTTTTAAGTGGGTTATGTATTTATATCGTATTATCTGAATTTTATGGTAATAAATATATAACTACTGCTCTCGGTAGTCTGTTTCCATCTTTAATATCATAATGAAAGAGTTTTATAATTCAATAGGCTTTATATTGTGTTTTATGTTGTGTTGTGTGGGTATTTCTGCTATTTTAGGAGAAAAATTTTTAAATAAATTTTTGTTATTGGTTTTAACATCTCAAATACTTATTAATGCAGATGATTTTATAAATTATATAAATGGAATTAATAAGAAGGTTACCAATGACGAAAAAGGAATAGAAAAATATAATGATTTTAATGTGAGAACTTAAGGAGTGAAAATATGAACCATTTAACGACTTGGTTATCTGGAATAGGTATTTTAATTTTTGTTTACCTTGTTTTAAATAAGGGTGAACAGACTGTAGAAATTATTAAAGTAATTTCAACAAATGCAGTAAGCGGTATTAAGGCTTTACAGGGTAGAGATTAAAGGCGGTGCATATTATGGATATGTCTTATAAAAATATGATGAACGTACACGCATTAAGACAGTTTACACCAACTATAAGCATACCAGATAGAACACTCTGTATAGGTGAAGCCGAAAGGCTTGACAGTATTCCTGTATTAATTTTTACTGAATTATCTTCACCTATTCAGAAAGCAAGACTTGAAGATATGACAAAGTTACCGATTGAAAAGTTTGGTTTAACAGGTGATGGGAATTATATTGAAGCAGAAGATTTTGAACAGGATAACTTCTTTGAACAAATCAACTTGAAAGGGGAATTTTAAAAATGGTGGATTTTGAAAAAATTTCCGATACTTTCGAGGATGGTTTTGAAAATGCTACAAAGTTTGTAAAGAAAAATAAAGTCTTTGCTATTGCTTTACTTGGAGTGGGTGCTATTGCTTTATATAGAGCATACGCAAATAAAAAAACTGCTTCAAGTGAAGCTACTGAATATGCTTATGTACCTACATATTATGACGGATATCCTTCACTTGATTATGATATGAGTTATGGAAGCGGTGGAACTTCTACAGATTATGGTGCTTATTATCCAGATATGGAAAGTATAAAAGAACAGGTTAACAATGAAAGTAATGAAGATGTAAGCAATGTAATTAATTCTGTTAATAATAGCTTATTATCCTTTACTGAAACTTTATCATATATCGAAGAACAAAGAAAAATTGATAATGTAAAATCACAGATGCAGAATAATTCTAATCTATGGTATATGGCTTCTGATGAAGAAAAGAAAGCATTACAGGAAAGTAATAAAATGCTCGGTGCTTCTATAGGTGCTACTTTTGATAGTGCTACTGGTACTTGGTGGATGGATGGGGAACGATTGTTTTATACAAATAATGAAATAAGTGGTATAACTACACCTATTACATCTATTGATAATTCAATTAATAAAAATTATAATCCATCATCTACAGGTGATATAGTTAATGTTACTTCACAGATGCAGAGCAATTCTAATAACTGGGGAAATGCTTCACCAGAAGAAAAGAAAAGACTTGAGGCAGAAAATAAATCACTCGGCGCTTCTATAGGTGCTACTTTTGATGCTTCTACCGGAACTTGGTGGAAAGATGGGGAAAGGCTATTTTATACAGAAAATGAAACAAAGTCCGCAAATACAAATGTAGTAAATTCATCTGGAAGTAAATCTTCTGGAAGTACAGTTTCAGTAAATTCTTCTGGTGGTACTGCTTCACTTGTAAGTGGTGCAAATGCTTTAAAGGTTGTAACTTCTTCATCTTGGAAAACAGGAAGTAAATAAAATGAGTATTACTTTAACAAATGAAATGATAAAAGGGGCACAGGAAACCGAAAGAAAAACAGGTGTGCCTGCTTCTATAACACTTGCACAGATTATAGAAGAGAGCTCTGGAAAGTATGAAGGCGGTAAAAGTTTACTTGCATTACAGGGGAATAACCTTTTCGGTGTTAAGTCTTGGAGTAATAATCCTAATGATTATATCACTATGAAAGACGGAAACGGACAAATGCAGAAGTGGAGAAAATACAATTCTGTTTATGATAGTATCGTAGACCCCGCAAAAGTAATTTCTAATGAAAGATATACTAAATTATATAAAAATGCTTCATCCGTTTCTGATTATGCGTATGCGCTTCAAAATGGCGGTTATTGTGGTAATTCTACAACTTATGCAAATAAGCTTTTAAGACACATAGAACAAAAAAATTTAAATCAATATAATTTATCTAATTACAATACAGGAAGTAAAACAGAAACGAATACTATTATAGGTGTTAACAATGATGTAATTTATACGGAAGCAAACGATTTAAAATGGTATGGGGATATTTTTAAATATATTCTTATAATTCTTTTTGTTGTAGTTGGTGTACTTTGTTTAATAAAGGCACTTGATATTAAAATACCATCTAAAAAAGATATACTTAATAAAGTAATGAAAGAGTAAGTCCACTGTCTTGAATTGGTACGAATATCAAATAACAAGTGATTACGGAAACAGGGTACACCCTATAACAAAAGAATATAAATTGCATTCTGGTATTGATTACGCAGTACCGGAGAACACACCTATTAAAAGTAATGTTTCTGGAACTGTTACCACTTCAACTTATAATGAAGGGTATGGAAACTATGTTGTAATTAAAGATAATAGCGATAAAATGCACTACTTTGCACATTTAAATAATTCAAGTGTAAATGTAGGTGATACAGTTAATGTAAATGATGTTATCGGTTTAAGCGGTAATACTGGAATGAGTACAGGTGCACATTTACATTATGAAATAAGAAATAAAGATAATCAAAGTGTAAATCCTTCTATATATTTAAATTCAAATATAGGTAATTATAATTATCTGGATATGAATTCATATAATGAGGAACAAATGCAGTTGAACAATGAAAAAAACAGTTTAATTGGTAAAGTTAAAAAATTTATCGGTGAAACATTTAAATATTTAGTAATTGTTTTATTACTTTGTTTATTCTTTGTTTTTATAACAAAATCCTTAGATATTGAAAAATAAAGAAAGGGAAGAAAAATGTATAATAATAAAAGTGTAAATAACTTATCAAAAGACAGATACACTATAAAAGCTAATAGCGTACAGACTATTAATTTTTTAGGTGCAAGACCGAACTATTTTAAAATTACTAATGGTGGAAATAGTGATTTATATCTTGGTACTGATTTAACACCTTCAAAAGACTTCTTTGATATGAAAATTCCATCTGCTTCTTCTATGCTTCACGTTGAACCTTATGGCCGTGATAACATCTATATTTATAATCCATCTATGGAAGATGCAAATATTATTATTACATCATTTGAAGCAGAATTTAACCCTGTAGTATTGGCTTTAAGTGATACAGGAACTGATTTTTCAACAATCGAAATTAATTCAAATTCTGTAATTACAGGCTTTGAAACACCTTTACCATCTGGTAACAATGTTATCGGTAAAGTTAATTTAAATGATGATATTGGTGGAAAAATAGGAAATTTAAATTCAAATAGTAATGTAATACAAAGTAATACAAATTCTATAAAAGAACAATTAATATCCTTAAATGAAAAAGTTGAAAAATTGAAAAGTAATTCAATAAAAATTATTAAAAACTTTGATAATATTCCAGCTATGTCAAATACTACGATAAATATTCCAGAAGGTTATTATATTGGTTACTTAGGAATTTTTGAAGATGGTATGGAAAGCAACGTAAATATAGAATATTATTCACATACAGGAGAAGTTCTCATTACAAATGATGTTAATAAAATAATAAACAATTTAGAAATTGATACTTTTATTCTTTATAATGATTATGAGCAGGAAAGTGGAATTAATTTAACTGTTTATTATGATTTATACCCATTAAGTATATATAATCCTAATAAACAAATTAATAAAACTTTTAAAAAATATTATGATGGAATTAATACAACATCTGAAAATATGCACACATTTAATTATATTAAAATGATTGCTAATGATGGAGAAAATGATATTACTGTTATAATAGGTGGAAATAGATGTGTTTTAAAACCTAATCAAATTATTTACGATATTGAATTAGATGGTATTAAAACAATTAAAATCCCTAAAAATTCAACATATAGAATAATGGGGTGTTAAGATGATATTTAATATTAATTGTGGACATACTTTAGAAGGCTTCGGAAGTGGTGCTGTTGGTTTTATTAATGAAAGCAGAGAAACACGAATTTTAGGTAATAGGATTATTTCTTTACTTGAAAAAATGGGGCATAGTGTTATAGATTCTACTGTAAATTATGCAAAATCTACAAATGACAGCTTAAAAAAAATTATTGATAAAACAAATAATAAACATTGTGATTATTTTGTTTCTATTCATTTTAATGCTGGTAAGGGTACAGGAAGCGAAATATATTTACCCGATAATGCTTTTTATAATGATAAGACAATTAAACCTGAATACAAAAACGCTTCTGAAATACTTAAAAAGCTTAATAAATTAGGTTTAAAAAACAGAGGTAATAAAAACGGAAGTCACTTATATGTTATCAGAAAAAACATTCATAAGGCAATGCTTATTGAAGTTTGTTTTGTTGATAATAAATCCGATACAGAATTATATTTAAAAAACATTGATAATATAGCTATTGCTATTGTTGAAGGGTTAACAGGTGAAAAAGTTGTGAATGAAGAAAAATGTACTTTAGCAGAATTTGAAGAAGCACGAAAAGAATTAAAAAAACTCGGTATAACAGACGGAACAAAACCGCTTGAAAATATTACACGTGAGCAGGTGTGGGCTATGTTGTATCGGTTATTAAAATTAAATAAGTAAAGGGATTTATAAATGGTTGTGTGTTGGTTGGTTTAGTCCCTTTCTTTTAACACTTGATGTCCTTTCCGTCAAGTGTCCCCCTCCCCTCTTGGAGGGGTTTT
>SVJH01000012.1 GCA_015069095.1 Oscillospiraceae bacterium | reverse complement strand
CTAGCACCTGTTATAAATCTGACTTTATAACAGGTGCTAGTTACGATGCTGCAAAAGTACTTCTTACAAACGAACAAGATGCTACAACAGGCAGTGGAAAATCACTTAAAATGTCAGACAGATCAAACTCAAATCATCGTGTAAAACTTTTAAATGCATTTTCAAAAGATGAAATAGGAAAAGATCTTGTAATTACTGCTAAAGTTTACATTCCGGGCGAAAGCGGAAAAGTAAGAATGGCAGCATTTAGCAATACAAATACTGAATTTGCTACAAGTCCTGTTGCTGAAACTACAGTAAGTGTAAATGCTGATACATGGACAGAAATTAAGCTTACATACAAACACGAAAACGAAATTATTACTCAACTTGGATTTGACCAGACAGGTGCTCCAAGAAATAACAATATCTACATTGATGATATTAAAATTTCAACCGCAGTTGCTAAGACCCCTCTAAAAGAAGGCGAACTTAGACTTTACAAAGAATGGAATTTTGACGCATTGGAATCGTTTAGCGATTTTGAAGCGGGCGGCGGTTACAAAGCAAGTAAGGCATCTGTTTCAACTGATTTTGATGCAAACGGAAACGGAAAAAGTTGGAAAATTGCAGACAGAACTGCATCGAATGAACGTGTTAAAATAACAAATGTATTTTCACAGGCAGATATTGGAAAAATCTTTACTATTACAGCAAAAATATACATTCCTGACAATGAAAGTAAAATTGAAATGGGTGTATATTCAAAAGTAAATACAGCATATGCAATGGATCCTATTGCAGCCTCAGTTGTAAAAGTTGAAAAAAACAAATGGACAGAAACAAAACTTGTTTACAAACATGAAGATGCTCTTTTAACAGAAATAGGTTTTGACCAGATTGATTCTAAAACAATTCCATTGTTCTATTTAGATGACATTAAAGTTTACGAAGGTGGAAGTGAAAAAGAACTTGCTTCTACCAATGTAAAAGCAGAAGAAGTACCTGTTGAACTTGAAAATTTAGCAGTTACAGACGGACACAGACCTGTTCCTACAAACTTTACAAGAGGCAAAAATTACGAAGATTTAATTTATATTGGTGCTCAGCAAAAAACTGCCGAAGAACTACTTAATGCATTACCTGAAGGCAAAGAAATTGTTGGCGGAAACTTTATTGCAGAACTTGTTGAAAAAGGAACTTTTGATAAAGACAGATACAATACAGACTATGGTAAATTTGAAGTTGTAACAGTTGATCCATCTCTTAATCTTCCTTTTACAAAAGCATTAAGAGCACATGTATACGGTCCACTTGACCCTGCATACGCTTTCCAGATTGGTCTTGGCACTCCTCTTAAAGGCAATGCAGAAACAGGCGATGTTTGTCTTCTTCGTGTATGGATGAGAACACAGCAGGGTGGTGAAGGCGAAGAGCAAATGGGTAACGTAATGGTAGTTATCGAAAGCGGTAGCGGTAATAAAACAATTGCTGCAAACGTTTCTAATGCCTGGGAATGGAAAGAATTTTTCTTCCCATTTGTGTTTGAAGAAGGAAAAGAAAGTGCAAAAATCAGACTTGCTTACTATCAGCAGATTGTTGATATCGGCGGTTACTCAATTACAAACTACGGTAAAAATGTAGATATTAAAGATTTACCAACAGATTCAAACTCATCCCCTTATCTTGCACCGGAAGCAGAGTGGAGACGCGAAGCATGGGATAGAATTTTAGATATAAGAAAAGGCGATTTTAAACTTATCGTTAAAGATGAAAGCGGAAATGTAATTCCAAACGCAAAAATCAACGTTGATATGTACGAACATGAGTTTTTATGGGGTACTGCAATCAACAGACCAATTCTTTCTGACAATGATTACAGAAAAATGCTTCAGACAAACTTTAATGCGGTAGTTCCTGAAAACCACGGCAAATGGAATTTCTATATGGACAACCAGGAAGAAGCAAATAAAATTTTGGCAGAAGCAAAATCACTTGGCATAAAACACATAAGAGGTCATAACTTATTCCCTCAGCCACCAATACTTACAGCCGGTGGAACAGGCACACCTGAAGATTTACCTGGAATTTACAATGATTATGACGCTTTATACAAACGTCTTAAGGGGCACGCAGAACTTGTTTTAAATGACCTTAGAGAATACATTTCTGATGAATGGGATATTACAAACGAAGCAAGCAGACAGCATGAAATCAGAACTGACTACGATATAAAGGTTATTAAAACATATTACGAAATAGCACGTGAAATTCTTGGAAAAGATGCAACTCTTTACTACAACGAACACAGATATTCTGACGATGTATTTGAAATGCTTCAGGATTTTGTAGATGCAGATATTGACTTTGACGGTATAGGTATTCAGTCTCACTACGGCACACCGCTTAACCCTGTAAGTATTTATGAAACATTTAATAAATTTGCTGCATACGGCAAAGAAATAAAAGTTACAGAATACGACTACAACACAACAGATTTTGACCTTCAGGCAAACTTTACACGTGATTTTATGATTACAGCGTTCTCACATCCTTCAATGGCTGGATTTGTTCTTTGGGGTATGAGAGGTGGCACACAGAACCAGTACATTCTATACGATAAAGACAACAACCCAAGACCGGCACTTCAAATCTGGCAGGATTTAATCTACAACAAGTGGTGGACAAATGAAGAAGGTACAACAAATGCCGACGGAAGTTTTGATGTAAATGCATTCTATGGCGACTTTGATATTACAGTAGATGTAAATGGTGTAAGTAAAAAGGCAACAGCAAAACTTTACAAAGCAAACGAAGGCACAGTTGAAGTTGTTGTTAAATAATAAAAAAAAGCACCCATATATGTGGGTGCTTTTTTATCTTTTTAATACAAACTGTTTTGGCGTTTTTCCTGTACTTTTTTTAAACTGATGTATAAAGTAATAAACATCATTGTAACCTAAAATTTCTGCAACTTCAGATACAAGATGTCCTTGTGTAAGAAGTGATTTTGCTTTTTCTATTTTAATATATATGATATCTTCTACAAATGTTCGTTTAACAAATTGTTTGTAAACCTGTGAAAATCTTGTTTTGCCCATGTTAAGCATTGATGCTGCAGTTTTAACATCTATCTTTATTGATGGGTTATTAACAATGCTTTGTCTTAAATGATATATAGGAAGTGCAAGATTTCGCGGAAGATTAGAATCGTTTCTTGAATGATATACGTCATATGCAAGATAAGCAAAAACTTCTGTTATTTTTGCATCTGCAAGTGTCATTGATATGCTGTCGTATTTCATTTCATATTCACTTAGTGAACGAATAATATCAATTATAGTTTTATAATCCTCGGGATAATATACAGTGTTTTTTTTAAGCATACATTTATTTAGCAGTGTGTCTAAATCTCCGTCAAAAGTAAGCCAGTCGTGGAAACTCTGTTCTAAAAACTGGTAATGCATAGTTGTATTTTTTTCATAACATATGCAAGCATGTGGTTCGGTAATAATTTCCTTGCCGTCCAGAAAAATTTTTACTGTGTCATAAAAATGAATAAACATATGTCTTTCTTCGGTTTTTTCAATAATTCTGTCTTTTTTTGCTTCCCACGCATCGCGGCTTGTTTTAAGAGTCAACATATCACTTCACACTCCTTAATTTAATTATACAACCAAACGAATGAATTTGCAACTTTTTGAACAAAATTGCAACAATTTCGTATTATTCTCTATTTTTTTTAAAGTTTTGTGATGTTATAATTGTGTTATGAGTTTAAAAGGAGAGATGAAAATGAAAAAAGTATTATCAGTTTTAATTGCTGTAATTATGATTTTGCAACTTGTACCTGCACTTGCGGATACATCTATTAAAATTGTAATAAACGGCGAAAATAAGCAGTTTGATGTAATGCCTGTTATAGTAGAAGGCAGAACATTAGTTCCAATGCGCGGAATTTTTGAAGCACTTGGAATGGAAGTAGGCTGGGATGATGCTACAAAGACAGCGTCAGGTAAAAAAGACTCGGTAGAAGTAAAACTTACTATTGACAATACAAAAGCATACGTAAACGGCAAAGAAATGACTCTTGACGTTCCCGCTACAATTATAAATTCAAGAACTATGGTGCCTGTAAGATTTATTTCAGAATCTATTGGTGCAAAAGTAGGCTGGGATGACGCTACAAAAACAGTAAGTATTTCTACACAGGCAGAAGGTAAAAAACTTGTTAAAGAAATAAATTTTGACACCTTAACAAAATTTGAAAAACTAAAAGAATTTGTTAATGGCGGAGCGTATCCAAATGCTAATGTAACACTTTCAAAAGAATTAGATCACACATCAGGAGGCGGTCAATCTATGAAAATGGATAACCGCGAAAAGCATTCGCACAGAACAAAACTACCTAACATATTTACAAGTGCTGATGTGGGTAAAACTTTTGAAATTAAAGCATGGGTATATGTGCCTGACACAGATGCATCAATAAGAATGGCGGCATATGGCGATACAAATACTACATATGCAATAAAACCGATTGCGTCTATAGATGTTAATGTATCAAAAAATACATGGACAGAAGTTACATTAAATTATACACATACTGATGCAACAGTCACTCAACTTGGTTTTTCTGATAGTGGCTTGGTAGAAACAGTTGCAAAAACTATTTATGTTGATGATATTAAAATTTATGAAGGTGGAGTAGCAAATACACCTGCAGTAAAAGAAGAAGTTTTAAAAATATATAAATTTGACGATTTAACATCATTTGAAAAGAATAAAGATTTTGTTAATGGTGGGGCATACCCAAATGCAAATGTAACACTTTCAAATGAAAAAGACCATACAACCGGAAGTGGCAAATCGCTTAAACTTGACAACAGAGAAAAAGTTACATACCGTACAAAACTTCCAAATGTATTTTCTGCATCTGATGTAGGAAAAACTTTTGAAATTGAAGTATGGATATATGCATCAGCCGACAATTCAAAAGTAAGACTTGGTGCATATGGCGATACAGGAACAGAATTTGCAACAACTCCAATTGTATACATTGACAGTGCAATTACAAAAGATGAGTGGACAAAAGTTGTATTTATATATACACATACAGAAGCAACAGTTACACAACTTGGAATTGGCGATGGTGCAGAAAATAAAGCACCGATTCCTACAATATATGTTGATGATATCACCGTTTCATACGGTGATTCTTCTTTAGCAGAAAAACCTTTGGTTGTGAAAGAAAGTTATCTTGACGAAAATGGAAGAAGACCTGTTCCGACAGAATTTACAGCAGGCAAAAACTACGAAGATATAATTTACTACGATGAAATTTTAGATGCTAAAATGAATGCTATAAATAATCTTCCTGAGGGCGAAATTGTTACTAGCGAAGAAGATTTTTTAACAGCAGGTATAACTGGTGAACAGTATGGCACAATAGAAAGAATAAAAGTTGATGGTATGCCGTTTACTGATGCACTAAGAATTGATGTTAAACAAGTTCCTAAAACACCTTACGAATACCAGATTAAAGTTCCTGTAAACGGAAAAATTGAAGCAGGCGACAAACTTCTTTTGATGATTTATATGAGAACTCTATCAGGTGGAGACCACGATACAAAAAACGGACAGATTCAGTGTATTTTTGAACTTGGCGAATCTCCAAATACTAAACTTTTACAAGGTACTGTAAATACAGCAGGCGAGTGGCAGGTAGCATATTTCCCAATTGAAGTTCTTCCTGGATTTGAAAAAAATGTATGGGCACCTGTAAGACTTGGTTACTATGAGCAGACAATTGAAATTGGCGGATACAAAATTGTAAACTACAAACAAAAAGTTGAAATAAAAGACCTTCCTACACTTGCAAAAGTAAACGGTATTGAAAAAGATGCTCAGTGGAGACGCGAGGCGTGGGACAGAATTGAAAAAATAAGAAAAGGCGATATTACAGTTACAGTAAAAGATAAAAATGGAAACGTTATTCCAAATGCAACAGTAAAACTTGATATGTATGAAACTGAGTTTGAATGGGGCACAGCAATCGGTGGCGAACTTGTAAGAAACGATGAACAGGGCGAAAAACTACGCGAAAACATCGTAAAATACTTTAATGCCGGTGTAATGGAAAACAATCTTAAATGGGCATTTTACGAAAAAAATACAGCACAGACAGATGCAATATATAACTTTATAAAAAACAACCTTAAATATCAAAGAGGTCATGCAATTTACCGCGACAGATATACCCAGGGTGGAACAGAAATTCCTGACAGAGTTTTTGAGAAAAAAGACGACTACGCATACATTCAAAAAGAAATGTACTCAAGAATAGACCTTATGGCAGAAAAATATGATATGATTCATGACTGGGATGTTGTTAACGAACTTAGAATACATCATACATTAACAGATATTCACGGATATGGATTTATAAAAGATATTTATGATTACACAAGAAAAGCAATGCCTGATGCATCGCTTTATCTAAATGACTGCGGTACAGAACAAAGAGGAAGTCATTTAAATGACTTTATTAGCCTTGTAGATAAACTTGTAAGTGAAAATGTAGACTTTGACGGAATAGGTCTTCAGACTCATATAGCAAATTATTTCAGTGGTGAACAGTTCTATAAAATTTTAGAAGAATTAAGTACAAAATACGGAAAAAGACTTAAAATTACAGAATATGACAACAACTTGTACGATGAACATTTAACTGCAAGTCAGACAAGAGATTTGCTTATTGCAATGTATTCATGTGAAGCAGTTGACGGTTTCTATTGCTGGAAATTTAGAGATCTTACATCGCAAAAGAATAAACTTATTCTTGATTTGGATTATAATATTAAACCTGTAGGCGAACAGTTTATCGATCTTGTTTATAACAAATGGTGGACAAGAGAAGAAGGAAAAACTGATGCAAACGGTGTGTATTCTACAAGAGGATACTTTGGAGATTACGACATTAAAGTAACAGCAAATGGTCAGGAAAAAACCGTTACAGCAAAACTTTATAAAAACAGCGATAAAAATATTGTAATTACAATGGACTGATAAAAAAAGACACCCACTTAAGTGGGTGTTTTTTTGTTTTCTTTGCAAAACGTATGTTTTGCATACATAAAGTTTTTGTGTTGCTTTTTAAAAAAACAACGATTTTGGATAAGCCTTTTTTAAAAAGGCGTTATTAAACGCAATTACACGTTTGCAAGTGCCTGATCGATATCATCAATAATATCATCAACATTTTCAAGTCCAACTGAAAATCTTATAAGTCCCGGATTTATTCCACATGCAACAAGTTGCTCATCAGTAAGCTGACGATGAGTTGCACTTGCAGGATGAAGAACGCAAGTTCTGATATCTGCAACGTGAACTTCGTTTGATGCAAGTTTTAATGAATCCATAAACTTAACTGCGTTATCTTTTCCGCCTTTAATAACAATAGAAATTACACCTGATGCACCTTTAAGGTATTTTTTAGCATTTTCATATGATGCATCGCCTTCCAAAAACGGATAAATTACTTTTTCGATTTTATCACTCTTTTCAAAGTGTTTTGCAACTTTCATCGCATTTTCACAGTATCTTTCCATTCTTATTGCAAGTGTTTCAAGCCCCAAGTTAAGAAGGAATGCAGAATGTGCAGCAGGATATGCTCCAAAATCTCTCATAAGTTGCATTCTTGCTTTTGTAATATATGGCGCTTTTGCATAATCTTTTGTATAAACAATTCCATGATAAGATTCGTCTGGCTCAGTAAATTCAGGGAATTTTCCGTTTGTATAATCAAATTTTCCGCTATCTACAATAACACCGCCAACCTGAAGTGCATGGCCGTCCATATATTTTGATGTAGAATGAATTACGATATCTGCACCATATTCAATAGGTTTGCAAAGTACCGGTGTTGCAAATGTGTTGTCCACAATAAGCGGAACGTTATGAGAATGCGCAACTCGTGCAAGTTTTTCTATATCAAGTACATTTAGTGCAGGATTTGCAATTGTTTCGCCAAATACTGCTTTTGTATTTTCTTTAAATGCATTGTTTATTGTTTCTTCGTCTGCATTTGCATCAACAAAAATACATTCAATTCCAAGTTTTTTAAGTGTAACTGCAAAAAGATTAACAGTTCCGCCGTAAATTTGTGCGGTACTTATAAAACTATCTCCTGCTGAGCAAAGATTTAAAATTGAAAGAAGTGATGCAGCCTGTCCTGAAGAAGTACACATTGCACCCACTCCGCCTTCAAGCTCGGCAATTTTTGCTTCAACTGCCATAACGGTAGGATTTGCAAAACGTGAGTAAATAAGTGCTTTTGTAGGTTCGTCAAAAACGTCTCCTACATCTTTTGTAGAATCAAAAACATATGTTGTGCTCTGAACAATCGGCACAACTCTTGGTTCTGTATTTTTTGGTGAATAGCCTGAATGAAGGCATTTTGTTTCGTCTCTCATTTATTTTTACCTCTCTTTACATTAGTGGTGCTACAAGTCTGAAAATATTTTGCATTATTCTTATAAATAAATTCTTTTTGCAATCATTATGAGTTATTTCAATGGATTTGTCAAGTGTTTTTATAAAATCTTCCTTTACATCCCATACTGCATCTGCACTGTAAATACAAGTTCCGCATTCAAAATGAAGATACAAACTTCTAAAATCAAGATTTGCCGTTCCTACCGTTGCAACAGTATCATCTGATACAAAAGTTTTTGAATGAATAAAGCCAGGCTTGTATTCGTATATTTTAACTCCTGCATCGATAAGTTCTTTATAATAAGACCTTGTAGTAAAATGTACAAATCTTTTATCCCATCTATGTGGTGTTATAATTCTTACATCGACTCCGCTTTGTACTGCCGTTTTAAACGCTTTCATCATAATTTCATCTATTATAAGATACGGCGTAGTTATATAAATGTACTCAGTTGCACTTGTTATTATTTTATTGTAAACATCGGCTGATACAGGAAGTGAGTCAAGAGGAGAATCGGCATAAGGAATTATGAAACCGTCGCTGTTTTCCGCTTTAATACTATCGGTAGGATAATAATCAATATAGTTTTCACTTTTTCCGCTTGCAATTTCCCACATCTGCAAAAATATAAGTGTAAGTCCCCATGCAGCGTCGCCATAAGTCATTACAGATGCATCTTTCCAATGCCCATGTTTTTCATATTCGTTAATGTATTCATCCGCAAGATTGATACCGCCTGTAAATGCAACTTTTCCATCAATAGACACAATTTTTCTGTGGTCGCGATTGTTCTGAACGCTTGAAAAAAACGGTCTGAAAGGGTTAAATACAATACATTTTATACCCATTTCGCGAAGTTTTTTTGGGTAATTTGCAGGAAGCAAAAGAAAACATCCTATATCGTCGTACATAATTCTTACATCGACGCCTTCTTCTGCTTTTTGTTTTAAAATTTCTAAAACAGAATTCCACATTTTACCTTCCTGAATAATAAAGTATTCTAAAAAGATATATTTTTTTGCTTTTTTTAATTCTTCTAAAAGATGTTTAAATTTTTCTTCGCCCGGAGTTAAATATTTTGTATAAACATTTTCATAAACGGGGAATCCGGTTCTTTCAAGATATCGCATTTGCGAGGCATATTTTGGAAGAAGTTTTTCTGCCTTTTGGTTGCTTACAGCACCAAGTTTAAACATTTCTTTGGATTTTTCGCCAATTTCACTAAGTTTTTTTCCAAACATTTTTGTTGACGTCTGCCCCGTAACAAAAAGATAAAAAAGTCCGCCAAAAACAGGGAAAACAAGTATCAAAAATACCCAACTCATTTTATATGCGCTGTTTCCCGGTTTTGCAATAACACCAAGTGCAACCAAAAAACTGAGCGCATTAAGTGCTATACTTATGTAGGTTGAATATCTGTTAGAAGCAAGAACTATATATAAAAAAATTAGTGCCTGAAAAATAATAAATGCAGAAATAACAACACGCCTTCTAAATAGCGAGCGATACCATTTTTGCTGTTTTATTTTCATTTTTTCACCTGCATTTCATTATACGATTTCACACCGCAAACGCCTTTTGCGCTTTTTATTGCGCGCTCTATTGCCATTTCAACTACAAAAGAAGAAATAGAGCCAACTACGTTTATATCGGATATAACATCACCTGTACTAAGCGCATAAATACTGTCGCCGTCTGCAGTTGTATTTATCGGATTTATTCTTTTTACGTATCCGTTATGCGCCATGCGTGCTATTTTATTCATTTTCGTTTTATCAAAAGATGCATTTGTTATTACTGCACCGATTGTTGTATTAGATGTAAAAAGATTTTCCTTTGGCTCGATGCTTTTTATCATTGTTTCAAATGTATTTAAAAACCCGTCTTTTTCGCTGTTTAAAAGTCCTGCAATTATATTTCCTTTATCGTCAAAAACATCGCCGAGCGCATTTACACAAACAACTGCGCCAACTTTTAAATTGCCAATTTGCACAGCGTATGAGCCAACACCAGTCTTTGTCATGAAATCTTTTCCGAGTAGTTTTCCTGCTGTTGCACCGCATCCGACACCGTAGTTTCCGTCTTTGTAGTTATTTTCTTCATAGGCATTTTTTGCACATTCATACCCCGTTTTTTTGTCAGGACGAATATTTTTACTGCCTATTCCAAGGTCAAAAATACAAGAAGTACACACAAGCGGAACTTTTGTAACGCCTGTATCAAAGCCTATGTCTTTTTCTTCTAAATACTCCATTACACCGCCTGCTGAGTCAAGTCCGAAAGCACTTCCGCCCGACAAAAGAACAGCATGTATTTTTTCTGCTGCCGCCATTGGATTTAAAAGGTTTGTTTCTCTTGATGCAGGGCCGCCGCCCGCAACATAAACACCGCACGGAGCACCTTTTTCACAAAGAATAAGCGTACAGCCTGTAAGGGCATCATTATTTTGTGCGTTTCCTATTTTTATATTCTCAATGTCTAAAATATTTATCTCTTTCATTTTAATCATTCCTACTTTTAAAAGTTTTCAAAAGCGCTGTGCTTATTACAGTTCCTAAAAGCGTACATACAACTGCTTCTACAACAGCCTGAACACCTACAAATGCGACAACAAACATAAAAATATTATTTCCGCCACGCATATTTAAAATATAATCGGTATTTCCAAAAAGGATAATAAGAGTTGACATATAAAGAACAGTATTTAACACAGGACAAGAAAGTGATGCAAGCGAAACTTTCCAAAGTTTGTTATCACGTTTTTTATTTATAATTTCAAATATAAGTCCGCAAAGATATCCTTCCAAAACTCTTGGAACAATACATAAAATAAAGGTATAAATAGGATTTATTGACATTAAAACTGTTCCCATAGGACTTTTAAATGCGTTCATAAAACTTGTTATGCCAAACATCAGTCCTAAAAACGCGCCCGAACCTTTGCCCATTAAAATTGCCCCGATAATTACAGGAACTGTAAGAAATGTTATTGCAAACGGTCCTATGTTTAAATATCCAAACGGAGTAAGCGCCATAAAAAATATAATAGCGCTAAGAAGTGCATTTTTTACAAGATTGTCAGTATTTTTCATTTGTAATCGCCCCTTTATAAGTCAAAATCATGGTTTTGAAAGTGTAAATGTAAAACTTGTCCACTTTCCTTCTTCGCTGTCTGCTTTTATTTGCTCTTTATGTTGGTTTATTATACTTTTTACTATATAAAGTCCAAGTCCCATACCATCGGGATTTTTAGACCTTGATGCATCTTCTTTGTAAAATCGGTCAAAGATGTATTTTATCTTTTCTTTTTCAATACCGCGTCCCGTATTTTTTATTTTTACTAAAACTTTATTTTCGCTCTCTTTGAGTGATAATTCAATTTTTCCGTTTTCATCGGTAAATTTTACGGCATTGTGCATTATGTTTGTTACAACCTGCATTATTGAGTTTTTATCAGCAAAAACATTTATATCTTCTTTAAAATCTGCAAAAATTTCTATGTTTTTTTCGCTTATTTCCTTTTCAAACTGCAAAATGCAAATTCTTAAAAGTTCATTTATGTTAAAAATGCTTTTTTCAAGTTTTGCCTTTCCGTTTTCAAGTCTTGTAAGTTTTAAAAGGTCATCTACAAGTTTTGAAAGACGTCTGCATTCGTCGTGTACTATTTTTAGGTATTCATCGTGTTTTTCTTTTGGAATTGTTCCATCACGCATACCTTCAACAAAGCCTGTTATAGATGTCATTGGTGTTCTAAGTTCATGAGAAACATTTGATATAAACTCAGAACGCGTTTTTTCTAAATTTTCTATGCTTTCTGCCATTTCGTTTATGTTCTTTGCAAGAGTTTCAAGTTCGTCTTTTGTTGTACAATTTACTCTTTTTGTAAAATCGCCTCTTGAAAATTCTACCACGGCATTATTCATTTGTTTTATTGGTTTTGTAATTCTTTTTGACAAAAAGTAAAACAGTGCAAATGCCATTACAAGCGCAATAAGCGCGGCAAATCCGTATTGGCTAAGTATATCAGAATACGCCGAATACATTGAAACTGAAGGCGTACTTACAAGCACACCGCCGTACGAAATTGAACCTTTTACAGGCATTCCGACTGTAAGCATATCTTTATTTTCAAAAAAATCTATTGTTGAAATTGCACTTATACTTTCGCCCGATAGGATTATATCTACATATTCGCCCGATAGCGGTTTAAACAAAAACTCTTTTTCATCAAGTCCGCCAACTGCAATTATATATCCGTTTGAGTCGAAAATTATTATATGCGAATCTATACTCTGGGCAATCATATTTAAAGTTCTTACATAATTTGACGAAAGAGGGGACCAGTCGTTTTTAAAAACATCAAGTGAAAACTCACTTATTCTTTTGGCATTCAAAGTTAAAATGTGATTTTTTTCTTCGTTTGCAATACGTACACTTTGCGTTGCCATTCCAAAAAGAATTGTGCCTGCAATTAAAAAACTAAGTATAACAGTAATAAATCCGTTTATTACAAGTTTGCTTAAAATACTGCGTTTTTTTCTCAAGTTTAATTCACCTCGAATTTATATCCTACACCCCATACAGTTTTAAGTTGCCACTTATCTTCGTATCCCGTAACTTTTTCACGAAGCCTTTTTATATGGACATCAACTGTTCTGCTATCGCCAAAAAAGTCGTATCCCCATACTGCATCAAGAAGTTGGTCGCGCGTAAAAACTTTATTCGGATTTGAAGCAAGAAAGTATAAAAGTTCCATTTCTTTTGGAGGAAGTTCAACTGTTTTTCCGCTGAGTTTAAGTTCGTAAGTAGATAGATTTATATTTATATTAGGGTACGAAACCTCTTTTACGTCTTTTTCTTTTGTTTCATAGCGTCTTAGTACTGCCCTCATTCTTGCAATAAGTTCTTTTGGTTCAAACGGTTTTACAATATAGTCATCTGCACCAAGTTCAAGCCCCAAAACCTTATCGAATGTTTCTCCTTTTGCAGTAAGCATTATAACCGGAATACTGCTTGTTTTTCTTATTTCTTTAAGTACTTCTATTCCGCTTAACTTTGGAAGCATTATATCAAGTATTACTATTGAAGGAGGATTTGATTTAAAACTTTCAAGTGCACTTTGTCCATCTAAACAAAGTGTAGTTTCATAGCCTTCTTTTTCAACATAAAGGCGCAAAAGTTCTAAAATGTTTTTATCATCGTCTACAATAAGCGCTCTACAAACTGACATTTTACTTCTCCTTTTTGTTTTTATAGTAATTGCAAAGCATATTTACAGGGCATATATCGCATTTTGGATTTCTTGCCGTGCAAACTTTTCTTCCGTGAAAAACAAGTTGATGGCAAAGATGTATTCCGTACTCAGGCGGAACAAATTTTTTAAGGTCAAATTCTATTTTAACAGGGTCTTCTTCTTTTGTAAGACCTATTCTTTTTGTAAGGCGCATTGCATGAGTATCAATTACAAGTGCGCTTTTTCCGTATACATCGCCAAGTATTAAATTAGCAGTTTTTCTTCCAACGCCTGAAAGCGAGAGAAGGTCGTCCATATTATCAGGAACTTTTCCACCATATTTTTTTACAATATCTTTGTTTGCTGATATTATATTTTTTGCCTTCATTTTATAAAAACCGCACGGGCGGATATAATTTTCAAGTTCTTCTAATTTCATATTTGCAAAATCAGACGCTGTTTTGCATTTTTTAAAAAGCTGTTTTGTAACAATATTTACCCTTGCATCAGTACACTGAGCAGAAAGAATTACAGCAACAAGAAGCTGTGGCACAGTATCATAATCCAAAGAACATTTTGCATCTTTGTATTCTACATCGAATATTTCTTTTAGCATAAGTACTTTTTCTTTTCTTCTCAACATACATCACCCTTATATAATTATACATTTTTTATGTGATTAAAACAAGTGTATTTTAGTAATTTTTTGTGAATATGCCTATAAAATTACTTGAACATATGCCGAAAAAGTGATATAATTAGAGGTAATATATTATGAATTGAGATTTTATTTATGGAAAAACTACAAAAACAGGCTAAATGGGTATTTTTAGAAAGTGATAATGAAAAAGTTGAAAATTTAATAAAAACGTATAATGTTTCAAGACCTCTTGCCAAAACTGTTTTAAACAGATTTGATGACGAGAAGGATTTTTTTGACTGCGAAAAAATGCATCTTAACGACCCGTTTCTTTTAAATGATATGCAAAAGGGCGTTGATACAATAAACGAAAGCATCCTTAAAGGCGAAAAAATTGTTGTTTACGGTGACTACGATGTTGATGGAATTACATCTACTTACATTCTTACTGACTACTTAAAAAGTATTGGCGCAAATGTAAGTTATTATATTCCAGACCGTGCTGATGAAGGCTACGGACTTTCTATGTCAAGTGTTGAAACTTTAAAGGCTGAAGGTGTAAACTGCGTTGTTACAGTTGACCTTGGAATAAGTGCAATTGAAGAAGTTAAAAAACTTTACGAATATGGAATAAAAGTTGTTGTTACAGACCATCACTCTTTAAGCGGTGATTTAATTCCATCGTGCGAGGCTGTAATAAATCCGAAAATCAAATCGGACTATCCCTTTGTAAACCTTGCAGGCGTGGGCGTTGCATTTAAACTTATTTGTGCACTTTCAGATAACGACGAAGATATAATTAAAAAATATCTTCCTTACGTTGCAATCGGCACAGTTGCCGACCTTGTTGAACTTAAAGACGAAAACAGATACATTGTAAAAGAAGGTATAAATCTTTTAAAAAATACAAATAACACAGGGCTAAAATCGCTTTTTGAAATATCAAACACAAACATGGAAAACATCGATGCAAAAAACATTGGATTTTCTATCGGTCCAAGACTAAACGCTGCAGGCAGACTTTCGTGCGCGGATGTTTCTGTTAAACTTTTAATGGAGTGCGATAAAGAAAAAGCGGACGAAATTGCAAATGCGCTCGATAATGAAAACAACAGACGAAAAGAAGAAGAAAAAAATATTTTAGATGAAGCCTTAAAAATAATAATGGACAAAAAACTTTACGAAAATGAAGTTATTGTTGTTTCGGGCTATGGCTGGCATCACGGTGTTATAGGAATTGTTGCATCAAGAATTACAGACCTGTTTTACAAGCCAAGTATTATTATTTCAACAGGCGATGAAGAAAAGTCAAAAGCATCGGGAAGAAGTATTAAAGGATTTAACCTTTTTGATGCACTTTGTCATGCATCCAGTTATCTTTTAAAATTTGGCGGTCATTCTCTTGCGGCGGGATTAAGTGTTGAAAAAAGCAAGATTGAAGACTTTTCAAAATGTATAAACGAATATGCTAAAAATATCATTACAAAGGATATTGCAACTTACTGCATAAGTATTGACGACACTTTAAATCTTAATGAAATTACACTTGATTTGATAGATGAATTTAAACAACTTGAGCCTTTTGGAATGGGCAACCGCACACCCGTATTTTGTCTTGAAAAGATTAAAATTTCTGAAATAAGATATTCAAATGCACACGCATTCGTTACAGCAACAGACGGCAAAAACTTTATTACAATGCCTGCATTTAATATGCGCGATACACTTTCGAGCTTTGCAGAATCTGACTGTATTGACGTTTGCGGCTCTCTAAGTGTTAACACATATTTAGGAAGAGAACATCCTCAGTTTATAATCAAAGATATCCGTCCTTCGCACACAGGATTTTTAACAAGAGAATCTGTACTTAACGTTTATATGATTATTAAAAATATGCTCGGTGCTAAAAAAATTGATATGCCGTTTTGTGCACTTGCAGATGAGTTTTTATCATTATACAAGGCTAAAATAAGTAATATTAAACTTGAAAAATCACTTAAAGTTTTAAAAGAACTTATGCTTATTGACTATAAAATTGAAGATGAAAATATAAAAGTATTTGAGAAAGTTCAGTTTCTTAAAAAGACTGATCTTGAAAAATCAAAGACATTTGTAAAATATTCTGCAAAAAGGGGGAAGGCAAATGAATGATCAACTTAACAAACTTTTAGACATTGTCAAAAAAAATCAACCAAATGCCGATTGTGAACTTATTATAAAAGCTTATAACTTTGCAAAAGAAGCTCACAAAGACCAGAAAAGAGTTTCAGGACTTCCCTATATAATGCATCCTCTTTCTGTTGCAACAATAGTTGCCTCTATGAAAATGGATACAGAATCAATTATTGCTGCTATGCTTCACGACGTTGTTGAAGATACCGATTTTTCAATTGAAGACGTTAAGGCACTTTTTGGCGAAAGTGTAGCACTTTTGGTTGACGGTCTTACAAAACTTGATAAAATCAGTTTCCAGACAAAAGAAGAAGCCGAAATGGATAACATACGAAAAATGTTTCTTGCTATGGCAAAAGACATAAGGGTTATAGTTATTAAATTTGCAGACAGACTTCATAACCTTTCCACACTTATAAGTATGCCTGAAGAAAAGCAAAGGGAAAAAGCAAGAGAAACACTTTCTATTTTTGCACCTATTGCACACAGACTTGGTATGTACAGAATTAAATGGGAACTTGAGGATATGTCATTAAAATACCTTGACCCTGTTGCATTCCATGAAATTTCCGAAGGTATAGCACAAAAAAGAAATGAAAGAGAAGAGTTTATCTCTCACATAAAACACGAACTTAAACAAAAACTTGACGATGCAAATATTAAATGTCAGATTGACGGAAGAGCAAAACATTTTTATTCTATTTATCGTAAAATGTTTACACAAAATAAAACTCTTGACCAGATTTATGACCTTTTTGCAGTAAGAGTTATTACAGAAAACGTTTCTGACTGTTACACAGCGCTTGGTATTGCGCACGAACTTTATACTCCTATGCCTGGAAGATTTAAAGATTATATTGCAATGCCAAAACCTAATATGTATCAGTCGCTTCATACAACAGTTATAGGACACAACGGTACTCCTGTTGAAATTCAGATACGCACTAAAGAAATGCACGAAATTGCTGAAAACGGTATCGCTGCACACTGGAAATACAAAGGCATTAAAGAAGGCGAAAAAGACTTTGAAGCAAAACTTTCGTGGATACGTCAACTTCTTGAAATTCAAAATGATTCAGATAATGAAGAAGAATTTTTGCGCGCGCTTAAAATCGACCTTTTTACAGATCAGGTATTTGTATTTACTCCAAAAGGCGATGTTATGAGTTTTCCTGTCGGCGCAACACCTGTTGACTTTGCATTTACAATTCACAGTGCAATCGGTTATAAAATGCAGGGTGCAAGAGTTAACGGAAAAATTGTACCACTTGACTATCAACTTCAAAACAGTGATATTGTTGAAGTTATTACTTCTTCTTCGGTTCATGGACCAAGCCGCGACTGGCTTAAATTTGTAAAAACAAGTCAGGCAAGAGGAAAAATCAATCAATGGTTCAAAAAAGAAAATCGTGAAGAAAACATCATAAAAGGAAAAGAAATTTTAGAAAAAGAAGTAAAACGCTTAGGCGTTGAAGGTGCTGACCTTTTAACTGATGAGTATCTTATATCACTATTTAAACGCTACGGATATTCATCTGTTGACGACCTTTATTGCTCGGTAGGATACGGAAGTATTCCTATAAATAAAATTATTGCAAGGCTTAAAGAAGAACACAGAAAAACAACAGAGAAAAAAGAAACTACACTTACAATTGAAAATATTTCTTCTGTCGTTTCTCCTTCTTCGCTAAAAGGAAAATCGAGCGATGGCGTTGTTGTTTCGGGCATTGATAATTGTCTTATCAGATATTCAAAGTGCTGTAATCCTGTTCCGGGCGATAGAATTATCGGTTATATTACACGAGGAAGAGGTGTTTCTGTTCACAGACAAGACTGTGTAAACATTGTAAATGCATACACTATTCCTGAAGAAAAAGCACGTCTTATTGAAGTGTCATGGGCAACAAGCAAAGAAACATCGTTTAATGCATCACTTAAAATCGAAACAACAGACAGACCTAATATGCTCTTTGATATTGCAGGCGTATTTAGCGAAACAAAAACTCCTATCAAAACAATCAACGCGCGTTCTAAAGAAAACGTTGGATTTTTTGATGTTACTGTT
Source organism: Oscillospiraceae bacterium (assembly GCA_015069095.1). Taxonomy (GTDB): domain Bacteria; phylum Bacillota; class Clostridia; order UMGS1810; family UMGS1810; genus SIG430. The sequence goes on along the minus strand of SVJH01000012.1, from coordinate 51,114 downwards.
GAAATCAACGATATTGAACAACTTGAAAAAATCATAACAAAACTTAGAAACGTAAAAGATGTTATTGATGTATCAAGAAGTCATTTATAAAGAGGTAAAATATGAAAATAAAAAAACTTGTGCTTTGGCTTCTTCACACAAACTGCTATATTATTTATAATGAAAACACAAATAATGCGGTAGTTGTTGACCCTGCAGGGAATTTTGAAAAAATCAAAAGCGAAATTGAAAGCTTACAACTTAATGTAAAATATATTATAATTACTCATGCACATATTGACCATATGATTGCACTTGACGAACTTAAAAATTACACAGGTGCAAGCCTTGTTATGCACAAGGATGAACTTGAAATTTACAAAAGCAGTGAGTACAATATTTCGGTGCATTTTAAAAAAGAAACGCCAAAATCAAATCCTGAAATTTTAGTTAGCGACAATGACGAAATAGAATTTGACCAAATCAAATTAAAGTTTATTCACACTCCCGGCCACACAAAAGGCGGTATGTGTATTTTAACTGGGAATTATCTTATTTCAGGCGATACACTTTTTAACGGATCTGTTGGAAGATGTGACTTTTATTCCGGAGATATGGATGCTCTTTTAAATTCTATAAGAGAGAAACTTTTTGTTTTAGATGACGATGTGGTTGTTTATCCAGGGCATGGCGATGAAACAACAATAGGATTTGAAAAAGAAAATAATATGTTTTTAAAGTGATAAAAAATGAAGATATATTTAAAAAACAATGACGAAACATATGCCGTTTTGGATATGGTTCGTCTTTATATCCCTGAAGAAAAAATTGAATTTGTTTATGACAAACCTTTAGAAGAAGACTTTATCAGCGTTAGCGTTGACAAAAAAGACGATATGTATTTTTATGAAACTAAAATATCGTACTTTAAAAAAAGTGCTTCCTACAGTTTTGTAAAAAACGAATACTCAAAATTCAACATAAAACTTTGTCTTTTAAAAATGCTGGATGACTTTTTTATGATGCATCCTCCGTGGGGAATTTTAACGGGAATCCGTCCTTCTAAAAATGTTATTGAAATGATAAAAGAAGGAAAAACATTTGAGAAGGCAAAAAATATTTTAAAAGATGAATATTTTGTTGATGAAAAAAAGGCAAATCTTGCCATAAACGTTGCAAAAAGCGAAAATGAAATTTTAAAAGGTTTTGATAAAAACAAAATAAGTCTTTATATCGGTATTCCGTTTTGCCCATCAAGATGCCTTTACTGTTCGTTTATATCGCAGTCAATCGGGTTTTCATCGCGCCTTGTAAAGCCGTATCTTAATGCGCTTTATAAAGAAATTGAAGAAACTGCACATCTTATAAAAGGAAAAGAAATCGAAACGGTATATATTGGCGGTGGTACTCCTACAACGCTCAGTGCAGACGAACTTAAAGAACTTATTAAGAAGTTATATTCAACGTTTGATTTATCAAAAATAAAAGAATTTACAGTTGAGGCAGGTCGCCCTGATACAATAACAAAGGAAAAACTTGAAGTTTTAAAGGATTTATCGGTTACAAGAATAAGCATAAATCCGCAGACTATGAATGATAAAACGCTAAAACTTATCGGAAGAAATCACACAGCGGATGATATTATTGAAAAATTCAATCTTGCAAGGGAAGTGGGATTTAATCATATAAATATGGATTTAATTGTTGGACTCCCTGGCGAAACAACTAAGGATTTTGAATATACTCTTAGCGAGATAGAAAAACTTAATCCCGAAAGTATTACAGTTCATTCGCTTAGTGTAAAACGAGGTTCGTACCTTGACGAAAAGTATTCAAAAGGCGAGATTACAAAAAACGAACACGCAAATAAAATGATTGATTTAGCCGTTGAAAAAATGGAGAAAATGGGTAAAATTCCATATTATATGTACAGGCAGAAAAACACTGCAGGAAATCTTGAAAATGTAGGTTTTTGCAGTGTCGGACATGAATGTCTTTACAATATTTACATTATGCAGGAAATTCAGTCGATTATTTCGCTCGGCGCGGGCGGTTCTACAAAAATTGTTACAGACAAAAGCATTGAAAGAGTTTTTAACGTTAAAGAAGTTTCAGAGTACATAAACCGCATTGACGAAATGATTGAAAGAAAAAGAAAACTAATAGGAATGATATAATTTTTTATACATACTTTTTTGTAAAAAAGTATGCAAAAAACCTTTTCGCTTTTTTGAAAAAAAGCTTAGCAAAAAACTTACATATGCAAAACATACGTTTTGCAAGGGATAAATTTAAGGCACTCACAAGAGTGCCTTTTTTATTTTAAATAAAATTAAATTTACAAAACTGGTCTGGTTAAAAGTCTTGTGTTGTGGCTTGTACTTAATATACTAAGTTTTCTAAGGCTTTAATTATTTTTCCTGATATTTCTATATCATTCTTAAATTTTTTGAGATAATTATTACTGTCTAATCTTGTTACGCCGCTTCCACTCATTAAATTAAGGTTATTCATTATTTCTTTTATATAGTATGCTATGTCTTGAGTATTATTATATTTTATGGCAATATTATATGCCTCTTCATAACTTTCAACTGCCGATTTTTTTGAACGGTCAAATAAATCCCTGTATGTGTTGTCATTATACTTTGTAAAATTTGTCATACTTTTTAAACATAGGCTTTCGCCATTCATACCAAGTTTGATCCATTCAGTAAGATCCATAAAATCATCATAATTAATGCTTGGCTTATTTAAAATGCTAATATCATCAAGTTTTCTGTATGTTGTTTGATGCAAATCAGAAATCCACATTTTAATTGCTCTTATTTCCGGCACCCATACAACTTCGCCAAAAACTTTTAAATCTTCAATATTGATAACTGTTTTTCCATCAACATTGTAACTTGCAACCAAATTACCATTTACATATGTTTTTATATCTGTTTCAAGATATGGCATTGAGTTTTGTCCAAGTTTACTTTCGTATTTGTAAACCTTCCCAACACCAGAAATATTTTTTGTATAACTCCTGTTAATAGTAAGCGTTCTGTTTGACTGATTCCATCTAACATTAAATCCATAATTTGCTAAATCTTCTGCAATAACTACTGTGTTACCATTAAGATTGTATGATGTAATTGGATAATGATTGATGTAAGCGGATATATCAGTATATTTTGCATATCCTAAAACATCACCTGTTTTTGCATAAGAAATGGTAATCATTCCAAATGACATACATACTGTTAACAATAAACATAAAATTTTCTTCATAATAAATCATTCACCTCATTAAAATATTTGATAACATTATTATAGCCCGAATATGGGCAATTGTCAATAAAAATCTAACATTTTATACTATACATATAAATTATTTTATTATTGGAGTTATTAAATGATTGTATTTGATAAATTATGGGAAACATTAAAACTTAAAAACATTTCACAATATCAGTTAATTAAAAAACATGGAATAAGCACCGGTCAACTTGACAGGCTTAGAAAAAACCAAAATGTTAATTCATATACGTTAAACACTTTATGCGAAATTTTAAATTGCAAATTAGAAGATATTGCCGAATACAAACCAAACAAACAAAAATCCGAGTGAAATTCACTCGGATTTTTATTTGCGTTTAATATTGTAGGGTCGACCCTGCGATTTCTCCAAATAATTTCTGTCTGTCATATGTGCAAATTGTTATAAAATAACATCCTTTTTGGGAATAATCGTAATCTTTTAATCTTATATTTTTTCGTTTTGGAAAATCGCTTATTTCCACCTATGCAAAAACGTATGTTTTTGCTTATGTAAATTCTTTGCCAAGCTTTCTTTTAAGAAAGCGGAAATATATTAAAGTTCAATTTCTTGTGTGCCGTCTTTTGTTACATAATGCTTTTTAACGCCGAGTTTATCCATCCAGTCGCGTGTTATTTTTGTGCCGAGCATTCTTACTCTGCCCATTTTAATAAACTTTTCTTTTTTATCAAGATAATCCGGGATTTCAACTTCGTTATAAAGCCACTCAGGTGCACACCACATACAAGCCTCCGGCATAATTGCAGCATAAACTTCCATTGAAACATTCATATGCCCGTGATGTGCCATCTGCACTATATCACTTTTTAAAAGGTGGCGAGATTCTCTATAAAGTATATCTCCGCCGTCAGGGCCTAAATCACCAAGGAAAAGCACTGTTTTATTTGGTGTTGTTAATTTAAAAACAAGCGATGAATCATTTATTGGATTTGATGTTAAATACGGTCTGTATGTAAATATAAACTCAAACTTACATTCGTCTACTACTAAAATATCGCCTTCTTTTACAATATGCGCTTTATCTTTGATTTTTGGCTCAATTTCCAAAAACTGCGGTAATTGTTCATCAAAATCCGATTTATAATATTCGTAATCAGGAACGTTTGTGTTAAATGCATCTTCATAAGGCGGAAAATTATAATAGAATTTTTCTACATCAAAATCTGCACCGCCATTCTTTTTAATTTCACTTACAAGACCGGATATATGGTCAGAATGTGCATGAGTTAAAATCCACGCCGAAATATGTCTTCCGTTTACATATTCTTTTAAAAGAGGCATATCTTCTTCTCTTCCACCGTCTATAATAATTACATTATCATTTTTTGTTACAATAACAAAACTCATCATAAACGGGCTTGTTTCTGTAAGTTGATACATCTTCGTTTTTTCCATGATAAATTCTCCCCTTAATAAAACATAGTTTTATTATACATTACAACATAAAAAAAGACAAGGTCGCATCTTGTCTTTTTTTGGTCATATTTTATCAAATTAAAAGTGTTTTATTCTGTGAAAATATATGTAGCAATAGAGTGCGCTTCTGACTTTGCTTTTACCATTTCGCCATCTATGCTAAAGAAAAAGTCTTTATCTTTATCTGTCATATTAAGCACTACAGAAACAATACTTCCGTCAGGATTTTTAAATGAAACAGTTTCTATATCATAAGTCCATTTACTGCTACCTATTCTTTTAGCACCTTTTTTTACAAATTTACTAAAATGACCGATGTAATAATATGAATCGTGAATATGTACTTTGTCATTTTGAGTATCTGCCATAATAGGTGCATCGCAATAATTCTTAACGTGATTTGGACCGCCTTTTTCATCAAGAAGCAAGTTCCAATCACAAAAAATATTACATCCGTTATTGAAATTACCAATCATGTCGTGAGCATATTTTTCGCCAATTTTAACAGTATCAGATGCACCAAGACTATATTCGTAACATCCTTCCGAAAAAACTATGTCTTTGTCAGGATACAATCTTTTAAACATATCAAGTTGCTCAAAATGGTCGCCACTGTACCAATGTACACCAATTCCGTAAATATATTTTTTAGCATCTTCATCGTCAAGCATTACTCTTGATCTTTCAATAACTCTTTCTTTGTTATGATCCCAAAATAGCACTTTAACGCCAATGTCATGCATTTTTTTGCCAAGATAGTTTTTAACAAAATCTCTTTCTTCTTCGGCAGTATAAACGCAAGAATCCCATACTTGTGTCGCTTTAGGCTCATTTTGAACAGATATCATACCAATATCTACGCCGTGTTTTTTATATTCTTCGATAAATTTCACATAGTACTGCGACCAAAGTTCAAAATACTCACTTTTTAATTTTCCGCCATGGTTCATCTCGCCGTTTGTTTTCATATAAGCAGGCGGACTCCATGGTGATGCAAACATTTGGATATCATTATATTTTTTAGCATCACAAATCATAGGAATAATAGATGCGGCATCTCTGTCTACATTAAATGTTTCAAGTGTTTCATCGCCTTCTTTAACACAAGTGTAGTTGCCAAGTGAAAAATCACAACTATTTATGTGAACACGACCAAAGTTATATCCTATGCCTTCTTCTTTATCGAAATACAATTTTAATATTTTTTCTCTGTTTTCTTTACTTAATTTATCTATTGTTGTAGAAGACGCTTCTGTAAATGCACCGCCAAAGCCTTTTATCGTTTGATATTCTATATCTGAAAACACGTTTATAAGTGGTTTTTCTCTCGCTTTGTCATCAGAAACAGAAAAATCATTAACTTCCTGCATAGGATTTTGCCCTTTAACTGTTTTTATTGCTTTTATGTTCATACAAATTCCTCCTTTAATATATTAAAAATTCCACTAAAATAGGTGTGTTTTTATTTTTTACATCCTATCATATATGTATTATAGCATCGCAAATTTGCCTAAACAATATAATATACACTAAAAAGATGTATAAAACACTTGTTTTACATAATTTAACATAAAAAAAGACAAGATTTAATCTTGCCTTTTTTGGTCAATAGTTTCTTTATTCTTAGTACGTTTTCCATCCGTTTGAAAGATATGCAACAAACGCAAATACTGCCTCGATTATCCACGAAACTACCCAACCTGCGTATACACCATATATTCCATATTTTGGCGAAAGAATAACTGTTGCAATTATTCGGCTTAAAGAACCAAGTGCTGTGAAAAACAATAGAAATTTCATTGCCTTTACACCGCGGAAGAACGAGTGGAAAAGATTGTTTATCATATTTACATATAAAAATGGCATAACGTATTTTACAAATATTATAGAAAATTTAAGTGCATCGCCTGTATAACCTTTCGGGAAGAACATCTGGCAAATTGATTTTGCAAATATAACACTTAAAACAAGCACTGGTGTTAAAAGTGCAATACCTTGCAAAAAGCCGACTTTTAATCCTTTTTGAATTTTATCGTACTTTTGTGCACCAATACATTGTGCTGTGAAATTGGTAAGAGTTTTTGCACTGTTTTGATAAATTCCGGCACTTATGTTGTAAATTTTTAAAGAAACGTCATACGCTGCAGTTGCACTTGCTCCTACTATATTTATAAAAGGCGAAACTACAAATGAAGATATGTACATAATAAGTTGCTGGATCGTTACAGGCACACTATAGCCGACTGTATCTTTTATTGTTTTTAAGTTCAATTTAACTTTATAATCTTTTACACCAAGCTTACTAAAGCATTTTTTTAGTTTCAGTATGTAAAATACATCTACAACAAATGCTGCAAGTATCGATGAAATTGCAATTCCAATTATACCGGCGTGTAAAACTGTTACACTTAAAATATTTCCACCAATATTTATAACAGTTGATATAATCGACATTTTGAGCGGATATGAACTCATTCCGAGCGAATGACATGTGAACGCAAAAAATGGATTTAACGCAATTATAAAATTAAATATTATTATAATCGAAAAATAAACTGATGCATCTTTTATCACAGAAGGGTCGACTTTTAAAAAAGAAAAAATCGGTCCTTTAAAAATTAAGGTCAAGGCACTTGTTACAATTGCCAAAAGAAGATATAAATACACATTGTTTATTACACTTTCTTTTAAAGAAACATAATCTTTCGCTCCAAAAAGAACAGCACCATGAAGTGATGCACCGCCTGCGTATCCCCAGAAAAGCGATGTTAAAAGTGTTACGTAAGATGCACTGCACCCTATTGATGCAAGAGCATTTGCACCAAGGTAGGAGCCTGCTATCATACTGTCGATTATATTATATGCTGTTGATAAAAGCCCTGTAAGAACAATTGGAATTGCAAAAAGTATAAATGTTTTGTATATGTTCCCTTCAGTAAGGTTTTTCATATTTGTTCACTTCCGCTTGAAATTTTTGTTGTTTTTTAGTATAATTCATTATAACACACATAAAACATTTTTCAAGTACGTTCAAAATATTGGCAAATTCTCAACTTTTCTCAAAAAAAGAAGGCGATAAAAATGTATCAGAAAGAGCGCATTGATAACATTATTACCATATTAAAAGCAAACGGATATGTTACTGTAAAGTATCTTACAGAAAAATTAGATTACAGCACTGCCACAATAAATCGTGATTTAAACATTATGCAAAAGCAAAATCTTATAAAAAGAACGTACGGCGGTGTTGAACTTGTTAAGAAAAAAGGTATTCCGCTCCCGTTTAGATACCACAAAATGAAAAGTGAAAAGCAAAAAATTGCACACGTTGCCGCAAATTTAGTATGCGATGGCGATACAATTTTTATTGATGGTACCACTACAACAGAATATATGGCAAAATTTTTAACTGAGAAAAAAGATATAACAGTTATTACAAACAATATAAATATTGTTACATATCTTAGCGAATATGGAATAAAAACAATATGTCTTGGCGGAAATGTTGTTGAAGTACCATATCTTTTAGCGGGAGATATTACAGTGCTTAACGCATCAAAATATAATGCTGACAAAGTGTTTTTTTCAACAGGAGGAATTACAAAAGACGGCATTATTTCATCTTCAACCGCATATGACCTTCTGCACAGGTGTATGATTAAAAATTCTAAAAAAAGTTACTACCTTGTTGACCACGATAAAATTGATGTTGCACGTTCAATTAACCTTTTTGATTTAAACAACGTAAGCGCAATTATCACTGATTATAAGTTTGACAATGAAGTAAAAGAAAAATATAAGAATACTCAGTTTATAGAGGTAAAAAACGAGTGATTTAAAATCACCCGTTTTTATATTTTCATTATTTTTTTCATATCACAAGGCAATGGTGCTTCTATTTTCATTTCCTTTTTTGTAACAGGATGATAAAACTTTATACATCCGCAATGAAGTTGCATACTTCCTTTTTGAGGTGCGCCGTAAAGGTCATCGCCAAAAATAGGATTTCCTATATAGCTTAAATGAACTCTTATCTGATGCGTTCTGCCTGTTATAGGATAAAGTTTTAAAAGTGAAAACTTACCATTTTCATCTATCAATTCGTACTTTGTTATTGCTTCTTTTCCGTCGGGAGCAACTTTTCTTAGCATTACTGTGCCTTCTTCACGTTTTATCGGTGCATTTATTTCGCCTTGATTTTTATTTGGAACACCGTTTACAACAGCAAAGTATTCTTTTGTTATTTTTTTGTTTTTCATATCCTTATTTAAAATATGCGACGAATAAGGATTTTTAGCAACAAGCACAACGCCTGATGTATCTTTGTCGAGCCTTGTTATTGCACGGAATGTAAAAATTTCATCTTTAAAATAATACAAAAGTCCGTTTGCAAGTGTATCTTTATGGTGATTTTGAGAAGGATGAGTTGGCATATTTCTTTCTTTATTAAGGACAATTATGTCATCATCTTCGTACAAAATATTTATTGGAATATTACTTGGCTCTATATTTGATTTTTCGTCGTATATTTTAATTTTTAGCACATCGCCCTTTTTTAATTTTGCGTTTACATATGCTTTTTTACCATTTAAAAGTATTCCGTCATCGTACTTTTTAAGATGCGTTACAAGTGCTAAAGATAAGTCGTTTAATAAAACGTCTTTTACAACTGTTTCTTTTTGAATTTGTATTGTAAATTCCTTATGCATTTTCTGTGTTGTATTCTGCTATGTATGGAAGATTTCTGTATTTTTCAGCACAGTCAAGACCATATCCGATAACAAAAAGGTCATCAATTGTGAAAAGCGACATATCAGGATTAAAATCAACAATTCTTCTTGAAGGTTTGTCAAGGAGTGTAACAACTTTTAAAGAAATAGGATTTCTTTCTTTTAAAAGTTTTACAACATCGTTTAGTGTTCTTCCTGTATCAACAATATCTTCCACTATAATTACATGATATTTACTTATATCCTGTTCCAAATCCATTGTAATTTGAACAATGCCTGAAGATACTGTGCCTGAATAATAACTTTTTGCACACATAAATCCAATTTCGCAAGGAACATCTATTGCACGGCATAAATCTGCCATAAATACAAATGCACCTTTTAGTATGCTTACAAGTAAAATCGGTCTTCCATCGTAAGACTCGCTTATTTTCTTTCCTGCTTCTTTAATTTTTTGGTCAATTTCTTCTTTTGTAATAAGTACTCTTTTAACGCCGTTTTCTAATTCGCCCTTCATCATCTTAAGTCTCCTTGTTATTTAAATAATTCCCTTTTCTTTTTTTACTTTAAGTATTTTTCTTACGCTTTCGTTAATTCTTTCTTCTGTAATTTCTCCGCTTTGGACTGCCGCATATATTGCATCGAATGCATCTTTTGGACTTGGTGGCATAAGTATCATATCAGCACCTGCTTTTATGCACATAAGCGTAGCATCTTTTTTAGAGTATTCATTTGTTATTGCGCCCATGCTCATTGAATCGGTAATTACTATCCCTTTAAACGAAAGTTCGTTTATAAGAAGGTCTGTAATAACTTCTTTTGAAAGTGATGACGGAAGTTTTTCCTCGGTTGCATTTACAAGTGTCATATGCGATACCATAACAAATTTTGAACCACTCTCTATACCCTTTTTAAAAGGTAGAAGTTCTGTTTGTCTAAGTTCGTTAAGCTCTCTTTCGCTTTCGGAATACCCGTTATGCGAGTTTGCATATGTGCTTCCGTGTCCAGGAAAATGTTTAAGAACACTAAGTACGCCTTCTTCTTCAATTCCCTTTACAAATTCGCCCACCATTAAGGCAACTACATTTGCATCAGTTCCAAAAGAACGGTCTCCGATTTCGTTATTATCTTCTCTTATTATAACATCAGCAACAGGTGCAAAATCAACATTAAATCCAAGTTCTTTAAGCCCTTTTCCAAGATGCTTTCCCACTTCTGTTGCTTTATTTGTATCGCCTGCGTCGCCTATTTCTTTCATAGGAGAGAGTTTTTCAATACTTCCAATTCCCGAAAGCCTTGAAACTCTGCCACCTTCTTCATCAACACCAATAAAAAGTTTAATACGGCTGTTGTTTTGAGTTTCGCTTATCATTTTTTTAATTTGCGCTTCATTTGCAAGATTATTTGAAAAATAAATTATTCCGCCAACAGGGTACTCCGCCATCGTTTCGGCTGACAGAGGATCTTTAACATTAGATGATATAGTCTCAGGAGTAACAAACATCATCTGATATATTTTTTCTTCAAGCGACATTTTTGAAAGTATTTCCTCAACGTCATATGCGCCAACTTCTATCGGTGGCAAAGGAATAACTTTAGGGTTTTTAACCTCAGGTTTTGGAGTGTTTGGATTTTTTGGAACATTTGCACATCCAAAAAGCAGTGAAATCAAAATAAAAAATGTGATTATTATGTTAAAACGTTTTGTCATATTCAATCTCCGTTATTTTAAAGTATTATATTCAATATAACACAAATCGACATTTAAATCAATGTATTTGACAAATCTTTTTTTAATTGACTTTATATAATTGTTGTTTTATAATTATATTGTTATTTTTTATTAAATTTTTGCACTTTTTCAAAAAATATATAATTATATTGCATAAGAGGTATGATATGAAGATTAAAACATACGAAGAAAATACATTAAATATTTTTCCGTTTTATTTAAGAACAATAGATACATACTTTTTGCAACCGCCCACTTTAAGAAATACAGGATACGAATTTCATCAACTTTTTTTAATAAGAGAAGGCAGCGGCATTATTAAAATTGACGGTAAAATTTTTAACCTTAACAAAGGCGATTTGTTTTTTTTAGAAAAAGGTTTTCCACACGAATACTACGGCACGACAGATAATTTTACTACTGCGTTTTTATCATTTACCGCAACAGATTTTGATAAAATAAAGAATTACTACAACATTAAAAATTACGGAATTTTTTATAACAAAAATTCGCAGATATTTAAATCACACCTTGAAATGCTTTTTAACAGTCTTGAATCAGAAAGTTCGATTGCAAATCTTTGTGCAAAAACTTTTCTTGCAATTATTTCGTTTTTTGACGAAACGTATCTTGAAGAAAAAAAGGAAATTGACAAAGTTTATAACTATCTTGAAAACAACTATCAAAAACAAATTTCACTTGACGATTTGCTTTTAATATATCCGTATTCAAAATCAAAACTTTGCCATAAATTCAAAGAAAAATTTGGTATGTCAATATTTAGTATACTTACAAAAATAAGAGTTGAAAATGCGTATTATATCATCAAAACAAATCCTAATATAAAACTTAACGAGGTATCTTTCCTTTGCGGTTTTAACGACACTTCTTATTTTTGTAAAATGTACAAAAAAAGGTTTAATATAAGCCCTAAAAAGATGATTAAGGAGTTATAAAAATGATTCAGCCACAAAACATTACAGAATACTTTATAAATAAATATGTAAACAAAAACGATATTGTTATTGATGCAACAATGGGTAATGGTTTTGACACTTTAAAACTTGCAAATGCAGTTGGAGAAGGTGGAAAAGTTTACGCATTTGACGTGCAAAATATTGCAGTTGAAAACACAAAAAAACTACTTTTGGAAAACAATATTTCTAATGCAGATTTAATTTTAGATTCGCACGAAAATTTAGATAAATATGTAAAAGAAAGTGTAAAATGCGTTGTTTTTAACCTTGGGTACCTTCCTGGCGGAGACCATAAAAAGCAAACAAAAAAGGAAAGCACAATAAATGCAATAGAAAAATCCCTCGCCGTTTTATCTTGCGAAGGATTTATATCTGTTACTGTTTATTACGGGAAAAATTCGGGCACCGAAGAAAAAGAAGGCGTCATGGAATATTTTAAAAATCTGGATTATAAAAAATATACTGTTTTAGTGAGCGACTTCTTTAACCGTCCAAACAATCCGCCACTTACTGTAATTATAACAAAAAACTAATCTTCAAATACGTTGTAAGTTGTAAGAATATGCTTTCCTATTTCATAAAGCATATTTTCCATTTTTATTTTAAATTCAAGCGGCAGTTTATATAACGGGCCGTTTTTATTTTCATCGGATTTTAAATTTGACGGTGCAAAAATATTTGATGCTTCAAAAGTAAAATACCCGTTATATCCGATTTCTATAAGCCCTTTCATTAAAGAATCTATATCAAGTGTACCAAAAAACGGAGCAGTATGGTCGTCTTTAAATCCGCGGTTATCCTGAACATGGAGCCCATAAACATAATCTCCAAGATGACAAAGTGCATCGTATGGCGAGGTATCTTTTAAGTTTCCGTGTCCTGTGTCCCACACGATTTTAAGGTTTGGATGATTTACATATTCAACAAATTCTTTAAGGTCAAAAGCATTATCTATCCAGTAGGCGCCTTCTTTCCATATTCTGTTAAAGTTTTCAACAAGAATGTTTATGTTGTGTTTTTTTGCGTGCTCAAGTATTGGAATAAAAAATTCTTTGTTCTTTTTTATTGTATCGTCTTTGTCGGTGTTTTCATAACGCTCTGTATGAACAACAATGTTTTTTATTCCAAGTATTTTAGATGCATCTATGCTCTTTTTTGTATCTTCGATAAATTTTTCATCATTACGTCCAAAACTTATACCCATAGGTGCGTGCGCCTGAACAAATTTTACGCCTGTTTCATCGCACTTTTTAAGCACACTTTCTAAATAAAGATTAAAATCCCCATCTGAATAAATACCCGTTTTATGTCTGTAATCCATGCAGAAATTATAGTCAAGATATTTAAATCCGGATTTAGATATGTATTCTATTGCCTCAAGTTGAGATGATGTATATTCTTCAAAATCGCCTGTCGTTGTAGCAAGTTTCATTTTTATTCCTCCGAATGTCTGTTTTTTAAATTCTATCACAGTGTGATTTTTATGTCAAACAAAAAAGGCATCTCAATGATGTGAACTGTGTATCTTTTTTATTGTACCATTACTTTTTGTTTTTCTATAACAAAATGTATAAATAAAATATCAACAATCATTATAACAAAACTTATTGCACCGAGAACTTGTTGACCGTATACAGGAACACCGAAAAATGTGTTTCCGTTTGCTTGAATATGCGATAAAATTTTACTTCCAACAAGTGATGCTCCAAATCCTAATATACCGCTGATACTGTTTTTTATTGCAGTTGCATGGACGAAGTACTCGTTTTTAACGTAACTGTATGTAATATTTGATGCGTTCTGATTTGAGCCTGCAAGACTTACATTAAACAATATTGTATAAAGTATAATAAACCACCAGGTTTTAGAAGTTGTAAAAGCAATCATTAAAAACCCAATCGCAACAATTATATATGCAAGTTTAAGACCACTTGCAAATGAGTATTTGTCGGAATACTTACCAAACGGAAGCGATATTGAAAGTCTTATTAGGTTAGCAACCATGTTTATTACTTGTACTGCTCCTACTGACAAAAGTAGTTCTTTTGTTTTAAATGTTCCTAAAAATCCTATTGTTAAATATCTTGCAATATCCCAAAGCACAAGTGCAAAAGTTATGTTCACAAAATTTTTGTTTCCAAGTGTATTTTTTATAATATCTTTTGCTTTTGGTTTATTTGTATTTGTAATTTCTTTTTTTTCATCTTTAATAAGAAGTAAACTTACAAAATTGCATATACTTAGTACCAGTATTGAAATGGAAATAAAAATAAATCCGCCTTTAATATTTCCAAGTGCTTCATATTGGTCTATTATATAACCTGTGGATAGGGTAAATACAATTCCTGTTATTAAAGAAATCATCTCTTTAACAGCAGAGTATCTTCCTCTTTTTGATGGCTCAACATAGCCGTTTGCCCATTTAAACAAAATAGAGGCTACAAGGTATTTTGATATATATGCAAATATTACACTTAGAATTACAATTGTAGTTTTAACCTCTGTTGTAAATGGCATAAATGGAATTGTATAAAGTGTAAAGAACAAAAGATTACAAACAGTTTCAAAAATTATTACAACTCTTTTTGTGCTTTTTATTTTATTTGCAATAACAATAGATAAAAGCTGAAATAAAAATGCTAAAGTAACAAATGATGAAATAATACCGATTAAAGAGTCTCTAAGACCTATGTTGGTAAGAAGTTTTGCCAAAAAAGCATCAGCAACAAAAAGTGATATAAAGTATTCAAAAGTACATTGACCTATATATGCACCTCTGCTACGTTTATAATCTTTCGAATCGAAAGTGTTAATCATTTTTTCATCTCCTTATAATAAGGTATTATAATACTTTAAGCAAACGAAATCAATATATAAACTTACGAAACATTTTCGAAATATAATTGACTAACATTTAAAAATATGGTATTATACAAAGGAATTTTATATTGAAGAAGGTAAAAGTTTAATGACACGAATAATACTTATAAGACATGGACAAAGTGTGGCAAATTTAGAGGGGATTTTTGTTGGACATAAAGATGCTCCGCTTTCGGAATTGGGTAAAAAACAAGCCGAAATCAGTGCAAAATATGTTACAGAAAATTATAATGTTGATAAAGTTTATGCAAGTGATCTTAAAAGGGCATATAATACCGGTAAAGCAGTTGCTGATTTAATAGGAAAAGAAGTTATAAAAAACGAAAATTTACGTGAAATTTACGCAGGTAAATGGGAAGGCGAAAAGTTTGATGAACTTGTAGTGAAATTTCCAAAAAGTTATGGTTTATGGCTTGAAAATATAGGAGATTCACATCCGGACGATGGCGAAAGCGTAAGCGAACTTCAAAAAAGAATAGTTTGTCAGGTAGAACAAATTGCTAAAGAAAACGAAGGGAAAACAGTTGTTATTGCAACACACGCAACACCTATAAGAGTTTTTGAAACATACATAAAGAATAAACCGCTAAGCGAGATGAAAAACATACCTTGGGTATCAAATGCATCTGTAACGGTTTTAAACTATGAAAACAAAAAATTTGAAATCGAAAAATTAAGTTACGATTTGCATCTTGGAAATTTAAAAACTGCACTTCCAAAAAATGTATAAAATAAAAATCCCATTGGCATTTGCCAATGGGATTTAATTATTTAAGTTCACTTAAAAAACTTTCAAGTCTGTCAAGACCTTCTTTAATATTTTCAAGGCTTGTAGCGTAAGACCATCTTACGTAATCTTTTGCACTAAATCCTGTTCCGGGAACAACTGCAACAAGTTTGCTTTCTAAGAAAAATTCTGCAAAATCGTCAGCAGAGTTTATTGTTTTACCATTTATTTGTTTTCCGTATAGTTTTGAAATGTTCATCATAACGTAAAATGCGCCATTAGGTTTAAGAGATGATACACCATCAATTTTTTCAATTCTTTCACACATATAGTCGCGTCTTTTTGAAAATTCCGATATCATTTTGTCAAGTTCATCTGTCGGACCTGTAAGTGCAGCAAGTGCAGCATACTGTGCAATAGAGTTAGGGTTTGATGTAGCATGGCTTTGTACGTTTGACATCATTTTTGCAATAGTCGGATTTGATGCAGTATAACCAATTCTCCAGCCCGTCATCGCATATGTTTTTGAAACACCGTTTACAATGATTGTAATATCTTTAATTTCATCGCTAATCTGTGCGATTGAAAAATGTTTTTTATCATCATAAATAAGATATTCATAAATTTCGTCAGATACAATATAAATACCATGTTTTAAACAAACATCGGCAATATTTTTTAGTTCTTCTTCTGTATAAACCATACCTGTAGGGTTAGAAGGACTGTTTATGATGATTGCTTTTGTTTTGTCAGTAATATTTTCTTCAATTTTCTTTGGAGTAATTTTAAAATCTTCATCTTCGCCTGAGTAAACAATTACAGGAACACCATCGTTAAGTTTTACCATTTCAGAATAACTTACCCAGTACGGAGCAGGAATAATTACTTCATCACCAGGATTTAAAATAGCACCAAAAACGTTCATAAGTGAATGTTTTGCACCATTACTTATAACAATTTGACTTGGTTCATAATCTAAATTGTTATCTTTTTTTAGTTTGTCGCAAACTGCTTTTTTTAGCGGAAGTATTCCTGATGCGGGAGTGTATTTTGTCATACCGCTCATTATAGCATCAATAGCAGCCTGTTTTATATGAGATGGGGTATCAAAGTCAGGTTCTCCTGCACCAAAACCGACAACGTTAAGACCATCGGCTTTCATTTGCTTAAATTTTGCGTCTATTGAAAGTGTAGGAGAGGGTGAAATCCCCATAAATTTTTTTGATAAGTTCATTACTATATTTCCTCCGTATTGCATTGAAATTTACATTTTTGTAAAATTCAAAAAAATTCTTTATGTTTGTAATATTATACTATATGATATATCAAAATGCAAGAAATTTCTTCAAAAATTTCAAATTTAAACATTTTTTAGTAAATTTTCAAAGTTTTTATGAGAGATTTTATCTATTATTTCATCAGAATAATTAAGTTTTTTCATTTCATCAAATAAAATATACATTTTAGACACATCAGATATATCTTTCATTTTGTACTCAATACCATCAAAATCTGCACCTATTCCGATGTTGTTTTCGCCACCTAAAGATAAAAAATATTCAATATGTTTTATGATATCTTTTGTATATGCAGTATCTGAATTGTTGATAAAAAGCGGGTACAAATTCATTCCCACAACTCCGCCTCTTTTTTTAATGCACATAAACTGGTCGTCAGTAAGATTTCGCATATGCGGACAAATTGTTCTTGAGTTAGAATGAGTTGCAACAATTTTTCCGTCAAAGTTTTCAAAACAATCGTAAAAACCTTCATCGCTTATGTGCGAAACATCAAGTATTATATTAAGTTCGCTCATTTTTTTAAGAATTTTTTTGCCCTGTAAAGTTAATCCTTCGTTGTTATTTAAAATTCCACCGCAAAGTCTATTATTCTGATTCCATGTAAGTGATATAATGCGTACGCCTTCGTTATAGAATCTTTCAATGTCAATTGCAGATAAATCTTTTGTATTTCCAACGCCTTCAATAGAAATGAAAGCATTTGTTTTTTCAAGACTTTTTGTATTTGTTTTTACCTTGCAATCTTTCATATTACTTTTAAGAAGATGTATAATGTTTATTATATCGTTGCTTAGTAAATTGCCTTCGTTAAAGATGGCAAAAACCTGTGATGCTTTTTTAAATTCAAGTAGTTTTTTTATATTTATATCAAATGGACAATCGTAAAGATTTTCATTTTCTGTGTATACTTTTAAAATTGTATCACAATGGGCATCAAATAGTGAATATTCCATATTTATCCTCCTAAAATGAATTGTCAAATGCATTTTTAATAAGATTGAAATTTACTTTTTTAAAGTCTTTGTCAGCATAAACTTCAACAACATCAAAGCGCATTTCACACTCTAAGTTTTTATGCTGCAAAAAAGAAAAAGCACCCTGAATAATTTTTTGCTGTTTTCTTTTGTCAACCGCTTCGCTTGGAGTGCCAAAATCCGCATTTTTTCGTGTTTTTACTTCAATAAAACAAAGCACGTTTTTGTCGTATGCAATTATATCTATTTCTGAAATTGGTGTTTTATAATTTGTTTCAATAATTTTGTATCCGTTTTTCTTTAAATACAATGCGGCTCTTTTTTCGCCGTTTCTTCCAAATATAATATTATACATTTTTCACCTATTTAAAAAGTCTGAATGATTTTCTGTGAACATCACTTGCACCATATTTTTGTAGTGCTTCGTAGTGGGCTTTTGTTCCATATGCTTTGTGTTTTTTAAATCCGTACTGAGGATAAATTTCATCAAGCATATCCATATGTCTGTCCCTTGAAACTTTTGCGAGTACAGATGCCGCTGCGATAGAAAGACTTTTCTGGTCGCCTTTTATGATAAGTTCTTTTTCGCAGGGAAGGTCGCCCATTCTGTTTCCGTCAATAAGTGCAATTTCAGGCTTTATGCTAAGACCTTCTACTGCTTTTCTAAATGCAAGATAAGTTGCATTTAGTATGTTTATTTCATCGATTGTTTTTTCATCTACGCTTGCAATCGAGTAGCAAAGTGCGGTTTCTTTTATTACATCAAAGTAATAATCTCTCTTTTTTTCAGAAAGTTTTTTTGAGTCTGTAAGACCTTCTATTACAGTGCCGGGTTTTAAAATAACAGCTGCGGCATATACTGGTCCTGCAAGTGGACCTCTGCCTGCTTCATCGGCACCTGCAACGTATTTGCAGCCCATGTTCCAGTATTTTTTTTCGTATTCTAAAATATCAAAATCCATTTATTCTACCGCCTTAAAATCATTTGGTGTTTCAAGTGAAATCTCGCCAAGATACGCTCCGCGAAATTCATCAAGCAAAATGTTTGCTGCTCTTAAAGTATCAATTTCTCCGCCAGATACAACAAAGCCTCTTTTTTTGCCAAGCAGGGTAAGCATTTCATATCCGTCAAGGTCATCAAAATCTGTCATTTTATAACGATTTGTAAGAGATAGGGGATATGTTTTTTTAAGATGCTCCAAAAGTTTTACGCTAAGTAGTTCTACGTCCATAATTTCATCTTTTATAGCACCTGTAAAAGCAAGTTTTAACCCTGTTAATTCATCTTCAAATTTAGGCCATAAAATTCCCGGAGTATCTAAAAGTTCAAATCCGTTTTTAAGACGAATCCACTGTTTTCCGCGTGTAACACCTGGTCTGTCGCCGGTAATTGCACTTTTTTTGCCCGAAAGTTTATTGATAAACGATGATTTTCCTACGTTTGGAACGCCAACGACCATAATTTTAATAGGTTTGTTAACAATACCTTTTTCTTTTTGTTTTTCAAGTTTATCTTTTAAAATATCACGACATTTATCGAAAATGACATTTAAGTTTTTGCTTTGTGTTGAACTTATACTTATAGCACAAATACCCTTTTCTTTAAAGTATTCAATCCACTGTTTTGTAACTTCTTTATCTGCTATGTCTGCCTTGTTAAGAAGTATAAGACGCGGTTTGTTTTTAACAAGCATGTCAATTTCTGGATTTTGACTTGATATAGGAAGTCTTGCATCTAAAAGTTCTACAACAATATCAATAAGTTTTAAGTTTTCTTCAATAAGTCTGCGAGTTTTTGCCATATGGCCTGGAAACCATTGTACGTTCATAAAAACCTTCCTTCTACTTAAAAAGGGTGAATTAAATTCACCCTTTAATTATTGTATAATCCGCCGAAATTATCAAACGGGAATAATCTGAACATTGCTTTACCTGTGATGTTTTCAATCGGAATAGCACCTAAACTTCTTGAGTCCTTGCTTCCGCCTGTATATCTGTTATCTCCAAGAACAAAAACATGACCTTTTGGAACTGTGTAAGGTTCTGCACTTCCTTCTGTCCAGTTTGCTTTAGGGTCGATGTAAGGTTCTTCAACTTCTTCGCCGTCTACATAAAGTTTGTCATCGTAAAGGTCAATGCTTACTGTCTGACCTTCAAGTGCAACAATTCTTTTAATATAGAATTTTTCAGGGTCATCAGGAGCATCAAGTACTATAATATCTCCAACTTCCGGTTTGTACATAAGTTTATGAACATATAAAAAGTCGCCATCATGAAGAGTCGGTTCCATAGAACTACCTTTAACATTAACAAGTTGAAAAACGTAATTTGTAAGAAGAAGTGCAACAACAACAGCAATAACTATTGAAAGTGTCCAGTCAAGAAGTTCTTTTTGCCACGAACTTTTTTTAGGCGCATTTTCTGCTACGCCAACAACTTCGTTTGTATTTGTATTATTATAAATTTCGTTATTTGAATTTTCATTATTAAAATTATTCATAAAAAATCCTCCAATATGCATAAAATGCTATGGCAAATCATTACCATAGCACCTTTAATGCAAAATTACTTAATCAATTCTTTTACTTTAGCCGATTTGCCGACTCTTTCTCTGATGTAGTATAGTTTAGCACGTCTTACTTTACCTTTTCTAACTACTTCGATTTTAGCAATTTTAGGAGAATTTACAGGGAAGGTTCTTTCAACACCAACTCCGTAAGATAATCTTCTAACAGTAAATGTTTCAGTAATACCGCCATGTTTTTTGCAGATAATTGTACCTTCAAAAACCTGAATTCTTTCACGGTTACCTTCTTTAACTTTAACATGAACTTTAACAGTGTCCCCAATGCAAAGTTCTGGCAAATCTGTTCTGATCTGATCTGCAGTTAAACTTTTGATTATATCCATTCTTATTTCCTCCTCTCTTCCGTAGACGTTCTTGTAACAAGAAATTATAGTACTAAGCATAAGCCAGTAGTATTACAGAGGACCGCCCGTTTTACCAAAACATTCTAACATATAATTTTGAAAAATGCAATAGTTTTTTGAAAAAATTATTATATAATATGAAAAAACGGTTAAAATATGCTTAATAAAACTATTTTGGAGGAATATTTATGTTACTTAAAGACAGCAGAACAATGATAAACGTGATGCGTGCATTTGCAGGCGAATGTCAGGCAAAAAGAAGATATGAAATGGCAGCAGGGTGTGCAAAAAGTGAAGGACTTTATGTAATAGAAACAATTTTTAAAACAACTGCATGCGAAGAAGCAGAGCACGCCGAAGTATTCTACAATTTTTTAAAGGAATTTAACGGGCAGGGGATTGTAATTGATGCAGCATATCCTGTAAATGTATACACGTCTACGCTTGACCATTTGAAAGCGGCAGTAGAAAATGAATTTGAAGAATATGACCAGATATACAAAACATTTGGCGATATAGCACGCGAAGAAGGTTTTGAAAAAATTGCAGTTACATTTTATAATATATCGGAAATCGAAAAAACGCACAGCGACAGATTTAAAATGTATTATGACAAATTAAAAAACAACGAATTATTTAAAGATAATAAGGAAACAACGTGGAAATGTACAAACTGCGGATATATTCATCAGGGAGTAAGTGCACCGCTTGTATGTCCTGTATGTTCACATCAACAAGGGTATTTTGAAAATATGAATAAGTGATAGAATTTGCCGATTTCAATAAATTTACATTTTTTTAAAAAAACTATTGCATTTTTATTTTTTTTGTGATATACTCAATGTTGCTAATTATGTAATTGATAAATGTGAATCTAATGAAAGAGGTGAAATAAATGAAGGAAGGAATTCATCCAGAATATAAAACAGCTGTTGTAAAATGTGCTTGTGGCGAAACATGGGAAACACGTTCTACAAGAGAAAAAATCAATGTAGAAATTTGCTCAAAATGTCATCCTTTCTATACCGGAAAACAGAAATTGGTTGATTCTGGCGGTAGAGTTGATAAATTCAGAAAGAGATTTGGCATCGAAAAATAAATTTCAAATGCGAAGTTGGCAAAGGTATATTTGCCAACTTTTTTTCTTTTTATCACATTGTTATCACATAAAAATAATAGAATCTTTTTGAGGTGTATAAAATGTACAGAATTCTTATAGTTGATGATGAAGAAAAAATAAGAGCCGTTATAAAAGAATACGCTGAATTTGAAGGATATGCGGTAGTTGAAGCAAAAGATGGTATGGAAGCGGTAAATATTGTAAAATCAGAAGACTTTGATGCAGTTGTTCTTGATGTAATGATGCCGCGACTTGATGGTTTTTCAACTTGTAAAGAAATTAAAAAGATTAAAAATATTCCTGTACTTATGCTTTCTGCACGAGGCGAGGAATATGATAAACTGTTTGGATTTGAAATGGGCATAGACGATTACGTTACAAAGCCTTTTTCTCCAAAAGAAATTATGGCGCGTTTAAAGGTAATAATTTCAAGAAATTCAAAAAATACTACAGGTGAAAATGAAATTGTTGAATTTGGCGGATTGAAAATAGATATTACAGGAAGAAATGTTATTATAGATGGGCAAAAGGCAGATATGACACCGAAAGAATATGACCTTTTGTTTTATCTTGTTAAAAATAAAAATATAGCACTTTCAAGAGAAAAACTTTTATCTGATGTATGGGGCTATGATTTTTACGGCGATGACAGAACAGTTGATACACATATTAAAATGCTTAGAAACAGCCTTGGAAATTACAGAAATTATATTGTTACACTAAGAAGTTTAGGATATAAATTTGAAGTTTGATGAGGTAAGTTTATGCGAAAAAACACAGTAACATTAAGAAACAGTATGTGGCGGTCATTTGTACTTTTTACTGTTATTATTTTTGTAATGCTTTGGGTATTTCAAATAATGCTTTTTAACGCCTATTACGTTACAATGAAAAAAGAAGAAATAAGCCAGATGGGCGAAAAAATAACATTAAATTTTAAGGAAGCTTCAAAAAAAGAATTTGGTCTGCATAATTTTGACAGTAATTTGGAGCGCCACTATTTTCAGGCTGGAAAAGTTGCATTTGAAGGCGGAGTAACAATGCATATGTTTGACGCCGAAGGAGAAATTATTTCAAGAGATGAAATGGGTAAATTCCATGGCGAAAGACGAATAAATCCAAATGAGGTTGCAACTGTAAAAAGCAAAATAAAAAAAGGCGAAATAAATAAACCGTTTACTTTAAAAGACGGAAATTTTAGAACTAATGTTATAGCAAATATTGCAAGCTTGGATTTTTGCGGCGAAAGAATTTATTTTTACATAAAAACACCTATGATTCCTATGGATACAACTGTAAAAGTACTTAGAAATCAACTTATAATGTGTACGATAACATCACTTATAATTGCATTTATTGCATCGTATCTTTTATCCAACAGAATTGTAAAACCTATAAAGAATATGACAAATTCTGCAAAGGTACTTGCCACGGGAAATTACAATGTTGAATTTGAAGGCGCAAGATACAAAGAAATTTGTGAACTTTCAGATGCACTAAACTATGCGGCAACTGAACTTTCAAAAACAGATACATTAAGGCGCGATCTTATGGCAAATGTATCGCACGATTTAAAAACACCTCTTACAATAATAAAATCATATGCGGAAATGATACGTGATTTATCGGGAGATAATCCTGAAAAAAGAACGGTTCATACACAGGTTATAATTGATGAAACCGACAGACTTACAGATCTTGTAAGCGATATACTTGATTTATCAAAACTTGAGTCGGGTACTGTTTCCATGAAAAAAGAAAATTTTGATTTTTCAAAAACTGTTTATTCAATACTTGATAATTTTAAGATTTTAGAAGAAAACGAAGGCTATGTCTTTAAAACTGATATTGAAGACGGTTTAATAGTATTAGGTAATGAAAGAAAAATTTCTCAGGTAATTTATAATTTAATAAATAATGCTGTAAATTATACGGGAGAAGATAAAATAATTGCTGTAAAAGTTTCGAAAAACGAAGATAAAGTACGTTTTGAAGTAACAGATACAGGCGTTGGTATAGATGAAAAAGATATTGATAAAGTATGGGAAAGATACTATAAGTCAAGCAGGACTCATAAAAGACTGACAAAGGGAACGGGTATAGGTCTTTCTATTGTTAAAAATATTTTAACAGAACATGAATCTTCATTTGGTGTTATAAGCAAAAAAGGCGAGGGTTCTACATTCTGGTTTGAACTTTAAGTTATATAAAAATGAAAGGAAAAATAAAAATGACAACTGTTAAGATGGCATCAATTAAAAAGATTGGAAAATTTTTTAAATCGAAAAAAGTTATAGCAATTGTACTTATTGTAGCAGTAGTTGCATCAATTTTTGCATTTGGATTTTTCGGCAAAAAAGACGAAAAAACAGGAGAGGTAAGAACTGCAACAGTTTCGTACGGAAATGTATCAAAAGCAATTGAGGGAAGCGGCACAATAGCGGCAATAGATGAATATGAAGTAAGCGCTCTTTCTATAAAAGGCGAAGTTCTTGAATGTACTTTTGAAGTCGGTGATATTGTAGAAAAAGATGATGTTCTTTACAAAATAGATACTTCTGATATGGAAAGAAGCATAGAAAATGCGCAGAAATCACTTGAAAAAGCACAAATTTCGTATAACGATACATTAAAAGATTACAATGAGATAATGGAAAATCAAAAGGTATATGCACCTGTAAGCGGTGTTTTGCAAACTCTTAGCATTGAAAATGGCGATGATGTAAATAATGGGTTTGTAATAGCAACTATTAAAAATAGTGATGAAATGAAATTAGATATTAGTTTTAACAGTGATGATGCAAAAAATATTTATGTTGGCGAAAAAGCAACAGTTGCACTGTCATCAAGTTATACAAAGGTAGATGGAACTGTTACAAGAGTAGGAACGGGCGATATAACTACAAACGGGGGCGCAATAGTAAGAGATATTGAAATTACAGTTACAAACCCCGGTGCAATTAAAGAGGGCGACAAGGCAACTGCACTTGTGGGAAACTATGCTTGTAATAACGAAGGTGTATTTAAGTACAGTCATGAAGAAACAATAAATGCAAAAGTTGGCGGTGAAGTTTACAACTTAAATTACAAACAGGGCGATTACATAGAAAAAGGTGCACTGTTACTAAATATTGATGCTGATTATAAAGAAAGCACACTGAAAAATGCAAAAATGTCGCTTGATGACGCATATGACAATCTTGAAAGACTTTACGAAGATATGGAAGATTATACAATCAAGGCACCGATTGGCGGTGAAATTGTAGAAAAAAACATAAATAAAGGCGAAAAAATAGATACAACAAACAGTAATGAACCACTTGCCATAATTCATGATTCTTCAACACTTTATTTTGATATGAACATAGATGAACTTGATATTGTAAATATAAAAGAAAATCAAAAAGTAGAATTTACTGCAGATTCATATGAAAACGAAAAATTTACAGGTTATGTTGAAAAAGTTAAAAAAACATATACATCACAACAAGGCGTAACAAGTTATCCTGTTACTGTAATTGTTGACAGCGAAAACAAAGATTTACTTCTTCCGGGTATGAATGTAAGTGCTTCTATAATAATTGAAGAACGTGAAAACGTTTTAGTTCTTCCTGTAAGTGCAGTAAGACGTGGAAATGTGGTAATTGCAAAAACATCGTCCAAAGGTGTAGGAGTACCAAATAAAAAGGCAACAACTGTAAATAATACAGAAGGTTTTGCACCATCAAAAGAAATGAACTTTGAAGGCGGAAAACCAAGTGGAGAAAACAAAGAAAATACAAAAGGCAGAAAACAAATAAGTTCTGAAAAAGGTACAAACCCTTCTAATACTTTAGAAGGAAAAGATAATCCATATTTAAACGGACTTGAAATTCCTGAAGGTTATAAAGCAATATTTGTTGAAACGGGACTTAGTGATGATAGTTACATTGAAATAGTTTCGGGATTAAATGAAGGAGATATAGTTGTTCTTCCGGATATAACTGCACCAAGTTCTACAAATCAGTTTGGTCTTCCTACTGGCGGTATGGGCGGTCCAATGGGTGGCAGCCCGATGAGCGGTAATATGGGTCAAGGCCGTCCGGGCGCTACGGGTCAAAATCGACAGAGTAGCGGTCAAAACCGTCAAAGTACAAGATAAGGAGTGCATATAATGATAGAGCTTAAAGATGTTTACAAAATATACTCCGATGGCGATAGCGAAATCAGGGCTCTTGATGGGATATCACTTACGATAGAAAAAGGCGAATTTACATCTATTGTAGGTTCGTCAGGAAGCGGAAAGTCAACTTGTATGAATATTATAGGTTGTCTTGATATTCCAACAAGCGGAACATACTTTTTAGATGGGCACGATGTAAGTACACTTGATGAAAAAGAACTTGCGAGAATAAGAAACAAAGAACTTGGATTTATTTTTCAACAATATAATCTTATTCCAAAACTTAATATTTTGGAAAATGTTGAACTTCCTCTTATTTACAGACGTATGAGTGCAGATGAAAGACGAAAAAGAGCATTGCAAGCTTTAGAAAGAGTCGGACTTTCTGACAGAATAAACAAATACCCCTCTCAACTTAGCGGCGGTCAGCAACAAAGGGTATCAATAGCAAGAGCACTTGCAGGAAATCCACCTGTTATACTTGCAGATGAACCTACCGGAGCACTTGATACAAAAACAGGCAGGGAAGTAATGAATTTTTTAAAAGAACTCAATAATGACGGGACAACAATAGTTCTTATTACTCATGACCCGTCTTTAGCGGAAGAAACCAAAAGAATTATAAGAATTCAGGATGGCAAAATCATTTCTGATACCGCTGCGAAAGAGGTGTTAGAATGAATGTAAAACAATCGCTTACAATGGCATTAAAAAGCCTTATGTCAAGCAAAATGAGATCGTTTTTAACAATGCTTGGTATAATTATAGGTGTTGCTGCCGTAATTGTAATAGTAAGTGTTATAAATGGTGTAACTTCTGACGTTTTAGAAAATTTTGAAAGCCTTGGTGCAACAAATATTACGGTTTCAATCCGTGGCAGAGGCGGAAACAGAAGTGTAGATGTAGATGATATGCAAAACCTTGTAGATGAAAATCCTACTCTTTTAAAATCAATGTCTCCTACTGTAACAGTTTCTGGAGCATCGATTAAAAGCGGCAGCGAAACGCTTGATACAACAAGTATAAAGGGTGTCGGCGAGTATTATGACGATGTTGCCACAGTTGATGTTGAATACGGAAGAGGCGTTACATATGCAGATTGTGAATACAGACTTTCAAATTGTATAGTCGGAAGTTATGTGGCGAAAGAATTTTTTGGTACGAGTGAAAATGCACTTGGAAATGAAATAAAAATCAACGGCATATCTTTTAATATAGTAGGTGTTTACAAGGAGCAAGCAAACAGCAAAGAATCTTCAACCGATGATGCAATTGTTATTCCTTATACCGTTGCCAAAAAAATCTCCGGAAACGGAAATGTAAATACATTTACATTTTGTGCATTAAACAAAGATGTGGCACAAATGGCACAACAAAAAATAGAACAATATTTGTATGGTGTGTTTTCAAGTACAGATGCTTACACTGTAATAAATATGTCAAGCATCATTGATACTATAAACGAAGTAACAGGTACAATGAGTGTTATGGGTGCGGTTGTTGCGGGAATATCTCTTCTTGTAGGAGGTATTGGAATTATGAACATAATGCTTGTTTCTGTAACAGAAAGAACAAGAGAAATAGGTGTAAGAAAATCGCTTGGTGCATCACCTTGGGATATAATGAGTCAATTTGTTGTTGAAGCAATTACAACAAGTTCAATAGGCGGAATACTGGGAATAATTTTTGGCGCAGTCGCCTGTTATATTATTACGTTTTTAGATATAAAGGCAAAACTTTCAATACCGGCAGTGTTTATTTCATTTACGGTATCTGCGCTTATAGGTGTTGCGTTTGGATATTTCCCTGCAAAAAAAGCAGCTGCACTTAATCCTATTGAAGCATTAAGACATGATTAACAAAAGGAGGAGTTATTTTGCTAAATAAAATATTATGTACTGTTTTATCACTTTTAATCGTTTTTTCTTCGCTTGGTATAACAGTATCGGCAGAAGGTAACATAGATAACTATATTGAATTTGTTTCAAACTTCAACATCATAAACGGAGATGGTAATGGAAATTATCGTTTAGATGATTATGTAACGCGTGCAGAATTCACAAAAATTGCAGTAGCAGCATCTTCATATCGTGATAGTGTTGCATCGAATATTTTTGTTTCACCGTTTAAAGATGTACCATACACTCACTGGTCAGCACCATATGTAAAAGTTGCAGTAGATGCAGGTATTGTAAACGGATACGAGGACGCAACATTTAAACCTGATAATCTTGTTTCATATGAAGAAGGGCTTACTATGCTACTTAAACTTTTGGGCTATACAAATGATGATTTTGGCTCATCATGGCCGTATGCTCAAATTAGTATTGCAAAAAATAAAAATATAACAGAAAACATTTCAAAAAATATTGGCGATGCTCTTACAAGGAAAGATGCTGTAATACTTGTCTACAATCTTTTAAATGCAAAGAAAAAAGACGGTAATACAAAATATATAACAGAATTTGATAGTCAGATAATTGAAGATGTAGTACTTTTATCTACCGCAAAAGAAGATACATCTGTCGGTGCAAATAAAATTGCAACATCGGTTGGTACTTATAAAATAGGTTTTAATTTTGATGAAAATGATTTGGGTAAAAAAGGAGATATCGTAGTAAAAGACCAGGATACTATAACATCTTTTATTCCTTCAAATCAAATAATTGAAGAATATGAAATTACATCTGTTATGGGCAGTGATATCGTACTTGACGGAAAAATTCTTGATGTGTCTGAAAATACACTTACTTACCATAAATCAAAAACGATAACATATAAACTTGCAGTATCTGAAGCAAAACGCGGCGATACATTTAAAGTGTTTAAAAATTCAAACGGTGTAACTGACTATGGTGTACTTGTTTCTAAAAATATTTTAGCAGATTTTGATGTTCTTGATATATCACAGTACGTTGTGTATTCTGTTTTAAACGATAAAGTACTTGCATATAACAACGGAATTATACAACAGATTGATTTTACAAATTCTGTAACTGTTTACGAAGACGAAAATAAAGTTTCTTCATATCAGCAAATAAAACAGAATATGGAAATGGGCGACATTTTAAATGTGAAATATGACAAATACGGCGATATTGAATATGTTGTATACGAAGAAGGAAACTTAAAAGGTCCTTTAACAGTTTCTAATATGTGGTATACAAAATATGAAATCAATCCTGAAAGTGTAAAAGTTATAAAAGACGGAAAACAGTCGGATTTTGCATCACTTAATACTTATGATATTGCATACTATATAAGTGATATGGATATGATTTTAGCCTACAGTAAAAAGGTTGTAGGTATATATGAAAGTGCATCTCCAAATAAAGATACGCTTACATCAGTAACAGTTTCCGGTGTAACATATGAAATAGAAAGTGCAACTGCATTTAGTAAACTTTCATCATCAGGTACATTTAATTTTGGCGATACAGTAACACTTTTACTTGGTAAAAACGGCGAAATTGCAGATGTTGTTTCAGATGACACAGCGCTTGGAAATATAAGCGGTTATCTTACAAAAACAGGAAAGAAAACGTACAAAAATTCAAACGGCGACAATTACACATCATATTATGCTTGTATAGTAGACGCTGACGGTGTTGAAGGCGAATACAAAGTAGACAGAGATTACAAAGATTACATAAACAAAGTTGTACTTTTAACTTATCAGAATTCCGTTGGTAAAATAAGCGTTTATTCATCAACAAGTGATATTTATGGAAAAGTTGATTATGCATCTATGAAACTTGGCAATAAAAAATTAAGTGATGATATAAGCATTTTAGAAATATATTCAACAAATACAGGAAGCGTTACAAATTATAATAAAACATATGTTCAAAGACTTGATAATCTTACACTTGCGTCATCTGATATATATTATGTAGAGTATAATAAACAGGGCGAAATATGTAAACTTATTATAAAGGATATAACAGGCGATATGCATTTATACGCACTTGCTGTTGAGGTAAATTCATCAGAAGAAGGAAATATGGTTTCGTATAAGTTTTCTACAAATATTGGCACAGTTTCATCTTCGGGTATAAGATTTAATTCCGTAAGAAAAAATATGCCGATAAAACTATTGACTGATAAAAATCAAACTAATGTAGACGGTGCGCTAAACCTTATCGAAATTGATTTTGTAAAAAGTGTAAATCAGTCATTTATTACAGATAATAACGGAAAACAGTACAAGGTAAGCCCTCAGGTTTTAGTTATGAAAAAAACAACAAATGCTTATACATCAGAGTATGAAATAGTACCGATTTCAGAAATAGAAAACGGCGATTTTGCAATAACTGCGTATGCCGACAAAGCCGAAGAAAAAGGCGGAAGAGTACGCGTGATTTTAGCAACTTACAAAAATTAAATTCCCCTTAATTTTTTAAAAAAGTCTTGTGCCAATTGGGTGCAGGACTTTTTTATGTTTCAAGTTAATTACATTTATTGACTTTATAAAACATGTTGGGTAAAATATTATTAAGAACACAATAAGGAGGTATATATATGAATATTTGTGTATATGGAGCGTCATCTGCAAAAATTGAAAAAATTTATATAGAAACAGCGTTTAATCTTGGTAAGGTAATTGCAAAAAAAGGACATAGAGTAGTTTACGGCGGTGGTGCTCAGGGAGTTATGGGCGCAGTTGCACGCGGTGCATATGAAGAAAAAGGAGAAATAATAGGAATTGCACCTTCGTTTTTCAAAGTTGACGGTTCACTTTTTGATAAGTGTACACAGTTTATTTATCCTGATACAATGCGCGAAAGAAAAAAATTATTGGAAGATATGTCAGATGCATTTATCATAGCACCGGGCGGAATAGGAACATACGATGAATTTTTTGAAATCCTTACTTTAAAACAACTTAGTCGCCACAATAAACCGATTGCTATTTTTAACGTTAATCATTATTATGATGACATTATACATATGCTTGAAAATACAGCAAAAAATCATTTTATGACAGAAAAAAGTCTTAGTTTGTTTAAAGTGTTTGATGAAGCAGAAAAAATAGTGGAGTATATTGAAAACTATGATGAAGCTCCGCTTAGAATAGGAGAACTTAAAAATATTAAATAAGAGGTGGATAATATGAAAAGAATAATACCTTTACTGTTTATATTTGTATTTTTGTTTGGATTAAGTGCTATGGCAAAAAGCGGCGATATAGCGGGTGTATATTATTCGACAGATATAACCACAACTTTAAACGGGGAAGAGATTGATTCGATAAATATTGGTGGAAAAACTCTTATAAGTGCCGAAGATATGCACTATTACGGTTTTAATGTAACATGGCTTGGCGATCAGAGAAAACTTGTTATTCATTCGCAAGAGCACGCTGAAAATGGTCAGGTTCCAACTATAAAAAAATCGAATTATCCATCAGGAAACATAATTGGAAATTACTACGAAACAGATATTGAAACTTATCTTGATGATAAAATTATAACTTCGTACAACATTGGCGGAAGAACATATATTTATGCTGAAGAAATGATGAATTTTGATTATCGCGTTTTATGGGATGAAAACGAAAGGACATTATCTATCACAAGCCCGAAGTTTTTAAATATTGATTATGCATATTCAATAAATATAAATAAAGAACAGGCGCAAACATCAGAAGCCAATTGTGCATTCAAAATAAATTATACAAAAGACGGAACGACAGTTTCAGGCGATTATAATTATTTTGGGTTGAGTCTTCACTCAAATTACAAAGATTATTATTTTGTAATGTCATTTTACCAAAACGGCGGACTTTTCTATTCTGGAAAATTAAGAGATAAACTCGATTTATATGCATCAGGCAATCATGCAGTTCCTGTAATGAATCCCGAAGAAAAGTATGAACTTATAAATCAAAACCTTAAAATAACAATAAACGGGCAAGAACTTAAAAAGATAGCAATTGCAAGATACTTTGGTAACGGCCACGTAACATATTATCTTTATATAAATGATGAAGTTAAAAAGTATACAAAAGATGAAATAGAAAGTATATCGGTAACTATGGGAAATACAGACGGGCTTGAAGAAATAAAATTGCCAAGTGAGAACGAAACGCTTTACGAAAAACTAAGAAGAAGTGTTATAAAAAATAAACTTGATTATGTAAGAACATCTTATGAAACTGATGAGTATTTTGTTTTTAATGTTAAAGAGTCTGAAAAACTTGGTAAAGTTTGCGACAGACTTTATTTAGTAAATAAGCAAACAGGCGAAATTTCAAACGATATATTAGAAGATGTAAGAAAAATAGAAGGCTTTAACACTGATAAAATGGGTGTTTTTGCAATAAGTGTAAAAGCAGTTAAAAATAATTTGTTTTTCTCATGCGCAATTTATGATGAGAATAATGCAATTAAAAGAACAGGCGATTTTTATGTGGAACTTGACAGTCAAAAAGTTCATTTTATAGCAAAGAGCGAAAGATAAAAAGGAGAATACTCTTATGAACTGTTTTGAAAGATGCGAAAAAGTAATTGATAATAGTGTAAATAAAGTGTTTTTAATATGTGAAAATGAAAAAACAGAACTTTTTCCTTTTCCATATCAGCCAATAAATATCACATATGATGAAGGCGGATATGAAACGATTGAAAAAAGCGGAGAAGAAATTTTGAAAATCCGTTTTACACCTGTTAAAGAAGGCAATTACACATTAGAATATACTTTTGATGATGGCAACAAAAAAACAGAATCTTTCGTTGTTGAAAAATCTGAAAACAATGGATACATTAAAGTAAGTGATAAAGATAAAAACTACTTTTCATTTTCAAGCGGTAAAAAGTTTTATCCTATTGGTATAAACCTTACTTACCCGACTGCTTTTATGCAGAGCAACGGAAATGAATTTGGCAGAACAAAAATTAAAAAATATATTGGATTAAAACAATATGAAGCATGGTTTAAAAAATGCTCCAAAAACGGTGTAAATCTTGTGCGCCTTTGGATTGGACATGAATATTTTTCGCCCGACACTTTAAACTGTTATGAGTATAATCTTGAAAAATTTTCTCTTTTAGATGAAATGATTAACCTTGCAAAAAAATACAATATATATTTAAAACTTACGCTTGAACAGTTCAGATATTTTAAATATGACGAAAACGATGATTCACAAACGTTTCATATTTTCAATAAAAATCTTTATCTTGATGGCGAAAGATGTGAAGATATCCAAATATGGCTTAGAGATGAAAAATGGAAAAATGCATATCTTTCAAAAATAAACGAATTTGCAAAAAGATATGGCGGAGAGGTTCAGATTTTTGCAATTGAACTTTGGAATGAAATGAACTGTGTAGGCCCTTATCATCTTGAGTGGAATAAAGAAATGCTTCCTAAAGTTAAAGCGATGTTTCCGCTTAATATGGTTATAAATTCTCTTGGCTCATTAGATTCCGACAGAAACTACGAAATTTATAAAAACTTTTGCTGGGATAAATCGTCATTTATGCAGGTTCACAGATATTTGGACCTTGGTGCAAAACACGAAAAATGCCGTGATAATTTAGTTGAGGTTATAAAAGACGGTGCGGATTTAATGAAAGAAGACGGCATTCCGCTTTTAATTGCCGAAACAGGCGCAGTTGAAAAATGCCATTCGGGACCTTTTAAATACTATTCACACGATGACGACGGTATCTTTTTTGTTGACAGTGTTTATACTGCCGTTTTTACAAAATGTGCAGGATGCGGTAACATATGGCACTGGGACGAAAGATACGTTGAAAGCAAAAACTTATACAAATATTTCAAACCGCTTTCAGATTTAATTTGCGATACGGATTTTGAAAACGAAAACTTTAAATGCTTTGATTTTTCAAATGATGATGTGCATCTTCTTATTATGGAAGGAAACAAAAGCACAATAGGATTTATAAGAAACAAATCACATTCATGGAAGAATGTTCTTCGTGATTTAGGTGATGTTAAACCTATAAAAAGATTTGAAACAGAAATTAAATCAAAAAGCGTAAAAACGTATCCAATATGGGAAAACGACAGCGTAAAAGTAAAAATTGAAAACGGAAAAATAAAATTTGAAGATTTAAACTTTGGAATAATCTTTAAAGCAGAAAAATAAAGATGTGGCTTATTTGCCACATCTTTTATTTTTAAGTACACCTTTTCTGTGCTCCGTAGGAGTTGTTTTTGCAATGCTTTTATATATTCTGTTAAAATTTCTAAGACTTCCAAATCCACTTTCTATTGCGATATCCGTCATATTTTTATCTGTTTTAACAACAAGACTTCGAGCATAGTCAAATCTGTATAAGTTTAAAAAATTCTTAAAAGATGTATGGAAAATAGAACGAAAACATCTTGAAAAATAATGATATTCGTAGCCAAATTTTTTGGCAATATCATAAAGCGTAATTTCATTATTAAAATTCTTTTCCACATATTCAATTATAAGGTGGGCAAGATCGGGTTTTATTTTCTCTTTTGGAATAAGATTTGCAGTTTTCAAAAACTTACTGCAAACCATATACAAGCAAGCCTTAAGTGAACAGATATCTGCTTTTTCGTTTTTATTTAATAAAACCTTGTTTAAATAGTTCATTTCATTTTCATCGCAAGTAAAAGTTAAATTCGGACTTGTTTTTTCGTGTATCATAGCAGCAAAATCTGTAACATAATCGTCCGAAAAAACGCCAATCCACACTTTTGCATATTTTGGAGTATGAAGGCAGTGGATACTGTTTGGAAACACCAAAACAAACTCACCTTCACGCACTATTCCCATTTTATCATCGAGACATACCTCTATTTCGCCCTCCATTACATATACAAGTTCAAAATTTTTATGAAAATGATGTCCCCATTCGCACGGCGAATAAATTTTATTGTTATAATTGTAATTTCCAACCGAATTAGTTTTTTGATAAAAAATACTGCTCAAACTTATCACCTGCCACAAAAAGATAAATTCTGTCTATAATTATATAACTTATTTCTTTAAATTTCAAGTGCTATTTGTTAAAATCAAATTAAAGGGAGGGATGAAAATGATGGAAGGATTAGTTTTTGGAGTTGAAGAATTTTCAACTTTTGACGGTCCGGGTATAAGAACAACAGTTTTTTTATCGGGTTGCCCGCTAAAATGCAGTTGGTGTCATAATCCTGAAGGACAATCGTTTAATCCCGTATTACTAAAAAATCCAAACGGATGCACAAATTGTGGACTTTGCAAAAAAGAGGCGTTAAAACTTACCGGTAAAGATACTCTTATAAAAGAGTGCATCGATGTATGCCCTAATAATATGCTCAGAGAAAGTGCTAAAAAATACACATCCGATGAGATTTTTGAAAGAGTTATGAAAAATGAATTTTTCTTGAAAAACGGTGGCGTTACCTTTTCAGGAGGCGAGCCGATGTATCAAAATAAATTTTTGATTGACTGTTTAAAAAAATTTGAAAATAAACTTTCAAGATGCGTTCAGACAAGCGGATTTGCGCAAAATGAAGTGTTTTTGGAAGTTTTAAAAAATACTGATATGTTTTTGTTTGATTTAAAAATAATTGACAACGAAAATGCAAAAAAACATACAGGGCAGAAAAGTGATTTAATACTTAAAAATTTTGATACACTTGTAAAAAGCGATGTTAATTTTACAGTAAGACTTCCGCTTATCCCCGGCGCTACCGATACAAAAGAAAATACTATGGACATTATAAATCTTTTAAAATTTTATAATGTTAATTACGCCGAAGCGCTTCCTTACAATAAAATGGCGCCATCAAAATATGCGCTTTGCCAAAGAGAATACAAGCCTACATTTAATCACGAAGATGATGTAATTATATATGAAAGTCTATATAAAGAAAACGGGATAGAACTGAAAATTCTTTAAGAGGTGATTTGCTATGACAGAAAGAGTAAAAAAACTTTTAGAAATTTTAAAAAACGAAAGTTACAAAGAAAACCGAACAGACCAAATTCTTATAAACACCGAAGATTATTACGAAAATTTGCCATGTGAAGATAAAAGGCGCATAAAATTTTTAGATGTTTTAAAAAATGAAAAACCATATCTTATTGAAAATGACAGAATTGGGTTTTATCAGTATCAGAAAAATATCGGCAGAAACTATGCAGGAGGAGAAAATGCTACCCCTGATTACGGATTCTACTTAGATAACGGATTTGATTACGTTTACAATTATTTGTGTGAAAAAGAAAAAGATGCAACTGATAATCAAAAATCATTTATAAAGAGCGCAAAACTTAGTATTGACGCAGTATATGATTATGTAAAAAAACTTAAAAAAATATCAACAGGCGATTTGAAAAAAGCACTTGAAAATGTACCCCAAAACAGACCTCGCAGTTATCACGAGGCACTTGTTATGGTAAAATGTATTATTTTTTCACTACGATGCAACAAAAACAATCACATCACACTTGGAAGATTTGACCAGTATATGTATCCATTTTTTAAAATGGATTTAGAAAATGGAAAAACATATGATGAACTTTTGGAACTTACTGAAGAATTTTTCTTAAGTATAAATTTTGACACAGATTTATATTTTGGTATTCAAAAAGGAGACAATGGTCAAAGTCTTGTACTTGGCGGACTTAATGTAGATAAAACAGATTCATTTAACGAACTTTCAAAAATATGTATGCAAGCATCAATGGAACTTAATCTTATTGACCCTAAAATAAATTTAAGAGTAAACAAAAACACGCCATTTGAACTTTATCTTTTAGGGACACAAATGACAAAACTCGGTCTTGGATTTCCTCAGTATTCAAATGATGATGTTGTAATTGACGCGCTTATAGAAATGGGATACGAAAAAGAAGATGCGTATAACTACTCTGTTGCAGCGTGTTGGGAATTTATCACAAATAATGGCGATGATACTCCAAATATAGCAATTTTTAATTTCCCATCTGTTATAAACAACACCTTTTTTGAAAAAATAGACAAAGCCGAAACCTTTGACGAATTTATGAAATTTGTAAAAGAAAATATCAAAAAAGAATGTGATGCAATTCATAAAAAGTTAATTGAAAAAGTAACAAGACCTAACGCGGATGCATTTTATTCTTTGTTTATAAAGTCGTGTGTTGAAAAATGTCTTGATTTTACACATAACAGTGCAAAATACAATAATTTTGGCGTTCACGGAGTCGGCATTGCAAATGGTGCAGATGCTCTTTGTGCAATAAAAAAAGTTATATTTGATGAAAAAAGTGTTACAAAAGAAGAACTAAAAAATGCATTAAATGCCAACTTTGAAGGATATGAAAAACTAAGAAATAAACTTTTAAACTGCCCTAAAATGGGAAATGATGACGATGAAGTTGACCTTATTGCTTGCGAAATTATGGAAGAATATGCAAACGGGTTTAAGAATAAGAAAAATCAGCACGGAGGAATTATAAGAGCAGGAACGGGCAGTGCTCACGCATATATAACAGGTTCAAGAGATTTAGGTGCTACTGCAGATGGAAGATATGCATTTACGCCGCTTCCTTCATCATTTTCTCCATCTCTTACTGCAAAAACGCAAGGTCCTTTATCTGTTATAAAATCGTTTACAAAATTTGACCTAAAAAAAGTTATGAACGGCGGACCGCTTACAATTGAAATTCACGATAACACTTTCAGAAACGAAATGGGAATAGAAAAAGTTGCGCTCCTTGTTAAAAGTTTTATTGAACTTGGCGGACATCAATTGCAGCTTAATTCTATAAATCGTGAAAAACTGATTGAAGCACAACTTAATCCCGAACTTCATAAAAATCTTATTGTACGCGTATGGGGGTGGAGCGGATATTTTAACGAACTTGAAAAGAAATATCAAGACCATATAATTTCAAGAACGGAATATATGATGTAAAATAGCACTTTTTCGCTATTGACTTTGCCTTGTTATAATGTTAAAATTATATGCGAGGTGAGTTTGTATGAAAATCGCAAACGAAAAATGGGACGTTACAGATTTAAATGCAAGAACATTTTTAGATATAAACAGTTGTGCAACAGAACATCTTTTTGAATATGACCATACGATGATTCGTGAAAATGGGCGAAGGGACTATCAGGTTTTATACATAGCAAAGGGCAAGTGCAAAACTGTGTATAAAGGAGAGGAGTATATTGCTCCTGAAGGAAGTATTATTCTTTTTAAACCTTTTGAAAGACAGGAGTATACATTTTATAAACAGGACAAATCTGTACTTTGTTATGTGCATTTTACAGGTACAGACTGTGAGCAAATTTTAGATGAGCTTAATTTAAACAGGCATATTACTTATGTGGGAATAAATGAAAAACTAATTTCAATTTTTGAAGAACTTGAAAACGAAGTGCTTATTAAAGGCCCGTTTTATGAAAGAATGTGCAGCGGAATATTTTTAAACTTTCTTTCATATGCTGCAAAAATATCTTTGTATCATCAAAGTTCTTTAAATACAAAATCAGAGCACAATTTAAGTAGAATATGCAAATACATACATCTTCATCTTAATGAAAATAATCCTATTGAGTTTTATGCTAAAATGTCAAATTTAAGTGAAAGCAGATTTTCACATCTTTTCAAAGAGGTAATGGGAGTATCTCCAAAGCAATATATATTAAACGCTAAACTTGAAAAGGCGTGCAGTTTAATTGAGCATTCAAATATTTCAATTACTGAAGCGGCATCTAACGTGGGATTTGACGATGCAAACTATTTTAGCAGGGTTATGAAAAAATATAAAGGATATACACCAAAACATTTTAAAAAATAAAGCCAAGTGCAAAGGCACTTGGCTGTTTTATTCTCCTAAAGATTTTACACATAAAGCGATATTTTTTAAAAACTTATCTCTTATGATTTTAGGACACGATTCTTCTATTTTTGTTTCGAGTGATAATGAGCCGTTAAATCCAATTTGTTTTATTGCATCTTTAAAGTCATCCCACTTGATTTTTCCAAAGTATGGTGGCAGATGCAGGTCATTTTTTGCATTATTGTCGTGAATGTGCAAAACTTTAAGTTTATCACCGCAAAGGCATATCATATCTCCAATATTTTCTTTGCAAACGAGTGAATGACCTGTATCATAGCAAATACCTAAATTTTTAAAATTGAGTTTATCAACAAACTCAACAAGTTTTTTAGTATACGAAAACTCATGATTTGGAGTTGGCATATTTTCAACGCAGATACAAACATCTTTATCTAATGCAAATTCACATAATTCTCTAAAAAATTCTTCGTTAATTTTGTATGTTTCTTCAAAAATTTCGTCTTTCCAGCCGTTTGGCATAAGAGGATGTATAACAAGATACTTAGAACCTAAAATTTTTGTACCAAGTACAGACTTTTTATAGTATTTCATATTTTCTTTGCGTTTTTCATCTGTTGTGCTGTCAACAGGCCATGGACCGTGAACCTGAAAAATTTCAATACCGTTTTTGTTTGCTATTTCTTTTTCTTTTGATAAAAAACTAACAAATTCATCATCATTTAAGTTGTAAACTTCACTGTTTATGTCGGTAAGACCGCTGTAGTCGCAGCAGTTGTAACCGTGCGCACTCATTTTTTCGTAATTAACGATGCCATTTTCTGTATATGTACTTGTCATATTTCCTGTCTTCATAATCTAATCACCCTAGGTAAAATTAAAACAAAAATAAGAGGTTTTGTCAACCTCTTATTTTGTTAAAAAATTATTTGTTGAATAAGTTATTAACTGCGCCTAAATTTGCACCTTTTATAATGTTAAGTTTTTCAACCGGAGTAGTAACACCTGATGCAGCAATAACGTTTTCGCTTACAAATGAATTAACATTTGCTGTAGGTTTAATATAGTTTTTCATTGTTATTCTCCTTTTGCACCAAGATATTTATTGCCATCATTTACTGAGTATGTTAAAACTTCTCCGAAAATAGTTTTTCCGTCAATTACTATGTATGGTTTGCATGCAACTTTTTCGCCAAAATACTCGGCTGGAACATTTGTTACAGTTGCAAAGAATTGACCGTCATTTGCCTTAAATACAGAAATATCTGCTGATTTAAGTTCAACTTTTTCGCTTTCGCCTAAATCGTTTCTGTAAATGTACATTCCATATGCTGTTACATCATCTTTGCCGTAAAGTGTTTCGGCATTAAATGCAATAACGCCGTCGCCTTCTTCATAGTAACCTGCATCTGCACTTGTGTTAAAAATTGTTTCGTCAGAAATTTTAACAATTTTAACATCGTCAACAATAATAGCTTTTATGCCATTGCCGCTACTTGTACCACTAAACGAGAAATAAAGGTTAATTTCTTCATCTGCGTAGTTTGATTTGTTATATACAAATGTTTCAGTTTCAATTGTTTTTGTTTCATTTAAATTCATTGTATAGTCGATTTTTGTGTCGGTAGCAACTGTTCCGCTATGGTCAATGCCTGTTGAATCTGTCATGCCCATAGTTAGTGGTAAAGTAGGAAATGTACTTTCATATGAAGTATCATTTACTATATATTTTACTGTTGCAACAACTTTAAAAGTTTCGCCTGCTTCAAATGCACTCTGATCAAGATACACTTTATATCTTCCACCATAATTTGCATTAAAATGTGTTGCGTAAAAATAACTGTTATTTCCTTCAGTTTTTATACCTGTCTGTTTTGTCCAGGCAGAACCGTTTGCATGATAACGGGCACCATTTGCATAAGTGCCGGCTTTACAATTGTTAAGGCCAACGTCTGCATCTGCTTCAAAACCTTGTGTCCAAACTGTTTTTTCAACTGTTGTGGCAAATGATGTTATACTAAAAACGGTCAAGACCATTGAAAGCACTACTAAAAAACATAATAGCTTTTTCATTTTTAAAACCTCCATATTAAATAATTTGTTTGGAAAAATAATTCCATATCCTATTCTAACATTAAAGGTGCGCTTTTTAAATGTACTGTTTTGTAAAAAAGTTGCAGTTTCGTTCAAAGAAATTGAAACGTAGATTTTTGAAAATCGTTCGTTTTTAATATTGCATAATTATAGTTCGTGCTTTAATATTACAAATTTTTCTTGATATATACGGTTTTTTCAAAAAAATACAATTTATCTTTGCGAACAAAAGTGCAACAAATATTCAAAATAGTACATTGACAAAAATATGCGTATTTGTTTAACTTAATTTATGATGGTATATGGAGGTAATAAGATGAAAAAAGTTTTAAGCACATTTTTAATTTTTTCGATTGTTTTATCAATGTTTACAATTTCTTCTTTTGCGTTGGATGCAGAAGATGCAACAATCGAAACTGTGGTATGGACACAAGACTTTGAAGATACTACGGGCTTTGACAAACGTGTAAGCGGTACTTATTTAGGCGGAGCCAGATGGACATCGGGCGGTGGTACAGATACAAAACTTTCAGGAATAAAAACCGAAGGGGATAACAATTATTTTTATTGTACAGGCACTGCATCGTATCATTCAAGATTTAAAATTTATCTTGACCAGAGCGCGTTTGAAGATGGCGAATCATATAAGGTAACAGCGAAAGCAACTTACATATTGACTGATAATTCTTATGCTGAAAGTTATCCTACATTAAAAGCAGGTATCGGTATGACTGATACAACTGGCATTGCACAGTCAGGTACAATTGCTACAAACACTTTTGCAGAAAAAGATATCAACTTAAATGAAGAAACTGTTATTGAAACAAATACTTTTGTTTATGATAAAGAAACATATACAGCAAGTGATGAAGCACAGATAAATGCTTATATTACAATGAGTGCGGGAATGAGTACAACAAATATACGTGCAATGAAACTTGATGATGTAAAAGTTGTTAAAATTTCAAAAGCAGATAACACAGATGTTATAGACGAATATAAGTCAATTTGTGTAAACCGAAAAATATTAAATGGCGATGACTATATTGAAGGAGATATTCATATTAACACATATGTGAACGAAACAGATGAAGATACTGCTGTTATCGTTTATGTAATGAATCACGGCATGCAAAGAGTTGGAACAGAAAGTGATGTAAGCATAATTAAAAGTTTTCTTGATGAAAAAGAAATTGTTGTAACTGTCGACTATCGTAACAATCCAAATGCCGTATCGCCTAAAGTTGAATACAGCGTTAAATCAATTATGGACGACATATGGAACAGTAAAAAATACGTGGCAGGCTATAAGTACAAAACAGGAACAATTTTCTCTGTTCCGCAAGGAAACAGAATTAAAAGAGATGTTAAATTCTTTTCTCTTTACGAAAATGCTTCAGTAGGCACTAAAGAAGCAATAGTTGCAAGTTGGAATACAGATGCATTTAAAAATGCTCACGGCAAAAAAATTCCTGCTTGCGAAGGTAATAACTATGAAGGTGGATGGTTTGAAGCAACCGATATTTCACAACTTGTAAAACAAGACGGTATGCCGATTGATCCTGATCTTAAAATGGATATAGTTTATCCGTCAATTCCAAAAGTAGAAGCACCTGTATTTATGCATGCATCATCTTGGCAAAGACGAAGCGAGTGTCAGATAAATGCATATGATATAGGGCTTGGACTTAGGGGATATGCAACTGTAATTTATGACCACGAATATTTCCCAATGGCTCGTGATGACCACTACGGATATTATGGCGGTGCATACGGTGTTGCTCCTACGAACGGTGTAAAGGTACAAACTGCAGCTGCAAGATGTGTAAAATATTATGCAGATGAGTTTGGCTATGCAAATGACCATCTTATGGCAATGGGACATTCAAAAGGTTCATATACCTCATATCTTGGAAGAAGTAACCCCGAAGCGCAGAGTGAAATGAGAATTTACGAGGGTTTTAATGATAATGGCGAAACATACGGACCACAGCCATTTTTAAAAGATAAAAACGGAAATGATTTATCGGGCAATGTTCAACTTGTTTACACATCAATGGGCGAGGGCTCAAATATGTTTGATAAACTCCTTAACGAAACAAGTGTTCCTCACGTTATTGCTTGCGGAATATTTGATGATTTCGGAGCGTGGAATTATTGGGAAGAAGAACAGGCTGCATACATTAAGTGGGATATTCCTCATCTTGCAATAAGTATGACAGATATGGGACATTCACTTCCTTACGGAGTTGACCCCGACCTTAAATATGACAGATTTGATGCAGCGCTTGACTTTTTTGACTATTACTTGAAACCGATAAATGCAAGTAAACCTAAAGTTGTTTATACATATCCTGCATACGATGAAAAAAATTACGACGGCAAAAAAGATATTATTGTAAAACTTACTGCACCAACTGATTTAGAAGAATTTAAAGAAAATGTATCTGTTGTAAATGCAGATACAAATAAAGAAGTTAGCGGTGTATGGACAAAATGCGCTGGTAGCACAGAGTTTCACTTTGTTACAGATGAGTTTGTAAATAAAAATACATATACAATAAAAGTCAGCAGCGAAATGGCGGCAAAAGATGGAGAAACTTTTGAAAGTGATGTATCAAGTTCGTTTAAAGTAAATTCAGGCGATGTTCTTTACTCATCAAAAGATGCATACATCACTAAAAATTCAAATGAAAACAGCGGAAACGAAAACTTAGTAAAACTTTCTTACGGACAGAAATACGGCTTTATTGAATTTGACCTTACTTCAATAACAGATGTTAAAACAGGCGGAGTAATAGAGTTTTATGTAGAAAACGATGCAGCTCAGCAGATAGAAATTTATGCACTTAAAGAAGAAGTAAACTGGGATGAAAATTCAGTAAATTCACAAAATGCTCCTTCTGTTACTTCCGGTTTTGAACTAGATAGTGAAAAATGCGAAAAGGTTGCAACTGCGGCAATTACAGGAAGCGGTCTGTACAGCATAGACGTAACAGAGTTTATTGAAGATTACGATGGCGAAAAGGTAACATTTGTACTTGTAAATACATTAAACACAAATAAGGAAGCTCTTAATATTTCGTTTGATAATCTTGAATCGTTTAAAGAAAAAACGCCAAACAACACAACATCGAGTGTATCTGATACATATAATTACATTCGTGGTGGCGCAACACTTGGAGTAGACCTTGTTTCAGATAAAAACCATAGTTTAGAAAGCGGAAAGTCAATTTACATAAGACGAAATAAAGCATACAACAGAGTAAAATTCTTTAATACATTTGGAAAAAGCGAACTTACTAAAGATGATATCGGAAAAATTTATGACATTTCTTTCTGGGTGTATCCTGAAGATGATGCAACGATTACATCGG
Organism: Oscillospiraceae bacterium; assembly: GCA_015069095.1. Classification (GTDB taxonomy): domain Bacteria; phylum Bacillota; class Clostridia; order UMGS1810; family UMGS1810; genus SIG430. The sequence goes on along the minus strand of SVJH01000012.1, from coordinate 6,608 downwards.
GTATTATGTCGTCTTACTATCCGTCATCTGACGAAGGTGTAAACCCTTATTACGATTATGATGCCACATACTATGGAGTATCAAACAAAACAACAGCAAAGAAAAACGAATGGACTAAAGTAAACTTTAAATATGAAATTACAAAAGGTAATGTAGATGGAAAAATCGGTATGCTTACAATTGCAACAAGCGATTACGCCGGCAATATGTACATTGACGATATTTTAGTTTCTGAGTGCTCAACAGATGTTGAAATTGTATCTAAGGAAGGGAAAAATATTGCAGAAGGAAAATTTGCACCAAAACTTGCAATTTCTTCTTATACTCCCGATTCTTCAATGCCTGTAAGAATAAAAAATGTAAGATACAACTCTCTTGCGGCGGCAATATTAGATGTTCCAACAGATTTAACAAAAACAGAAATTATATTAGATACAGACATTGAAATAGGCGAAAAAATTTCAATTGATGCTGGTAAAAATGTTGTACTTAAACTTAACGGACATACAATCGATGTTACAAATTGTACATCGCAACCTGTATTTACAGTTGCAGGAAAATTAAGACTTGAAAACGGAAATATTACAGACTACTATATGAAAACCGAAACTGTAGGTCGTGGCGGGTATGTATTCCACGTTTACGGAAACGAAAACTCTTTAATCGAAGTTTCACACGATGTTACTATTGATACTTATGCCGATTACGGTGCAATTCAGACGGGTAAAAATGACAGCGGAACAACACTCAACGGTACAGTAATTATCCATGACGGAGCAACAATAAAAACAAGATATTACGCACTTTACACATACCCCGATTCAAATGCCTTTATTTATGGCGGAACCTTTGAAAATACATCTTCAACAAATAACGTACTTTTAAAATTAAGAAATAAATCTACATTTGCTACAAATCAAAAGGTATATGGTGGTACGTTTATAACACAAGGAACACCAACAGTAAGTGACAACCCTGTTTTATGCAGTATGAACAATGTATTTTACGGCGGAACATTTTCAGATAAATCAAATCTTGAAAAAATTGTTCCTGAAGGATATAAAATAATTGACAATGCAAACGGAACGTATACTATAGCCGAAAAAAATGACGGTTATACAGTAGAAGGAAACCTTGATGCTAATGGAACGCTTAGTGTTAAAAAACATTTAAGAAACAATAAGGAAAACGCAAAAGATGTTGTTATGATTGTTGCAATTTATGACGATAACGAAAATCTTATTGCTACATCATGTACAAAAGAGTTAAAAATTGATGCACTTGGAGAAATTGTTTTAGAAGCAAGTGTTGATATTCCAAAAGAAGCAGTAGGCGAAAATAAAGCAAAAGTTATGATTTGGAACAGTTACGAAGAAATAAATCCAATAGTTTTTGTAAAACAAATAACCAATATAGAATAACACAAAAAAACAGCAGTTTAACTGCTGTTTTTTTATTCAATCATTCCATTGTTAATATATCGCCGACACCGTCTAAAACAAATTTTGGCCTGTATGGGAATTTGTTGATATCATCTTTTGATGTTACACCTGACAAAACTAAAACTGTATCAACGTTTGACTCAATTCCCGCAATAATATCTGTATCCATTCTGTCGCCGATAAATGCAATTTCTTCACTGTGGCAACCTATTTTTTTAAGTCCGTGTCTAAGCATTAGGGGATTTGGTTTTCCAACAAAATATGCTTTTCTGTTTGTAGCAATTTCTATTGGTGCAATAAGTGAACCTGTTGCAGGCATAATTCCTCTTGTTGTAGGGCCTGTGATATCAGGATTTGTGCCGATAAGTTTTGCACCTTTATTAACAAGTTCAATTGCTTTTTCTATTTTTTCAAAGTTATATGATCTTGTTTCTCCAACAATAACGTAATCAGGGTTTACATCGTTCATATAAATATGCTGGTCGTAAAGGGCTTTTGTAAGCGCCGCTTCGCCGATAACGTAAGCAGTACAGTTTGGTGTTTGACTGCTAAGAAATGCAGCAGTTGCCATTGCGCTTGTATAAAAATGATCAGGCGAAACTGTAAGTCCCATTCTTTCAAGTTTCATACTAAGCTCGTGTGGGGTTTTTTCGGGACTGTTTGTTAAAAAAACAAATTTTTTATTGTTATCAATCAGCCAGTTTACAAATTCTGTAACGCCTTCTAAAATTCTGTCTCCGTGATATATAACACCGTCCATATCACATATAAAACCTTTTTTATTAAGTATCTGATTCATTTGTCATCTGCTCCTTAATGATTTAAATCAAACTAATTTTAACACACTTGACAATAAAATTCAACATTTGTTATGAAAAAATGGTTTATTTTTACGGTTTAGTAGAAATTTATTGTATGGCAAAATTAGTGTGGTAAATCTGCACAAAAATAAATGAAAACATTTGTATAATTTGTATAAAGCACCGCAAACGATGTGCAAAAAAAGAATAAAAAAATTTAAAAAAGTAAAAAAAAGAATACAATTTGATGATTTGCAGTGTTATAATATATAATGTAATAATTTTTATATTATTAAGGAAAGGAAGAAAAACAATGAAAAAAACACTATCATTAGTACTTGTTTTGGTAATGATTTTTACTATGGTGCCATCCGTTTCGTTTGCGGCAGATGAAACAAATCCTGCAACTGAAATTTACACCACATTTGAAGATTACCTAAAATATTCAGGTACAGTAAAGGACGTTTATGTAAATGACGATGTTTTAGTACATACATATGCTAAAATTACGCCTACAAAAATGACACCGGTTGCTATTTACATAATCAATCACGGTATGGAAAGAATCGGTACAGAAGGCGATATTCCGATTATTACAGATCTTTTAGAAGAATACATCGTTGTTGTTCTTGACTATCAAAACAGCCCCGATGCAATTTCTCCAAACCTTGAATGGGGTATTAACGAAATTTTAAATAATCGGGTTAATAACGGTAAAGTTCTTGGCGGATTATCTTACAGAAAAGATTACCTATATCAGATTCCTGCAGGTTGCAGAGTTGTAAAAGATATTTTATACTTTGAACTTGACAAACACGCACCTAACGGAACAATAAACTACATTATTGATGTATGGAATACATACTACGCAGGTCAGAAGACAGATGCAAACGGAAATCTTCTTCCAACTGCAACAACAATAGAAGAATGTATTAAAAAAGACGGTACACCAATTGATCTTGATTTAAAACTTGACATAGTTTATCCGTCAAATCCAAAAGAAGTTGTTCCTGTATTTATGCTTGCATCAAGTGCAGAAACAAGCCGAAGCACAGCAAAAACAATTGACAGACCGGTTTATACAGGTATGCTTTTAAATGGTTATGCTGCAGTATGCTACGACCACGAATACATTCCAATGTCAAGAAATGACCACTATGGCTATCTTGATAAAGCATTTACATTATATAAATTTACTGCAAACAGATCTCACTCAGCTGCAGTAAGAAGAGTAAGACAGCTTGCAGACCAGTATGGATACGATGCGGAATATATGGGTAACTGGGGATTTAGTAAATCTTCAACAGGTCCAGCATGGCTATCTGACAAAACTCACCTTGAAAAAGGCGAAATAGATTACTTTGCAGATAAATACAATCCAAACGGCGAAAGCCCATATGAATCGCCAGAAGAACAACCATGGCTTACATATGAAGATGGAACACCAATTTCATCTAATGTTACAGCAACTTACTCAGGTTCAGGTCCGGGATTCCACAACCATATGTCAAAAACTGCACCAAAAACACCTGAGGATGCAATTCCTGGTATTCTAAACTCAAGCGGTACGCTTGATACAACAGGCGGTTTCTATAAACTTTGGCCACCTGTATACAATTATTTTGTAAATAACGACATTGAATCACTTTGTATCGATATAGATAACGTTGCGCACTCTTACCCACAGGGTTGGGATGAAAGACGTGATATGGACTACTATGTTGCATATTTCGATTATTTCGATAACCACATAAGAGCAGCATACAGAAACGAGCCACCGAAAGTTTTATGGACAACTCCGCTTGACCATTCAAAACATCTTTCAACTATTGTTCCGGTAGAAGTTAAATTCTCAAGAGCAATGGATTTTGATTCTGTTAAAAACGGCGTTAAAGTTATAAATGAAGAAACAGGAAATGCTGTAGGCGGATTCTGGAATTCATATAACGGTGATACAAGATTTGAATTTGTTTCTCCTGCACTTGATGTGAACACAAAATACAGAATTGAAGTAACAGAAATCTGCAGTGCAAAAGACGGAGTGCATCTTGTAGAAAAAATGGTTAAAAGTTTCAAAGTTATGGGAACAAGAACTATTGATGCAGATAAAGATGCTTATATTGACAGTACAAATCCAGATACAAACTTTGGAAGTGAAACTTCTGTAAATGTTACAAGTAATGATGATGTTGTAAGAAAAGCATACATCGGTTTTACAAGTGAAACAGGATTTAGTGATGTTAAAAGTGCTACTTTGTTAATTAAAGGTAGCGATGAGCCATACAGTAATAGAGTATACGGCTTAAAAGACGGACAAAGCTGGAATGAAAATACAATTACATGGAATAACGCGCCTGCAAATAACACATCTGGCGATGGCGTTATCAGCGATAACGTATATTTAGGTACAAACTTTGCGTTTGCAGCAAATGATAATATGGTAACAAGAATTGATGTTACCGAGTATTTAAAATCACTTTCAGGTAATGAAGCAACATTTGTTTTTGAAAACAAAGATAAAGAAACAGTAACATTAGATTACGATTTTGAAGATATGGAAGAAGACGGATTTAAAGCAGGTACACATTACCGTCTTGGCGGTCAGGGCACAACAACTGAAACAGTTGTTACAGAAGATGCTTATGAAGGAAACAAATCTTTAAAATTTGCCGGAAGAGAATACGGTAACAGAAGAATTAAAATATACAATGCACTTGGAACAAGCGCTCTTACAGATGCTGATATAGGCAGTGTATATAAAGTTGAAGCATACGTTAAACCTTCAAAAGACGATGTTCTACTTGTCGGAATGTTCTCTGCTACAGGTTCGAATTACGGAACAAAACCTTATCTCAGCAAAAGTTTTGATGTATATTCAGACAGATGGACTTATGTATCATTTGACTTTGCAGTTGAAGAAGGAATGCTTGAAGAAGACGTACGTCTTTTAGGTTTTGAAACAAATACTGCAACTGATACACTTTACTTTGATAATATTAAAGTAACAAAAGTTTCAAATGAAAATAATATTACATCTAAAGAAGGAGAAACAGATGTAAGACCTGTTGCAAGACTTGTTATTGATTCTTCAGATAACATAAGCAACATTATTGGCGATAACGTATATATTGAAAGTGGCAACAGCGCAAATAAAAACCTTTCTTCATCAGAAGTTTTATATGTAAAAGGTGCTGACAGCGTAAACACAGACGGTATGCAAAAAGGTTATATGCGCATTTCACTTGATGGTGTTGACACAGCAAGCACAGTTAACCTTAAATTCTCTGTGGCAAAAGCAGCAAGCAATAATATTCTTGTTTACGGCCTTGATGTAGAAGGTCTTAACAAGTTTATGAGTTATAAATATCAGGGCAGTGAGTTTGGTAGTGCACACGCTTGGACAGATGCAATAACTTGGAACTCGGCACCTGGTAACGATAAAACAGGTATTGGTGTTGTAAGTGAGCATCAGTACGGTGGAGCACCTATTGCAACAATTGATGCATCAACTGTAGGCGAAAAAACAGTTGATATCACTTCTTATGTAAAAGCAATGAAAGAAGAAGGTGCATCTGATGCAACAATCGTATTTGCTGCACAGAATCAGGAGCAGAAGCATAAACTTGACTTTGAAGGCGACGTTTCGGGTTATGAAATAAAACTTTCACATTCAAATTCATCTTATGAAATTGCTGATGGTGGTGCAGACGGCACAGGCAAAGCACTTAGATTTATAAGAGTTGGTACAGAAGCAAACAATGGTTACTACCAGAATATTTCTATTGGTAACCTTCTTGATGTTGACAACACATGGACAGCAGATGATATTGGTAAAACAGTAAGAGTTTCATTTAAAGCAAAATTTGTAGCGAGCCAGTATACAGAAAATCCTGCAACTTACAAAAATACTTTTGCATATACAATTGCAACAATTGGTTCACAAAGGGACGCTAACGTTCTTGGCGATTCTGTAGCTAATGGTAAAACAATAGGTACATATGTTTCAAAAGGCAGTCAGTCAAGCGACACATGGCGTGATTATGAACTTAAATTTACTATTACAAAAGATATGCTTAACAGCAGCGATGACTACTCTAAAGCAGCACTTGTTTTTGGTGCTAACTGGGGTACAAAAGAAGTATGGATTGACGATGTGAACGTTGAATATTATGGCGGACCTGTTACAATTTCAACAGGTAAAACAAGCGATGCAGAAACAACAACAGTTAAAACATATACTTTTGATGAAGCAAACTGCGATATTTCAGGCATTACTTCACAAAGAGAAGCACATACACTTTCAATTGCAGAAGGCGCAGGACCTGACGGAAGTAACGCACTTTTATTCAAAAAAGATGCGGCAACT
>SVJH01000046.1 GCA_015069095.1 Oscillospiraceae bacterium | reverse complement strand
TTTGTTTGTATCGTAAGTGCGAACATCCTCTAAAGGGGCAGCTGGTGTAACACTTGTATTTTGCTTAATTTCTGTTTTGGTTGAACCAGAAGAACTTGAACCTGTTGTTGTAACCACCTTTTCTGTTGAAGGAACTTTTAAAACTTGACCAACTTTTAGCACAGAACTTTCAGTTAATCCGTTTAGAGAACGCAAATTATCAACCGTTGTACCAAATTTTTTTGAAATGCTATATAAAGTATCTCCTGAAACAACTTCGTAATTTGAAGTTTTAGCAGTTGAAACAGTAGTTGTAGATTTTTCAGAAGTGTTTTCAGCAGTTGATTTTCCTGGAATTTTTAGAACCTGTCCAACTTTTAAAACATCATTTTCATCAATTCCGTTGGCAGAATACAATTCTTGCAAAGAAATATTATATTTTTTACTTATAGAATAATATGTATCTCCCTTTTGAACAGTATAATTTTCAGCAAAAAGAGAAAAAGCTAAAAGACAAAATATTAATACAGCGACATTTTTTCGAAATTTACTCATACTGTTTGATTATCGGCAAAGTATAGCGTTTTTTTTAGTTAAATATGAAAATCCAACCGAAATATTAAGGGGAAACAAATTTTGGGCTAATCAGTTGTAAAATTCCCTTTTTGACCGTGTAGAACTATTATTTTCAAGCTCCTTTACAAGTACAAATCATATCATCCCATAAATATTCTATGTTTATCAATATCCCATTTATTGTTCTTATATGAATTAATTGACCATTTTGAAGCGTCTGCCATATTCTTAAAATATTCAATTACCTGGTCGTCAAGACCGTACTAAAAATCAGGCTTGACCTGATTTTTTATCTTTTAAGATTTTTTTTAGTTCGTTTAATGCAAAAAATTCTCTTCTGTACAACCCATAATCTGCAATGTTGGTTTTATGAAAAGCCTCATAGTTTCCAAATATTTCTATAGCCTTATCTAATGGAATCCAAACTGTCTTATACCCAGCCTGTTTTTCATTTTCTGTAAGATGGAATGTACCTGTATCTTCAATGATTTTACAAACAAAATAATGATTAATATGTCTCCAATCTAAGAATAACTCTTCAATTTCTAGATAACAAGGATTTGTTTTTACAATCATCCCAGTTTCTTCTAAAAGTTCCCTTTCACAACATTGTTCAAGAGATTCATTATCCTCTTGTCCACCACCAGGAATAATGTACTTACCTTCATTTGATTCATAACACAACAAAACATTTCCATTATTTATAACAATTCCTCTACAAGCATGCCGAAGATTGTTTACATAGCCTTTGTAATCATCATTTTTTAATTGAATTGTTTTCATTTCGTTTCCTAACAGCGCCCCAGTGCGGGCGTCCACATAACAATTGGTTGTACCGCAGCGGGCTCGACCCGCTGTCGGTTACGAACCTTTGTTATGCTATTTATTCTTCTGCATTAAACCAATTTGGTTCTTTTATTTTTTTTCCTACAATTTTTGCATTTATATTGTTAATATGATCTACTAACTCTTTTTTTAATTCCTCTACATTGAAACCAATCATATTATTTTGTGTAGCTTTTGCTATTTTGTTAATTATTTCCGCATGTTCTTTTCTTAAATCTTTTGAGATTAAATAGTAGTAATTTGCAGCTTTTTTCTGATATGTAGAACATATTTCGATAAATTTATTAAAGTTTAATACATCATCTGACTGAGTAACATATTTTTCTTTATATTCACGAATACTTGTATAATTTCTTTCATCAACTTGGATTTTATCTATTTCCTTTCTTAATTCCCTTATTTTATAAACTACACTATTGTGTTCGTATTCAAAAAAGATCATTTTGCAAGTTCCTGATAAGCATCCATATTCTGATTTATAAGAGAATCTGACATAGCAAAAAGTTTTTCATTAGAGACTGTATCAAATTGTTTTTCATCATCAAGAACAGTAATAATGACTTTTCTGCCGTTATATTTTTCAACGGAATTGTCGTTTATGAGAACTGTATTTCCTTGAATTATTCCTGTCATAGCGTACATTCTACACCACCTTGCATGATTTATTATAACATATTTTACTTGTATTTACTATTTCTCTTTACAAAACTTGTTAGACACTACAATCATGACAACAACATCAATTAAAACCAGAGCTACAAATATAAATACAAAATAATTATTTTGCAAAAGTTTTTTATTTATTGCCATTATTCCAACCAGTATGGTAATAACTGACATACCTATTCCCATACAATGACACAACTTTTTTGCATTATATTTTTCTTTTTCTTCTTTACTTGCAGTATTGTAACCTGCAATAAGATTTACTCCATGTCCAGTAAGGAAAATAATACTAATAATTGCAAGTAATCCAAAAACAGCCCAAAGTACATAAGAACTAACATCATATAATGTCATTTTCTATCCCTCCTGAATAAATTATTATTCTTTCCAAAAGCACCCCAGTGCGGGCGTCCACATAACATAATTTCTCCGTATCAGTTGTAAGAAGCTTACACTGCAAAAAGTGTAAGTGTAAACTTCTTGCATCATTTTACTTATTCCTTAGTATACAACACTTTCACTAATGTATCCAGATTTTTACACGGATACTGGTAAGTTTTACATTTTATCCAGAGGACTTATTACACCACCGGCTCCGCGATTTAGGACATGGGTATAAATCATTGTTGTACTCACATCGCTGTGGCCAAGAAGTTC
>SVJH01000011.1 GCA_015069095.1 Oscillospiraceae bacterium | reverse complement strand
ACTGTATACGAATTTCTATCGTAGTAAACTTCAAGTGTTGTTGTGCCATCAGAAGCGATTGTGCCTGTCATTGTACTACTTGCAGCATTTAATGTAAAGCCTTCATACGCTTTGTCTGTTGCAGTAACTGTTGTTCCGATTACGCCTGAAGAAACAACTATATCTGCTACAACTTCTGTGTAGTTATTATCTAAAATGTTCTGTTTGTAATACTTGATTGTATACTGTGCACTTCCTGCAGGGATTGGATCCCATTTTGCAGTAAGTGTCATATCTTCTTCTACTTTTGATGTATCAGTATGCTCCATTCCAAATCTGTTAATCCATCCACCAAATGTAAATCCAGCTTTTGTTGGAGGAGTTGGGAATGTGATATTTCCTTCATAAATAATTGTCTGAGGAGCTGGTGTTGGTGTACCACCGTTTGCATTAAATGTTACTGTGTATGAATTTCTGTCTAAGTAAACTTTAAGTACCAAACTGTTGTCATCGTTTACAATACCAGAAAGTATACTTAGTGTTGTGTTTACTGTAAACCCATAAACATCTTTCAAATTATCAGGAACGCTTACTACTTCGTCTTCTTCGTCTTCATCTTCTACCGTGTTAAATAAATCGTAACCTGACAAATCAAGTTTCTGTTTGTATATTTCAATTTTGTATTCATACTCAACTTCATCACCGCCGTCTGAACTTCCGCCAGGGCCACTTGGACCACCGCCACCTGTTGGAGCTTTCTGTTTAAATGTAGCATGAGTAAGTTTTTGAATACCTTTAAATACTTCTTCTGTTTCGTAGTTATCAAAGTGAACTGTGTTGTTTACGTTTTTAACAACAACGCCTTCGCCCGTTGTTACATTTGTAAGTCTTACAGTTGCAGCACCTCTAACTAAAAGTCTGCCACCGATCTTAACATTTGTAAGTGTGATTAAACTTTCGTTTGCACCATCACCGATTACAAGGTCATCTTCAACTGTGATATCTTTAATGTTAATAGTTTCTGTTCTGATAAGTGCACTGTCTGTTCCAACTTCAGAATAGTCACCGCTTACTGAATAATATTTTTTGAACATATTATGCATAAACTGTGCAAATTCTGCTCTTGTAATATTCTTTTTAGGGTTGATATTGCCTAAATTATCACCATTTATGTATCCACGTCTTACAAGCGGAGCAAGATATGCTTTTGCCCATTCGCTTATATTGTTTTCATCATTAAATTTTGAAAGTGGTGAGTAGTCAAGTTCTGTAAGCACCATTGCTCTTGCAAAAACAGTAAATGCTTCTTCTCTTGTAATTGGATCGTCAGGACGCATTTTACCGGTACCATCACCAATAAAAACTCCCATTCTTACTGCTTTGGCAAATTCTGTGTAGTACCACTTATCTTTTCCGATATCTGTAAACATACTTATATCGTCGCTCTTTGTAGCACCAAATGCTCTAACAATAATAGCAGCCATTTCTGCTCTTGTTAGATTTGCATTACTGTCAATAATACCTTCTCCTTTACCATATAAAAGGCCATTATCAAGTGCTGCTTGTAATGCTTCGTTTGCCCAGAATCCATCTCCCGGATAATCTGTAAATTCACTAAGTTTTGTTGCAGTTGCACTTAGTGACATTGACAAAAGCATTGTTGCAACCAGAATAAATGAAATTATTCTTCTTCCCATCTTTTTCAAACTTCTCATCCTTCCTAATTTTAACGATATTTACTTATGTAGTAAGATTTTGTAATTTGCTTTTCGTTTTCGTAAGCATCACGTATTTGTGATACGATTGATACATCCTGTCCTGTTTTTTGCAGAAGTGTTTTTAGTTCTGAAAGTATCGCTTTCATTTTTGCATCGCAATCTGCTTCAAGTGCTGTTACTCTATTGAGCATTATTTTTCCTATTGCTTGTTCTGCCGGCGATTTGTCCGGAGCTTTTTGTTCAGGTGTAAGTTTTTTGTACTCAGATAGCACCCACGCCTCGACATTTTTTAATTCTCCTGTGAACTGAGCTTTTAAAACGTAAATTTCTCCTATTAAATTTGAAATTCTTTCGTTCGCCTTATCTTGCTCGCTTGGATTCTTATTCTGTTCTTTTTTCGGCGGAGTTTTTTCTTCAGTCGGATTTTCATTTTTTTCTGGTATTTTGCCGTCTGTTTTTATTTCTTCGCCTTTTGAATCTACATTCTTTTCATCCAAAGTTTTTTCGTCAAAAGTTTTTTTACCAAGCACTATATCGATTGCATCTTCTTTTGAAAGGTTGCCTTTCATTAGTTCATCTTGTTGTTCTTCTGTAAGTGGTTTAACAGTTTGTATACCTAATTTTTCCACAATCTCTTTTGTTTTTTTCTCATTATCATTTTTAAGCGATTCAAGTCTTTGAGTTGAAAGCGTAAAGCCATTCCAAACAACTTTAATAAGACTTTGGTATCTTATAACGAAATAAGAAACAACTGTGGTAAGTATCAGTAAAACTGCAATTAAAATTTTGTAAAACTTTTTCACTTTTTTACCTCACCCTTAATATTTTTATGTATACTCCCCCACTTTTCATCTTACCATAACATTATACTATTATTGAGCGTGAATGTCAAGAAATTTGATAAGTTTAAAATATTTATGTCAAATACATCTACTTGTGCCACAGGCAAATTGTTTTTCTGATAGAATTGCGTGTCTGTTTCATCAAATCTGTATTTTGATGAGAATATTTTTGCATTACCTTCAGAACCGAATAAAACAACTTTTTTGTCATAAACTGCAAGGCCTTCAATTCGTGTTGGTTTTGTAAGGTTGCAAGATACATCAAGAGTAATTTTAAAGAAGAATCTCAAATCTACAGTATAATAGCCTCTGTTGAACGGAACAGGTTCGATATCTGTATAAACCCATATAACTTCTGCCTTCTGACATTTAATGTTTGCTGCACCGTTTACAAGGTTCTGACCGCACTGCGTAAGATAAACTCTTAAATTTTCAAGGCATTCTTTATCTTTGCAGGAGCCGTAAACTTTTTTTGTGTGGACACATGTACTTGTATCATTACACATTTCATTTGCAGTTGAGTTGTTTCTTTCATTCATAAATATTACCTCCAACTTTATTTTTGCTGCCTCATTTATATAATATGTGCGCCTCATTTTTTTGTGAATGAGCATAATAGCAGGCTTATAAAAATATACATTTACAGTAAGATATTTTTAGGAGGTACAAAGATGAAACTTTTTGTTGTTCATAAAGATACTATTATTATTTATGCTCTTGTTTTTGTTGCACTTTTTGGTGTAATTGCACTTAACTACGATACAACAGTATCTGTTTTTGAAAGCGCAACAGGCAAAAAAGACTTGCCGATTTACTGTGTGGATAAAGGCGAAGAAAAAGTGTGCGCTATATCGTTTGATGCAGCGTGGGGAAATGAAGATACAGATGAACTTATAAAAATACTTGATAAATACAACGTGAAAACAACATTTTTTGTAGTTGGTGCGTGGGTTGATAAATATCCTGAATCTGTTAAAAAACTTTTCGATGCAGGGCACGAGGTAATGAATCATTCAAATTCACATCCGCACTACACCAAACTTTCAACCGAAAAAATCATAGAAGAAACAAATGAATGTAATAAAAAAATCGAATCTGTTACAGGCGTAAAACCTATTCTTTTCCGCCCGCCGTATGGAGATTACAACAACAAAGTTGTAGGCGCAATAAGAGAAATGGGAATGTATACTATCCAGTGGGATGTTGATTCACTTGACTGGAAGGATTTAAAAAGCGAAGAAATAACAGACAGAGTTGTAAAAAATGTAAAACCCGGCTCTATCGTGCTTTTCCACAACGCTGCAAAAAATACACCATCGGCACTTCCGAAAATTCTTGAAACTTTAATAAATGACGGATACAAAATTGTCCCTGTTTCAAACCTTATTTACAGAGATGAATTTACAATAAACCACGAGGGCAGACAAATTTTAAAACCAAGCGAACAGTTAAGTTTAGAATAGAAAAAAGAGACCAATATATGTGGATTGTTCTTAGGGATTTTTAAAAAAGGCTCCCTTGTGTAAAGGGAGCTGGATTTCCGTAAGGAAAGACTGAGGGATTGTTTCTGTAGCAATTTTAATAATTACAATCCCTCCACCACTAAAGTGGTCCCCCTCCCTTTAGGCAAGGGAGGCTTTACGGGACGTCCAGGAGGCCGTCCCTACAATATTCAAGCAATAAAATAACCGAGTGATTTATTTTCACTCGGTTTTATTTTATCCCTAACACGCATCCACTTAAAATGGTCTCTTTTTATTATAATCCTAAATTACCTTTTACTTTTTCAAAAAAACTTTTTCTCTGTTTGTGATTTTTTTCGTTTGTAAGGTCGCCAAATGCTTTTAGAGCATCTTTTTGCGCAGATGAAAGTTTTTGCGGAACTTCAACAACAACTTTAACAATCTGGTCACCACGCACTCCGTTTCTTACATTTGGAATACCTTTACCGCGTATTTTAAATGCTGTTTCGCTTTGTGTTCCTTCTGGAATTTCATATTCCATTTTTCCGTCTATTGTAGGGATTTCCACTTTTGCACCAAGTGCAGCCTCTACAAATGTAATCGGAACAGTAACGTAAACATCTGTTCCCATTCTTTCGAAAATCTCGTGCTTTTTAATTACAACAGTTACAAGAAGATCACCTTTTGGACCTCCCATATGACCAAAATCGCCAAGACCTTTAAAAGATACTGTTTCGCCCGTATCAATACCTGCAGGAATGTTAACGTCAACATTTCTTGCTTTTTTAACTTTTCCTTTTCCTTTGCATTTCGGACAAGGATTTGAAATTACATGACCTGAGCCGTTACATGTACGGCAAGTTGTAACATTTACAAACTGTCCAAATGGCGAACGCTGAACGTTTTTAACCTGACCTGAGCCGCCGCAAGTTGGACAAGTTTTCTTTCCGTCTTTATCTTTTGTACCTGCACCGCCGCATTCATCACAATCTTCTACTCTGTATATTTTAAGTTGCTTTTTCACACCGAATGCCGCTTCTTCAAAAGTAAGAATTACCCTTTCGGAAATATCGCTACCACGTCTTGGACCGTTATTTTGTCTTGAAGAACGTCTTCCCCCTCCAAAACCGCCGCCAAAGAAAGAACCGAAAATATCCGAAATATCAAAATCTTCAAACCCTGAAAATCCACCGCCGTATCCGCCGCCTGCACTCTGGTCGAATGCCGCATGACCAAACTGGTCGTACTGCGAACGTTTTGTTGAGTCGGAAAGTATTTCGTATGCTTCGTTTGCTTCTTTAAATTTTGCTTCGGCTTCTTTATCACCGGGATGTAAGTCCGGATGATACTGCTTAGCAACTTTTCTGTACGCTTTTTTTATTTCGTCATCACTGGCTCCCTTGTTTACACCAAGGACTCCGTAGTAATCGCGTTTGTCAGCCATAGTTATATCCTTTCACGAAAGATAATGCCATTAAACTTAATGGCATTATCCTGATTTAGTCATTATTTTTTGTCGTCGTCAACTACTGTATAGTCATCGCTTTCGTATGTGCCACCCTGCGCACCGCCTTGAGCGCCACCCATATTGTTAGGGTCAAATCCCTGTGCACCCTGAGGGTTTGCCTGCTGATAGATTTTAGATGAAACTTCATAGAATTTTTTCTGAAGTTCTTCTGTTGCATTTTTTATTGCTTCTACATCAGTTCCTTTTAATGCTTCTTTTGTTGCATCAATTTTTGACTGGATTTCATCTTTATCTGCAGTTTCAAGTTTTTCGCCTAAATCTGTAATTGCTTTTTCGCACTGATAGCAAAGTGTATCTGCATTGTTTCTTGCATCTACTTCTTCTTTTTTCTTTTTATCTTCTTCTGCAAACTGTTCTGCTTCTTTTACTGCTTTTTCGATATCTTCGTCAGAAAGATTTGTACTTGCTGTAATTGTAATGTTCTGTTCATTTCCTGTTGCCATATCTTTTGCACTAACGTGTACGATACCATTTGCGTCAATATCGAATGTTACTTCAATCTGAGGCACACCTCTTGGAGCAGGAGCAATACCTGAAAGTGAAAATCTTCCAAGAGTTTTATTGTATGCAGCCATTTCTCTTTCGCCCTGAAGAACATGAATTTCAACACTTGTCTGATTATCTGCAGCAGTAGAGAAAATCTGGCTCTGTTTTTTAGGAATTGTTGTGTTTCTTTCAATAATTTTTGTGCAAACGCCGCCCATTGTTTCAATACCAAGTGAAAGTGGAGTTACATCAAGAAGTAGTAAGTCCTTAACTTCCCCAGCAAGTACACCAGCCTGAATAGCAGCACCCATAGCAACACATTCGTCAGGATTGATACCTTTGTGTGCATCTGTACCGATAAGACGTTTTACTGCATCCTGAACAGCAGGAATACGAGAAGAACCACCAACAAGTAAAACTTTATTGATATCAGATGGATTTAAGCCTGCATCAGAAAGTGCCCTTCTTGTAGGTTCCATTGTTTTTTCAACAAGGTCTTGTGTAAGTTCGTCAAATTTACTTCTTGTAAGAGTAATATCAAGATGTTTAGGGCCTGTAGCATCTGCTGTAATAAACGGAAGGTTGATGTTAGATGTTGTAACACCAGAAAGCTCAATTTTTGCTTTTTCAGCTGCTTCTTTAAGTCTTTGAAGTGCCATTTTATCATTTTTAAGGTCAATTCCGTTTTCCTTTTTGAATTCTTCTGCTAAATAATCGATGATTTTATCGTCAAAATCGTCGCCGCCAAGTTTATTGTTACCGCTTGTAGCAAGAACTTCAAATACACCGTCGCCAATTTCAAGGATTGATACGTCGAATGTACCGCCACCAAGGTCATAAACCATGATTTTCTGTTCATTGTCTTTATCCATACCATATGCAAGTGCAGCAGCAGTAGGTTCGTTTATAATTCTTAAAACTTCAAGTCCTGCAATTTTACCTGCATCTTTTGTAGCCTGTCTCTGAGCATCACTAAAGTAAGCAGGAACTGTAATTACAGCCTGTGTTACTGTTTCGCCAAGGTAACTTTCAGCATCAGATTTTAATTTTTGAAGAATCATCGCAGAAATTTCCTGCGGTGTGTATTTTTTGCCGTCGATGTCAACTTTTCTGTCAGTACCCATATCTCTTTTAATAGAAATAACAGTGTTATCAGGGTTTGTAATAGCCTGACGTTTTGCAACCTGACCTACAAGTCTTTCGCCGTTTTTTGTAAATGCTACAACAGAAGGAGTTGTTCTTGCGCCTTCCGGATTCGGAATTACAACTGATTCTCCACCTTCCATAACTGCAACACATGAGTTTGTTGTACCTAAGTCAATACCAATAATTTTAGCCATTTTATATCTTCCTTTCTTTAATAAACATTTTAGTTGGCAACTTTTACCATACTGTATCTAAGTACTTTTTCTTTGTACATATATCCTTTTTGAAATTCTTCTGCAATGATGTTTTCGCCAAGTGTTTCATCTTCGATATGCATAACTGCGTTGTGAATATTAGGATCAAACTCTTTGCCTACTGCTTCAATTACAGTAACACCCATCTTTTCAAAGATTTCCTGTGTCTGTTTAAGTATCATTTCCATGCCTTTGTAAATTCCGCTTTCTTTATCTTCAATTGCGTCAAGACCTCTTTCAAGGTTATCAATAACAGGCAAAAGATTTGTAAGCGAAAGCATAAAAGCATCAGTATAAATTGCTTCTTTTTCTTTTACTGTACGTTTTTTAAAGTTATCATACTCTGCTAAAAGTCTTAAATATTTATCGTTTAATTCTTTTATTTCTTCATCTTTTTTCTCGATAAGCTGAGCATCTTTACTTTTTTTAGCCTTTTTTTCTGATTTTTCTTCTTTTACTTCTTCATTTTTAATAACTTCTGTTTCTTCAGATTTTTTGTTAGCCAATTTATGTTAACCTCCTACGGCAAAAATTTGTTTAAATTGTTCTTTATATAATCAAGCGTTGCGACTACTTTTGAATAATCCATTCTTGTAGGGCCGATAATTGCTATACCGCCTTTTGCACCGTCTTTTAAAGTGTAATCGGAAACTACCATTGAAAGACCAAGTTTTTCAAGTGCAGGATTTTCATTCCCGATAAGAACTTTTACATCGCCCGAAAGTGCATTTGACGAAAGCACTGTTTTGTCCATATTTTTAATAAAATCAAAAAATTCTTTTGCTGTTTCAATGTTTTTAAATTCTGGGAAATTTAAAATGTTTGATTCTCCGCTTTTTAAAATATCAAAATCAACAAACGATTTTGCACACATTAAAATAAAATTGAATATTGGATTTATAAGTTCATCGTCAACAGGGATAAGTTCTCTTTGTGTATAAAGAAAATCCTCCGTAATTTCCACAAACGGTTTTTCGCTAAACGCAATATTTAAAAAGTTGCTAAGTTTTTCAATAACAGATGCATTCAGTTTTTCTTTAATATGAAGCATTGTATTTTTAACAAGTCCATCGCTTGATACTAAAATCATTACCAGATTATGGTCATCTATTACAACAAATTTAATATTTTTAAGTTTACTCGACTTTATAACAGGTGTTGAAACTATTGTTGTGTAATTTGTAAGATGCGATATCGTTCTTGAAATATCAGAAACTACATTTCCAAGTTCCATGTACTGTTTTTTCAGCGAGTTTTTAAGTTCGTTTATTTCGTTTACTGTAAGCGTATATCTTTGCATAAGTTCATCTACATACACTCTATACCCAAGTGATGAAGGAACTCTGCCTGCAGAAGTATGCGGTTTATCAAGATAACCGTGTTCTTCAAGATACGCCATTTCATTTCGGATAGTGGCAGAACTTATGCCTAAATTGTGCTTATTTAATATGTAAGAAGAACCAACAGGTTCTGCAGTGTGGATATAATCGTCTACAATTGCACGAAGTATTTGTCTTTTTCTGTCGCTAAGTTCCATTTTTATCCACTCCTGTCGTATTTTTTAAATTAGCACTCATAAGTCTAAAGTGCTAATAGGTATAAAATACCACTTATTATTCGTTTTGTCAATAGGTATTTTGTGAAAACTTTGTGAGATTTTTTAAAATTTACATTCTTAGAGTGCTAATTTGTAAAATTAACTTTGTTTTTGTAAGAAATACACAATACTTCATCACTTATTATGTGTAATCTTAACAAAAATATTTTCTTTAAGTGAAAGTTAATCTTTATTGTGGTAAAATATATACAACATATTATATTTAGGAGGAATTAAAATGATTAAAAAAACCTTAAGCATCATACTTGCAATTTTAATGATTATGTCATCATTTCCTATTTTAGCAATCGCTAAAGATGCAAATAATGACAAAATTCAAAATGCATTTTCAAATTACTTTGTAACAGAAAAGGAATTTAAAAAAATCACACAGTATGTAGGTTCAAATTCTTATAACAATTTGCACTCAATTACAACTGAACTTCCATTTACTTTAAAACTGTATTACAAAGAACCGAATATGGAAAAAAGTAAAAGAGATATCCCTGTTATTTTCTACATAATCAATCACGGTATGGAAAGAGTCGGAACAGAAGACGATATTTCTATAATCAAAGATTTTATTGAAGAAGGATATCTTGTTTTCACACTTGATTATCACAACAATAAAGCAGCAATATCTCCTGAAATTGACTGGAGTATACTTGGCGCAAGAAATCAAATAATGGCATCTATTTATGAATATTTTCCAAAAGTATCTTACACACTAAGCAGCGCCGTAAACTACAGTTATGTTGTTCCGGCAGGTTGCAGAATTAAAAGAGATATATGGTACTACAATCTTTTGGAAAACGGTGCAATAGGAACAAAAGAAAAAATTATTGAAGCATGGAACAGCAACGGCTTTAAAGCAAAAGAATCAAAAATTCCCGAAAACATATCAAAAGGCACATACAAAGGCCAGTGGTACGAAGCCGAAACTATTGATGACTGTGTAAAACCTGATGGAAAACCGCTTGATTTTGACCTTAGAATGGATATAGTTTATCCTTCAAAACCAAAATCAAAACCACCAGTTTACGCCCTTGCTTCATCTTCTGAAACAAGAACAGGCTCAACAACACATCTTTCAAGACCGCATTATATCGGTTTCTTGATGAGAGGTTACGCTGCAGCGCTTTACGACCACGAATATATTCCACTTGCAAGAAATGACCACTACGGATATTTCAGTCCATTCTCACTTGCATCACTTAACGGTGTTAAAACACATACTGCTGCAATAAGATGTATTCGTCAGTATGCTGATGATTTCGGATACAACAAAGATAAAATCGGTGTATGGGGACATTCAAAATCTTCATATTCTGCACTGCTTGGAAGAGAAAACCCTGAACTTTTATCTGAAATAACATCATCTGAAGGAACATACGGTCCTCAGCCAAACCTTACTTACGAAGGCACAAACACACCAATTCCAAGTAATGTTCAATGTCTATATACATCAATGGGTAATGGTACAAGTCTTCACAAAAAGCTTGTAAACGATACAACAGTTCCATCAATCATCGCAACAGGTAAAGAAGATGAATTCGGTGCTTGGGGTTACTACGATGCAATGGTACAGACATACGTAGAAAACGATGTTGTTACACTTCAGATGCCTATGCTTGACTTAGGTCATGAATACCCTTATGAAATCGACACAGTTTATAAATACGACAGATACGTTGCGACACTTGACTTTTTTGACTATCATCTAAAAGGAAAAGCAGCAAAACTTGTTTATACATACCCTACAAACAACACAACAGATTACAACACAAACTCTCCTGTTGTTCTTAAATTCAACGCAGCCGTTGACGAAAAAGAATTCTTATCAAAAGTAAAAATTACTGATGAAAACGGAAAAATAGTTAAAGGCGAATGGACATACAAACTTGGAAATACAGAATTTTCATTTACAACAGAAGAATTTAAAAACGGCGTTACTTACAAAATCACAGTTCCTTCTTCACTTAAAACAAAAGAGGGTATAAATTTTGAGGCAGCAGAGCATACATTCAAAGTAAAAAGCGGCGACGTATTCTTTGCAAAAAGCACTAACGAAAAAAATACGACAGTTTCATACGGAAAAAGCAATGGATATTTTGAATTTGATATTAAAGATATCACAAAAGACAACGAAAAAGACGTTGCTATTTTAAACATAAACGTCGAAAATGATGCAGCACAGGTTGTTGAAGTTTATGCTGACCTTAATGGAAAAGAAGTAAAAATAGGCGAAAAAGAAGTAAGCGGTGCAGGTAATGTTGAAGTTGATATTTCCGACTTTATAAAAGGATACAAGGAAGATACTGTTAAACTTATTGCAAAAGCAAAAGTTGCTCCCGGAAAAACAGGTCTTGTACTTGATTTTGAAAACGTAGAGGATATTGCTTCGAAAAGAAGCACAGAAAAAGACCCAAGTCCTGTATCGGACAAATATATGATAAGATTTGGTGGTGCTCCTACTGGCGTTGAAATTCAAAAAGAAGGAGATAATTCTTTCCTTGTATTAAAACGTAAAAACTCTTATGACAGAATTAAATTCTACAACACATTTGGAGCAAAAACTCTTACAAAAGACGATATAGGTAAAACATACAGAATTTCGTTTGATGCAAAAGGAGTTGAAGATGTTACATTCAGTGCAGGTCTTATGGCTTCATACAACGCTGATAGTGCATTTACTTATGATACAAATATGTACAGAACAACTATAAGTAAAAGTGCAAAAGCAAATGAATGGACTACTGTTACATTTGATTATGTAATCGACGAAACAAACGTAAAAGATAATATTTTATGTCTTACAATCCAGACAAGCGACAGTGCAAAGGACATTTGTATCGACAATATCAAAGTTGAAGAAAGTGCAACAGATATTGTAATTACACATACAAGCGGTTCAAATTTAAAAGAAGGTAAAACTAAACCAAAACTTGTTATTTCAACTGATGATACATTAAAAGAAATCACAAAAGGAAACTACAAAATTAAAGTATCAAACGAAAAAGGAAAAATAACAGTTATAAAAGATGAATTGCAAAAAGGAAATGTTATTGTAATTGCACTTGATAAAGACGGAAAAATAGTTAAAGCAACTGCGGCAGAATCTGTAACAAGCATTGCTATACCAGATGGCGAATACTCAATTAAAATTGTTACATTCGATGGCGAAATAAAAGATGCAATTACAATAAAACCAATTGACTTAATGTAAAAACTAAAAAAGCCAAGTGATTTAAATCACTTGGCTTTTTAATTATGCTTTTTCATTTAAAAGTTTATTTTTAATATCCCAGAGTTTCTGCGACAAGTCAACATAATACTCATGCGGATTTTCAAGACGTTTTACTTCGTCCCAAAGATTTTCTACTTCTTTTTGGCAATGAGCTTTAATTTCCTGTATTTTCGGTAAATCATAAACACATTTTCCATTTTCAAATATTTTTTCAAGAAGCGAAACTGCGTAAAAATCATTTATTTTTTTGCGTTTCCATGTATGCTCAGGATCAAAAATTTCATATTCACCTGTATCGTCAATCTTTTCGCCCTCAAGTGTTACAACGTCTGCAATTGCTTTATTTGTTCCTTTTTCATAAAGTCTAAATAAATCCTTTGAACAAGGTGTTGTAATTTTTGCAACATTTTCAGAAAGTTTAATTTTTGGTATTTCGTTTCCTTTATCGTCATAAGTTGCAACAAGTTTATATACACCACCAAAAACAGGTTCCGATTTTGATGTTATAAGTCTTTCGCCTACACCAAACGAATCTATGCATGCGCCCTGGTCTAAAAGGTCGCGGATAATATATTCATCAAGTGAATTTGATGCAACAATACCGCAGTCAGAAAATCCTTCTGCATCAAGGCATGCTCTTACTTTTTTGCTAAGATATGTAATATCTCCGCTATCAATTCTTACACCTTTAGGACGTTTTCCCATTGGCAAAAGTACTTCTTTAAACACTTTTATTGCATTTGGAAGTCCAGATTTTAAAACATTATATGTATCTATTAAAAGAGTACAACTGTCGGGATAAACTGTTGCATATGCTTTAAATGCTTCGTATTCAGAATCGAAAAGCTGAACCCAACTGTGTGCCATTGTTCCAAGTGCAGGAACAGAGTAAAGTTTATCAGAAAGTGTACACGCAGTACCTGCGCAGCCTGCAATATACGCTGCTCTCGCCCCATCAACAGCACCTGTTGAGCCCTGAGCACGTCTTGAACCAAATTCCATAACAGGTCTGCCCTTTGCAGCACGTACTATTCTGTTTGTTTTTGTAGCAATAAGACTTTGATGGTTTATTGTTAAAAGTATCATTGTTTCAACAAACTGAGCCTCTATTGCAGGGCCTTTTACCTTAACAATAGGTTCTCCAGGGAAAATTGGAGTTCCTTCTTTTACAGCCCATACATCGCAAGAAAACTTAAAGTTTTTAAGATAGTTTAAAAACTCATCACAAAACATATTTTTTGAGCGGAGATATTCAATATCTTCACTTGTAAAATTAAGTTCTTTGATATAATTTATAAGTTGCTCAACTCCTGCCATAATGGCAAATCCGCCACCATCAGGTATTTTACGAAAAAACATTTCAAAGCACACTTTTTTATCTTTAAGATTATGCTTAAAATAACCGTTTGCCATTGTTATTTCATAAAAGTCAGTAAGCATTGTCAAATTATAATCTGTCATAAAAATCACCTTCAAACTCAGTTAGCACCAAGTGCTTCTTCAAGCCAGAAACCGCCGATGTCAAGTGCTTCGTACATATCCTGACGTTCTGCTTTTTTTACTGTTTTGTCATCTGCTGATGAAATAAGTTCAATATAAATATATGTTGCTACTTCAACATCTTCGACCATTTTTGTTTTTAAAATTGTCATTCTTAAATAATACTTATCACATGCATCACCGTAAATTATTACGTTGCCACGTTTTACAAGTTGACGGCCTTTGTATAAAAGTGCTTTTGCTTCTTCTTTCTTTTTAGCCATACTATCACTTCCCTAATTTATTTTTTATTATTTTAACATATTTTATTTTATATGTAAAGTGCTATTTATTTTCGGTTAAGCACCATATTTTCCAATTTTCGTTTAAATACTATAAATTTTGTTTCATCACTCTTTATAGGTGTAACTAAAAATGTTGTAAGTCCCATTCTGTTTCCGCCATAAATATCAGTAAATAACTGATCCCCTACAAGCGCAGTATTTTCCGGTTTTGTTTTAAAATACTCAAGCGCCTTTTTTATAGGACCTTTTTTAGGTTTTAATGCTTTATACGTTGCGTGAAATTTAAGATTTCTATTAAAAAGTTCCACTCTTTCTTTTTTGCCGTTTGAAATAAGCGATATTTTTATGTCCTTTTCTTTTAATGCATCAAAATACTCAATAACCTCTTTTGTCGGCTCTTTAATATCGTTTGCAACAAGAGTGTCGTCAATATCAAAAATTACCGCTTTAATGTTATTATTCACAAAAATTTCCGGTTTAATTTCAAATATATTATTAAATATAAAATTAGGTTTTAATTTATTTAGCATTTTATCACCATTACCACTTTCGGCTAAATTTAAAAGGCGGCCAAATTGACCGCCTCACAGATTTTATGAAAAATATTTTTTAACTATTTCATTTACTGCTTTGCCATCTGCTCTGCCTTTGATTTTAGGCATAACATCAGCCATAATTTTTCCCATATCTTTCATCGATGTAGCACCGACTTCTTTTATGGAATTTAAAACTATTTCGTCTAATTCCTCTTGACTTAATTGAGAAGGTAAATATTCCATTAAAATATCAATTTCTCTTTTTAAATCTGCAATAAGGTCTTCTCTCCCGCTTTTTTCATATTCAGGAAGCACGTCCTTACGCTTTTTAACTTCTTTTGCTATAACACCGATAACACCTTCATCGTCAAGTGTTACTTTTGTGTCTTTTTCAACCTGTAATACTGAAGCTCTTACGCTTTGAACAGTATTTTTACGGATTATATCTTTTTCTTTCATAGAGAGCTTTAAATCTTCCATAAGCTTGTCTTTAATTGGCATTTTAAACCCTCCCTTATCTTCTAATATCAAAAGTCTTATCTAAAACTTCTCTTTCTTGCCGCTTCAGATTTCTTTTTACGTTTTACACTTGGTTTCTCATAGTGTTCTCTTTTGCGGATTTCCGAAAGAACGCCTGCCTTTGCACACTGACGTTTAAATCTTCTAAGTGCGCTATCTAAAGACTCGTTTTCTTTAATTCTAATTTCTGACATCAAATCCCCTCCCTCCGTACTACACTTGTGCCATTTTGTAAAAATAAAATGAAACTTTGGCACCATTTGTTTGGGATTAGACAAAAGTTATACATACTAATTATACATATAACGACCTTCAATGTCAAGTTTTTTATTTAAAACTTTTATGAATACTTGAAAACTTTTACTCATTTGTGGTATTATATTGTTATTATATAAAATGCGAGGAACAAAAAATGGCTTTTGACGGTTTGGCAATTTATGCTTTAACATACGAATTTAAAGAAAAGTTAATCGGCGGAAGAATTGATAAAATTCATCAGCCTGAACGTGATGAAATCACTATGACTGTAAGATGCTTCAAAGAAAATTACAAACTTTTGCTTTGCGCAAATCCTTCCTTTCCAAGAGTTCACTTTACAGATATAAACAAAGATAATCCATCATCGCCGCCTATGTTTTGTATGCTTCTTAGAAAACACATTCAAGGCGGAAAAATCGTTGATGTATGTCAGGACGATTTTGAAAGAATTGTAAAATTTAAAATTGAAAGTTACGATGAACTTGGCGATTTAAGTATTAAAACACTTATTATCGAAATAATGGGAAAACACTCAAACATCATTTTAACAAATCAGGAAGGCAAAATTATAGACAGTATTTTCCATGTTGATTTAACTATAAGTAGCATAAGGCAAGTTATGCCCGGCCTTATGTATGAAAATCCGCCAAGTCAGGGAAAAACAAATATTTTAAATCTTAACGAGAACGAAATAAAAGAAAAATTTGCATATAACGAAACTCCACTTTCAAAACAGATTATGGATAATTTTATGGGAATAAGCCCGATTCTTGCAAGAGAAATTGTGTTTAATGCAACGGGCGACGAAAATAAATATGGTACTGATGAAAATGCAACAAATCTTGTTGCAAAAGAATGTTTTAAGTTTGCAAGCACAATTAAAGAAAATGACTTTAAATATATCATTTTATTTGATGATGAAAAATACCGCGAATTTTGTATGATTGATATTTCCCAATACGGAAACTCACTAAAAAAAGAGTATTTTGACAGTGCAAACGAATGCGTCAATCAGTTTTACTTAAAAAAGGCAAACCGCGAGAGTATAAAACAAAAAACATCTGATTTAACCAAAATTGTATCTACAAATCTTGAAAGATGCTTAAGAAAAAGACAACTCGAAGAAGAAATTCTTGAAAAAAGCAAAAAACGTGAGATTTACAAAATAAAAGGCGATTTAATTACTGCAAATATTTACAGAATAGAAAAGGGTGCTTCGTTTATTGAAGCAGAAAACTTTTACAACAACAACGAAATAATAAAAATTACACTTCAGACAGACCTTTCTCCTTCTAAGAATGCACAAAAATACTATGCAAAATACAACAAAGCAAAAACTGCCGAAGAAGAAACAATAAAGCAAAAGGAATTAAACGAAAAGGAAATTGAATATCTTAATTCTGTACTTGAAGCACTTTCAAATGTTGAAACAAAAGACGATATTATGCAAATTCGTGATGAACTTACAGATGAGGGATATCTTAAAAAACGTCAGAAATTAAAAAAGAAAGATTCTGCTCCGAAACCGAATTTATTTATATCAAGCGACGGATTTGAAATATATGCAGGTAAAAACAACAAACAAAACGATTACGTTACACTTAAACTTGCACGTTCAACTGACATATGGTTTCATACAAAAGACATCCACGGATCACATGTTATTGTAAAAACGAACGGAAAAGATGTTCCCGATACAACACTAACGCAGGCGGCAATGATTGCTGCATATTACAGCAAGGGTAAAAACGGCTCAAATATAAATGTAGATTATACATTTATTAAAAATGTAAGAAAGCCTTCAGGCGCAAAACCCGGTATGGTAATTTACGATAACAACAAAACGTGTGTCGTTACACCCGACGAAAACTTAATAGAAAAATTAAAAAAGATGCCTTAAGGCATCTTTTCTTTGTTTACTCTTTCAACTATAACACTATCGCAGTTGTCAAATGAGTGTTCATCTATTGTCGTTTCAGGATTTAAAAGCACTACTTTATCAAGCAAATAACAATCTAAAAACGCCCATTTTGAAATGTTTTTAACACTTTTTGGAATAGTTATTTCTTTTAAGTTAACACATCCGTAAAACATTTTAAAACCTATTTCGTCTATTCCTTCTTCTATCACAACTTTTTCAAGTGATATACACCCTGAAAACGGACCTTCTTTGTTTTCTGTTTCATTTGAAAATGCTATTTTCTTTACGTTTTTTCCTATTGTAACTTCTTTTAAAGACTCACACATACAAAATGCTTCTTTTCCTATACTTACAACAGTTGACGGAATTTGTATTTTTTCAAGTTTTTTACAGTCGTAAAACATTCTTTCGCCTATTTCGTTAAGATTATTTGGAAGTTTTACTTCTCTTAAACTTACGCATCCGGAAAACATACCGTCTATATATGATTTGTCTTTTTCCGGCATTATCATTTTTGCCATATCGCCAATTTCTACTTTTTTTAGATTTGTGCATCCCGAAAAAATGCCTGAGCCTAAATAAGTAAGTTTTTCCGGAAAAACTACGCTTTCAAGTTTTATGCAATCTGCAAATGCACCGTCATATACTGCCGCTAAATTATCACTAAAAAATACACTTTCTAAATTATGGCACGATTTAAAAGTAGACGGAAAAATTGTTTTTACCTTTGATGGAATCATTATTTTTTTAACATTAGAATTTGAAAATGCACTTTCGCCGATATATACAATTTCAGTTGTCAAAATAATATCTTCAACACCGCTGTTATAAAATGCTCTGTCGCCTATTTTTTTGAGATTTTTATTTAAAACAACTTTTTTTAAATTTACTGTATTTTCAAAAGCACTGTTTTCAATTGACATTATCCCTTCAGGCAAAATTACACTTTCAACACCCGAATTGTAAAATGCTTTCGGGCTGATTTTTTTAACTTTTGCACCCATTATTTTTTCCGGGATTACAACATTTTTTTCTGTTCCGTTATATTTTATAATTTCTCCGGTAAACGGTTTAAATGTGTACTCGCCTTCAACAGTCTTAAAAAAAGTAATAACTGATGCAATAATCACAGTTAAAATTATAAGACATATAACAGATACGGTGATTATCAATTTTAAATTTTTAGATTTCATAAATTACCTCATCTTTAAATATAAGTTAATTAAATTATATAAATTATTCAAACTTTTGTCAAATATATCTTGTCAAATAAAAAAATATATGTTATAATCATAAAAACAGTATTATGTTTATCAAGGAGGAAATATAAAGTGGGTAAATCATTAAAATTGTGGTTATGGGTACTTATTGTATCATTTGCAGCAAGTGTTGTTATGGAGTTTATATGCGTTGAAAATCTTCTCGGTTTAGTATATGCTCTTATCAGTATCGCTTCTGTATTTGCAATTGTACAAATATTTAAATTAAACAAAACTGGTGCTTATGTATTTTTAGGATTAAGACTTGTTGAATCTTTAATTACATTTATTTGGTTTAAATCTGTAATTAGTCATATTGCTCCGTTTGCAGTAAATTGGGTAGCAGGTTTAGGCGGCATTAACACATTTGTGATTGTTGTTGCTGTTTTAAGACTTGTATCTGCTGGTCTAACAGTTCTTTTCTGCGAATTAAGTAAAGCAGGCGACGATATAGAAGAATAATTTAAAATACATAAAAATCCCGTCATAATTTATGACGGGATTTTATTTTATCTTTCGATTTTTACAAATTCAAAACCTGTTTTTTCGACAGTATCTTTTATCATTTCATCTGAAAGTTCTTTATTTGAAGAAACAAAAGCACATTTTTTATCTAAATCTACTTTTGCACTTACTCCTTCAAGTGAATTAAATGCATTTTCCACACTTGACGAGCAATGTGAGCAGCTCATACCGTTTATGTAAACAACACATTTAAATGTATAATCGTTTTCTTTCTTTTTAAATAGATCAAAAAGTCCCATTTTTACACCACCTTATTTTTTATTCATTATATAACTTTTTTAAAATGGTGTCAAATGAAAAATTGATTATTGAGTTATTGTAACTGTTTGTGTATTCTCATTCCAGCCAACATTGCATCCAAATGCTTCTGAAATAGCACGAACAGGAACAAGCGTTCTTGAATTTATAATTCTTGCAGGAACATCCAATAATTTTTCCTGACCATTTACATACATCTTATTTGAACCAATCTGAAGTGAAATTTCTGTGTCATCTCTGTTTGCAGTAACTGTTTGTGTGTTTTCATCCCACTCTACCGATGCACCAAGTGCCTCGAAAATTGCACGAAGCGGAACAAGTGTTCTGCCATCTATAATTTCTGGATTTTGACCATATTTATGGAATGATACTCTTTTGCCATTGTACATAACATTTATTTTTGTATTTACTGAATTATCTGTAATATAAGATATTTCTTTTTTCTTACATATTTCGGCAGCATGAGAATTTTCCCCACAAAAAACTATTGCATTAGGAGAATATTTTGGAATAACAAAAGTATCTATCAGCTTTGTTACAGTATCAGGAATATATATTTCTTCGAGCAACGGACAATATGAAAATGTTCCAAATGCTCCATTTAGGTCACTATATCTGTCATAATCTAAAACCTTAGTTCCATATGAAATAACTACACTTTTAAGTTTTTGACATGTGCTGAAAGCACCTTGCCCTATTATTTCTACAGTGCCTGGTATTATAACACTTTCCAATGCAGTGTTATGAAAAGCCCCCTGCCCAATTTTCTTAACAGAACGCGGTATATCAATATGACTTAATTTTGTATTTCTAAATGCATTCATTGGTATTTCTTGTAAGTTTTCGCTTAGTATTACATTTTCTAAATTTTCGCAATCAGAAAATGCCCCAGTTTCCAGTATCAACACATTAGATAAATCAATAGATTTAAGTGATTTACAGTTTGCAAAAGCTTCTCTTCCTATTTTCACATCATTTGGAATTCTAACAGTTTCCAAACTTGAACTGCCATAAAAAGCGCCAACTCCAAGTTCTTTTAATGTATCAGGAAGTATCAACGTTTTTATGTGTCTTGTGTAATCTGCTTTATTAACCGCAATACTTACAACAGGGCACCCTCGTATTGTATCAGGAACGACAACATTTGTATCTTTTCCTAAATAACGAGTTATATGTATTTCATTATCTAATATTTTATACTCCCAATCACCTTCAGTAAGCGCACTTACCGAAAACGTTGCCATTGAAAGCATCATGACAAATACTAACAATACACTTGTTATTTTTTTCATTTTTATCACTCCGTTTTGTTATTATTTGCGCAAGTTCCAACTTGTACCGGTTTTTAATTTCCTCCTTTTAAATTATTTACAAATTAAAAAATGCGCCAACCGTAGTCGACGCATAAAAAACGCAAACTCCGATTGTCGCCAAACAAACTCAAGTTAGAATAAAAAGGATACCTTAAATACTCTAATTCATTTAAATTTGCGTTTTTAACAAAATTTATAAAATTAGAGTACGTCAAAAAAAGGTATATTATACTTTTTTAAAAAACAAAAATACCCTTTTTCATCTATTCTATTGAGTTTATTTGGCATAATCAGTTTATCACATTTTTTATTTTTTATCAATAGAATTTAGAAAAAAAGAAAACCGCCACTTTTGTGGCGGTATAAAACATCAATTCTATTTAAATTTTCCGTATTTTATTATTTATAAGTGAAATACTAAGCAGCATTTTTGGGTTATCAGCAGTCGCATTTCTTCATCGTGCCAATACTTTTAGGGAATGTAGTGTTCTTTAATGTTAATTATCTTACCATCTTTAATAGTAAGCATATATGGGATTAAGGCACCGTCTCTCTGGTCAAGTATATCAATAAAATCGGTAAGTTCTACCTGCTTTTCTGTAAAACTGTTTTCCCAATCCAAAATAAAAATCTTACAATCATCTGCAATATCAATTTCTGTTATAACATTTTCTTCATTATGAATATAATATCCATTTGGGGCGTCTTCATCTGTTACATTCAATTCTGTTGCACGTTCGCCGGGTACCTCTACCCATTCAATTTCATCAAACGCCATCGTTTTATTATGAATTTCTTTTATATAACAGAAAACTGGTTTATTGCTTATTTCTGTTTTTGTTTCTGTCTCCACTTCTGTGCTGATTGGTGTTTTTTCACATCCTGTAAAACTAAATACACATACTATGGTAAATATGATTGCCATTAACTTTTTCATAATATCACACTCCTTAAAATTATTATAGCACATATGATTATTCTTGTCCATAAGTGAAATATCAACTTCGTTTTCTGTGAAATAAAATAAATCCTTTTTCACACGCCACAGGCGTATTTCAATGAAAAAAAGCATCAATCTTGATACAAGATTGATGCTTTTTCTGGCTGGGGTACTAGGACTCGAACCTAGGAAATGCCGGAATCAGAATCCGGTGCCTTACCGACTTGGCTATACCCCAATATTATTAGAACATCTAATATAATACCAAATAAAAATATAATTGTCAAGAAGTTTTTTTCAATTTTTTTACTTTGTTTTGTAATTTTTTGTTGCATTTTTAAATATTATGTGTTACAATAATCCGGACAATGAAATATTACCCATTGAAACTTTTAGAACAAATCGGACTGGAAGCTGAGGGGACTCTGGAGAATCTCATTTATTTGAGTGCCGAAGGTGCAAGGTAGAAATGCCGAATCTCTCAGGCAAAAGGATAGAGGAATTTAAAAAGAATGTTTATTCTTTGTTTTCAGAGTTGCTGTTTTTTAAACATGCAGCTTTTTTTATTGAAAAAATTTATTGGAGGTTTTTTATTATGCAAGAACAAATTTTAAAATTTGTCGCAAAAGCAAATTCATACCTTGCTGACTACATTTTGATTATTCTTCTTGTAGGTGTTGGTCTTTATTTCACATTTAAAACACGTTTTGTTCAGATTCGTTGTTTTGGTGAAGGCATGAAAAAAGTATTTGGCGGTTTTAAACTAAGCGGCGGAAAAAATGCATCGGGATTAACATCATTCCAGGCACTTGCTACTGCCATTGCCGCACAGGTTGGTACAGGTAACATAGTTGGTGCATCAGGTGCTATTTTAACAGGTGGTCCGGGTGCTATTTTTTGGATGTGGGTTATTGCGTTTTTGGGTATGGCTACTAACTATGCCGAAGCAGTACTTGCTCAGGAAACAAAAGTTAAAGGCGATGACGGGGAAATTCACGGCGGTCCTGTTTACTACATAAAAAAAGCATTTCCTAACGGATTTGGTACTTTTCTTGCTTATTTCTTCTCAATAGCAGCAATTCTTGCTCTCGGATTTATGGGAAGTATGGTTCAGTCTAACTCAATTGCTGAATCTTGCAACACAGCATTTGGCATTCCTGTTTGGGCTATTGGTATTATTGTTGCTGTTATCGCTGCATTTATATTCATCGGCGGTATTCAGAGAATTGCATCTGTTACAGAAAAACTTGTTCCTATTATGGCTGGTATATTCCTACTTAGCGGACTTGTAATTCTTATTGCAAAAATTAAATTCGTTCCTGAAACAATCGGTATGATATTCAAATATGCATTTACTCCAAACGCTTTAATCGGTGGCGGTATTGGTGCTGCACTTAAAACTGCTATCAGTCAGGGTGCAAAAAGAGGTCTTTTCTCTAACGAAGCAGGTATGGGTTCTACACCTCATGCTCACGCTCAGGCAAACGTTGAAAAACCACATGATCAGGGTGTTGCAGCTATGGTTGGTGTGTTTATCGACACATTCGTGGTTCTTACAATGACAGCACTTGTTGTTATTACTTGTCTATATACAGGAAACGGCCCTCTTGCTAACCTTTCAGGTAATGCATATCTTGCTGCTACAGCAGGTGAAGCCGCAGTTGTTTCAAAAACAAGTGCAATGCAAATGGCTGTTTCAAGTGTTTTTGGTAATAGTTTAGGTAATTCTTTTGTTGCAATTTGCCTTTTATTCTTTGCATTTTCAACAATTATCGGCTGGAACTTCTTTGGTAAAGTCAATATGCAGTACTTATTTAAAAACGACAAAGTTGCAGTTGTTGTTTACTCAATAATTGCAGTTGGATTTATATTCTTAGGTTCACTTCTTAAAAACGATCTCGTTTGGGAACTTACAGACTTCTTTAACTACTTAATGGTAATTCCTAATGCCATCGCACTTTTTGCACTTGGAAAAGTAGTTGCAAAAAATGCCAAAAACAAGAAAAACAAATAATAATTTAAAAAACGGATTGCAAAAGCAATCCGTTTTTTTATGAATTTCTGTAAAACTTTGGCGAAGTTCCGACTCGTTTTTTAAATGTATTTGAAAAATAGTATTCATCTGTAAATGATAGCCTTGTTGAAATCTCTTTAATAGAAAGACTTGTATTTTTAAGGAGATTTTTTGCAAGGTTTATTTTTGTTTTTATAAGATATTCGTATGGTGTTGTATTATAAGCCGATTTAAAAATTTTTGTTACCTGTGAAGGCGATTTTCCTATAAATGATGCCATATCTTCTATTGTTATTTTTGCAGTAATATTTGCGTCGATATAATCTTTAAGCATATCTGAAAGAGCATATTTTTTTCTGTTTTGTACACTTGAGTACATTTTGTTAAATATCTTAAACACAACTTCAGATGCAGCAAGAACATCTTTGCTGTTTTTTGCTATTGCAATTATACTTTTCATTTCATTGTAGATATCTAAATTTTCAAAATAGTACCCAAGTTCGTAATTTGATGCAAGATAATCAACCAAAGGACCGCGAATATTAGCCCATATTTTTGTCCATGGATCGTTTTTTGAAGAATAATATATATGCGGAATATCCCTCGGCAAAAAATATACATCACCCTTTTTAGGATGATAAACATGGCCTTCAACTTCAACGGTGCCCTCGCCTTCTATTATATATTCAAGTATATATTGCGAAGATTTTCTGCGGCGTATGTAATATGTTTCATCGCAGTATGAAATACCGATTAAATCAAAACATACCGGCATTTTTGGATCATCTTTTTTAAGAGTATAGAATTTTTCTTCCGTCATATGCGTGTATTCCTCATCTTTTTCATAATATATTACATTGTATTTACTTAATTATAACATTATAATATAAGAAAAGCAATAAAAAAAGGAGTTGTTTTTATGGAAAATTTAAGACCAGTCGCTGTACCTCTTGTTACAGTTGACCCGTACTTTAGTATATGGTCTTGTGCAGACAATCTTTATGATGACTACACACGCCACTGGACAGGCAGAAGTATGAATATGTGCGGTATGATAAGAATTGACGGCGATACATACAAATTTATGGGAAAAAGAAACTTAAACGATGTTTACTACACCCAAGAACCAAAAAATATTAAACAAACAAGCGTAAAAGTTTACCCTATGCATACAGAATATGTATTTGAAAATGATATTGTAAAACTTAATCTTAACTTTTTAACACCTCTTCTTTTAAATAGACTTGAAATTGCATCAAGACCTGTATCTTACATTTACTACGATGTTGAAATAAAAGATAACAAAGAACATAAAATAGAACTTTACTTTGACGTTCAGTCAGAAGTTTGTGTTGACAAAGCAGGACAAAAAGTTAAATTTGAATACGGCGACGGCTGGGCTCGTGTTGGAAATGTTGAGCAAAACATTCTTGCAAAATCAGGCGATGATTTAAGAATTGACTGGGGTTATTTTTACTTTATACACAAAAATGCTGATGTAAACAGCCTTAACTTAAGATATCAGTTTACAAGAGGACGCGAAACAGATCCGTTCCATTCTAAATTTGACAAAGATGCCGTATATGATGCAATGGCCAAGGGCCCTGTTACATTTACAATTACAGATAAATTAAGCGATGTTATTGTTCTTGCTTACGACGATATAAAATCTATTGAATATTTTAATGAGCATATGGATGCTTACTATAAAAAGCACTATAAAACATTTGAAAATATGCTTAAATGTGCAGTTGAAGATTTTGAAGATATTAAAAAAGAAGTTTACAAAGCCGAAAAAGAAATTCTTGATGATGCTAAAAAAGTGTCAGAAGAATACGCAGATCTTATTGCCCTTTCATACAGACAGGCAATTGCGGCTCACAAAATAGTAACAGACGACAAAGGCGATGTACTTTTCCTTTCAAAAGAATGTTATTCAAACGGATGTATTGCTACTGTTGACGTTACATATCCTTCAATTCCGATGTTTTTAAAATACAACACTGAACTTGTTAAAGGCATGATAAGACCGATTATGAGATATTATAATTCTGGACTTTGGCCATATAAATATGCTCCACACGACTGCGGTACATATCCAAAATGTAATGCACAGGTATATTCTATGAGATATAAAATTGGTATGAAAAGAGCAGATAACGACGAAATTATTAAAAACATTGATGACGTAAACAGTGCAAACGAACTTGGTCAGATGCCTGTTGAAGAATGCGGAAATATGCTTTTAATATTTGCTGCTATATCAAAATGGGAAAACTCACTTGAATACGCAACAAAATATAAAGAAACATTAAAAATATGGGTTGATTACCTTGTAGAATACGGATATAACCCTGAATTCCAACTTTGCACAGACGATTTTGCAGGTAAACTTGCACACAACTGCAACCTAAGTTTAAAAGCAATTCTTGGTATTGCAGCGTACGCAAAAATGTTTGGAGATGAAAAATATTTAGATATCGCAAAAGATTACGCTAAAAGATGGATTGAAGATACAAAAACAGAAAAATCAAGCGCTCTTACATTTGATACAAAAGATACATGGAGTTTAAAATACAACATCGTTTGGGACAGATTGTTAGATATAAACATTTTTGATAAGGAAGTATCTAAAAGAGAACAGGCGTTCTACCTTACAAAACTTAACAGATATGGTGTTCCGCTTGATTCAAGGGAAGATTATACAAAAATTGACTGGCTTGCTTGGACAACCGTTATGACAGATGATAAAGAATATACAGATAAGATTTACAAATCTATCTGGAATATGCTAAACGAATCTGAAACAAGAGTTCCTATTACTGACTGGTACTACACAACAAGCGGCGACCAAAGAACTCACGTACATCCAAATATGCCGGGACACACAATAGGGTTCCAGAACAGAACAGTTCTTGGCGGCGTATTTATAAATATGCTTTAATTAAAAAACCGAGTGAAATTTCACTCGGTTTTATTTGTTATTCAAAATACTTTTTAAGATATTTTCCTGTGTACGATTTTTTGTTTTTTGAAACTTCCATAGGCGTTCCTGTACAAACTACTAATCCGCCTTTATCTCCGCCTTCAGGACCTAAATCGATGATATAATCGGCAGTTTTTATTATGTCTAAATTGTGCTCAATTACAATTATTGTATTTCCGCTATCTGCAAGACGGTTTAAAACTTCAATAAGTTTATGAACGTCTGCAATATGAAGTCCTGTTGTAGGTTCATCTAAAATATACACAGTTTTTCCTGTACTTTTTTTGCTAAGTTCAGTTGCAAGTTTTACCCTTTGAGCTTCTCCGCCTGAAAGTGTAGTTGATGACTGACCGATTTTAATATAACCTAAGCCAACATCGTAAAGTGTTTGAAGTTTTCTTTTTATTTTAGGATGATTTTTGAAAAATTCAAGTCCTTCTTCAACTGTCATATCAAGTACATCAGATATCGTTTTGTCTTTGTATTTTACTTCAAGAGTTTCTCTGTTGTAGCGTTTGCCTTTACAAACTTCACACGGCACATACACGTCAGATAAAAAGTGCATTTCAATTTTAAGTATTCCGTCTCCCTGACACGCTTCACATCTTCCGCCCGCCACATTAAAACTAAATCTTCCTGATTTATAGCCACGTATTTTTGCTTCATTTGTGTTTGCAAAAACATCACGTATATCAGTAAACACACCTGTATATGTTGCAGGATTAGAACGCGGAGTTCTTCCAATTGGCGACTGGTCAATATTTATAACTTTATCAAGATGCTCAATTCCGTTGATTTTTTTATGCGCACCGCTCTTCTTTCTTGCGCCGTTAAGTTTTGTTGCAAGTTTTTTGTAAATTATTTCATTTACAAGACTACTTTTTCCGCTTCCTGAAACGCCTGTTACAGCAACAAATTTTCCAAGAGGAATTTTAACATCTATATTTTTTAAATTGTTCTGGCATGCACCTATTACTTCTAAATATTTGCCGTTTCCTTCTCTTGTTTCTTTTGGAATTTCTATTTTCTTTTTACCGCTTAAATACTGACCTGTAATGCTTTCTTTAGTATTTATAATTTTGCTTACATCACCCTCGGCAACAACGTATCCTCCATGAATACCTGCACCGGGGCCAATATCAACTATGTGGTCTGCCGCATACATTGTGTCTTCGTCATGTTCTACAACTATCAGGGTATTACCTAAATCTCTTAAATTTTTAAGTGTTTTAAGTAGGCGGTCATTATCACGCTGATGAAGTCCTATACTTGGTTCATCAAGAATATATAAAACACCTGTAAGACCCGAGCCGATTTGTGTTGCAAGACGGATTCTTTGTGCCTCGCCGCCTGAAAGTGTACCTGAACTTCTTGAAAGTGTAAGATAGTCAAGACCTACATCTAAAAGGAATGTAAGACGTGCATTTATTTCTTTTAAAACCTGATGCGCTATTGCTTTTTCTTTTTCTGATAAAACAAGGTTATCAAAAAATTCTTTACAATCTCGTATTGGCATTTGGGTAACTTCGTAAATATTTTTACCGCCGATTTTTACTGCAAGAACTTCTTTTTTAAGCCTGTGCCCGTGGCATTCAGGACAAACTCGGTTTCCCATATAAGTTTCTATTTCTGCACGCACATAACTTGAAAATGACTCTTTGTGACGTCTTTCAAGATTTTTAATAATACCTTCAAAAGGCTTATGAATATCATATTTATAAAAATACCTTATTGCTTCTTTGCCCGTTCCGTACAAAAGTATGTTGTAAATTTTTTCATCAAGTTCACCTATTGGTGTATCAAGACTAAAATTATACGTTTTTGCAAGACCATTAAATACCGCTACTGCAATTGAATCAGGGTCATTTACAGACCAGCCCGTTGCTTTTATTGCGCCTTCATTTATTGAAAGTGTTTTATCGGGAATTATGATATCAGGGTCAATTTCCATAAGAGTTCCAAGTCCTGCGCATGAAGAACACGCACCAAACGGAGAGTTAAACGAAAACATTCTTGGCGATAATTCCTCGATATTTATATTACAATCAGGACAAGCGTAATTTGTACTAAACATTATTTCCTTATCGCCGATTACATCTACAATTACAAGTCCTTTGCCAAGTTTAATCGCTGTTTCGCAAGAATCTGTAAGACGTTGCATAATTCCGTCTTTTACAACAAGACGGTCAATTACAATTTCAAT
Organism: Oscillospiraceae bacterium; assembly: GCA_015069095.1. GTDB lineage: Bacteria > Bacillota > Clostridia > UMGS1810 > UMGS1810 > SIG430. The sequence continues at coordinate 46,687 of SVJH01000011.1, read as the reverse complement.
TGAATGTTTTTTTGTTTTTTCAAGTTTTATTTCTTCATACAAATCACGTGTTTCGCCATCAACACGAACACGAACGTATCCGTTCTTTTTTGCATCTTCAAAAATTTTAACATGTTCACCTTTTTTTGCACGGATTACAGGCGCTAAAATCTGTATTTTAGTGCCTTCGTCAAAAGACATAATCTTATCCGTAATTTCGTCTATTGACTGTTGTTTTATAACTTTTCCGCAATTTGGACAGTGCGGAATACCAATTCTTGCAAATATAAGCCTTAAATAATCGTAAATTTCTGTAACTGTTCCAACAGTTGAACGCGGATTTTTACTTGTTGTTTTCTGGTCAATACTTATTGCAGGAGAAAGTCCTTCAATATAGTCTACATCAGGTTTTTCCATCTGTCCTAAAAACTGACGCGCGTACGATGATAAAGATTCTACATATCTTCTTTGACCTTCTGCATATATTGTATCAAATGCAAGAGAAGATTTACCCGAACCGCTAAGCCCTGTAAAAACAATAAATTTATCACGCGGAATAGTTATATCTATATTTTTAAGGTTATGCTCTTTTGCACCTTTTATGATGATATCTTTTGCCATTTTTTAAATGAGCTCCTTTTTAAGTTTTTCAATTTCATCTCTGAAGCGAGCCGCTCTTTCAAATTCAAGTTTACTTGCAGCTTCACGCATAAGATGAGTAAGCGCTGTAATTTTGTCTTCTTTTGAAATTTCTGATTTTTCACTTGTTTGTTTAACCGGTTTTGTATCTTCGGTATATGTCATTATAACATCTCTTATGTCCTTTTTAATGGTCTTTGGAGTGATGTTATGCTCTTTATTGTACGCCATTTGTATTTCACGGCGACGGTTTGTTTCATCTATTGCAACTTGCATTGAACGTGTAATGTTATCTGCATACATAATAACACGGCTATCTTTGTTTCTTGCAGCACGTCCGATTGTCTGGATAAGTGATGTTTCACTTCGTAAAAATCCTTCTTTGTCCGCATCAAGTATAGCAACAAGCATTGTTTCAGGAATATCAAGGCCCTCTCTTAAAAGGTTAATTCCAACAAGTACATCAAATACGCCAAGGCGTAAATCTCGCACGATTTCCATTCTTTCTATTGTGTCAATATCAGAATGTAAATATCTTACTTTTATGCCAACATCACGAATAAAATCTGTAAGGCTCTCCGCCTGTTTTTTTGTAAGAGTTGTAACAAGTACCCTTCCCTCTTTTTCTATAACCGATTTTATTTCAGAAATTAAATTATCAATCTGTCCTTTTATAGGACGTACAAAAATTTCAGGGTCAAGAAGTCCTGTCGGACGAATTACCTGCTCGGCAATAGATGTACTTTTTTCTTTTTCGTACATAGCAGGTGTTGCACTTACATAAATTGCCTGATTTACAAGTTGTTCAAATTCGTTAAAATTAAGCGGTCTGTTATCAAATGCCGAAGGAAGTCGAAATCCGTATTCAACAAGTGTTTCTTTTCTTGAACGATCGCCTGCATACATTGCCCTTACCTGTGGAATTGTAACGTGCGATTCGTCAACAACAAGCAAAAAATCGTCAGGAAAATAGTCTATAAGTGTGTATGGTCTGCTCCCCGGCTCTCTTCCGCTTATATGTCTTGAATAGTTTTCAATCCCCTGACAAAATCCTATTTCCTGCATCATTTCAAGATCGTAATTTGTTCTTTGCATAAGTCGTTGCATTTCAAGAATTTTATCGTTTTCTTTAAGGTAAGCGCATCTTTCATTAAGTTCTTCTTCTATTGTAACAATAGCACGTTTCATTTTTTCTTTTGTTGTTGCATAGTGCGATGCCGGAAATATTGCAACATATGAGCGAAATCCTAAAACTTCGCCCGTTAAAACGTCTATTTCACAAATTCTTTCTACTTCGTCGCCAAAAAATTCTATTCTTATGGCGTGCTCATTTGACGATGCAGGAAAAACTTCAACAACGTCTCCGCGCACCCTAAACGAGCCACGCGAAAAGTCAATATCATTTCTTGTGTACTGAATATCTACAAGTTTTCTAAGAAGTGTATCTCTTTCGAGCTGATTTCCTACACGTACCGACACAATAAGATTTCGGTAATCGTCAGGGTCGCCAAGACCATAAATACACGAAACACTGGCAACAATTATAACATCTCGTCTTTCAAAAAGAGAACTTGTTGCACTGTGTCTTAGTTTGTCTATTTCATCGTTAATTGACGAGTCTTTTTCAATATAAGTATCACTTTGAGGAATATATGCTTCCGGCTGATAATAATCGTAGTACGATACAAAATATTCAACCGCATTTTCAGGGAAAAATTCTTTAAACTCACTACAAAGCTGTGCTGCAAGAATTTTATTGTGTGCAAGCACAAGTGTAGGCTTGTTTACATTTGCAATAACATTTGCAATCGTAAATGTTTTCCCGCTTCCTGTAACACCGAGTAGTGTCTGACCCTTGTCGCCACGAATAATGCCTTTTGTAAGTGTGTCAATTGCATCAATCTGGTCGCCCATCGGCTTAAAAGGCGAAACTAATTTGAATTTTTCCATCTATATCCCTCCTTATCTTGTATTTACTATATTATTATATCAAAACAGTAAAAATTTTTCAATAAAATTATAAATATCTATTTTAATTTGGAATTATTTGTAGTATAATATAAAAAAGAACATATAACTATCCATTCTTGGGGGAATTTAAAATATGAAACACATCCACTTTATAGGAATTGGCGGTATCAGTATGAGTGGTATTGCTCAAATACTTTTGCATAATGGTGTAAAGGTTTCGGGTTCCGATATAAGAAGTTCACATCTTACAGACGATTTAGAAAAAAACGGCGCAAAAATTACTATTGGTCAAAGGGCAGAAAATATTGAAAATCCCGACCTTGTTGTTTACACAGCCGCTGTTAAAGATGACAATGAAGAACTTATGGCTGCAAAAGAAAAAGGCATAAAATGTGTTGAAAGAGCCGTTATGCTTGGCGAAATTATGAAAGAGTACAAAACTGCAATTGCAGTTGCAGGCACACACGGAAAAACTACCACAACATCAATGATTTCACACGTTCTTTTATCTGGCGAAACAGACCCTACTATTATGGTTGGCGGAGAACTTGATATTATAGGAGGAAATTTAAGGAAAGGCGGAAAAGAGTATTTTCTTACTGAGGCTTGTGAATACCACAGAAGTTTCCTTGAATTTTTCTATAAAATAGGTATTATTTTAAACGTTGATGCAGATCATCTTGACTATTTTAAAGATATAGACGAAATTATAGACACATTTTCTGATTTTGCAAAAAAAATTGAAAAAGACGGATATCTTATCGTTTCAAACGATGACCCTAACAGTGTAAAAGCGGCAAAAGGTGCAACTTGTAATATAATTACAATTGGAAGACATGATGCTGACTATGTTGCAAAAAATATTGTTTTTGATGCATACGGAAAAGCATATTTTGATATTTATCATAAAGGCGAAAAAATAACCGACATCACACTTAATGTAATAGGTACACATAATGTTTACAATGCACTCTCGGCATTTGCGTGCGGAAGAATACTTGGTATTGACACTAAAAAAATAAAAGACGGTATTGAAAGTTTTGGCGGAACAAAACGCAGATTTGAAAAGAAAGGGTATTTTAATAACATCCCTGTTATTGACGATTATGCGCATCATCCTACAGAAATAAAAGCGACGCTTAAAACTGCATCTAAAATGGATATAAATAAAATTTGGTGTATTTTCCAGCCTCACACATACACAAGAACAAAAGCGTTATTTAACGAGTTTATAAGCGCACTAAAATATGCCGACAACGTAATAGTTGCAGATATTTATGCTGCAAGGGAAAAAGACACGGGACTTGTTAGCGCAAAAGATTTGGCAGATAAAATGGATAATGCAATATATCTTCCTTCGTTTTCGGAAATAGAAGATTATGTTGCTAAAAATGCCAAAGAAGGCGACGTTATAATCACAATGGGCGCAGGCGATGTGTACAAAATCGGCGAAAGTTTAATTAAAAGATAAGAATACTATAATTCTTTTTTCGTGAAAAAAGAACCAAAAAAGCACGCTTTCTTAAAAGAAAGCTTAGCAAAGAATTTACATTAAGCAAAACTACGTTTTGCTTGGGAAATATAAAAAAACTAAACCCGAGTGAATTTTCACTCGGGTTTTTAATTAGTTAACTTTATCTTTCCAACTAACGTTTGCATCGGAAACATTAAATGTTTTAGTTGCAAGTGCTGTTAAAGGATTGTTTGCTGTTGTACCTGATGTTGTAACAACATCTTCAGACATAAAATTTGTAATTTCCGCCTTTGGGCTTTCGTATTTTATCATCTTAAAAATCCTCCCTTAACCTATATATTTTGTATTGCCTTCAAAGTCTTTTGTGTAAACTTTTACATCAAATTCGCCTTCGAAACTATTTGGAATATCACCGATTGCACCTGTTATAATGTAGTTTGTTGCATTGTATGTAACATCATTTGCAACAACTGTACTGTAAACTTCGTTTAGTGCAATTGTCCATGTGTACTTAACGCCTTCAACTGTTGCTGAAACTTCAAAACCTGCTTCTGCTACATCAAGTGTATTGATATCTGCAAAGAATCTTGAAGTTTTTGTGCCTGCGCCTTTTCCATCATCGTAAGATGCAGTAATATTTTCGGCAACTGTAACTTCTGATGGAGCTTCTTCAACAACATATGCTGTTTCTGTTTCTTTAAGCACATAACCTTCGCCTGCTGTTACGTTTGCTGTAAATCCGTTTTTAGTAATTGTAGCTAATTTGCTAACTTCAACTGCTTCTGTGTTGTTTGCTAAAAGAACTACTTCGCCGTTTTCAGCTACATCGCTTACAGCAAATGCAAGTGTTTTATAACGAGTGCTTCCAATTTTAGCAGCACCTACTGATTTTTCTACCACGTATTCGTTTACGTTAGATTTTAAACAATAATAACCACTTTTTAGAACTGAACTAGCAGCACCTGTAAGGTCTACCGGATATGTGCCACCATAGAAGAATATTCGTCTATTAGAACTTGTAGCAGAGTTACCTGATGAAGTTTGCCCTGCATTAAACACTTTATACGATGTTGGAGTTACATTATTGTTTTTGAATGTTCCATCATTTACAGTAATTATGCCACCTTGAAATTTAACAACATATCCATTAGGGTCATAAGTTGTGTGATTACCACCATTAATGTTAATTGTGTTATTTTTTGAAGTGCCTGCACTATATAAAACTATTCCTTTTGAAGTGATATTTGTGTTTTCAAGAACTAAGTCGCCATAGTTGCTAGAACCCAGCATTGTTATACCTTTTGCATATTCAGTAGTAAGGTTAACATCTTGCAAAGTTAATTTTGCTCTGGCAGTTGATGATGTACTATTAAAATTTATTGCATAGTAACTACTTGTTGAACTTATATAATTGAGGTTACCATTTTTGATTGTAATTGTACCTGTATTTCGTATTCCTCGTCCGCCATATTTTAAAGTATGACCATTAAGATCAATAACAATGTTTGTACCATAAGGGGCTAACATATCAGAAGACCAACTAGTACCTGCTGAGCTTACTCCATTTGAAATGTCTTTAGTAAATTTAATTGTGTACTCTGTTCCGTCTGCTGGTGCAGCTGCGAATGCTGTTTCAAGTGCATCCCACGAAGCAACTTCAACCGGTGTAGCCGCATCTGCAAATGCTACAACTGAAAACGAAGAAACAATTAATGTGAGCATAATCAAAGATGCTAATAATTTTTTCATTTTTATCATCCTTTCTTTTTTATAAAAAAAACTGTCCTTTACTATAATAACACAAAAAAATTTAAAAAGATACTCTTTATTTGACCAAAAAAAGTACAATTTATATTCATTTTTTGCACATAAAACAAAAAAGGCATCTCTTTTTTTGAGATACCTTTTTTTCTTTGCAAAACGAATGTTTTGCATATTGTAAGTTTTTTGTGTTGCTTTTTTTCAAAAAAGCAACGCTTTTGCTTCTTTTTTAAAAAGAAGTATTATTTATTATGCTTATTTAAGTACAATTTCAACTACGTTATCGTTACCTTTGTAGCATTTAACATCTACAGTTGCGCTTTTTCCGTTTGCTGTTGCTGTAATTAAATAATCGCCGTAGTAGCCTTTTAATGCATATGTGCCGTTTGCATCTGTTTTGCCATCTTCCTGTGTCCACCATTTATTGTAAACAAGGTCGATATACTGCTCGCCTGAAAGTTTCAAGTTCCATTCTTTATCAAATATAGGATAATTTTTTGTACCGCTTGTGTTATCTATAATACCCCAAGATAAAAATCCGTCCATATTTTCAATAGAGAACATAAGTATCATAATATCACGCATGAAACTTGCATCAGCTTCTTTATCTTTTGCCATAAGTATTGATGTGTCATATTCTGTAATTTTTATTTGTTTATTATAAGGAACAAGTTCCATAATTTCTTTATAGAAATCATATGGAGAAACATATGTTCCGATATGTCCCTGAATACCTATACCATCAAAATCAACGCCAAGTTTTACCATATCATCAAGCACTTTTTTGAAATCAGCCATTTTGCCGTTTTCGCTGTTACCGACAATACCGGTTTCGTTGATGTAAAGTTTTGTGTCAGGATCGGCTTCTCTTGCCCATTTAAACCAGTTAACAAGAACTTCGTTGCCATATTTTGAACGTATTTCTTTGTTTGACAACACTTCGTTTGCAACGTCCCATTCGCATATTTCATCTTTGAAATCTGTAACTGTTGTCTGAATTGTGTTTTTCATGTAAGCATCAATTTTTTCTTTATCGCCTGCATAAATAAGTTTTGAAAGTTCTTCTGATACAGATGTGTTTTCTTTCCATACGCCTGTTTCAGGATCGAATGTGTTTGATCTGTCCCAAACAAGAGTATGACCTCTAAAGTTTTTAAGTCCAAGTTCAAATGCTTTTTCCATATCTCTTCTGCCAACTTCAGGATGGTTAATGTATTCTACAGGTTTGTGTGATGTTTCTTCAACTGCTGTATTGTAAAGTGCCGCAATTGCCTGACGGTAGTTTTTGCCGAATGTATCTTCTTTCATAATTGTACCGTTAATAGCAGCGCCCCACTTAAATTCGTGGTCATACATATCAATTTTTACATCAGCATCAGGAATTACATTTCCGTTTTCATCTTTTACAATAACTTTAATATCGCCACGTCTGATTTCTTCAATTCTTGCCCATGCTTCTTTTCGCCATTCAACATCTTTTTGGAAAAGTTCTTTTTTATCGTAAACTTCCATTGTTGTAGATGATGGAAGATCCATAAAGTCAACTTTGTTTTCATAGTTTAGAATTTCGTATCCACCAAATTCAACTGTCTGAACGTTGTAGCCAAGACGTATGCAAAGACGTGTATAACCTTCTTTTGCAGCAAATGGAACGTATACTTTCTTCCATGTAGGGCCCATAAGTGTTTTTACGTCTTCCTGAAGTGTTTTGTTGTTAGGAGAAACTTCCTGTTCAACAATAAGCTGAACCTGTCCCTGTGCAATTTCATTTGCAGAAGATACTGTTCTCATATAGAATATGCAAAGCATATTATCGCCTGTTTTAAATCCGTCTTGACCAAGTGAATCTATTACAATCTGCGCATCGTAAGGTTTTGCAGGAACAATTTTAACATCTGCTCTTAATGCTTCGCTAAAAGGCATACCGTCAACTTTTATTTTTTCAACTGTTGCGTATTTTTGACCCATTAAAGATGCATTAAGCATTTTTTCATTAGTTGAAAGTACTTTAGGGTCTTTTGGAAGTGAATTAAATACTTCGTCAAGTGAAACGTTATCTTTAAATTCTCTGTCGTAGAAAATTAAATCGTCATATGTTTTTCCTGTATCTTTTGCAACAGGAGTAGGACGTTTACCTTCTCTTGTAACAACAGGTAAAAGTGTATTTTCTGCCACTTTCTTTTTAGTGATTTTGATATCGTCAATGTAAATTGTAGATGCAATACCTTCTTTTACATCGCCCTGGTCAAAACCGATTTGTGTAATTTCTTCGTTATCGTATGTATATTCAACTTCAAGATAAGTCCATGTATTTGCTTTTGCAGGATATGTTTTTCTTGCAGGTGCAGTATATGCGAAAGATGTGCCTTTATCACCAAATACTGCTATAGACATTTTCTGTGTGTCTGTATCTAAATAAGCCCATGCAGATATAACATATGTTTCGCCTATTTTAGCGTCACTAAATGCATTTACAATTTTAACACGGTCGTTTGATGCTGTTCTTTTTCCTATTTTTAGTGATTTACCGACTGATGTTGTGTGGTCTAAATCACTTGACAAAGATACATTTTCGCCTTTGTAAAGACCTCCGATTATGAAATCTTTGTTTTCTTCAAAAGATGTTTTGTCATCAAAATTAAGTTCAAAAACTGTTTCGCCTACGCTTGCGATTGTAACTGTTTTTGTTGCGTCTTCCCAGTCAACTTTGCAACCTAAAGATTCAGAAATAAATCTTACAGGTACAAGTGTTCTTGAGTTTACAATTTGTGCAGGAACGTCAAGTGTTACGTCTTTTCCGTTTACTTTTGCTACAGTATTGTTAATTTGAAGTGATACTGTTGTTGCTCCCAAAACTCCGGTTGCTGTTTTTGTAGCATCGTCCCATTCTACTTTTGCACCAAGTGCTTCAAATATTGCACGAAGCGGAACAAGTGTTCTTCCTTCTACAATAATTGGATTTTGGTCCATTGTAAGTGCATTTCCGTCTACTATGATTTTTATTTCGCTATCGGCAAATGAAACACACGAAAAGCAAGAAATAATCATAATAAAAGATAAAATTAAACTTAGTGTTTTTTTCATATTTTCCTCTCCTTTTGGTTTATAAAATACCTTCTTTATGATAACACATTTATCTTATAAAAACAAGTATTTTATTTTCGCATCACATAAAAAAAACCGGATAAAAACATCCGGCTTAATTTAACTTATTTTATTTTAAAACTGTTACGTCGCTTAGTGGATAAAGGTTTGAAGCATTCCATTTAAATAGTTTAACAGAACCGATTGTTGTTCCATTTTTTATCCCTTTTACATAGTATATGTATTCTGTTTTGTCAGCATCATACTGTGCAATGTCTACCTTCACAATTTCACCATCTGTATTAGTTACTACGATAAACATAAACGGAGCATCTACACCATCAAATGTAGCAGCATCAACAGTATATTTAACAGCTACACAAGGCGATGATATATTATCTTCTACAACAACTTCAACCGCTGCTACAGTATCTTCAGTTACTGGTTCAACTGTTATATCATCTACGTATATTGTATCTACTGCTTGTGCGCCTTCGCCAAGTCCTTCCTGTGCAAAAGCGATTTCATCCATAATATTTCCTTTGCTGTCAGTGTCTACAATGTATATAAGTGATACTTTTTTCCATTCTGATGTTGATGCAGTAACATGAGCAAAATACATTTCTGTATAGTTTTCGTTACTCATTGCTGCCATTGAAACTCTGGCATCTTCACTGTTTGCACCTGCAACTTTAACATATGCGCTTATTTTGTACATATCGCCAGTTTTTGCACCATTTAGGGCATCAAGTAATTTAAATCTTCCTGAAAGATTTGTTCTTCCTGAAATTTTAAGACATTTTGAGCCTGTGCGTGCAGTTTCTGATGTAATACCTATTGCACCATAACCTGTTGACCCGTCTTTTACGTCAACACCTTTTAAAAGTTCTAAGTCTTCTTCTTCAAATGATTTTGTAACAGCACTATCCTCTACCATACCTTTAAAGTATGAATCTGTTCTTGCAATAACTTCGCTGATTACTATATCATCAACATAGAATTCATCAATAAGTGTTGAAGATCCAGTCTGAACAAAAGCAATACTGTCATCTACATATGTAACACCGTTTTCTGTGTATTCTCCTATCTGAGCAGTAAAGGTTATTGTATTCCATGTATTTACTATCATATCACATGATGAACCTTCTTCACCTACAGTAAAGAAGTAATCATTGTTCCAACCGCTGTTACTTGAAGGTATGTATGGTTTAGAGCCAATTCTTATACCTTTTGCAGAAACACTTGTAGGATAAACCTTCATTGTAAATTTGAATGTTTTTCCAACATCTGATTTATCAAAAAATCCTTTTAGAGTATGTCTGTTGTCATTAGCTGTAGGTGTAATTTTTAAACTGTTACCACTGTATGATGGACTTGATACAATCTGAGGTGTATTACCTTTGTTTTTGTCAAAATCAAATGCATCAAAGCTATATCCTTCTTCAAAATCGTCAAAAGTTACATTTCTTAATTTACTGAATACAGATACACCTATAATTTCAATAACTTTAACATTATCAACTGTTACAACGTCTTTATCTGTATCGCTTGTTCTGTAACCTAAAAAATCTACTCGTAAGTTTACAGTAGCTGTTTTTAAAGCTTCTGTATACTCAAAAGTTGCTGTTGCTAAAGTTACAGTTTCTCCAGCAGGTACGCTAATTGTTCTTGTACTTAGAACTGTTGAGCCTGTACCGTTTAGCGGTTTCATATTTACATTACGGCTTGTTACAGTAGCTGCATCTGAACTTTGAGGTGTAAATTTTATATCTGCATAAATAGCATATGTTTTTCCAACTTCCATTTTTGAGTTGTCAATAAACACTTTTCCGCCTGCCTGAGCAGTCTTTGTTTGCGAGGCACTTGTGTTTGCAGAAATTCTAAGGTGTTTATCGCCATTAGTTTCTCCAAGTCCTGCGTATCCTGCTGACGCCTGAGAATAATCAGAACTTTGTGCATTTGTAAAATCCTGTTCAAACACTACGTTGTCAGAAACTTCCGTTTTTGCAAAAACGTTAACCGACAAAAGTGATAAACACATTGTCATAATAAGTATAACTGACATTAGTTTTTTCATATTTTTCTCCTCCAATCACTATTTCAAAAATAGTTACACTTTTATTATATAACTTTTAAAAAATAAATTCAACACTTTTTTGCCATAAATTAAAAAAGCATCTTCCAAAAGGAAAATGCTTTTTAATGTAAGTTGATTATTTAAGATTTATTGCTGTGTTAAGAGCTGAAAGATTTGTACCGTCAAATGTAAACACTTTTGCTTTTGCCATGTCTAAAGTAGAAAGGTTATCTATGTAGTAGCAATAAGATGTTGTTTCGCCGTCATATGTAAATGCATCGTTTCCGATAAGATTGTTATCTTTATCATATGCAGCAACAATAATTATTGTGCCTTCGCTAAGTGCAGTTGGAACGCTGAATTTAACAGACATTGCATTATATCTGTATGATGTATTTGCACCATTACTGCCTTTAGTATGCTTTGATCCTTTATTTACTGCAGCAACTGAATCATCTACAGGTTCAACGCACAAATCGTCAATATAAATTGTATCTACTGCTTTTTTCTGGTCATCCCCACCGTAAAGCTCCTGTGAAATTGCAATTTCATCCATTTTATTGCCTTGGTAATCTTCGCTTACAATATATATAAGTTCAACTTTTGTCCACTCATCTGTTTTTGCTTCAACTCTGGCAATCTGCATATCATAATAAGTTTCATTACTCATTGCACTAAGTGATACAAGCGGTGTTACATCTGTATTTGCACCCGCAATTTTTACATATGCACTTATTTTCCACATTGAGCCAAGCTGAGCATTTTTAAATGCGTCTAAAAGTTTATATCTGCCTGTTGTTTGTGTTCTGCCTGAAATTTTTAGTGAATAATTACTGTTATAACCTTCATTTGCAATAGATAAAGTACCAAAACCTTCTGAACCTGATTTGTAATCGCTGCCGGTTTGAAGAGTTGGGTTTTCTTCAAAATCTTTTATAACCGCCTCATCACTTGCCATATCAGCAAAATATGAGCCTTCGCCCTCTTTTATAAGTTCAATTTTAATGTCGTCAATAAACAGCCATTCAAACGAATCTGTAATTATAAATTCTGTAGTTGAATCGCCGGCTACGCCAACTCTCTGGTCAACAAATAGGTTTTTGCTTATATCAGAAATTGTCTGAACTTCAAATGAAATATCATTCCACTGATTTGCTTTAAAATCTTCTCCGTTTACAAGTTGTACACCAGACAACGAACCTACTGCCGTGGCACTGCCGATTTCACCTTTAATACCTGTTCGTATATTTTGAGTAGATATACCCATTGGATATAATTTATAACTTACTTTATATATTGCAGCTTTAAGATTTTCTTCGCCTGCTAAAAATCCTGCAAGTTCATTTCTTGGTGTGTTTGAAGCATAATCCAAACTTCCTGAAAGTCTTAAAACAGTATTATCTGCATCTACAGGGTCGGCTGTAAGATATTTTACACCATTTGAATCAGTATCATATACTGCTGATGCATCACTTGCTTTATATGTTCTTAATGCGTTATATTCAAGGTCTTCAAAATCAAATGTTTCGCCAAGTTTGTAATTTGCAAATACTGAAGATGATTCACTTGGCACAATTGTTTCTGTAGGCACTTCAATAAATTTTACATCATCAACATACAAACGCTGCGCTGTTGTTGCAACATTTCCTGAAGAAAGTAGTATTCTTACATTTACACCTGTTGTTGCATCATCTTTTGTAGGGTCATATGTAAATACACCTGTTTTTACACTTATCCATTTAAGTTCAGGAACATTGTTATATGTCTTCGTTGATGCATTATTATCATATGCATTAAAGTTATCTTTAACTACCTGAGTTTTTATTGCTTTTGCGCCTGCACTGTCTTTGTGCATAACTCTTGCTGTAAATACATATTTGTGCCCTTCTTTAAGGTCAGTATAAGGAACTTTCATTCTTATAACAACCTCTGAGTTGTTTGCTGAGGCAGTAGCATTTACGTTCCTTTTTGCTGCTAAAATGTTATCACTTAATGCTCCATAAGCCGAAATTGAACTCTTTTGTATAAACAAATTTCCTGTACAAGTTCCGCCTGCTGCAGCAACATCGGATACTTGTTCTACGCTTTCAAAATCTTCTTCCCAAAGTACAACTTCACCAAAGTTTGCCGCAAAAGTAACTGTTGGCATTAGCGAAGTTATCATCAATACGGTAAGAAGTAATGCTAATAGTTTTTTCATATCTTTCTCCTCCATTTACCATCTAAAAATGGTTATATATTTCAATTGTACACCTTTTTCAAGTAAAATTCAACACTTTTTTGTCAAAAATTAAGAGTATCTTCATTTATTTTGAAGATACTCTTTTTCTTAAAGATGGAAATTATGATTTCCGATTGTTAAGTAGTACTGTCTGTTGTTTTTAATCCAACTGCTTGTACTTTTTTTAGGATTGTAGAAAAACATACTGTTTCCAACCGGTTTTGCACCTTCAAGTGCCGCTATTGCCGCTTGGACACTTGATACTGATGGTGTGTTGTAAATTTTTCCGTTTGCAACAGGCTGATACTGTACACCATAATTTCTATCAAAAATTACTTTAACAACATTATTAGGATAGTCTTTTGATAAAACTCTGTTTAAAACACAGTTTCCTACCGCAACTTTTCCAATGTACCCCTCGCCACTTGCTTCTGCCTCAATCAGCCTTGAAAGCCAGTAAAGGTCATTGTCATCATATGATTTTACAGTTTCTTTTGGGAAATTATAAAGTTTATTAAACGTCATATGCCCTGCTATACCGTCATCTTTAAGTCCATTTGCTCTTTGGAATTTTGTAACGGCGTTTTTTGTAATTTCGCCGTAGTACCCTGTTACATAATGAGAGTAATATCCTTTGTTTTTTAGTCGCGTCTGAAGGTCGGATACATCATGCGATGTGCTTCCAAGTTTTAATGGAGAAGCAAATGATACTTGAAAAGTACATAAAAATGTCATAATAAAAAGTAAAATTTTCTTTTTCATTTTTTCTCTTCCTTTCTTTTCATCTCCCCTTCACCTGTCCTATTATAGCAAAAATACTCGTTTTTCTCAAACTTTGTATATTCTTGTATCATTTTCTTACAAAGACTAACATACAATAAGGGCAAAATGTCTTATTTATGTATAAAATTACTTTTAAATACTAAAAATAATTACCGCATAACATATTTTTACAATTTTGTTTGTTATATTCATTTTTGAAAATGCATAAAATAGTAGAAATTACAAAGAAAGGTGATTTTTAAATGATAAAAGCAATAAATGCAAAAAAATTTTTAAGTTTTTTAAAAAGCCTTGCCCTGACACTTGCAGTTGGAGGTCTTAGTGCAATTTTAACAAGAGGCGAAAACTCTTTTTATGAAACTTTAATTCTTCCGCCACTCGCACCACCGCCAATTGTTTTCCCAATAGTGTGGACTATACTTTATGTGCTTATGGGTATTTCGCTTTATCTTGCAAAGCCGCTTACAAAAGATGCTAAACTTTCTTTTGCACTGCTTCTTTTATGTCTTTTTTTATGGCCGATAATATTTTTTGTTTTTAAAAGTTTATCTTTTTCATTTTTGTGGATTGTTTTAACTTTAATCGTTTGCTTTATAACTGTTATTAAGTTTTACAGGCAAAATAAAACAGCAGGACTGCTTCTTGTCCCGCTGCTAATCTGGATATTATTTGCCACATATTTAAATGGTGCTATATTCTTTTTGAATTAGTAATCGATGTTTGCACTATATCCGTCAAAAACTTTGTCAACCATATCGCGGTATCTTTTTACGCTTACGTTTCCGTTATGAAATCTCACGCCGTGGTCTTTTGCTAAATCGTCGCTATATTCTTTTAAAGGATATACTCCAAACGATGAGTAATTGCTGTCGTAATGAGTAACAATAGGCATAAACGCATCATCTTTTATAGTTACTTTTTCACCGTCATAATGTAAATTTATTTTTGCAATACCGCCCAAAAGATTTATTGCCTCAAGCTGACGCGATACAAAATTGCCAAGAGAATAATAAACGAGCATTTTATTGCCGTTTTCACTTTCTATCCATTCCACAGGCTCAATAACATGAGGATGTGAGCCAATAATAAGGTCTACACCCCATGAGCACATAAGAGAAGAAAGTTCTTTTTGCATTGAATCAGGTTTTGTTGAGTATTCTGTTCCCCAATGCATAAAGGCAATTGTAAAATCTGCATTTTCATTTGCAAAAATTACGTCTTTTTCAATTTTTTGTCTGTCTATCATATTTACCATATACGGCATATCGGAAGGAATCGGTATGCCGTTTGTACTGTAAGTATAATTCAAAACTGCAATACGTGCACCTTTTACTTCTATAATTTCAACATCGTTATATTCTTCTTCAGTTTCATTTACGCCAAGCACAGTAACAGACGGATAATCTTTCCAGAAATTTATAGTATTTAAAAGACCTTTTTTGCCTTTGTCAAGAACGTGATTTGACGCATGAAGAACAATGTCAAATCCTTCATTAACGAGTGTTTTACCCATATCTGACGGCGAGTTAAATAAAGGATATCCGCTGTATCCCAAATCCTGTCCGCCAAAAACTGTTTCCTGACCGATAATTGCAACATCTGCATCTTTTATCATAGGCTGAAGATTTTTAAAAATATGAGAATAATCGTACGAGCCGTCTTCTTTTTTTCCATCGTTTATAACAGGCATATGAAGAAGATTGTCGCCAAGTGCAATAAGACCTATTGTTTCGTCAATTTTTTCTATCTTAGAACTTACCTGTTTTGTATTTTCAAGTTGTTGTTCTTCTTTTTTTGTACAGCCAACATTAAACACAATAAATAAACACATAAATAAACAAATTATTCTTTTCATTATATATCGCCCCTTTATCTTAAGTATACCACATTTTTATAAGTTTACAAGTATAATATCATCGCCTATTTTTTTAATTGACTGCCACGGAATTGTAATTTTTGAGCCTTTTGAAAAAACGGAAACTTTTTCTTTTGCGGGAACTATAAGTGCATTTATTTTCCCTGTTTCCTCGTCTATTTCCAAATCACATACATAACCCATTCTTTCGCCATCTGTAAGATTTATTATCTCTCTTTTTCCAAACTGCGATGCTTTAAACATTATATTATCACCTCTTTTTATTACTATGATTTTTTTGTTTTTTTATGATAATTTTATGTTTAATGCAAATAATATTATAAACTTCAAAAGAAAGGATGAATAATATGTATAAATTCTCAGTAGGACTTTTTTCGGGAATGGTAATAGGTGCAGCCGTTGGTATGATAATTGACCCACTAAAAGATAAAGACCACAAAAAACTTACTAAAAAGAAAAACGAAATGTTTAAAATGGTAGGTCAGGCAATAGACAACATTATGGATATGTTTTAACAAATTAAAAAGCCAAGTGAAATTCACTTGGCTTTATTTTCAAAACTCTATTGTAGGTTTGTTATCTTCATTTGAAGGAGCAGGCGGAACGGACGGAATCGTTACCGGTGGAGCGGATGGAGATTCTGTAGGCTCATCTGATGATGGTGTATCGCCTTCTGTGTTTTCTCCTGTTTCTTCGCCTTCTTCGCCTTCATTACCTTCTTCGTCTTCTTCGTCCTCTTCCTCGATTATTTCTGTTTCATAATCAAGTTTTGGCAAATAGTGGCTCGAAAGTGTACAGTATGAAGATGATGCAGCTTGTTTAGTTACATAATCATATCCCGCACCAGGGCATCTTGAAGATGCAAGTTTTCCTGAATAAGGACACGTTGACCTTTTTTCCACACCGGGAACATCTTTGAATTCTTTATCCGGCAAATCCTCATGGATTTCAGCCATTACGGCTTTCCATATATTAAGTGCAGGGTTAGATGTTCTGCTATAATTTCTTCCTGTTGCGCTATATCTTACGGCTTCCGGCTTATCGTAACCATACCATGTTACACCGCAGTAGTATGGAGTATAACCTGCAAACCATCTGTTCTGGCTTTGGTCTGTTGTACCTGTTTTACCTGCAGTAGCCATACCATCAATTTTTGCGCCTGCACCGGTGCCCGAACTTACTACGCCCTTCATCATATCACGCATAATAAATGCAGTATCTTCGCCGATTGCACGAACAGGTGCAATTGATGTATTATCTATTATTACCTCGCCACGCGTATTTTCTATTTTTGTGTATGCTATAGGTCTTAAATAATTACCATCATTTACAAAAGCATTGTATGCCGCTGTCATTTCAAGTACAGTTACGCCGTTTGTCATACCGCCAAGTGCCATAGCCGAAAGATTTATATCATCTTTTGTAATAGTTGTCATATGGAACTTTCTTGTTAAATAATCGCTCGAAACTGTTGGCGAAAGTTCATTTACAATATTTATGGCAGGAATATTTCTTGACCACATTATTGCATTTCTTACAGTTGTATGACCATTGAATTTACCATTATCATTTTTTGGAGTCCAGTTTCCTATTTTTATCGGATTATCTCTTACTAAAGACGCTGCCGAAAATGTTCCTGTATCAATAGCAGGAGCATAAACAGAAAGCGGTTTTATAGATGAACCGGGTTGCCTTTTTGTTTGTGTAGCACGATTAAGTTCAAGTTGGGACTGTTTTTGCCCTACTCCGCCGACCATACCTTTAACCTGACCAGTATATGGGTCGCAGATTACCATAGATGACTGAACACCAACACCGTTATAGTTTTTTATAAAATAATCACGGTTGTTTGGATCACTATATACTTTATCCATAGCATTTTGGACTTTTGTATCGATTGTGGCATAGATTTTATATCCGCCATTATAAAGAAGTACAGTTGCCTCTGCTCTTGTACATTTATTCTTTTCCATTAAATCGCCGATTGCCTGTTCGATTACAAAGTCTGTAAAATACGATGTTTTTCCGTCGCTGTATATAGGCAGTTTATCGCTGAATTTCAACTCAGTTTCCTTAGCCTCGTCGTACTGGTCTTTTGTTATATACCCAAGTTCGTACATTTTTTTAAGAACAAGCAGTCTTTTCTGCTCATTTTTTTCAGGATTTACAATTGGGTCATATTCTGAAGGGAACTGTGTAATACCCGCAATACAAGCAGATTCTGCAAGTGTAAGTTCAGATGCGCTTTTATCGAAATATCTGTTTGCTGCAGTTTCAATTCCGTAGCAGTTCTGACCAAGATATATTGTATTAAGGTAAAGTTCTAAAATCTCACTTTTTGAAAGTTTTGTTTCAAGTGAAATTGCACGCAGAATTTCCCTTACTTTTCTAAGTCTTGAATGTTCGTTATCTCCTGTAAGGTTTTTTACAAGTTGTTGAGTAAGTGTACTTCCGCCGTACGTTGAACCGCCTTTAAGTTCATTTATAACAGCACCTGTTGTACGCTTTAAGTCAACGCCTGAGTGAACATAAAACCTTTCATCTTCTATTGCTACAATAGCATTTTGCATATCAGGTGTAATATTTTCAATATCTACCCATATTCTGTTTTCGTCTGCTTTTATCATATCATACACTACATATTTTCCCGTAGCGTTATCCATGCAGTATATGGTTGTATTGAGTTTTAAGTTTATAAGTTCGTGAACGTTACTTATAAATTCATAATCTGCACCTGAAAAAACCCATATTATAAAAATGGAAACAAGCATAGTAAGCACTGTCATAAGTGCTATAAATGAATTTAAAGAAATTTTAAGTATCTTTTTTGTTATTGCTTTTCCATCTTTTTTCTTTTTCATCTTTTCAGCCATAATAGAAGTTACACCTCCCGCCATTTGCATCATATCACATTTTTTTATTAAAATCAAACACTTTATTATACATTATAATGTAATTTTGATTAAATTTTGATTACAATATGCATTTTTTTGAAAAAAATACATTATTTTTCCTGTTTCATTTCATTTTTCTCGTGTTTTCGCTTAATATTACCACTTAAAAAGCAAAAAACCGAGTAAGATTACTCGGTTTTAAAAATTATTCTGTAATTGTAACTGTTTTTGTATTTCCGTCCCAGCCTACTGTGCAACCGAATGCTTCACTTATTGCACGGACAGGAACAAGTGTACGGCTATTTATAATTTGTGCCGGCACATCAAGTACTTTTACTTCGCTTCCAACGTACATATTTGTACTTCCTATCTGAAGTGCAATTTTTGTTTCGCCGCGTATTGCACTTACAGTTTTTGTAGCATCATCCCACTGTACAGTTGCATTTAATGCTTCAAATATTGCGCGAAGCGGAACAAGTGTTCTTCCTTCAGAAATTATAGGTGTCTGGTCAAATGCAACAACTTTTCCGTTTACTATAACTGTAATTTCATTAGGGTCTTTTTTTGGAACATCTACAACAAGATTATCAACAACAGTAAGCGCTTTTCTTACATACATTGATCTTCCTTCTTGAGCGGCAATGTTTAATCTTTCAGAAAGTTCGTTTGTTACCTCGCCGTTGTAAATTATTTTAATAAGTTCTGTTGCAGGAATACTTTTTACAGGTGTAGCATTTGCTTCATCTGCGCCGTTGTATTTTACAACTTTAAGTATAATTTCTTTTTTTGTACTTGTTTCTTTTGGAAAATCGTAATCCAAACTGTATGTATAATCGCCATATTCAAATTCAACGTAAAACTGAGGATCTGCAAAAACAGATGTTGCACTTAAAATCATTATCGTGCATAATAACAAACTTATAATTTTTTTCATTTTATTCCTCCATAAAATTTATGTATACATACATTATACTATTTTAAACCGATAATTGCAAGTATTTAATAAAAACAAACCCGAACACTTTAAAATGTTCGGGTTGTTTTTTACTTTAGCGAATCTAAAAATTCACAAATCATACTGCCGAGTAGTTTTCTGTCTTTTGCATATGCACCGTGTGTACCATTCATAACTTTAAGCGATACTTTATCCATATCGTAATTAAAACTTTTCATTGTTGCAATCATAAGCATAGTCTGTTCATATCTTGCGGGCATATCGTTATCGGAAACAATAAATCGCATTGGAGAATATTCTTTCTGGTCGCCAACGTGATACATTGGTGCAGATTCATCAACAACAACTTTATATCTTTCAAATCCTCTTTCGCGCATTATTCCAAAGTGGGATGTCGGCTGACCTGCATCGTGGAACCAACCGTCAATTTCAATAGGATTTACATCGTACCATTTTAAATATTTTTCATCAAAGCAAAGCATCATTGAAAGATATGCTCCCGCACTGCTTCCGCCAACATATATTCGTTCGCATTTTCCGTGGTTTTCAATATTTTTCTTTACATGCGCAACACACGCTGCGGCGTCATATACGTAATCAGGATATCTTGCTTCAGGCGAAAGACGGTAATTTGCACAAACAAGAGCATAGCCGTTATCTGTCATAAACTCACCAAAAATTTTGTTTAATTCGTTATCTTTGCTGCCCGTTCTAAATCCGCCGCCGTGAAAGTAAATAAATACTTTAAACGTGTCAGCATCAGGAAGATAAATATCAAATTTTTGTCTTTTGTGCCCGTTTTCTACATAAGGTATATCTTTTATAATTTTCACTGTACATTCTCCTTTAATTTATCAAGTTTTTTATTTCTTACATATAAAATAAGGTCTGCGCCAACCATAACAAGATTTAAAACATAAAAGAAAAGCACATACCATTTATACGAAGGCGAAACAAGTTTAGATGCAATCCCTGCTATGTACCCAAAGAAAATAAGAAGTAAAAAACCTAAACTTTTGCCTTTTGTTGTGCGCGCTTTATATGATTTTATAACATTAAGCGGCCACGACGCACCAAAACTTACAATCATAATAATTTCAAGTATTTCTGCTAACTGTCCCATAATTATCCTCCAAACATCATTTTTTTAAATTTTACCACGAATTTATTATATTGTAAATAACATTCTAAAGTATTCTGCTATAACTTGACAGTTATAGTAAATTGGTATACAATTAACTTTGAGGTGAGAAAATGGAAATTTTACAACTTAAATACTTTTTATCAGCCGCAAAAACAGAGAATTTTTCAAAAACGGCATCGCTTTTTTCTGTGCCGCCGTCAGATATATCTCAGTGCATTAAACGTCTTGAAAACGAACTTGATATTAAACTTTTTATCCGCAGTGCAAACAGTATTTCGCTTAGCGAACATGGAAAAAAGTTTTACGAAAAAATAAAAAGAGCAATAAACCTTATTGACGACGCTGTTTTGGAGATAAAAGACTTATCTTTGTCAGGTCTTATAAAAATTGCAATTTTAACAAACAGAAATACAATTATGAATAAAATTGAAAAGTATAAAAAACTTTATCCCAATACAAGTTTTGAAATAAGCCATAAAATTTTTGAAAACACAAATGATTTTGATATCATAATCGCAGACGATGAATTTTCAAATTCGAACTTTCTAAAAAAACTTATTCTTACTGAAGATATTATGTTGGCTATAAAAAAAGATAATCCAATTGCAAGAAAAGAAAAAATTTTGACAGAAGATCTAAAAAAAGAACCGTTTGTTTGTATGAACGAAGGCACAAGTTTATATAATACAACTCAAAAAATTGGCGAAAAGTTAAATTTCAAGCCTAATATTGCAATTTACAGCGATGACCCGTTTTACATAAGAAAATGTGTTGAATACGGTCTTGGCGTTGCATTTGCACCGGCAAAATCGTGGGAAGGACTTTTTTCAGAAAATGTAGTCTTAAAAAATGTTTGCGATTTTAAAAGAAATACAAATGCATATATACCAAAAAACAGATACACAAAAAAATGTATAAATTCATTTCTTGAAATACTTATAAATGAATAAAAAAACGATGCAGATTACTCTGCATCGTTTTTTATTAGTCAAGTGTAATTACAAACGTGTTGTCTGCACCTTTTTTAACTTCTGTTTTAATTGTTTTTGTTTTTCCGTCAGCAGTTGTTGCTGTAATGTTATATAAACCGTGGAATGCTCTTAGGTTATATTCTCCATTTGCAGTGTTACCTGAATCTCTTGTCCAGAATTTATTATAAATAATATCAATATACTGCTCGCCGCAAGGTTTTAATTCCCAGTTCATATCAAATAAAGGAGCGTTATTAAACCAATGGCTTCCATCCCAGAATCCCCAACAATGAACGCCTTCCATCTGCTCGATGCTGTAGAAAAGAATAAGCATATCTCTTATAAATTCAGCACCTGAGTACACATCACGGCTTCTTAGGTCAAACTCTGTAATCTGCATTTTTTTGCCAGGAGCACTTTCAAGTACACTTGTAAGTTGGCGATAGAAGTTTTCAGGGTCGATTAAACTTGACATATGTGCGTGAATTGCAATACCGTCGTACGGCGCATTGTTTTCGTTCATATATTCAAGATAATCTTTCATTACATTAAGTGTTTTGTCTTCAATACCAACAATTGCAGTTTCACTTAAATACATCGGTGTATCAGGGTCTGCTTCTTTTGCCCATTTTAGCCAGTCAATATATACTTCTTTACCGAATGCATCAACAAATGCTGTGTTATTTGCAAGTTCGTTTGTTAAATCCCAGTCAGAAAGTTTGCCTTTCCAATCTTTAAGTGTATTTTGAATATGGTTTTTAACAAGTTCATCAAATTTTGCTCTGTCGCCTTTTGCAACAGCTTCTCTTACAAATTCAGGAACAGCATATGTACTGTTGTAACTTGGCCATACAAGTGTATGTCCTCTTACCGCAAGACCGTTATCCTGTGCCCACTGAACATATTCTTTTGCAACTTCCGGATTTTCAGCAATAGCTTTCCATTTGTGGTCATTTTCAAGTGTTACTGTGTTAAAATATTTAACGATATTTGAACGGTATTGTTCGCCTTTTTCGGCAATGTTATTTGCTGTGTGATTAAGTACTGTACCCCATTTGAATGTATGTTCGTACATATTTACATCAACTTTTGCATCAACTGTGTTGCCTGCGGCATCTTTTACAATAACTTTAACGTCTTCTTTTCTGATTTTTTCAATTCTTTGGAGTGCTTCTTCTCTCCATGCGGCACCTTTTTCCATGTTAGGATATATGCCTCTTGAAGGAATGTCTGAAATGCTGACTTTGTCTTTGAAGTTTATAATTTCGTATTCAGCAATTTCTACAGTCTGAAGATAATATCCAAGACGGATATTAGTGTCTATATCTTTTGTATATGCATTTGAAATTGTTGTTGTTGCATAAGTTGTTGTCCAGTCGCTTGTTGCATAGCAGTCGCCGATAAGAATTTTAGATGAAGATGAATCTGCGCTGCTTTCAATATTAAATTCTACAAGACCTGTTTTTGATTCAGGAATACCGCCATCTGTTGTTCTTGCAACAATTTTTACCATTACAACATCGCCGGTAGAAAATGTGTTATCAGGAATTTTTTTCTTGAACTGAAAATTATATGGATACTGTGGCAATTCTGTTACAGTTGCTCTGTAAACTTTATCGTATTTTGCATCTTCAATATTTACAAGTTCTACTTTACCGTATTTGCTTTCGCCCATAATCTGAGCGTCTTTTAAGTCGTCAAGTGAAAATACAACTTCGCCAAGCGGCATAATTTTTGGAATTACTTCTTCCATTGTAGGAAGTTCATCATAATAAATTAAATCTCTTAAATCGCTTGATTTTTTAAATTCTGTAGGAACAGGTCTTGTTCCGTCAGCGTTTAAGTATCTTGTTTCTTGCCAAGGCACACCCTGAAGTGTTACAGCAGTGTTTGGATCTGTTTTTTCTGCTTTAACATCATCAATGTACATTGTGTTTATAACTTTATCTGCACCTTTTGCCTGGTCAATACCAATCATAAGTGCTTCTTTATCTATTTTTGTGTAAACAAACGAAACTTCGTTCCACTGATTTGCTTTAATATTTACTGTTGTGCTTTCTTTTGCAAGTGTAGCATATTTTGTTCCTGTTGTGCCATATGCTCCAATTCTTACAGTTGCATCAATATCAGGATAAACCCACATTGTTATTTTAGCAGCACCTTCGATACCGTCTAAAATATTTATAAATTTAATTCTGTGATTATCGGCTTTTCTGTTAAAGAATTTTATACTTTTACCATTTCCTTGAGTGTGGTCTTTTTCGTCAGACAAGAAAATGTTTGCGTTAGAAGCACCACCGCCAACCTGAAAATCTTTTTCAGAAACGAATTCTGTTAAATCATCAAAAGTTAAAAGACCCGCCTGCTTAGGCGCCTTTGCAGCAATAGTAATGTCATCTACATAAAATTCAGGCAAAATTGTTTTTGAACCACCTGGCTGGTCAATACCAATCATACAAGCATCTTTATCGTATACAAATTCGCCCGAAATAAGTGTCCACTCGTTTGCTTTAACATTTGCAGTGTAACTCTGTTTTGCGGCTGTAGAAAACTCGCTGCCTGTTGTTCCGTATGTACCAAATCTTACAGTTGCATCATTAGGAGAGTAAATGTAAGCAGAAAATACATATTCATTCATTGAAGAATCTGCGCCATATTCTCCCATAAATTTAATTCTTTGGCTTGTTTGTGTTCTATTACCTACAAGTATACTTTTACCATTTCCAGTTGTGTGGTCTTTTTCATTTGAAAGTGCAATATTATTGTTGGAATACGCGCCACCAACCTGAAAATCTGTTCCGGATACAAAAGAAGTAACATCGTCAAAAGTGATTACTTTTGCACCATTTTCGCTTGTAATAATAACAGTTTTTGTAGCATCGTCCCAGTCAACTTTTTCGCCAAGTGCTTCTGAGATAAATCTTACAGGCACCATTGTTCGGCTGTTTATAAGCTGAGCAGGAACATCAAGTGTAACGTCTTTTCCGTTTACTTTTGCTACTGTGTTGTTAATCTGGATTTTTATTTCTTTTCCATCTCTTTTGCCGATTGCAGTTTTAACTGAATCGTCCCATTCTACCTGTGCACCAAGTCCTTCAAATATTGCACGAAGAGGAACAAGTGTTCTTCCGTCAATAATTACAGGATTTTGGTCCATTGTAAGTTTTTTGCCGTTGATTATAATACTTATTTCTGTTTCTGCAAATGCATTAAATGAAAAACATGAAACAAGCATAACAAGGCACAATGCTAATGATATTAGTTTTTTCATTTTCTTACCTCCATAATTTTGATACACTTTAATTTTACACTATTTATCATAAAAAGTAAATACTTATTCTTTTACTTTATTGACTTTTTATATTTCAAATATTGAACTCTTTTTTATAAATAACACATTTGTTAAAAACAAAAAAGCCAAGTGAATTAAATTCACCTGACTTTTTATAAGTTTTAAATCAGTCAATAACAACTTCCAATGTTCTGTCTGAATTTTTATAAAGTTTTGCTGTCGTTTTATATGTTTTTCCGTCTTTTGTTACTGTGATATCATAATCTCCAAAATAAGCATCTACATTAAATGTACCATTTGAATCTGTTTTTCCTTCTTTGTCTGTCCACCATTTATTGTAAATTAAATCCTGCCATACGGTGAGTGCCGGTTTTGGATTATTGTTTCTGTCAAAAAGAACATACTGATTAGATGCACCTCCTCTGAAACCCCACATAATAAGTCCGTCCATTGAAGGATGTGAAAACGTAGTTATCATAAAATCACGTGTAAAGTTTGCCTGAAGTTCAAAATCGGTTGTTGAAAAATCGTATTCTGTAACTTTAAGACGTTTTCCGTATGCAGCCATTTTTTCATATATGTTATAAATCGATTCCGGATTTAAAGGAGAGCCGTAATGCGACTGAAGTCCTATACCATCAATGTCGATTCCTGCTTCTACAAAACCGTCCATCATATCATAAAATGTCTGGTCAAGTGTAAAATCGTTATAATAAAGTCTTCCTGTTTCGCCCATTGCCTGACGTGCAATATCGTATGTCTGTTTTATAATTTCAAGACCATATTCGTCTCTTATATCATGACGTCTTGCAGCTTCGTTAACAACATCCCATTCATAAGGAATATACTCTTTAAGATGAGTTGTAATTTCATCTACATGGTCTTTAATTCTTTTTAAAAGTGCATCTTTATCGTTGTATATTTCAGGCAAATCTTTTGGTGTTGTTGTATTTCCTTCTGTATATACAAATGGTGCAGGCGGAGCTAAAAGATGACCTCTTATGTATTTAATGCCTATGTTTTTTGCCTCTTTAAGTATATCTTCTGTAAGAGATGGATCCTGATCGTAAATATTCCATTTGCAATGATTTTCACATACCGCTGCATTAAAGTTTTTCTGAAGTTCTTTTCTGTAAAAATCATCTTTTAAAATTGATGAATGTATTGCCACACCCCATTCAAATTCGTGTTCATACATATTAACTTTAATATCTGCATCGTTTACCAAATTTCCATTTTTATCTTTTACAACTATGCTAAAGTTATCTTTTCTTATATTTTCAATTCTTTCCCACGCCTCTTTTCTCCACGCTGCATCACGCGCAAGGTAAGGAGAAGAGTTTGTATCGGTTGGCAAAGAATCAATATCAACATCTTTTCCGTAATTTGTAATTGTGTAACCGCCAATATCTACAACCTGAGTATAGTATGCAAGACGGATTGTTGCATGAGTATAGTTGTCTTTGAATTTAAACGGGAAGTAAAATTCTTTCCATTCACTTGCATTTGTTACGTTTGCTGTTATTGTTTTGGCATATCCACCGCCATTTTCTTCAATAACAACCATAACATTTCCCATTTGAGCTTCGCCCTGACCGCCTTTTTCCGTTCTCATCCAAAGTCTTAAAAGGCAAACATCGCCTTCTTCTGCTTTGCCCTCAAGAGGAGTTCCAAGACCGAGTTGGAATGCGTATGCAGGGTCTAAAGGATTATAAACCGTTGCTCTTACTGCTTTTGTAAAAGGCATGCCAGAAACATCTATTACTTCAAGTTTTCCGTGTTCAGGATTGTATCTGTCCTGTTTTTCAAGATTTTTTTGTAAGTATTCGGCTATATAGTTTCCGCCTACTACTTCTTTTCCTTCAGGAAGGGCTTTAAGTAGTTCGTCTGCTGTTTTTTTGCCTTCGCCAAAGTATATTAAATCATCATACCCTTTGCCGTTTGAAAATTCAGTCGGAACAGGTCTGTGGCCGTCAGTTACAGTTAAATCTTCAAGTACTTCTTCCTTTACAACTCCGCCTTCAAAAACTTGTACATCGTCTATGTAGAAGAGCGGTACTGTTTTACCATCTGCCTGACCAAATCCAAGTTGAGTTATCATTTCCTTTTCGTGTAAAAATGAATATTCAACTTCCGTCCATGTATTCTTTTTAATTGGTGTAGAAGTATAACTTATAGGGCTCATTGCATAAATTGTATTTACATCTGAATATGCACCCACTACTGAAATCATATCATAGTCAGGAACATAAACTTTCGCTTTAACTGTATAAACTTTTCCGATGTTTTCTTTTGTAAATACATTTTTAAATTTAATTCTGTGAGCTAAGTTTGTTCTTTTGTCAAGTTTTAAACTTTTACCGTTTCCGTTTGCATCAAAATCGGCAGAAACAGATACGCCATCGGCATTGTAGCCGCCACCTGTGATAAAGTCTGTATTATTTTTAAAAGTTTCTGTGTCGTTGAATGTCCATTCTTTAATAAGTGTAAGATCGCCATATTTTGTAGGTTTGAAAACCTCATCTGTACCTAAGAAAATTTTCACATCATCGATAAAAATATTATCGCTTCTTGCACTTTGATACTGGTCAAACCCAATTTGTGTAATAATTGTGTTTTCGTGTTTGTATGTAAGTTTTAAATCTACCCATTTGCCTTTTTCGGCTTTAACGCTTACTTCGGCAATCGGTTTTGTTGCATACTCGGTATTTGTTGTACTGTAAAGCCCCATTCTTACAGAGCCCGATGCATCGCTTAAATATGCTTTTGCAGTGATTGTATATGTTTTTCCAATCATATCTTCGCTAAATGCATTCATTAGTTTAACTCTGTGGTTAGAGCTTGTTCTCTCTGCCATTTTAAGCGATTTACTCCCGTTATCTGTTGCATTTTGCTCAGTAGAAATTGCAATGTTTTTAGCACTTATTCCGCCGCCTGCAATAAAATCTTCGTTTTCTTTAAGAATAGTTTTATCTTCAAAATTCCATTCCTTTATAAGTTTTAAAGGAGTTGTAATAATTACAGTTTTTGTAGCATCGTCCCAGTCAACTTTAAGACCTAAAGATTCTGAAATAAATCTTACAGGAACAAGCGTTCTGCTATTTACAATTTGTGCAGGAACGTCAAGTGTAACGTCTTTTCCGTTTACTTTTGCTTGAGTATTGTCAATTTGAAGTGATACTGTTGTTGTGCCCAAAACACCTGTTGCTGTTTTTGTAGTATCATCCCAAGTAACTGTTGCACCAAGTGCTTCAAAAATTGCACGAAGAGGAACAAGTGTTCTGCCCTCTACAATAATTGGACTTTGGTCCATTGTTAAATAACTACCATCTACTACAATTTGAATTTCGCTTTCGGCAAATGAAACGCACGAAAAGCAAGAAACAATCATAATAAGGCATAATACCAATGATATTAGTTTTTTCATTTTCTTACCTCCACAATTTTAATACATTTTTTGTTTTATCAAATTTTTTATATGTTGTAAATACAAAAAACAAACCAAAAATTATAAAAAACAAATATTTTTTTAAAGCACAGCACGTTGCGCATAAAAAAAGCATCTTCCCAAAGAAGATGCTTTTTAAACTTAATCCAAAACTATTTCTATTGTATCAGTATTTCCTTTATAATGTTTAACATCAACAGTTTTGCTTTTTCCATTTGCTGTTGCTGTAATTAAATAATCGCCGTAGTATCCTTTTGTTGTAAATGCACCGTTTGCGTCTGTTTTTCCTTCTTCTTGTGTCCACCATTTATTGTAAACAAGGTCTAAAAACTGCTCGCCAGAAAGTTTTAGTGTCCAATCTGCGTTAAATATAGGACCATCACGTCTTGAAGTTGCGCCTGTTTCTTTGTAATTCCACATTACAAAACCGTCCATATTTTGAATACTGTAACAGATAATTAAAAGGTCTCTTAGCATACTTGCTTCTGCTTCTTCATCTTCCATGTGAAGTGATTTATTTACGTCAAATTCTGTAATTTTAAGTTCTTTTCCGTAAGATGCAAGGCCAGAAAGTTTATCATAAATACTTTCCATTGATGACCAGCCGTCAATATGTGCCTGAAGTCCTATTCCGTCAAACGGAACATCCATAGCAACCATTTCATCTAAAACGCGTCTGAAGTTATCATATTTTGTGTAATCGCCAACACCTATAATACCATTTTCGTTGATATACATTTTTGCTTTTGGGTCTACCTGTTTTGCCCATGTAAACCACTGTTTCAAAACTTCGTTTCCGTATGTTTTACGAATAAGGTTATGTTGCATAATTTCATTTGCAACGTCCCATTCGTCAATGTAATCTTTAAACTTACCTACAGTATTTTCTACGTGTTCTTTTATTAGTCGGTCAATTTCTGCTTTGTCGCCTTTTAGTGTTGCTCTTACAAGTGTTTCAGGAGTAGATGTGTTGTATATCCACTTATCTGTTTCTTTATCATATGTAAGTGCATAATCTCTGTCCCATACAAGAGCGTGTCCTCTGAAATATTTTTGACCGTTTTTCTTAGCAAAATCAATATCTGCCTGTGCCTTTTCGCCACCGTCATCTATTAGGTATACCCATTTCATTGAAGATTCGTTTACACCTGTATTGAAAAGTGTTATGTGCGCATTTGCATTTTGCGAATTGTCTGCAGTTGTTTTAACTGGAGCACCAAATTTAAATTCGTGGTCGTACATATTAACTTTTACATCGGCATTTTCGATAACATTTCCGTTTTTATCTTTAACAATAACGTTAATATCGCCACGTCTTATATTTTCAATTCTTGCCCACGCTTCTTTTCGCCACTGTTCATCTTTTGTAAAGATATCACGTTTGTCGTAATCAGTCATCTGAGTATCTGAAGGAAGGTCTTCGTATTTTACTGTATCTTTGTAATTTAAAATTTCATATCCGCCAAATTCAACAGTCTGAACGTTGTAGCCAAGACGTACACATAGTCTTCCATAGCCTTCTTTTGCAATAAATGGAAGATAAACCTTTTTCCAAGGTGCGCCCTGTACTGTTGTAACGTCTTCTTTAAGTGCTTTTGCATTAGGAGAAACTTCCTGTTCAACAATAAGCTGAACTCTTCCCATACCAGAATCGTTTTCGCCTTTAATTGTTCTTAAGTAAAAAACTGCAAGCATATTGTCGCCTGTTTTATATGTTCCTTCTTTTAAACTTGGAAGAACAAGTTGTGCGTGATATGGCTGTTCAGGAATTTTTGTAACAGTTGCTCTTATTCCTTCTTTAAAAGGAACAGTTGCGTCATCTACAACTATTTTTTCAAAAGATGCATATTCCTTGCCCGTGAGTGTTGCACTAAGCATTACGTTGTTATCTGCAATTTTTTCAGGATTTTTTGGCAAAGCATCAAACAATTGCTGACTTGTTTTAATTTCTGATGGATCTTTAAATGTTCTTTCGTAGAAAATTAAATCGTCGTATGTTTTTCCACCAGTAACAATTGGTGTAGGTCTTTTACCTTCAATTTTTTTCACATCGTAAGGTAGGTTATACTCATTTTCAAGTATTGGTTCTGCCGCTTTGCCAACTTCAATTTTAATGTCATCTATGTACATTTCTTTAGATACATTTGAGCCGTTAACCTGGTCAAAACCTATCATTGTTGCGCTGTTATCGTTTTTAAATGTAAGTTCAATATATGTCCATTCGCCTTTTTTTGCGTCTTTTTCACTTCTTGCTTTTGCACTTGTAGAGTATTTACCGCCTGTCGCTGTATATGTTCCCATTCTTATTGTTGAATCTTCATCTACCAAAACATAAGCAGAAATTGTAAGTGTATCGCCAACATTTGCATTTATACCGTAATCGCCCATAAATTTAACTCTGTGGCTTGTGCTTGTTCTGTTTGACACCTTAACACTTTTACCGTTTCCGGTTGTATGGTCTTTTTCGGTTGTAAGCGCAATATTTTTAGCACCTGTGCCACCGCCTGCCTGAAAATCTTTTTCTGCTGTAAGACTTTCTACATCGTCAAAAGTGATTATTTTTCCACCTGTTATAATTACAGTTTTTGTTGCATCATCCCAGTCAACTTTAAGACCTAAAGATTCTGAAATAAATCTTACAGGAACAAGCGTTCTGCTATTTACAATTTGTGCAGGAACGTCAAGTGTAACGTCTTTTCCGTTTACTTTTGCAACCGCATTGTTTATCTGAATTTTTATTTCATTTCCATCTTTAATGCCTGTTGCTGTTTTACTTAAGTCGTCCCACTCTACCTTTGCACCAAGTGCTTCAAAAATTGCACGAAGCGGAACAAGTGTTCTGCCCTCTACAATAATTGGACTTTGGTCCATTGTAAGTTTTTTGCCGTTGATTATAATACTTATTTCATCCTGCGCAAATGCACTGAATGAAAAGCATGAAACAAGCATTACAAGGCACAATACCAATGATATTATTTTTTTCATTTTTTGTCTCCTTTTTTATTTAGTATACTTAAATGATACCATATCCGTGCAAAAAAGTAAATGGACAAATTCATAGAATACATGGACATATCTGCTAAAAGCAAAAAAGCCAAGTGAATTAAATTCACCTGACTTTTTAAAAGTTTTAAATTAGTCGATAACAACTTCTAATGTATTGTTTGAATTTTTGTTAAAAGACGCAGTTACAGTTTTAGTTTTACCGTTTGCACTTACTGTTACATCGTAATCGCCGTAGAATCCACGTACATTGTATGCGCCGTCTTTACCTGTTATACCTTCTTCTTTTGTAAGCCATTTGTTATAAACAAGGTCAATATACTGCTCACCGCTCTTTTTAAGTTTCCAGTCTTTTGTAAATAGCGGTGCATTGTTTAGCCAATGTGAGCCGTCCCAGAATCCCCACATAACAAATCCGTCCATCTGTTCAATTGAGAACATAAGAATCATTATATCACGCATAAAACTTGCTTCTGCTTCTTCATCGTCGTGCATTGGAAGGTCCATATCAAATTCTGTGATTTTCATTTCTTTTCCATACTTTGCAAGGAGCATCATTTCATCATAGAATGCTTTTGGAGATACATATGCACCAAAATGTCCTTGCGAACCTATACCGTCAAATTCAACACCCGATTCTACCATATAATCAAGAAGTTGCATAAATCCCTGATTTCTGTTATTGCCGGGATCACCTACAATACCTGTTTCGTTGATATAAAGTTTTGCATCCGGAACATATTTTTTAGCCCATGCAAACCATTTGTTAAATACGCCGTTTCCAAATCTTGATCTTATTTCTCTGTTATCAAGCGGTTCATTAACAACGTCCCATTCAATCATTTGACCTTTTAGCCCTTCTGCAACGGTTTTGATTGAATTTTCAATATATTTATCAACACCTGCTTCGTCATTGGCAATAGTTAAAAGCGCAAGTTCTTCAGAAACTTTTGTATTTTTAATCCATTCGCCTTTTTCTACATTATATGTTCTTACAAGGTGCTGATCCCATACAAATGTATGACCTCTAAAATACTTAAGTCCAAGTTCTTCTTTCGCAACTCTTACTTTATCTTTTGCATGATCAGGTTTTGTCATATATTCAACCGGTTTATGTGCACTTTCTGCAACACCTGTATTAAAGAATGTTGAAATTGCTTCTTTATATTTTTCGCCTGTGGCATCGCCTTTTTTATAAGTTCCGTTAATTGCTGTACCCCATTTAAATTCGTGGTCATACATATTGACGTTAACTTTTGCATTCTCAATTACATTTCCTGATGCATCTTTTACAACAACTTTGAAATCGCCTTTTCTAATCTGTTCAATTCTGTTCCACGCATCATGTCTCCACTGAACATTTTTGTCGAAAAGTTCTTTTTTATCATATGTTTCCATAACTGTGTCTGTTGGAAGATTTTCAATCGGAACATCTTTGTAATTTCTTATTTCGTATCCGCCAAATTCAACTTCCTGAATGTAGTATCCAAGACGGATACAAAGACGTGTGTGCCCTTTTTTTGCAGTAAACGGAAGGTAAACTTTTTTCCATTGTCCGTTTGCATTTGTTTTAACATCTTCTTTAAGTACTTTATCGTTTGGCGCTTGTTCCTGTTCAACGATAAGTTGAACCCTACCTATGTTAAACTCATTTTGTGATTTAATAGTTCTCATATAAAAAGTAACAAGCATATTGTCGCCATCTTCAAATGAGTTATCGTCAAGTGATTTAAGAACAAGTTGTGAATGATAAGGAACTGTTGGAATTACAGAAACTTTTGCATTTATTGCTTCACTAAACGGCATACCTTCCGCTTTTACAGTTTCTATAGTCATATATTCTTTACCCATAACACTTGCATTAACCATATCACTGTGATCAGCCATTACCTGCGCATCTGTTGGTAAAAGTGCAAACATTTCTTCACTTGTAAGTTTTTTTGATGCGTCTTCTGTTTCAAATTCTCTTTCGTAGAAAATCAAATCGTCATAGCCTTTTCCTTCTACCTGAGGTGCCGGAATAGGACGTCTGCCTTCTTTTTCTATTACAGGAACAAGTGTTGTTTTTTCAGGTTTTGCAGCAGTAGATTTTTTTTCTACTTTAACATCGTCTATGTAGATAGTATCTATAAGACTTGCTCCAAGTGGCTGTTCAATACCAACCTGAACAATTTCTGTATTGTCGTATGTGTATTCAGCCTCAACTTTTGTCCATGTTTTTGCTTTAACTTCTGCGCTTTTTCCTGCAGCAGATTTATATGCATATTCTGTACCTGTATCGCCGTAAGCATTGATAGCAACGTGGCCGTCAACACCTGTGTAAACCCATGCGCTAAATACATAAGTTTCGCCAACTATAGCACCTTCAAATGCATTTTTAAATTTAATTCTGTGTTCTTTCTTCTGTCTGCCTGCAAATTTTAAAGATTTACCGTTTCCTGTTGTATGGTCAACTTCGTTTGTTATGCTAAGTCCTGAAACAGGATATGCTGCACCTGCAACATAATCTTTATTTTCGACCATTTCTGTTTTAGCATCAAAGTTTTGCTCAAAAAGTACTTTTTCTTCGCTTGTAATGATTACTGTTTTTGTGTTGCCATCCCAGTCAACTTTTTCGCCAAGTGCTTCTGATATAAATCTTACAGGCACCATTGTTCTTGAGTTTATAAGCTGTGCAGGAACATCAAGTGTAATATCAGCTCCGTTTACTTTTGCTACTGTGTTGTTAATCTGGATTTTTATTTCTTTTCCATCTCTTTTGCCGATTGCAGTTTTAACCGAATCGTCCCATTCTACCTGTGCACCAAGTCCTTCAAATATTGCACGAACAGGAACAAGTGTTCTTCCGTCAATAATTACGGGGTTTTGGTCCATTGTAAGTTTTTTGCCGTTGATTATAATACTTATTTCATCCTGCGCAAATGCACTGAATGAAAAACATGAAACAAGCATTACAAGGCACAATACCAATGATATTATTTTTTTCATTTTTTTGTCTCCTTTTTTTATTTAGTATACTTAAATGATACCATATCCGCGCAAAAAAGTAAATGGACAAATTCATAGAGCATATGGACATATTTTGCGAAAAAAGCAAAAACATCTCATAGAAATGAGATGTTTTTGGAATGTTTTTTAATCTAATGTAATTACAAGTGTATTGTCATTTCCTTTGTAGAAAGGAGCAGAAACTGTTTTGGTTTTTCCGTTTGCACTTACTGTGATGTCGTAATCGCCATAGTAACCTCTTGTTGCAAAAGTTCCGGTTGCATCTGTTGTGCCAGATTCTTTTGTCCACCATTTATTGTAAATTAAATCCTGCCAAGCGCTAAGACCTGCTTTTTCCTGAAAGTCGCTATAGTAAAGAACGTATTTATCTCCTGCACCGCCTTTAAATCCCCAGACAATAAACCCTTCTATTTCTTCCATACTGAATGCCGCAATAAGCATATCTCTTAAGAAACCTGCCTGTGCAAGTTCGTCATTTGTTGCAACGTCAAATTCTGTAATTTTTATTTTTTTGCCATATTTTGCTATATTTTTATAAAAATCAATTACATTTTCGGGATGTGTTATTGCTTTAAAATGAGACTGAAGTCCGATGCCGTCAAAATCTGTATTGTTTTTAACCATAACATCTAAAATGTTGAATATTTCTTCGTTTGTTTTAAAATCATTGTAGTAAAGATCGGCGTCTTCACCCATTGCCTCACGCGCCATTTTAAACCATTCTGTGATAAGCTCGTCGCCGTACATATCAAGAAGTACTCTGTGTGAGCACGCTTCGTTCATAACGTCCCATTCATCAGGGATTAAATCTTTAAGTTCGCCTGTGATTGAATCGATATGTTCTTTTACAAGTGATTGAACTTTATCTTTATCATCGTAAACATCACGTAGATATTTTGGAATACAAGTGTTGTCAACCCAGCCGTCTTTTACATCGGCTCTATCCCACATAAGAACATGGCCTCTAAGGTTTTTAATTCCTATATCTTTTGCCATTTGAAGCATATTTCTTGCGTGGTCTTTATCTTTTTCGTACTGTGCCCATTTTGTGTTAGATTCTGAAACTGCAGTATTAAAGTTTGTTTGAACAACTTGTTTGTAACGCTCGTCTTTTAAAATCAAATCGTTTACTGCCGTACCAAACTCAAATTCGTGTTCGTACATATTAACGTCGACTTTAGCATTTGGAACAATGTTTCCATCTTTATCTTTAACGATAACTTTAAAATCGCCTTTTCTTATTTTTTCAATTCTGTCCCACGCTTCTCTTCTCCATGCGGCATCTTTTTCAAGGCCCGGATAATTTGATGTTTTATCAGAAGGAAGGTCACCCGTTGCGGCTTTGTCTTTATAGTTTATAATTTCATATCCGCCAAATTCAACCGTCTGAAGATAAAAACCTAAACGAACAGTTGCTCTTGTATAGTTATTTGTAAATTTAAGCGGAAAATAAAATTCTTTCCAGTATAATCCGTTTGAAACATCACCTGTAAGCGATTTTGCGTGAGCACCGCCGTTTTCTTCAACTACAACCTGAATTTTACCATTTTGCGCTTCATTATCTCCGCCAGATAATGTTCTCATATATACTTTTAAAAGAAGTGTATCGCCACTTTCGGCTTTTCCTTCAAGCGGTGTACCAAGTTCAAGTTGGAATCCGTACGAATTTTCAGGCATTTTTGATGTCGTTGCCCTTACCGCTTTTTTAAACGGCATACCTTCTACATCTACAACTTCAATTGTTCCATATTCACTCATTTTAACTGTTGCAACTGCATTTATAAGGTCATCGTTTGTAACGATAGTTTCTCCTTCGGGTAGTGCGGCAAGCAGTTCGTCGTTTGTTTTTGTTCCATATGAATAATAAATAAGGTCATCATATCCTTTACCTGTTGTAAAACTGGTTGGAACAGGTCTGTGTCCGTCAGTAACTTTTACTGCTCTGTATTCTTCACTACCTCCGGTTTTTCCGCCTTCTGTAATTTTTATATCGTCAATGTAAAGTGTTTCAATAACAGTTGCATCTTTACCTGCCTGACAAATACCGATTTGTGTAATTTCAGCATTTTCGTGTTTATATGTAATTTCAATTATAGTCCACTCTTTAGCATTTATGTTTACTTTGCTTGCTGCAGCAGGTGTAAATGCAGATGGTGTGCCTTGTGCACCATATACACCAAGCGAAACATTTGTTCCGTTAGTTTCTCCGTAAACATAAGCAGAAATGGTAAATGTTTTCCCTAAATCTGCATTTGAGAAAGCATCTACAAATTTAACTCTGTAATCGCCAATTGTTCTATTTGCCATTTTTAACGACTGACCGCTACCTGTAGTGTGGTCAACATCTTTTGATAATGAAACATTTTTGGCGTCGTAAGATGCACCCATTACAAAGTCTTTGTTAAGTTCAAAAGATGAAATATTATCAAAATTCCATTCTTTTAATGCGTTGTTACTTGTAATTATAACTGTTTTTGTAGCATCGTCCCAATCCACTTTTTCGCCAAGTGCTTCTGAGATAAATCTTACAGGCACCATTGTTCTTGAGTTTATAAGCTGTGCAGGAACATCAAGTGTAACGCCAGCTCCGTTTACTTTTGCTAACGTATTGTTAATCTGGATTTTTATTTCTTTTCCGTCTCTTTTGCCGATTGCAGTTTTAACTGAATCGTCCCATTCTACCTGTGCACCAAGTCCTTCAAATATTGCACGAAGTGGAACAAGTGTTCTTCCGTCAATAATTACAGGATTTTGGTCCATTGTAAGTTTTTTACCATTGATTACAATACTTATTTCATCCTGTGCAAATACACTGAATGAAAAGCATGAAATAAGCATTAACACAGATAAAATTAAACATAAAACTTTTTTCATAATTTTCTTCCTTTCATTTTAAAAATGTTATAAATAACACACTATAATTATAACAAAATTTTTGCTGTGCAACAAGTTCTGTTTTGACATTTTACCAGTTCTATATTGACATTTTAAGTTAAAAATAAATTACATATTAAAAAAAGTATAATTTTAATAAAAAAATGTTGAAAAATAGCTCAAAGTTTGCTATAATGTATAAAATATAGTAGGTGATATAATGTTACAAGATGCAAAAGTTGTTAAAATCGAAAATGGTAAGACGTTTGTTCTTGTTAAAAGAACAAGTGCGTGTTCGGGGAACTGCAAAAGTTGCTCAGGCTGTGATGAGAAAAAAATTACAGTTGAAGTAAAAAACGAAATCGGGGCAAAATGCGGTGATGACGTTGTTATTTTTTCCGATACTAAAAAAACGCTTTATCTTGCATTCAAACTTTACATTTTACCTCTCATATTGCTTCTTACAGTTTTAATTTTAAATGAAAAGTACCATTTTTCACCCTACATATTAGCATTTTTAATACCGGTAATCTGTGTGTTTTGGTTTTTTATACTAAAAAAGTCAAAAGCACCTGCATGTGAAATAGCGGAGGTGATTCGCAAATGAAAACAAACATTGTTACAGGGCATTACGGAAGCGGTAAAACAGAATTTGCATTAAACCTTGCAATGAACTTAAAAAAAGAAAATAAAAAGGTTTCTATTTGCGACCTTGACATTGTAAATCCGTATTTCCGTACAAACGATGCAAGGAAACTTCTTGAAGAAAATGGCATAAAGGTTATTTCTTCACAATTTGCAAATACAAATGTAGATATCCCTGTTTTGCCAGGAGAAGTCCTGTCTGTTTTTGCAGACAAAGAAACTTATAAAATATTTGACGTAGGTGGAGATGACGATGGTGCTATTGCACTCGGAACATATTTTCACTACATCTCAAAAGAGCCATACAATATGTACTTTGTTGTAAATACTCTTCGTCCTATGACAAGCACAAAAGAAGAAATTTACGAAATGGCAAGAAATATTGAAGCAGCATCGCGTCTTAAAATAACAGATATTGTAAACAATACAAATCTTCAAGGTCTTACTAAGGCAGAAGATATTGTTAAAAGTATAAAAATCGTTGACGAAGCAGCAAAAATGCTTGGAGTCAATGTGAAATACATTTCGGGTAAGAAAGAAATTTTAGATAATCTTCCCCAAGGATTACAAAATAAGAGATTTAATTTAGACATTTATTTAAAAATGCCGTTTTAAACCAATTTTTAACTATGCAAGGAGGTAATAAACATGGCAAGAGTTACATTTAATGAAGACAAATGCAAAGGCTGTCAGCTTTGCGTGAGTGTTTGTCCTAAACAAATTGTTGTTATTGCAAAAGACAGAATTAACGTAAAAGGATTTAATCCAGCAACAGTAATTAAGCAGGATGAATGTATCGGTTGTGCATTTTGTGCAACAATATGCCCTGATGTTGTAATCGAGGTAGAAAGATAATTAAAAGTTATGAAAGGAAGAAATAAAAATGGCAAAAGTATTGGTAAAAGGAAATGAAGCAATTGCCGAAGCTGCTATAAGAGCAGGCTGCAGATTGTTTTTTGGATATCCTATAACACCTCAGACAGAGGTAAGTGCATACATGGCAAAGAAAATGCCTAAAATCGGAGGAACATTCCTTCAGGCAGAAAGTGAAGTTGCCGCAATTAACATGGTTTACGGCGCAGGCGGAACAGGGTCAAGAGTTATGACAAGTTCTTCAAGTCCCGGAATCAGTTTGAAAAGCGAAGGTATTTCGTACATAGCAGGAGCAGACGTTCCTTGCGTTATTGTTAACATTGTAAGAGGTGGCCCTGGTCTTGGCGGTATTCAGCCTGCTCAGTCTGACTACTTCCAGGCAGTTAAAGGTGGCGGACACGGCGATTATCATCTACTTGTTCTTGCTCCATCTTCAATTCAGGAAATGGTTGACCTTACATCTCACGCATTTAACAAAGCAGATGAATACAGAATGCCTGTTATGATTATGGGCGATGGTATGCTTGGTCAGATGATGGAACCTGTTGAATTCCCAGAGGAAGAAGAAAATGCAGTTTATGCATCTAAAGAAGACTGGGCTACAACCGGTACAAAAATGGAAAGAAAACATAATATTATAAACTCTCTTTACATTGATCCTAACACACTTGAAAATACAGTTATTGAACGTCAGAAAAAATATGACATAATTGCTAAAGAAGAAGTTATGTACGAAGAAGTTGATACTAAAGATGCTGATATAATCCTTGTTGCATATGGTACAACTGCAAGAATTTGTAAAACTGCTATGGCAAAAGCAAGAGAAAAAGGCATTAAAGTAGGTCTTATCCGTCCTATTACACTTTGGCCTTTCCCAACAGTGGCATTTGACAAAGTATGCGATGGCAAAAAGAAATTTTTAACAGTTGAAATGAGTATGGGACAAATGGTTGAAGACGTTAAACTTAGTGTTAACGGCAGAGGCGAAGTTGAGTTCTTTGGAAGAACAGGCGGCGTAGTTCCTACTCCAAACGAAATTTTAGCAAAAATTGAAGAAATGGCCGGAGGTGCAAAATAATGGAAAAGGTATTTAAAAGACCTCACGCTTTATGCGATGTAGAATTTCACTATTGCCCTGGTTGCACACACGGTATTGTTCACCGTCTTGTTGCAGAGGTAATAGATGAACTTGGTATAGAAGGAAGAACAATAGGCGTTGCTCCTGTTGGATGCAGCGTATTTGCATACAACTATTTTAACTGCGATATGCAGGAAGCTGCACACGGAAGAGCACCTGCTGTTGCAACAGGTATTAAAAGAGCACTCCCTGATTCTATTGTATTTACATATCAGGGTGATGGCGACCTTGCTGCTATTGGTACTGCAGAAACAGTTCACGCAGCTGCAAGAGGCGAAAATATTACAATTATTTTCATAAACAACGCTATTTACGGTATGACAGGCGGACAGATGGCGCCTACAACACTTGTTGGTCAGGTAACACAGACTTCTCCTTACGGAAGAGATGCAAAAACTCAGGGTATGCCTATTAAAGTTTGCGAAATGCTTTCTCAACTTGAAGGCGCAACATATCTTGAAAGAGTAACAGTTGACAGCGTTAAAAATATTAAAGCTGCAAAAGCTGCTATTAAAAAAGCTTTCCAGAATCAGGTTGACGGCAAAGGCTTCTCACTTGTAGAAGTTGTTTCAACTTGTCCTACAAACTGGGGTATGAGCCCAACAGAAGCTATGGACTGGTTAAGAGAAAATATGCTTCCGCATTATCCTTTAGGTGTATATAAAGATAAATCAAACGAGGAGGCTAAATAATATGACACACGAAATTATTTTTGCAGGTTTCGGCGGACAGGGTATTCTTTTTGCAGGTAAAGTTATTGCATACGCAGGTATGATTGAAGAAAAAAATGTTTCTCATCTTCCTTCTTACGGACCTGAAATGCGTGGCGGTACTGCTAACTGTTCTGTTATCGTTTCAGATGAAAGCGTTGCTTCTCCTGTTATTATTGACCCTACAAGTTTGGTTGTTATGAACGGGCCTTCACTTGATAAATTTGAAGATAACGTTGTACCTGGCGGTAAAATTTTTATCGATTCAACTCTTGTTACAAGAGATGTTAAAAGAAGCGATGTTGAAGTTTACAAAATAGATGCAACACATCTTGCTCAAAAAATGGGACTTCCAAAACTTGCCAACATTATTATGGTTGGTAAACTTGTAAAAGAAACAGGAATTTTCACATACGATGAAATTAAAAAAGCAATCACAAAAATGGTTCCTGCTTCTAAGCCTGAACTACTTGAAAACAATATGAAAGCATTCGATACAGGATACAATCTATGAGAAAGTTAACTTCTCCCAAAGTTTTAAAAGAACTTTTAAAAGAATATGAGTTTAGATTTTCAAAATCTCTGGGACAGAATTTTTTAATCGACGACGATGCACTTTTAAGCATTACACAGGCATCGGATATTTGTAAAGACGATGGTGTGCTTGAAATTGGTCCCGGATTTGGAACTCTTACTCAAGCACTTTGTGAAAATGCCGGAAAAGTTGTAAGCGTTGAAATTGACAAAACAGTTATTCCTGTTCTTAATGAAAACTTAAGCGAATTTTCAAACTTCAAAGTTATAAACGAAGATGTTATGAAAATTGATTTAAAAAATTTAATAGAAACTGAGTTTTCTGGTTATAATGTAAAAGTAGCGGCAAACCTTCCTTATTATATTACTACTCCTATAATAATGATGCTTCTTGAATCGGGCCTTGATTTTGAAAGTATTGTTATTATGGTTCAAAAGGAAGTGGCAGAGCGACTTTGTGCAAAAGAAGGCACAAAAGATTTTGGGGCAATTTCGCTTTCGGTAGATTACTACGCAAAAGCCGAAATTATTACGCACGTTCCCCCTACTTCATTTATGCCACCGCCAAAGGTTACATCTTCTGTTGTAAAACTTACAATGCGAAAAGATAAAAAAGTTAATCCAAAAAACGAAAAACTGTTTTTTGCTGTTATAAAAGGCGCTTTTTCGCAAAGAAGAAAAACAATGCTTAACGCACTTTCAAACTTTGGCATTGCACCAAAAGATAAACTATATCAAGCTTTTAAAAATTTGGGTATTGATGAAAAAAGACGTGGCGAAACTCTATCAATCGAAGAGTTTTGTGCGCTATCGGACGAAATAGAAAAAATTTCCTTAAAATAAAAGGAGTTTAAATGTTTGTATCGAAATCTATTTAATATGGATTAGGTTAATTTTTAATAAATAATCAAGAAAATCTATTAGCAAAGGAGATAAAAAAATGACTAACAACAAGAAAGTTTTAAACTGGCTTGATGAAATGGTTAAACTTACACAGCCTGATGAAGTTATCTGGATTGACGGCAGTGATGAGCAAAAACACGCACTTGAAGATGAAGCCGTTTCAACAGGTGAAATGATCAGACTTAACGAGGAAAAACTACCTGGCTGTTTCCTACATAGAACAGCTACAAACGACGTTGCCAGAGTTGAAGACAAAACATTTATCTGCACAACAAAAGAAGAAGATGCAGGTCCAACAAACAACTGGATGGCTCCAAGCGTTGCTTACGAAAAACTTTCAAAACTATATGCCGGTTCAATGAAAGGCAGAAAAATGTATGTTGTTCCATTTATTATGGGACCTGCTAAATCTCCATTTAGCAAAGTTGGTATTGAACTTACAGACAGCATATACGTTGTTCTTAATATGCTTATTATGACAAGAGCAGGTAAAATTGCTCTTGAAGAAATCGGCGATGACGGCGATTTTACAAAATGCTTACACGCAAGAAAAGATTTAAACGATGATGAAAAATACATCGTTCATTTCCCAGAAGACAACACAATTTGGTCTATTAACTCAGGTTACGGCGGTAACGTTTTACTTGGTAAAAAATGTCTTGCACTAAGAATTGCAAGTTACATGGGTAAACAAGAAGGCTGGATGGCTGAACATATGCTTATTCTTGGTCTTGAAAATCCAAAAGGCGAAGTTAAATATGTTTCTGCTGCATTCCCATCTGCTTGTGGTAAAACAAATCTTGCTATGCTTATTCCTCCAAAGGAATACAAAGGCTATAAAGTATGGACTGTCGGCGATGACATTGCATGGCTAAGAATTGGCGATGACGGCAGACTTTGGGCAGTTAACCCTGAAGCAGGTTTCTTCGGTGTTGCTCCTGGAACAAGCGAAAAAACAAATCCAAATGCTCTTCATACAACAATGAGCAATACAATATTTACAAACGTTGCCCTAAAAGACGATGGTACAGTATGGTGGGAAGGACTTGACAAAAATCCTGCTGACCATATGATTGAATGGAAAGGTAATGACTGGTACAAAGAAACAAGCACAGAAAAAGCTGCTCATCCAAACTCAAGATTTACAGCTCCTGCTTCTCAATGTCCTTGCATTTCAAGTGAATGGGAAAATCCAAACGGTGTGCCAATCTCTGCTATGATTTTCGGTGGCAGAAGAGCAAAAACTGCTCCGCTTGTATATCAGGCATTTGACTGGAACCATGGTGTATTTGTTGGTGCTACAATGGCGAGTGAAACAACAGCTGCTGCTACAGGTGCAGTTGGTGTTGTAAGACGTGACCCAATGGCTATGAGACCATTTATCGGTTACCATATTTGCGACTACTTTGCACACTGGATTGAAATGGGTAAAAAGATTCCTAACCCTCCAAAAATCTTCCACGTTAACTGGTTCAGACTTGATGATGAAGGCAACTTCATGTGGCCTGGATTTGGCGACAACCTACGTGTTCTTGAATGGATTATCAAAAGATGTGAAGGCGAAGTTGACGCTACAAAAACTGCTATCGGTTATCTTCCTGAAGCAGATGATATCAATGTTGAAGGACTTGATATTGACAAAGATACAATGAAAGAACTTCTTACAGTTGATAAAGCAATCTGGTCAGAAGAACTTAGCGGAATTAAAGAATTCTTTGATGGATTTGGAGATAAACTTCCAAAAGAACTTAAAGATGAACTCAGCGCTTTAGAAGAAAGACTTAAATAAATAATTAAAAACCCGAGTGAAAATCACTCGGGTTTGTTTTTTTAAAAAATATTAAGCATTTCTCCTCCGCCGTAGAAACCAGCTTTTTGAGGGTCGCCGTTTGGAGGCATAAGTTTTCTTATGTTTTTTGCACCAAGTGATGTAAGAGCACCAAGTGCAATTTTATCAACATTTGTTTCGTCTTCTTCCCACATTAAACAAGCGGTATAAAGCATTGAACGGATTTCTTTGTATATGCCGTTCCACGTTGTTCCAAGCACTCCTAAAAGATTATGTTTTTTAGCAAGTGCGCATCTTCCTTTAATAGTTGGATTTCCTTTCCATACGTTTCCGTCCCAAGGCGATAGAATTATATTTTCTCTCTTTTTCTTTTCCATAAAATATTTAACAGTTTCGTCTTTATCTTCCTCAACATTGTACTGCCAGTCGTCTATGATAATTTCGTCAAGTAATCTGTCAATATTCTTTCTGTCATAGCATCTTCCCGACGCATTTCGGCAGAACGGATACGGGAAATCATCTTCGATAAGAAACATATCTCCCCAGATAATAGGTTTTCTGCCCATGTCTAACACGCTTTTTGCACTTTTGTTTATAAAGTTTACAAAGGTATCGTTATCTTCTTTGTCGTACGGGTCGTATCTGAAATCTTCCATAAACACTTCATCGCATCCAATATGGAAATACTCACCTTTTCCAAAAAGGTCGCATAATTCTTCTCTTACACTTTGATGAATTTTTAATACATCTTCATTTTTTACATTCCATGTCCAACCGTCTTCCGAAAAGTATTCTTCATACTCTGTTGCCTGATCAAGCACTACATTTTTGCCTGTTTTAGAGCGTGAATATGTTGCATGTCCAAAGTGGTTAAACATTGGAATAAACTCAATTCCAAGTGATTT
Organism: Oscillospiraceae bacterium; assembly: GCA_015069095.1. GTDB lineage: Bacteria > Bacillota > Clostridia > UMGS1810 > UMGS1810 > SIG430. Next base: position 1,735 of record SVJH01000011.1, on the reverse strand, counting down.
TCCGTCTTCAATAATCGGTTTTATATCGTCTTTTGTATAAGAATTTTCCCACGCTAAATATTTAAATGAATCAAGTTTTAACGTGCCCCAGAATTCAAGTATAACGTGCGAACATTTTAAAAGACCTAAAAGGCGTACCATTTTTCTTAAAAATAAAATTGATGTATCTGAAAATACACAAAGATGCATACCGCGAAATTTTAGCGACGGTTTATCTTTTATAGTAACACATTTTACTTTGCAGTTGTTATTCTTTAAACTGTATGCACCAATAAGTTGTAAAAATGAAGAAAACGCGTGGATTATTCCGATTTCGCTATCTGAAATAATGTCAATTCTGTCATTTTTTACATCAAGTTCATATTCATATTCTGTTTTAGCATCACTTATTTTCGCACTTGATAAATACGAAATAACAGCATTTTTTAAGTTGTCGCTTTTTACAATTTCAAGTTCAAACTTATTTGCCGTATAATTTGAAAATAGTTCTTTTGAAATTGAAATAAACCCTTCGTTTGAAAATGATTTTGGAATGATAAAATAAAGTTTTTTATCAATTATAAAATCTCCTTCATTTTCTTTTAAACTAACAGGGTTTGGAAGTACGTAAATCATAAGATTACCACCTTTATTTTATAAAACATTACTTCAAATTGTATTGATTTTAATCGCAATTCAGTATATAATAAGGATAAAGTATAAATAATAAAAAGTCAATAAGATAAGGAGAAAAAATGGATAAAATCAAAAAAATTGCAATAGATTATTTTTTCATAATTTTGGGCTCATTTATTTTGGCACTCGGAATTAACTTCTTTTTAGTTCCGCTTAAAATTTCAACAGGCGGAGTAAGCGGTATTGGTATGGTGCTTTTTTACGTTTTTAAAATTCCAATCAGTTTAACAACGCTTGTAATCAACATATTTTTGTTTTTCTTTGGATACAAAACGCTGAAAAAATCTTCCATTTTAAAAACACTTGCAGGGATTGTATTTTCTTCGTTGTTTTTAGAAATTACAAAATATTTCGGGTTTTATTCTGACGATATTTTAATTGCCTCAGTTTTTGGCGGTATACTCGTTGGGGTTGGTGTCGGGCTTACTGTACTTAAAGATGCATCAACAGGCGGAAGTGATTTTGCTGCACTTATGCTAAATAAAATAATTCCGCATATAAGTATTGCAACTTTTATTCTCATTATAGATACAGTTGTTATTCTTGTTTCAGGGATTGTATTTAAAGACTACACCATTATGTTTTATTCTGTAATCTCACTTTATATAAGCAGCAAAGTAACCGATTTTATTATGGTAAGCGGTGATTTTGCAAAATCTGTTTATATAATTTCAAAAAACAACAAAGAAATTGCAGATGTTATTTTAAAGGAAATGGAGCGAGGAGTTACAGGGATTTACAGTAAAGGTTTTTACAATGGGAAAGATAACACAATGCTTATGTGCATTGTAAAAAGCAAGGAAATTCCAACTCTTATGCAGATTGTAAAATCAAAAGATAAAAACGCATTTACAATTATTTCTGATGTGAAAAGAGTTCACGGAGAAGGATTTATAGAAGAATGAAAAAACACCTACTTATGTTGGTACGTGTTAGGGATTTTTGAAAAAGGCTCCCCTGCCTAAAGGGAGCTGTCGAGCAAATGCGAGACTGAGGGATTGTGTCTATAGTAATTTTAATAATTACAATCCCTCCACCACTAAAGTGGTCCCCCTCCCTT
>SVJH01000010.1 GCA_015069095.1 Oscillospiraceae bacterium | reverse complement strand
CATAAATTCTACTAATGCTTTAACACCTTCAACAGGCATCGCATTATAAATACTTGCTCTCATACCGCCAACTGATCTGTGTCCTTTAAGATTTACAAGACCTGCAGCTTTTGATTCTTTAATAAATTTAGCGTTTAATTCTTCGCTGTCTGTTACAAAAGGTACGTTCATAAGTGAACGGTCTTCTTTAACAACTGTTCCTTTAAACATATTTGAATTGTCAAGGAAATCGTATAGAAGTCCTGCTTTGTATTCGTTGATTTTCTGAATTTCAGAAACGCCACCAAGACCTTTAAGCCATTCTAAAACAAGTTTCATAATGTAAATTGAATATGTAGGCGGTGTGTTGAACATTGAACCGTTTTCGCTATGTGTTTCATAGTTAAGCATTGTTGGTGTAATATCCATTGCTTTTCCGATTAAATCGTCTCTTACGATTGCAACTGTAACACCTGCAGGTGCCATGTTCTTTTGTGCTCCGGCATAAATAATACCAAATTTGTTAACATCTACTTCTTCACTTAAAATGCAAGAAGAAAGGTCTGCTACAAGCGGAACGTTTCCAATTTCAGGAAGAGAAGTATATCTTGTTCCGTAAATTGTGTTGTTCATTGTAATATGTACATAGTCTGCATCTTTATCAAACATTGATGCATCAAGTTTTGGAATGTAGTTAAACACTTTGTCTTCTGATGAAGCAACAATGTTAACGTTTCCGTATCTGCCTGCTTCTTTAGCAGCTTTTTTAGCCCATACACCAGTTAAAACATAGTCTGCTTTTTTCTTTTCTGAATAAAGGTTTAGCGGAACCATTGCAAACTGAGTTGATGCTCCACCCTGTAAGAACATTACTTTGTAGTTGTCGCCAATACCCATAAGCTCTCTAAGTAGTGCTTCACATTCATCTATAATTGCCTGATAGTCAGAAGAGCGATGGCTCATCTCCATTACAGACATACCGGAAGTGCCGTACACCACCAATTCTTTTTGAGCTTTTTCAAGTACTGAAAGTGGCAAGCAAGATGGGCCTGCCGAAAAATTAAATACTCTATCCACTATCTATTCCTCCTAAATAATTTTATTTAAACTATATTATAGCACTGCAAAGTCTTTAAGTCAATAAAAATAAAACAAAAAATGATAAATTTTTAACGTACTTTTTAAATTACCCTATGCACAAATTACTACTTTTTAATATTTGTTCATTATTTTCATCTCCATTACTAAATTTGATTATATATTCTCGCTTTTTACAATAGTTTCTATCAAAAAACAAACATAAAAAACACAGATTTTGTATAATATTTTTTTGAGTTGATAATAATTATTAAAAAAATGTTTGTTTTTTTTGAAAATGTGTGATATAATACGAAAAGATGTGCGTGAACGGAAGTAAAACTTATTTTTAAAAATGATCGGACTAAATTTAAAATTTTTATCTAAACGGTTTAAACAATTTGTTTAAATCTTTGTTTTGGTGAGAAAAAACGGAGGTATTAAATGGCGAAAAAACAAAAACTTAAAATCATTCCGCTTGGCGGACTTGGCGAAATCGGGAAAAATATAACCGTATTTGAATATGGTAATGACATAGTAGTACTCGACTGCGGAATGGCTTTTCCGGATGAAGAAATGCCTGGTATTGACCTTGTTATACCGGATATAACATATCTTTCAAAAAATAAAGATAAAATACGAGCAATAGTTCTTACACACGGTCATGAAGACCACATAGGTGCTCTTCCATTCTTTTTAAAAGAAATAAACGTCCCTGTATACGGAACTAATCTTACACTTGGTCTTGTACAAAACAAACTTAAAGAATACAATATTTTATCTAAAATAAAACTTGTAAGAATAAACGCAGGCTCAACTTTCAAAGCAGGTTGCTTTACATTTGAAGCAATAAGAACAAATCACTCTATTGCAGACAGCGTTGCATATGCAATTAAAACACCTGTCGGAACTATTGTTCATACAGGAGATTTTAAAATTGACACAACTCCTATTAACGGCGAAATGGTTGACCTTACACGTTTTGGCGAACTTGGTAAACAAGGTGTATTGGCTCTTATGAGCGACAGTACCAATGTTGAACGCCCAGGATATACAATGAGCGAAAGAACAGTTGGCTCTACACTTGATTCAGTCTTTAGTTCTACTAAAAAGAGAATTATTATAGCAACATTTGCATCAAACGTACACAGAGTTCAGCAAATCATAAATGCCGCTCATAAATGCGGAAGAAAAGTTGCAGTTTCAGGCAGAAGTATGATTACAGTGCTTGAAGTTGCAACAAGTCTTGGATATACAACGATTCCTGAAGGTGTACTTATCAGCATAGATGACATAAAAAAATACAGACCAAGCCAACTAACAATAATAACAACAGGTAGTCAGGGCGAACCTATGAGCGCACTTTACAGAATGGCGTTTTCTGATCACAGAAAAGTTGAAATTACAAAAGATGATTTAATTGTAGTTTCGGCAAACCCTATTCCAGGAAATGAAAAACTTGTGTCAAATGTTATAAACGAACTTTTCAAAAAAGGCGCTGAAGTTATTTACGACAGTTCATCAATGCACGTTTCAGGACACGCTTGTCAGGAAGAATTAAAAATAATAATGGCACTTACAAAACCTAAATACTTTATTCCTGTTCACGGAGAACACAGACATCTTATGATACATGGAGAACTTTCTACCGTTATGGGTGTTGATAAAAAGAACGTATTTATACTTGAAAACGGAAATGTCCTTGAAATGACAGGTGATTCTGCAAAAATAAACGGTACTGTTACTGCAGGAAATGTGCTTGTTGATGGTCTTGGTGTTGGCGATGTAGGAAATATTGTTCTTCGCGATAGAAAACATCTTTCACACGACGGTCTTATTGTTATTACAACAACAATTTCTGCATCTGATTTAAAAATTGCATCAGGTCCTGCAGTTGTTTCAAGAGGATTTGTATATGTAAGAGAATCCGAAACTCTAATGGAAGAAATTGAAAACATTGCAAAAGCGACAACAGAACATTTGTTAAACAACAATGTAAGAGACTGGACAACAATTAAAAATGCAACAAAAGCAAAAGTATCAGAACACATTTATCAACAAACAAAAAGAAATCCTATGATACTTCCTGTTATTATGGAAATATAAAACAAAACCGAACAACATAAGTTGTTCGGTTTTTTAGTTTAATAATGAATTTTTTTCTTTTTTTATAAATTTATTTAAAAGATATGAAACAGCAAACATCACTATAGCGTAAATCATCATAAAAAATATGAATTCAACATTATAAATTGCATTTAAATAATAATATGACGGAAGAAGCATTTTTACCGGTACAAGTACATTTATTTCAAAAAATACCGGCGAAAGTACAAGCATAAGTATTATAAGAGCAGGTATTGTTGCACCAAGTTTTCCGTATGATTTAAACACCATACAAAAACACAGGCAAAATGCAGTTGATGCCAAAATGTATAACACCATTGTTATAATTTCATTTAATACCCCCGTGCTTACACCTGACAAAAACACCGCCAAAATTACTGCAAATGCAGACAATGTTGCTGCAGATAACGTATATGCAAAAGCAGGAATATATCTTTTTTTAGGAGAGAGATAATCAAACTTTCCTTCTTGTTGATCTTTTAAGAAATACATTACCGAAGCAAGTGAACACAACACTACTATTAAAGCAAGAAGGCCCCTTATAGGTGCTAAAAGATAATTAGTTTCATTAACTGGTTTATCTAAGTTAAAATACTCTATTTTTACAATATCTCCATTTCTTTCGTTTCCGTTATAATACTGTCTGTAAACTTCATCAGATATATCTTTATCTATGGCAACATTTTGTTTAATGTAGTTTTTATAAACGTAATATGATAAATCAGAATACAATTCTCCATAAAGCATTTCTCTTGACAGTTGCAAAGTTACATTTTCTTCGCGTTGCAAAACTTCAATAAACGGCTCTGTTATTTTTCTTAAAGAGTATTTATCAACACTTTCATCTAAATCTTTATTAAATACCCATACAGCATCAACGCTGTTGTTTTTAAGCATATTTTCCGCTTCATCACGCGTATCATACTCTGTAAATTCAATTATGCTGTCTTTTTCTGTAAGTGATTTTATAATCCTTTGTGATATCACGCTGTTATCTTCTTTAAAAAGTGCAACTTTAACAATTGAACTTTCCTGACCAACCAATACGTTTTTTGTACATAAAACAATTATTGGAATAATAAGAAGTATTACCACAAAACTAAACTTTTTAAGAAGTCTTTTTGTGAGCATTCTATACCATATTAAGTATTTTGAAATTTTTTTCATTTTTCATCACCCACAATTCTTCTTTTGCGTACAATAAATGTTATAAATCCAAATAAAACAGCGTATACACTAACATATAAAAAGTCAGAAAATTCAAGTGTTTCACTCATTGTTTTTCTCATGTAAGAAAATCCCACACCAGTTGGAAGATATGACGCTATATCTTGCATAGTCTGCGGAAAAAAGTAATTAGGATAAAAGCATCCCGAAACATATCCAAGTCCAACTGCAAGTATAAACTGCATCAAAATTGAGCCAACAGTTCCAGGTACAAGTTCATAAAACATCATCTGCATAAGAGTAATCATAATAATTACAGGAAGTATTTTTATAATATATCCTATTGCAGTCATAACTGTCATACCTTCAAGTTCATAAATACCAAAATTATTTATATTTGCAACAGTACCCATTATAAATGCAATACCTAAAAGTGTTACCAATGTAACAGCTAAGTATGACAAATATTCACAAACAAGTTGACTTATCACACTTATTCCGCGAGAATTTAATGCTCGTGATAATGACAAATTTCTTCCGCCTAAAAGTTTATTGCATGAAATTGACCATATAAGCATAAAGAAAAACAGTATTCCTACAACATAATACCCACCCATTGTGAGTCTGTCGGTAACACCTAAAAGATCAATTTTAAACACTTCGTCTCTTGTAAATGTAAAATCCATATATGAAAAGTTAAGTTCGTTAATATTTTCATATACTTTTTCGTCCATATTGTAATCTTCTTCTATTACTTGTAAACTGTAAATACCATTTTGCGTTTCTACAACCATATCTGATACAATACCTACAATTTCTTTGACAAGCAAAGTGCCCACTCCACCCCCGGAATTAAGCATTATATACTGGGCAGGATTATTTCTACCGTAATATATTCCTTGTATAAATCGTGGCGGAATACGCACATAACCATTTATTTTACGCATTTTAAGGTTATATTGTGCTTCTTCTTCAGTCATATCTACAAAATCAATATAAAGTCCCGATTGAGCTATATCATATAAAATGTCTGCATCGCCTACTACACCTATTGTAATTTTTTGCTGATTGTTTTTGCCATCACTATTGGATAAAAGTGCTACGCAGGTTGCTGCGATACTGGTTAAAGTGATTATTGTTACAAGTATTATTGCAGGATACAGTTTGAACGCTTTTTTTAATTGTAACTTTAAATACATTTTCATATTTTACAAACTACCTGCCAATCTGTGTACATCGCCATCGTATTCATAAGGCTTTAAAATACCATTTTTTAAAATATAAAGTTTATCGCAAAGCGGAAGCTCAAGTACATCGTGAGTTGCCAAAATTATAATACCGCCATTTTTCTTATATTCATTAAGATAGTTTCCTATATTCTCTTTGCAAACTAAATCAAGCGCAGCACTTGGTTCATCCAAAAGCAAAATTTCAGGTTTATGAGAAACTGCACATCCTATTGCAAGTCTTTTTTTCATACCACCAGACATTTTATACACAGGAACTTTTATAAACTCATCAATTCCAAGCATTTTCAAAACGCCGCATTCAAGTTCTTTTTTTATATCCTGTTTTGAATACCAAAGCCTTAAATTATCATATGCTGTAAGTTCTTCTATTAAAGGAGTGTTTTGCGGAACATAGCCTAATTTTTCGGCTCTTATTTTTTCGTTTTTCAAAAGATCTGTTTCTTCCATCATAAAAAATCCGCCATCACTTCTTAAAATTCCCGAAAGAATATTTAAAAGCGTCGACTTTCCGCTTCCATTTCCGCCAAGAAGACCTATACATTGTCCATTTTCCACTTCAAACGTTATATCTTCAAGCACTTTTTTATTGCCATAATTCTTTTTTATATGTTCTATTTTCATACTTATTTCCTTTACAAGAAAACCGAGCATTATTTATTGCTCGGTTTTCATTTGTGTTTAGTTTTTATTACATTTGACTTTCCATTAAATCTGCAAGTTCAGAAAGTCCTGCATCTCTTATCTTATCAATAAATACATCTGGGTCTACATCCCAATCTGAAGGGTCGTCAGTTGAATCTTTAGGGATTGTAATTTTTGCACCAGATTTAATCTTACCAGCAGCCTCAACAGTTAAATATAAATCATCTTTATAATAAATTGATAATGTACCTTCTGATTTATTTTTAGACTCTTTAGAATCTACTTCTATTTTCATTTCAGATATTACATCAAGTACAGGTTTTAACTGTTTTAATTCACTATTAAAGTTTGCTCCGACAGACAACAACGATTTTACAGAATCTGCTGCTTTAATTGTGATTTTGCCGTTTGTCATACCTTTTTTGGCTGAATCAAGATCAAATTTTTCAACAGAAACAGTTATAATATCTGTCCCAAATACTTTAAGGTTATATTTACCTGTAAGTTTTGAACCACTTAATTTTCCTTCGCCTTCTATAGAAACTTTCTGTCCGTCTACATCAACATAGATTTCAGTCGCAATTTTGCTTCCTTTTTCTGCAGTTCCTATAAATACTTCAAATGCAGGCAAGTCTTCATTTGCATTTACTTTAAGCGCAATTATTTCACCTTTTGCATTTACATATACAGTAATGTATACTTCAATACTTTCATCAGAAACATCTACATCTTCCATTTCTTCAATAAGTGTATCTACTCCATCTTTAAATGCGTCGTATACTTCATCAGCATCAGGAGCATCCATTTCAGATGCAAGTTCTGTATTTAGAAAATCTTTAATAAGTTTTTCTGTTTCTTTATCTTCTTTAGCGTATTCTAATGCACCTTTTCCCATATTCAAAAGTGTTTCAGCATCAATTGTTGCTTTAAGTACTGTTGCATTCTGTTTAACGCCACCAACTTCAAGTTTACCTTCTTTTTCATCAACTTTGTCTACTTTTTTAATAGCAGCTTCAAAATATCCTGTCATAAATTTTGCAAATTTATCTTTGTCAGGAATCAAATCAACAATTTCATCTATGTAAGTCATTACTTCGCCGAAAGACATCGCACCGCCAATATTCGCACATAAAGCAGTATCGCTTAGTTCAGGCACAGAAAAATACATATTTTCTGACTTCATATCAAATATAATATTTGCTGTAACTATTTCAGAATCATTTGCTTTAAGAGCGATTTCTTCCGCAAATGCATCTTTAGTTTTATTTACTTTTGCATCAATAGAAATTGAATCTAATTGTTCAAGAACATCAGAAACCTGAGATGGAGTATTATCTGAAATTAAATCTTTAAGACCAGCGCCGATAACAAACTTGGCTGTGCCTTCCGAACTTATATCTTTTTTGAAAACATCTTTTGCTTCGCCAAACGCGTTGCCGATATCCTTCATATTACTTTTAAACCAATTTGTTGTAACATGCTGGAAATACTTTTCAGGCGACATTGTCATTTTTGCAAATGCATTGCTTACATATGGAGCAGCCCATACACCAAATGCAACAAGTACTGCAAGAATACCTGCAATAATACCAGTTCTTATCAATGTTTTCTTTGTAAATCTTGTAAAGAAACCTTTTTTTGCAGGCTTAGCTGCAAGCATTTCTTCGGTTATTGTTTCGCCGTTTTCCATCACTTCACCTAAAGAAGATTCAGGTTGCGAAACATTGTCGTTTGCATAATAATTTGCTGTTTGTTCAACAGGTTGTTCAACGTTTTCGTCAACCGGTTGTTCAACAGTTTCTTCGTTTTTTATTTCTTCATTAAGTGCACCGCATTCGCCGCAGAATTTATCGCCTTCGCTTATTGGGGCACCGCATTTTTCACAAAACATAATAATCCTCCTTTTGTAATATACTCCTTATTGTAATTATAATATTTTTCGCGTTTTTTGTCAATATATTTTAAAAAACAAAAGCGCCTTTTAAAAGGCGCCCATAATCATACTTTTATTACTCCGAATGCTTCAAGTAGAGAGAAAATTAAGATACACACTATAAATATAGGTGCAATGTACTTAATCATAACATTAAATAACTTTTTACCTTTAAACTTACCTGTTATTTCAACTTCATCAACAAGTGTTTTAGGTTTTATTACATATCCTACAAAAATACAAGTTAAAAATGCTACAATCGGCATTATTACACTATTACTTATAAAGTCAAAGAAACTTAAAATATCCATTCCTATGATTTTAAACCATGCCAATGCACCATTTCCAAGAGATGACGGAACGCCCAAAGCAACAGAAATTAAAAGCACTACTATACAAGATTTAACTCTTGAAAGTTTGAATTTATCCTGAAAAATTGATACAACAGTTTCCATAAGTGAAATTGAAGATGTAAGTGCTGCAAAAAATACAAGTACAAAGAATAATAATCCTATTATTTCTCCGCCGTACATATTTGCAAATACTTTCGGTAGTGTTTCGAACATTAGCCCCGGACCTTTTCCAAGCGCCGCTTTATCTCCACCCGAAAATACAAACACTGATGGAATTATCATAAGACCTGCTAAAAATGCAATTCCTGTATCAAAAAATTCAATTTGTTTTACTGATGATTCCAAACTTACACTCTTTTTCATGTATGAGCCGTAAGTTATCATAATACCCATTGCAAGAGACATCGAATAGAAAAGTTGTCCCATTGCTGCAAGTACCGTTGTAAATGAAAAGTTTTTAAAGTCAGGTAAAATGTAATATTTGATACCTTCTATAGCACCAGGCATGAATGCAACGAAAACTGCAATAAAAATTGATAGTATTATAAGAATTGGCATCATTATTTTACTTACTTTTTCAATACCTTTTTCAACACCTAAAAGTACGATAAGTGCTGTAAGACCAAGGTATATTGAAAACCATAAAATAGGTTCATTTACCTGTGATATAAATCCAGCAAAAGCACCGTCTGAAGCTGCACTTTTACCAAAACCAGACATAAAAACTGTCATATATTTTGTAACCCAGCCACCGATTACACAGTAGTAAGGAAGGATTATCATAGGTACTATTGCACCAAGATATCCAATAAAACTGTATTTGCTGCTAAGTTCCCCAAAAGCAGAAATCGCACTAAGTCCCGTTTTTCTTCCTATTGCAATTTCAGCAACCATAAGTGCAAAACCAAATGTAACAGCCAATACGATATACGTTAAAAGAAAAATTCCTCCACCATACTGAGCTGCAAGATAAGGAAAACGCCAGATATTTCCAAGTCCTACTGCAGAACCTGCAGCAGCAAGAACAAATCCAATTTTTCCTGTAAAACTACTTCTGTTTTGTTCCATAATTATTCTCCTATTTTTCTAATTGTTAAAAAATCTACATTTAATATTACCATATTCTTCTTAATAATGCAAGTTATTTATTGATAAACCTTAAAATCACTACCTTTTAGATATTCTATGCATATACTGATTTTAATACTCAAATGCGATAAAATAAACGTATGTAAATCTCTGTTTTGTAGATATTCATTTTATATGTATTGATTTTAATATCCAAATGTAGTAAAATAAATGTGTACAAATCTCTATTTTGTAGATTTTTGTTAAAAAGGTTGACTTAATAAAACCATGGTGGTATTATTTACAAGATTTTGATTAACATAAGGAGTGTTTATTATGGAAAAACAAATTACAGCAGTAATTGTAGGTGCAGGAAACAGAGCCGATGTTTATTCTAAACTCGCACTAAACTATCCTGAGAAATTAAAAATTGTGGGCATTGTTGACCCTGATACAGTAAGAACTAAAATTATGGCAGAAAAATACGGTGTTTCAGAAGAAAACTGTTTTAAATCGGTTGAAGAATTTGTAAAACACGATAAAATGGCAGATGCCGTTATCAACGGAACAATGGACCATCTTCACGTTGAAACATCGATACCTGTTCTAAAAAAAGGTTATGACCTTCTTTTAGAAAAACCTTTTGCAGTAAACGAAGACGAACTTAGAAAACTTGTTAAAGTTGCAAACGAAGAAAAAAGAAAAGTTCTTATCTGCCACGTTTTAAGATACACTCCTTTTTACAGTGCAATTAAAAAACACGTTTTAAACGGTGAAATCGGCGATATAATAAGCATCGAAATGTGCGAACACGTAAGTTATCATCATATGGCGGTGTCTTATGTCCGTGGTAAATGGGCAAGTGAAAAAGAATGTCATGCACCAATGCTGCTTGCAAAATGTTGTCATGATATTGACCTTATGATGTGGATGATGAAAGGTACAAATCCAAAAAGCGTTGTTAGTTTTGGTGATGATTTTCAGTTTGTTCCATCTAAAAAACCTGAAGGTGCAGGAACTCGTTGCATGAAAGACTGTCCGCATATGGAAGATTGCAGATATTCTGCTTATTCTCATTACATTTTAAAACCAAAACGTTGGTGGCAGTATACATGGAAATGTTTAGAAGGCGAAGAAAACGTTACACTTGAACGCCAGAAGGAATCTATGGCAACAGATAACCCTTACGGCAGATGCGTATGGGACTGCGAAAGAGACGGAAATGTTGACCATCAGTCAGTTATAGTTAATTTTGAAAACGGCGCAACAGGTACATTTAATCTTGTTGGCGGTGCTGCTGAAGCTGAAAGAAATATACATATTGTTGGTACTCACGGCGAAATAAAAGGTACATTTGAAAAATCAAAATATATTGTAAGACGCATTAAGCCAGGTTCTGAAAATGATTATGTTGAAGACGAATACGATCTTAACATTACCGGCGATATGACGGGTGCACATGGTGGCCATGGCGGTGGGGACTTACGTCTTGCTGCTGATTTTGTAGATTATCTAAATGGAAATGAACCATCTATTTCATGTACCGAAATCAACGATTCAACGGTAAGTCATCTTGTTGTTTTTGCTGCTGATAGATCAAGAAGAAACGGCACTATTGAAAAAATTAATTTATAATCGCTTTCTTAAAAGAAAGTTTAGCAAAGAACCTTACTTTTTCTTCAAGAAAAAGTAAGCAAAAAGACTTACGCAAATTAAAAGTATATCCGTAATTAACGGATATACTTTTTTAATCTTTTATTTATACAATACAATGACATAATTTGTGGAATAGTCATTTCCACTTCCACAGTCTTGACTATTTTTTGGTTTTGTGGTATACTTCCCTTAGAGCCAATGGCATTTACGGAATGTACCGCTGAATTTTCTGCGGAGTTCCGCGCCTTCGGCTCTATTTTTATTTCATCAGTCTTGATTATTTTTTTGTTTTGTGGTACGATACCATTAGGAGCGTTATTCTCAACGTCTTGGACGTACATCGAAGGGACATTACTGTCATTTCGACCGGAATTAATGTTCCTCTTTTTATTATTGCTTCTTTTAATGTCTTTGCAAGTTCAACAGTATCAATTGCGCTTCCCGAAAGTTTTTTTATGTATTTAGATAATGTTAAAAATGTTTTGTTAGATATCGTTCCATCAATTACTTTAGCCAATCGTTTAACATCATCATCAAGTTTTTTATTTTCTTTTATAACTCTATTCGCTTCGCCCATTGTATCGTAGATGGATTGCTCTTTTTCGGAGAAGAGAAGATTAGGAGTAATGTCCTTATCGAATGTTCTTGAAGTATTAAAATGATTTACTACATCCATTGGCAACACTATATTTCCTAAAGTACTACTATTGACAAATTCAAGAAAATTAGATATACTTATATTGGGAGATGTACCGTAACCACTTATTAAGTGTAATGCGGGGGCTTTTACGCCAACATCCCCTTTTTTTATACCTCTTTTTCTTATTGCGTAGAGTTCATTATAATCTTCTAATTTCCATGTCTTTTTATTTACAATTGCTCTAACAACAACATACGAATCAGAATTCTCTGCCAAAGATAAAAGAACATATCCGCCGTCAGTATCTGCTCTTGCTTTCAATTCATTAACCACAATCGCATTGTTAAGAATTTTGTCAATACTTTTACATACTGAAATGTATGTTTTATCATATCTATCTGCGCCATGTTTAAAACTATTTCTTGTAATCAAAATATCTTGATTCAAATCTTTACAATAAAGATATGTTTTTTGTTCTGTGTTTTTTGGATTTCCTACATTTCTTGCGATTTCCTTCATATCCTTAATGAATATATTACGATCTGCATATTTACTGACTTCTGCAGACGAAACGTTTTCTAAAGGAGCTATTTCAATATTTCCTTTAGCAACAAGTGTTTCATAAGAATAATCCTTCTCACTATAAACAGTATTGTCATCGTTTATTTCTTTTTCAGAAAACATTTCCTTGACATTTTTGTCAGAATTGAGTATACTATTATTAGAAGCATTCTTGCTATAATCGCCATCGATTAGTGATGTCGATTCACTGGCTTGAGTGCTTTTATTTTTCATACGCACAAGGTTACCATTCGCAATTTGATTTTTAATATAATTTCTTAATTCATTTCTACCAAAAACAGTGGCAATTTTGTTGGTATCTATGAATATTTTATTGTATCTACCCTTTTCGTTTATATACACCGGAACATTTATGGTATTACCATCAGAATCTTTGTATTGAGAAATTAAAAGAAAATAGTTTTCTCGACGTGAAGTATCTTCAGCATTTTTAGTTCCCCTATATGCTTCAGTTACATTATCCAATCCATCTATAACTTTCAAAAACAAAGTTTTTCCAAGTCCGTGATAATGCTTGTGAATATTAACTGTTAACCCAAGTGCCTTTGCTTCTTCTTCTGTAAGTATATTTTCACGAACATGAGAAGCAACCATCATCATAGGAAGATTTTTAACACCTTTTTGTGAAATGAGAATAGCCGGACTACTATCTGTTAATTTTATTTCTTTATCATAGTTTTTGTTGGATATTGCCTGCTCTACTTCTGATATCGCTTCTTCTCTTAATGAATATCTCACATTTTCAGTATTTCCATCATGCTTAAATGCTCCACTTTTTTCAAGTGATTGATTCGTCTCAATAGACTTTTCAAGCATAGCATCCCATACTTCTTTTGCCTTCTGTAACTCTTCCTTATATTCTCGCATTATTTGTGCTTCTTTTGATGTTGCTTTATAAGAATGAAGAAGTTCATCTACCCAGTTTAAAAGGTCATTTATAATTGCTTTTATCTTGTCTACAAGAGTTTTCTGCTCGGATTCCGAAAGTGATTTGAATATCTTTCTTCCTTGCTCACTCATAGAAAGAATGTCTTCACAGGCCCTTGCAATTATTTCTTCTTTTGCCATTTGACCTTTTACATTGTTATATAATATAAAAAATAAAGGTATATTCGCATACGGATATACCTTTTTATTATCCCTTGCAAAAACGTAAGTTTTTGCTTTATGTAAGTTTTTTGTGAAACTTTTTTTCAAAAAAGTTTCGATTTTGGTTACTTTTCTAAAAAGTAACGCTTTTAACTACGTTTTATAAATTTTTTAACAATATTCACGCTGTTTTCAGCCGCTTTTTTCACGAACGTAGGATAATCCACGTCTGCACTATCGTCAGCACTGTCGGAAATTGAACGTATAACAACAAAATCAGTATCATTCACAAAGCAAACGTGCCCAATGCTTCCGCCTTCCATCTCGCACGAAATTCCATTAAATTCACTGACTATAAAATCCTTTTGCGCTTTTGTGCTGATAAACTGGTCGCCGGTTGCAATTGTACCGATTTCATAGTTAATATCCATTTCTTTTAATATTTCTTCAACTATCATCACATGCTTTTTACTTGCAGGAATTTTTACAATATTTATTCCAGACAAAAGTCCTTTAGGGTCGCCCAGAGGACTTGTATCCATATCGTGCTGAACAACATTTTCACTTATCGCTACGTCAAACACCGAAAGTTTATCCGAAAGCGTGCCTCCTACCCCAGTATTTATTATTACATCGGGATTATACTTTAAAATCATTGCTTCTGTGCAAATTGCCGCAAAAACTTTGCCTATTCCTGCTGTTGCAATTACAACATCTTTATCGTAAATTTTACCGCTTGTAAATTCAACACCTGATACAACTTCTTTTTTTGCGTCTTCTACCATATTTTTAAGTGTTTCAACTTCAACCTGCATTGCACCAATTATTCCTATCATTAAAACTATCTCCTTTACTGCATTTTAAAATCGCTCTTTGGCGAAATATTATAATGTTTTTTATACGCTCTGTAAAAAGCAGAATAGTCTGAAAACCCAAACTGCTGACTTGCCTTTACAACTCCAACGCCTGACTTTATTAAGTTTCTTGCTCCCATAAGCCGTTTTAAAAGTATATACTCCCAGATTGACGTACCCGTTCCCACTTTAAAAATCCTGTTAAGTTGCGACTTACTTAAATAAAAGTGATTGCTAAGTATTTCAAGTGAAAGATTATCACTTAAATGTCTGTTTATAAAATTAACAAGTTCTCCAAGTACATCGTTTCGCTTATTTGAAATATGCGTCGTTTTTCTCTCTTTTGACATACTTTCAAGTTTGTATAAAACGGGCATTAAATTTGAAATTATTGCAAGATGCTTTTTGACTGTTTCTCCGTCTGTTTTCATTGCATAAAAAAGTTTTCTGACATCAAGACCTTCAAATTCATTTAAAAAATATACGTTATCCTCGCCCATTTGTCTTTCATCAAACACTTTTGTAAGTATACCCGTCGGATCAATATTTAAAAGCGCCTCTTTTTTAAAATGAACAACCATTCGTTCATACGGTGTATCACTCAAAATCGATATTTTGTGTATTTCGGCAGGTCTCATTAAAAATATCGAGTCTTTTTTTAGTTCATACGTATTTCCTTCTATTGTAAACTTTCCGTTCCCCGATACAAAATACAAAAGTTCATACTCATCGTGAGCGTGCATTTTAAACTGGTCTTCAGAAGGTATTTTATCTATACTGTGATGAAAACCTATCGTATTTGAGTTAAATTCATATACAATAGCCATAATTTTCACCTCCGTAAAAATATATTACCACAAAATGCATCTTTTTGCAATATAAAATGAACAAATTAACAATAGAATTGCAATTCAATTTATTGTATTATATAGTTAAATATGAAATGGAAGGAGTTATGACATATGAAACTTACATTCAGATGGTACGGCGATAGCGATCCTGTTACCCTTGACCATATCCGTCAGATTCCGTCTATGACAGGTATTGTATCTGCAGTATACGATGTTCCTGCAGGCGGCGTTTGGAGTGAAGAAAGCATTAACGACCTTAAAAGAAAAGCAAACGAAAAAGGTCTTGAATTTGAAGTAGTTGAATCTGTTCCTGTTCCTGAAGATATTAAACTTGGCACAGATAAAGCGCCTGAGCTTATTGAAAACTACTGCGAAAACATTAGAAGACTTGGAAAAGCAGGAGTTAAAGTAATTTGCTATAACTTTATGCCTGTTTTCGACTGGCTTCGTTCAGAACTTGAAAGAGAAGCAGAAGATGGTTCAAACTCTCTTGCTTATGACGAAAAAACTGTTCTTTCTATGAACCCACTTACAAGTGAACTTTCACTTCCTGGATGGGACGAAAGTTACACTAAAGAACAACTTAAAGATTTACTTAACCAGTACAGCAAAATAGATGAAGAACAACTATGGAAAAACCTTGAAACTTTCCTAAAAGCAATTATTCCGGTTGCCGAACAGAACGACATTAAAATGGCTATACATCCTGACGATCCACCATGGGGTCTATTTGGTCTTCCAAGAATTATTACAAGCGAAAAAAATCTTGACAGATTCTTAAAACTTGTTGATTCTCCAAACAATGGTTTAACATTCTGCACAGGTTCACTTGGTGCGGGAATTGACAATGACCTTGTTAAAATGGCTGCTAAGTATGCAGACAGAATTCATTTCTTACATTTAAGAAATATTAAATTTACAGGCGACAAAGCATTCTATGAAGTTGGACATCCAACAGAATGTGGCTCTATTGATATGTTCGGTATTGCAAAAGCACTTGTTGACAACGGCTTTGACGGATATGTTCGTCCTGACCACGGAAGAATGATCTGGGGCGAAAAAGGCAGATATGGCTATGGCCTATTTGACAGAGCACTTGGCGCTACATATATTGCAGGCTTGTTCGAAGCACTTGAAAAAAATAAATAATTTTAGTTTATAAAAAGAGAATGATACAAACAAGAAAAGGTACTGAATTATTTCAGTACCTTTTTTCGTTTTATTTATTCTCTTTCCATTTTGTCCAGGTGTAATACTGATGCGGTGTCATAAACATTACATCATTATCAACAAGTAAATCAAGCGCCTGTTTAAACTGTTCAAAATGAGTATCGCTCCAACTTGGCGGATGCATCTGTGCTACAAGGACTGCTCCTTTTTTAGATGAATCATAGTTTTCTACAAAGTAGTCATAATTCATATAGCAAGTTGGATTTTCCATATAAAGCGAATCCGTAATGAACATTTTACTTGAAATGTTGCTTCCGTTTGCTACTTTTAACAGTACTTCAATTTCAGGGAAGTTTTCTTCAAGCATTTCAACAAAGGTTGTTCCTGCATTATTATGTGGAGAGCCGAATGTTGTAATAGGAACGCCTGCATTTTTAAATATCTCCATCGTTTTGCCAAACGACTCTTTCATTGAGTCTGCAGTTATTGTTTCACCATCATATGTATTAGGATATTCGCCCTGCGAGTGGTAATAACCGTGATGCCAGATTTCATATCCCTCGTCATACCAGCCTTTTATTGTTTTTAAATGTTCATTATCTGTTTCGTCGTCTTCAAAAGTATTACCGATTACACCGAATGAACCTGGAATATCGTATTCTTTCAAAATATCAATCGTTCTCTGAGTTTTTGTCATTGCACCTGATTTTCCCTGCAAATCATCAAATTTCAAAAGCACAATCTGGTTGTATTTTTCAACTTCTTCAGATGCAAAATATGGAATACCTTTTTCATCCCACACAAACAATTTCAAAGTATAATACTCATCAACATAATTAGGCAATGTACCAAAATCTACTGAAAATGTTGCATTGCTTTGTGCACCGATTTCTGATTTATCTGCAGTTTTTGCAATACAAAGGCCACCATTTTTATCATAAATTGCACCGATAACATTAACCTTTTTTGCAGTTAAATTGTGATTTACAAGTGTTTTTTCTACTTTAAAACTGTTTCCACCTTTATATAAACCACGAACATTTGTATTATAAGAAAGCATATCGTCAATTTCTCTATCTAAAGTAACTTCATAAGAAGTTGTGCCACTCATTTTGTTGCCCAATATATCTGTGATTTCAGCAACAGAAATTGTTATTTTACTTCCTGCAACATAGTTAAATGCTTCTTCTTCAATTGTAAAACCTAAACTGTCGCGATCTACTTTAATATATTCTATAGGAAGTTTTACACCATTTGCTTTAATTACGCTAAGTGATGTATTAACCTCATCTGTAAGTTCACTGATTGTCAATTCATTTGATACGTCAAAGTGAATATCTGATCCATTTACAGTATTACCTGTTACTGTTAAATCAGGAACATATCCGTCTATAACAGCGTATACCTCGGTATCGTCAATATAACAGTACTCTTTGGCAACAGTTGACTGGAATCTAACTCCGTTAAAATCATTTGCAAAGAATGTTGATGGCATTGTTGTAGATGATTTTACACCGTTTACATACATTGTTACAGGGTATGCAGTTTCGGTTTTGTCGCCTATTGCATCTACGTCTATAACATACATCATTTCATACCAGCCGTTATATAAATCAGGAACACCGCTTAAAACTTTTGTTGCATCGTTTGTAGCGCTGTTTGATGTTCTTACATAAAATGTATCTTTGCTTGTTTTAAACAGTGCACCTATTGTTTCGGGTGTTGAAGGTGTTGTATTTACAAGTCTTAAACAAATACCACCATTATCAGATTTTACTGCCATTTTACCAACAATTCTATAACTTGTTGTTTTTTCGTCAGGGAATGCATTTTCAAATTTTCTTCTTGCCTGTGAGTTCCATGCTCCCGCTGTATTATTGAAAATTCTTGCAAAGTTACCTTCCTGCCATACAATCCCGTGTCCGCTTTGTCCACCCCACTCTGTTTCATATCCATACCCGGTAACAGTAGGGTAAACTTTGTCAGGGTCAGAAAAATCATCAAGTGGCATAATTACCATTTTAGATTTTGTATATTTTATTACTTTTACAGTTTTTGTATCTTCCACTACATTTTGACCAAATATATCTTTGACTTCTGAAACATCTATTGTGTTGTACCCTGCGTTTAAATATTCATCCGCGATTGTAAATGAAAGTCCGCCCATATCTGCTTTTAATGCGCTAAGCGGAATATATGTTCCGTTTGCTTTGATTACAGATAAAGTAGAATCTGTCCCATTTACAAGGTCCGCTTTCATAACTTCATTTGAAAATACAATTTTAGACGTACCACCTGTTGCACTAAGCGGTGGCAAATCGCTACTTGTTACAGAATATGTCATTGTATTATCAAGATATGTTTTTCCTGTTGAAGCTAATTCATTTTGTGTATTCATACCTATTAAATTTCCGCGAACTGCACCTTGTGAAAAATTAGCATGAAGCGTGCTTGTTGCTTTTAAATCACTGTTATAATAAACTGTTACAGAATAGTTTTCATTCTCATTAGGTGTCATATCTATAACAGCAGTACAATCCACCCAGCCATTATAAATATCATTTACACCCGAAACAGCAGTTTTTCCATCGCCTGCAGCTTTTGAATTGTTGCCTATGTATGCACCCAGTGCACCTTCACTTCCGCCTGCTGCAAATATAATATGCGACTTTACAGAGGTTGTTCCGTCATCGGCTTCATAATTATATCTTATTCTGTAACGAGTAGAAACGCCGCCAGGATGAATCTGTGCCTTAACTACCATTTTCCTGTTTGAGTAAAGAGGTGCAGGAGTATTTTTAAATCCTACATTTGTTGCCGAACTCCACGCACTGATACCTGAACCGAAAATTTTAGCATATCCATTTTCATCATATGAAATATGAGATGAACCTATGGCATGCCAAGTTGGTAATACAGAAGAAGAAATAGCCACATCACTTGATGAATTAAACTCAATAAGCGGTGAATGAACTGTTTTATCTTTATATAAAACAGTAAAACTTGTTGAACCTATAAGAGAGTTACCAAAAATATCTTTTACTTCAGATAAATCTACTGTATTTTTTCCAACTACAAATTTATTTGAATCAATTGTAAGTATACTTCCACCTTTTTCATTTTTAATTTCACTAAGTGAAAGATACTCGCCATTAAGTTTAATTACGCTAAGCGAACTGTCAGCACTGTTTATAAGATCCGCAACCATAACCTCATTTGAGAATATAAAGCTTTTTTCATTATTAACTGCATAAAGCATCGGAATATCCGAGCTTTCAACAGAATATGCCATTGTATCATCAACATAAGTTGTAGTAGATGTTGCTGTAGTTGCTTCGGAATTTTGCATATTTAATGCAAATATTGTGCCTTTTGTTGCAGCAAGTGCAAGATTTTCGTGAAGTGCACCTGTTGCTTTTTTTATGCCGTCATAGTAAACAGTTACAGGATATGTAGATTTTGTAACATCCATATCTATAACCGCTGTGCAATCAAGCCAGCCATCATTTCCTATATCGGTAATACCGGACACACTTTTTACAGTTTGCTCAGGATACGTTCCTGTTGCTCCTGCAGAATTGGCTATTTGCGCAGTTAGGCTTCCTGCTGTTCCGTCGGCAGTAAAAAGCAGTACCGATGAAGTTGTATCAGTAGTTGTTCCATCACCATTATCTTTAGGATATGTATATCTTATTCTGAATTTCGAATTTATACCGCCCGGATGGATTTTTGCTTTTACAACCAGTTTTTTATTTGTTGTAATTTTTTCTATATTATTTATAAAATTCGCATATACCTGACTGCTTCCGTTATTAACACTTGTTTTAAAAACTCTTGCATATCCGTTTTCATTATATGAAATATGCGAAGCACCA
Source organism: Oscillospiraceae bacterium (assembly GCA_015069095.1). Classification (GTDB taxonomy): domain Bacteria; phylum Bacillota; class Clostridia; order UMGS1810; family UMGS1810; genus SIG430. Next base: position 56,056 of record SVJH01000010.1, on the reverse strand, counting down.
TTTGAGCACCATGTTGTTGCAGTTGTAGAATCTGTAACTACATCACTTGATGAGTTAAATTCAATAAGCGGAGAATGAATAGTTGGTTTTGCTCCGTTTACATATGTATAATACTCGTGTGGTGTCATTATAACAACACCGTCATCCAAAAGGTGTTTTACAATTTTTTCAAACTCCAAAAGGTCATTATTATTAAAGTATGCTGCGTGCATCTGAATTGCAAACACATCAGAAGTTATATCCGCATATTTTTCTACAAAAGTATCGTACTTAGGATTACCTGTAGAATCGCCTTCGGGATTTATATTACTGTTTATAAACAATTTATCCGGCGCAAGTGATGCATGCGATTTTGATACTAAAAGAAGTGTTTCATAATTTGGGAATTTTTCATTTATCATCCTAACAAACGTAGCATCAGCATTGTTAAACGGACTTCCGAATGTAACCATTTCTATGCCTGTATTTTCGTACACAACATCGTGTGCAGCTTTAAATGATTCATACATTGTATCGTAAGTTGTAGTAAATGTGCCGTCCTCTGTTTCCGATTTTGCGACATTGTATTCAGGCTGGGTATGAGAATATCCGTGATGCCATATTTCGTGCCCGTTTGCATCCCATTCTTTAATCTGATTGTAGTATTCTGATAATGCTACCTCATCAGTGCCCTCTGCAAAAGTTTTTGCAATCAGCCCTATACCCGCCTTTACTCCGTATTTATCAAGAACTTCTATAGCATTTTTAAAACTTGAAAAAATACCTTCATCGGCTTTTAAATCGTCAAGTTTAAGTATTGCTATTTTAGGGTTTATTTCATATGTTGCATTTACAGGTGTTGGTAATGTCATAACAGGAAGAATTAAACACAAACTTAAAAATAAACAGATAAGTTTTTTCATAAAAATTTCTCCTTTAATTTTTTTACTTACAATATAGCATATTACTTTTTTATTATACCACAAGCGCTATTTTTTTCAATTGTGATTTTTTATAAATTTTTCACTTATATATTATAAATAATTACTAAAAACATTTTTAAAAAAACACCACTTTAAAAAAGTGGTGTCAACTTTATTATTTATTATTTTCTTTCCATTTTGTCCAGGTATAGTACTGATGAGGTGTCATAAACATTACACTACCTAATTAAAATAACAACTTTATTCTTTTGGAACATACTTTCGCCTTTCTGTTGAACTTAAATCAAAGTCCGGTTTCATATGATTTTCTCTATAATTTTTTGGAGTAATGCCACTCATTCTTTTAAAAAACGTAATAAAAGAGTGTTCACTTGAAAAACCAAGTTTTGATGAAATTTCAACCAAATTAAGTTTTGTATTTACTAAAATTTTTTTTGCTTCGTTATATTTCATACCGTCAATCTGATGTTTTACAGTCCACCCGCAAGTATTGTTTAAAATTCGGTTAAGCTGCCTTAAACTCATATTCATATATTTTGCAACTTCTTCTGCAGAAATTTTACGGTAAATATTTTTATATATATACTTTTCCATTTTAACTTTTCTGTCGTCAGATTCTTTTTCTATATTTTTATATGAAAAATTAAACTTAAGTTTTGTTATATTAAAAAATTCATAAAGCAACGGGATTGCCATATACTCTATTGCAGGGATATAATTGTCATATTCATTTTTCATATAGTCCATTATATATTCTATACAGTTTTGAAAATTTTTAGAAACTGGATAAATATTTTTATCGGCTATTTCTTTATCTATTAAATTAAATATCATATTACTGTTTTTGTTAACTCTGTATAAGCATATAACGACTCTTTTAAAGTCATCACTTACATTTATAAGTCGGCTTGTTCTGTTATATCCAACAAAACCTAAAACACCTTTTTTAAGTTTAAAAGAACCATCATCCGTTTCAAGTGTTGCCTCGCCTTCACACACATAATATATTTTGTGAAGGTCAAAGTGTTTGTAATACTGTGAGGTAGTTCCGCCTTCACTTACTGTCATACCAACTCTTAAATCAAACTGAGGGCTTGATGCTATTACTGTTATTTTTGAAATTTCATTATAATCCACTTTTTTCACCTCCAAAAAGGATATATAATAATTTTATCATATAAAGAGAAATGAATAAAGTCATAAATCAGACACAAAAATTAACAAAAACAGACATCAAAAAATGACATCTTAAAAAGATGTCATTTAGAAAGTATCACTGCAAAAAGTGTTAGTATTATGCCAATTATAGCATCGCGTTTCATTTTTTCTTTAAAAATAAACGTTGCCATTAAACTGCCCGAAACAAGCGAAAATGCATTCAAAATAGGATAAAGCACGATTGCATCAATTTGTTTTGCAGCAAGTGATTGAAAATACGAAGCCGTAAACTGTGTAATCGCTATAATCAAAGTAAATACATATACTTTTTTCGGCAATGATTTTTTATCATCTGTCGCATCTTTATTTACAAAAATACCATAAATTAAAAGTGATACACAGGCAAATAAAAATGTGTAAACTGAAAATATTGCTACATCATTACTCGGAAAATAATGTGTATAAAGTTTTTGCATTGCCTGATTAAGCCCTTGAGAAAGTGTTATCACCACAAGCATTAAATACTGGGATTTTGAAACCTTACCTTTTATATCGGTATTGTATCGCAGCAAAAAGAAAATAGCAAGGCAAATAAGAACAAGTGCAATAACTTTTAAAACAGTAAATTTTTCGCCAATTACAAATACTCCAAAAATAATAGGTACAATAAAACTTGCCGAGCCTGATGCACTTACAAGCATATAGGCATCACTTTTTAGAGAAAACACCCAACTCATAAGAAAAAACGCCATTGCTACTCCTGAAACAGCACAAATTAAAAGTTCTAAAGTTTGCACTTTAAAAGCACTAATCCCCGAACCTATAACAACTATAATTGCACCAATAAGCGCTGCAAGAGCACTTCGAAGTATATTTGCAAAAACATTATTCCATATTGACTTTATATCGTTGCTTATAGTTTTTGTGCAAAATCCCTTTAGCGAATTACTTAAAACTGCTAGTAATACATTAAACATTTTATCACCTCATATTTTACTTGATGATTATACCATAAGTTTACAAATTATGCAATACTAAAAGGCATCTCCATAAGAAGATGCCTTTAGGTTATTATTTTATATTACTTCTATCTGTATAATGTGTGTGAAGAAGCTTATGAGCTTTATGGCTACCCGGTTTTTCAAAGAAATCTTTATATAGTAAATCTATATTAGGATTTTCATGTGATTTTCTAAGTGTAGCTCTTTCGTCTTCTGTGTAAAGTGCTTTCGCTCTTAGTGCTTTTACATCAACAGTTGCTTTTGTTCTTGCATCAACAATAGGCTGACCGCCACCATTGATACATCCGCCAGGACAAGCCATAATTTCGATGAAATCATATTTTTCGCCGGCTTTAACTTTTTCAAGAACTTCTCTTGCATTTTTAATGCCATGAGCAACTGCAATTTTAACATCTTTACCTGCAATTTTAAGTGTTGCTTCTTTAACACCGTCAAGACCTCTTACAGCTTCAACGTTAATGTTATCAAGCGGTTTTCCTTCAAGTATTTCATATACTGTACGGATAGCAGCTTCCATAACACCACCTGTTGTACCGAAGATAACGCCTGCACCAGTAGCTTCGCCAAATGGCTGGTCGAATTCTTCATCAGGAAGATTTACAAAATCAATACCTGCCTGTTTAATCATTCTTGCAAGTTCTCTTGTTGTAAGTGAAGCATCGATATCCCTTGAACCGCTTGAATTCATTTCTTCTCTGCTTGATTCAAATTTCTTTGAAGTACAAGGCATAATAGCAACTGAATAAATATCGTCTTTGTTAATTCCTGCTTTGTCAGCGTAGTAAGATTTAATTACTGCACCAAACATTTCCATAGGAGATTTACAAGAAGATAGGTTATTTAAAAATTCTGGATAATTGTGTTCACAGAATTTTACCCAACCCGGGCTACAAGAAGTAATAAGAGGAAGATTTTTCTGAGCAGTAAATCTTTCAATAAACTCTGTTCCTTCTTCCATAATTGTAAGGTCAGCACCTGTATCTGTATCAAATACTTTGTCAAATCCAAGTCTTCTTAGTGCTGCAACCATTTTACCTGTAACAGGTGTTCCGATTGGAAGACCAAATTCTTCGCCAAGTGCAGCTCTTACTGCAGGAGCTGTCTGAACAACAACGTGTTTTTCACTGTTATCGATTGCTTCCATAACCTGAGGGATATCGTTCTTTTCGTAAAGAGCACCAACAGGACAAGAAACTATACACTGACCGCAGTAGATACAAGATACATCATTAATTGGTTTTTCAAAGTGAGAACCAATGTGTGTGTTAAATCCTCTTTCAATACAGTCAATAACAGAAATTGTCTGATTTTTACAAGCAGCAATACATCTTCTGCAAAGTACACATTTATTGTTATCTCTAACAAGTGATGGAGAAGAAGTATCAAGTTCATAATGAATATTTTCACCATCGTATGGGATATCTTCAATTCCAAGTTCTTCACATAGATTCTGAAGTTCACAGTTTCTGTTTCTGATACAAGTTAAACATTTTCTTTCGTGGTTTGATAAAATAAGTTCAAGTGTTGCTTTTCTTGCTGCTCTAACCTGTGGAGAATTTGTGTAAATTTCAAGTCCTTCACTTACCGGATATACACAAGCAGCCTGAAGAGCTCTTGCACCTTTAATTTCTACAAGACACATTCTACATGCGCCGATTTCGTTAATATCTTTAAGATAACATAATGTTGGAATGTGAATACCAACTTCTCTGGCAGCATCAAGGATTGTATAGCCTTTTGGAACGCTGACAGGTTTATCATTGATTTTAATGTTAATCATTTCCATTTATATTGACCTCCTTATTTGCTTATTGCACCAAATCTACATTTTTCAACACAAGCACCACATTTAATACATTTTGTTGTATCAATTGTGTATGGTTGTTTGATTTCGCCACTGATAGCATTAACAGGGCAATTTCTTGCGCAAAGGCTACAACCTTTACATTTTTCTGGGTCAATCTTGTAGGAAACAAGTGCTTTACATACACCGGCAGGACATTTTTTGTCAACAACGTGCGCAATGTATTCATCTTCAAAGTATCTTAATGTGCTAAGAATTGGGTTTGGAGCAGTCTGTCCAAGTCCGCAAAGCGCACCGTTTTTAACGCTGTAGCAAAGCTCTTTAAGTTTTTCGATATCTTCAAGTGTACCGTTACCGTTTGTAATTTTTTCAAGAATTTCATACATTCTCTTTGTACCAATTCTACAAGGAGCACATTTACCGCATGATTCATCAACTGTAAATTCAAGGAAGAATTTAGCAATATCAACCATACATGTGTCTTCGTCCATAACGATAAGACCACCACTACCCATCATAGAACCAATGCTGATAAGTGAGTCGTAATCGATTGCAACATCGATTAGGCTATCAGGAATACATCCGCCTGAAGGACCACCTGTCTGGGCAGCTTTGAATTTTTTGCCGTTTGGAATACCGCCACCGATTTCGTAAACGATTTCGCGTAGTGTTGTACCCATTGGAACTTCAACAAGACCTGTGTTGTTGATTTTACCACCAACAGCAAATACTTTTGTACCTTTACTTTTTTCTGTACCGATACCTGTAAACCAATCTGCACCATTGTTAATAATTACAGGGATATTAGCGTATGTTTCAACGTTATTTAATACTGTAGGTTTTCCAAACAAACCTTTAACTGCAGGGAATGGAGGACGTGGTCTTGGTTCACCTCTATGACCTTCAATAGAAGTCATAAGAGCTGTTTCTTCACCACATACAAACGCACCTGCACCAAGACGGATGCCTAAATCAAAACTAAAGTCTGAACCGAAAATGTTTTCACCAAGCATTCCGTATTCTTTTGCCTGATTGATAGCAATCTGAAGTCTTGCAACAGCGATAGGATATTCTGCTCTAATATAAACATAACCCTGATTTGCACCGATTGCATAACCTGCAATTGCCATAGCTTCAATTAGAGAATGTGGGTCTCCTTCAAGGATAGATCTATCCATGAATGCACCAGGGTCCCCTTCGTCGGCGTTACATGCAACATATTTCTGTTCATTAACAGATTTAGATGCAAATTCCCATTTCATACCTGTTGGGAATCCACCGCCCCCACGGCCTCTAAGACCAGATTTTTTGATTTCGTCAATTACATCCTGAGGTTTCATTTGGGTAAGAACTTTTCCAAGTGCTTTATAACCGTCAAATGCAATGTATTCTTCGATATCTTCAGGAGAAATAACACCACAGTTTCTAAGTGCTATTCTCATCTGTTTTTTGTAGAATTGTGTTTCGTTAAGTGATTTAACATCATCCTGACCTTCAACAACTGTTTCAGAATAAAGAAGCTCTTTAACAATTCTTCCTTTTAATAGATGTTCTTCAACAATTTTTTCTACATCTTCAGGTGTTACTCTGCTATAGAAACAACCTTCAGGATATACAATTACAACAGGGCCTAATGCACAAAGACCGAAGCAACCTGTTTTAATTACGTTGATTTCATCTGTTAAACCATATTTTTCAAGGTTTACATTAAGCTCATTTATGATTTTTTCACAGCCTGAAGAAGTACAACCTGTACCACCGCAGACCAAAACGTGTGCTCTTGCTAATTCCATGTGTCTTATCCCCCTTACTTAGTAAATTCTTCGATTACTGTTCCGTTTAGAACTGTTTCTTTTATAATTCTTTCTGACATTTCAGGTTTAACGTGAACATATGTTATTACATCTTTACCAGGATAGTGAATTTCTACCACAGGTTCTAGATCACATTTTCCCATACATGGTGTCTGGAAAATCTGTATATTGTGTAAGTTATCTTTTCTTGCTTCGTTAAGTATTGCCTTAACAACTTCTCTTGCACCGGCAGCTATACCGCATGTGCCCATTGAAACTTTTACTTTTACAAGACCAAAGTTTTCTTCTCTAAGATTAACTTGTGCCTGTTTGCTTTCTTTAATCTGGTTAAGTTCAGACAAAGTTTTCATTGCTTTCATTCCTTTCAGAGTGATTATTATTTTGAATAAATCGTATTTATTTTTTCGTTTAATGTGTCAATAAGCCATTGAAGCACATTCTCTCCTCTTTTAACTACTTCGGTAGCAATTGGAGAATACTCATCGCTGTCAAATATAAAATAATTTCCGTTATATGTGTGCTTATATATAAAACCAACATTTCTGTTGCACATAAGGAGATTTGAAACAGTAGTCGCCATATCTCCAAGCGGTTGTCTGTTAACACTGTCATATTTAAAATCTGCTTTTATATGTGTACCCTCGCCTTTTTTCGAAGTTATATAAAACGAACCTTCTGCATTTTCACACGCAGTCTTTAAAAGAGAAATTCCAAGACCAATACGTTTTACATCGTTGGTCGTGTAAAAAGGACTTTTTGCTCTTTTTAAAGTTTCTTCGTCCATTCCGTTTCCGTCATCTTCAACTTCAAGCGACAAGATATTTTCACTTGTGTTTTCGTACACAGAAATTTTTATATTTTTAGCATTCGCCATAATAGAATTTTGCACAATATCTAACAAATGAAGCGCAATTTCTATCATAAATCCATATATTTTTCTAAGATTGAGTCAACATCGTCAACAACTAATCTGCCGTATACATCGTCGTTAACAGTAAGTACAGGAGCAAGACCGCACGCACCTATACAACGTGTTGCATCAAGAGAAAATTTACCGTCAGCTGTACATTCTCCAACTTCAATGCCAAGTTTTTCTTTAATTTTTTCCAAAATATCGCCAGAGCCTTTAACATAACATGCTGTACCAAGGCAAACCCCAATTTTGTACTTACCTTTTGGATTGATTGAGAACTGTGTATAGAAAGTAACAACCCCGTATACTTCAGCCATCGAAACATTTAATCCTTCTGAAATTTTTTCCTGAACTTCCAAAGGAAGATAACCAAAAACTTCCTGAGCTTCGTGAAGCACCGGAATAAGAGCACCCTGTGTGTCTTTATACTTTGCAATAATTTTTTCAAGTTCTAAAAACTGCTCTTTGGTTCCTACCATTGTGTTTGTTTCACTCATCACATATACCTCCTTAAAAATGTATAAAAATTTAGCGTATTAAAATAGATTGTTAAAAAAATAACACATCAATATAATCTACGCATAATACAACATTGTCATTATATCATAAAAAAACCAGAAAATCTACTCTTTTTTGCAATTTTACGATGTATATTTTTAACAAAAAAAACTCTGTTTTTTTGACATTATGCATAATAGTGCCGAAAAAAAGTAAAAATAAGGTAAAAAAATAATATTTTTCAAAAAAACACTTGCAATTTTTAAATTTGTTTGTTATAATGTGATAGTTACATTATGTGTGGAGGTGAATTAAATGCCAAACATTAAATCAGCAAAGAAAAGAGTTAAAGTAATCAGCACAAAAACTCTACAGAACCAAATGATCAAAACAAACATTAAAACTTGCATCAAAAAGTTTGAAGAATGTGTTGCAAAAGCTGAAAAAGAAAACGCTTTAGAAGCTTTCAAACTCGTTGTTAAAAAACTTGACCAGGCAGTAGCTAAAGGTGTTATGCACAAAAACACTGTTGCAAGAAAGAAATCTCAGCTTTCAAGCAAACTAAACAAAATTTGTGCTTAAGTTTTAATTAAAAAATAAATGTGTCTCAGTAAACCAATTTTGGTTAAAAATATAAACCCCCAATACTGTTGGAGGTTTATTTTCATGTTCAAAAATAAATTTGATTATACAAAACAAAAAACGGACGAAATATTCGTCCGTTTTTTATTTTTCTTTTATAAGTTTCGGAATTATTTTAACAGATAGTACTGACATTATAATTACAGTTATTATCATTTCAGGGAGCATATATCCCCCATTATAGATTATTGAATAAAGCCACACAGGTTGTCCTTTGGGTGCAAATGAACCCCACAGAATAATTCCTGATGCAAAGTGGCATACAAATCTTAAAAATATAACAATTGCGCTTGAGGTTATTATTGCAAAACGTCCCTTGCCCATTTTATTAAAGAAAAATCCAGCAAGTCCCATTACGCCAAAAGCAAGAACATAATCAAGCAGTATCATTAAAAAATATGTACTTAAATCTGTTGGAAGTGTTGTAATTACACCTTTTAAAAGCATATTAACAAGTGTTGATACAAGTGCTGTAAATATTCCCCATCTTGTTCCATACATAAGCGATACTATTATTATAGGTACAGAACCACCAAGTGTTATATCGCCACCGTTTGGTGCCTGAAACACTGCAAGTATTGAAAGAATTTGTGCAAGTGCAATCATAAGTGCACTTACTGTAAGTTTTTTTGTTTTCATTATAAATCTCTCCTTTTTCATATAAGAGATTTTTCCTAAAACAAAAAGCGATGTACTCTATGGGTACACCGCTTTAATTTGTATAGGTTAAAATCCCTACGTTGGCATTACCCAAATCAGGTTTAAGGGTCGAAGTTAATTACTTCCTCTCAGCCTGCTATAACAAGCTCCCCTATTAAGTTATACTTTATTATTTTACCATGCTTGCAACTTCGTCAGCAAAGTTATCTTCTTTCTTTTCAAGACCTTCGCCTTTTTCGAATCTTGCAAAGCTTACGATTTCAATTTTGCCGCCAAATTCTTTTGCTTTTGCTTCTGCATATTTAGCAACACTTAAATCGCCGTCTTTAATGAATGGCTGTTCTACAAGACAAACTTCTTTGTAGTATTTCTGAATTCTTCCTGCAACCATTTTTTCTGCAATGTTAGCAGGTTTTCCTTCGTTAATAGCCTGAGCCATAAGAATTTCTTTTTCTTTTTCTACTACTTCAGAAGGAACTTCGTTTGATCTTACATATGTTGGGTTTGCAGCAGCAATCTGCATTGCAATATCTTTTGCAAAATCTTTAAATCCTTCGTTTGAAGCAACGTCTGTATCAAATTTTACAAGAACACCGATTTTACCGCCTGCATGGATGTATGTTGCAACATCGCCTTCGTAGCGAACAAATCTTCTGATGTTCATGTTTTCGCCGATTGTAGCAATTTTTTCTGTAAGCATATCGCCGATTGTTGTTCCATCAACGCTAACTGCTTTAAGTGCTTCAACATCCTGAGGGTTGCTTTCTGCAACTGCTTTAGCAACAACATCAACAAAATCAAGGAACTGGTCGTTTTTAGCAACGAAGTCAGTTTCTGCATTTACTTCTAATATAACACCTACGTTATTTGCAACGTAGTCTTTAACTATACCTTCTGCAGCAATTCTGCTAGATTTTTTAGCAGCTGTTGCAAGACCTTTTTCTCTTAAAAATTCAACAGCTTTTTCTTTGTCGCCGTTTGTTTCTGTAAGAGCTTTTTTACAGTCCATCATACCGCAGCCTGTCATTTCTCTAAGTTCTTTAACGTCTTTAGCTGTAAACATTCTAAATTACCTCCTAAAGTTAATTATTCAGCGTCTTCTTCTGCTTCTTCTGTTTCAACTGTCATCTGTTCGCCCTGTCTGCCTTCGATAATTGCGTTTGCAATTGTAGAAGAGATAAGTTTTACGGCTCTGATAGCATCGTCGTTACCAGGGATAACGTAATCTACTTCATCAGGGTCACAGTTTGTATCAACAATAGCAACAACAGGAATACCAAGTTTTTTAGCTTCTGCTACTGCAATTTTTTCTTTTCTTGGGTCAACTACAAACAAAGCACCAGGAAGTTTTTTCATGTCTTTGATACCGCCAAGGTATTTGTCAAGTTTTTCGATTTCAAGAAGTAATTTGCTAACTTCTTTTTTAGGAAGAAGATCGAATGTGCCATCTTCCTGCATTTTTCTAAGCTGGTTTAATCTTTCGATTCTCTGTTTGATTGTTTTGAAGTTTGTCATCATACCGCCAAGCCATCTTGCATTAACGAAGTACATACCAACTCTTTCAGCTTCTTCTTTAATAGAATCCTGAGCCTGTTTTTTTGTACCTACGAAAAGTACGTCCTGACCGTTTTCAGCTACTTCTCTGATGAAGCTGTAAGCTTCTTCGATTTTTTTAACTGTTTTCTGAAGATTGATGATATAAATACCATTTCTTTCTGTGTAGATGTATTCCGCCATTTTCGGATTCCATCTTCTTGTCTGGTGTCCGAAGTGAACACCTGCTTCCAATAATTGTTTCATTGAAATTACTGCCATTTTTTTATCCTCCTTTAGTTTATACCTCCGCAAAATATGCCGACTTTTAAAAAGCAACATGGCAAGGAAACTTTTGCGTGTGTATTTTTAAATAGCGTTAGTATTGTACCACATATTTTACCAAAATGCAATACATTTTTTAAAATATTTTTATATTTTTCAAAATACGCTACAACGATTGACAAAAAAGTGCGTATACACTATAATTATTATGACTATTTATATAACTTTAGGAGGTTATACAGTGGGAAGAATAAATGAAAGACTAAACTTCAAAACATCACCTTTAGCAAATGAAAAAGCAATAGTTAAAGGCGATAAATACCGTTTTACAATTCTTACGGACAGACTTATAAGAATTGAATACGACAAAGAAGGAAAATTTACAGATAAAGCAACAGAGGCTGTTGTAAACAGAAATTTTGATGTACCTTCTTATGATGTTGAAAAAACTGATGAATACTTAAGAATTACAACAAAATACGTTACTGTTACATATAACTACGGCGAATTTGCAAAAAATACGCTTCATTTTGAATATTGCGGTCCGTACTCCTGCAGACGCGACTGGCGTTTTGGCGATCCAGACAAAGCATTTATGGGAACAGGAAGAACACTTGACGGATATAACGGAGATACAAAAGTTGCAACCGGCGAAAAAGTATCACTTACAAATAGCATCCTATCCGACGGTGAATTTGCTGTTATGGATGATAGCAAAACTATTTTAATTGCAGATGACGGCTGGATGGAAGAAAGACCGAACAAAGTTATTGATATGTATATTTTCGGTTATAAAGAAGATTTCCAGGGTGCAATTGATGCTTATCATACTCTTACAGGCAAAAATCCGCTTCTTCCAAGATTTGCTCTTGGAAACTGGTGGAGCAGATATCATAAATACACAGAAGAAGAATATACAAAGTTAATGCTTGATTTTGAAAAAATTAAAGTTCCTTTATCTGTTGCAGTTATAGATATGGACTGGCATCTTGTTGATATCGATGCAAAATACGGAAGCGGATGGACAGGATATACTTGGAATAAAGATTTCTTCCCAGACCCAAAACGTTTTCTAAAATGGCTTAATAATCGTGATATGGCTGTTACTCTAAACCTTCACCCTGCAGAAGGTGTTGCATCTCATGAAGACTGCTACGAAGAAATGGCAACAAGAATGGGTATTGACCCGAAAACAGAGAAAAAAGTTGATTTTGATATAGCAAATCCTGCATTTTTAGAACCATATCTTGAATGTTTACATCACAAAAATGAAGAAGATGGTGTAACATTCTGGTGGATGGACTGGCAACAGGGCAAAACTACAAAAATGCCAAGTTTAGACCCTCTTTGGGCACTTAACCACTATCATTACATAGATAACACAAGAGACGGAAAACGTGGTCTTATACTTTCAAGATTTTCCGGTTATGGTTCACAAAGATACCCTATCGGTTTTTCGGGAGATACATTTATTACGTGGGAATCCCTTAAATATCAGACTAAGTTTACTGTTGCTGCATCTAACCTTGGTTACGACTGGTGGAGTCATGATATAGGAGGTCATCATCAGGGCAAAAAAGATAACGAACTTACTGCAAGATGGGTTCAATTTGGAACATTCTCCCCTATTAACCGTATGCATAGCACAGACAGTCCTTTCCTTGGAAGAGAACCTTGGAATTTTTCAGATGAAACTGCAAAAATCATTACAGAATTTATGCAGCTAAGATATAAACTTATTCCATACACATACACAATGAACTATCTTACACATACTAAAAACTATGCTATAATGCGTCCTTTATATTTTATTCATCCAAATGACAGAAACTGTTACGATGCCCAGTACAAAGATGAATACTATTTTGGAACAGAACTTTTAGTTAAACCTGTTACACATAAAATAAACAACGAAACTCTTATGGCAGCAGAAAATGTGTATTTACCTGACGGAATATGGTTTGACTATTTTACTCACACACTTTATAACGGAAAAAGAAACACAAAAATGCACAGAACAATGGATTCTATCCCTGTTTTTGCAAAAGGTGGCGCAATTATTCCTACTTCGTACATAAACGAAGAAAGAATTAACGATATTTCAAATCCGAATAAACTTAAAATTGAAGTATTTGCAGGTGCAAATAACTCGTTTGAACTTTACGAAGATGACGGCGTAAGTTTTGACTACAAAGACGGAAAATTCGCCATTACAAAACTTAATCTTGACTGGGATAACAAATCATTTAAAGTTATTCCAACAGGCGATTTATCACTTGTTCCTACAAAAAGAGAATTCAATTTTGAATTTATACGTTTTGCCGATTGTGATGTTAAAGTTTTGGTAGATGGAAAAGAAATTAAAGCAGAAAAAACTTATGAAAACGACACAATTAAATTAAGTGTTGAATGTGAAAATAAAGAAATTGAAATTATTTTTGAAAAATGCGAAGTTATTAAAAACAACACAGACAAAATGATTTTTGATTTCCTTCTTAAAGCACAAATGGGTAATGGCGAAAAAGACAAACTTTACAGAGTTGTAACAGGAAACAGATCAATTTGCGAAAAAATATCTGAATTAACAGAATTTGTAAAAGTTTCAAAAATTTCAGAGCCAATAAGTCAGGAAATTAAAGACGTAATTTTAGAAATGATTATTTCAGACAACTAATATGGAGCAAAAATATGAAAAAGACATTTATTTTTGCCTTTAAAAAGAGTATCCCGGTTATGCTGGGATATCTTTTTATGGGCTTTGCAGCCGGGATACTCATGAGTGAAGCAGGATTTGGATGGATTTGGTCATTTGCATCATCTGCATCTATAATTTCAGGCACAATGCAGTTTATTATAGTAGACTTTTTTAAAAATCCACCTGCTATTGCAACCGTGATTATAATGACTCTACTTATAAATTGCCGTTATATGTTTTACGGACTTTCATTTATTGATAAATTTAAGAAAATGAAATCCCGACCTTACATGATTTTCACTCTTACTGATGAAACGTATTCAATTATGTGTGCATTTAAAGAAACCGAAGGTGTCGACCTTAAAAAAGCATCTTTTTTACTTGCTTTTTTAGACCATATGTATTGGATTATCGGATGCACATCAGGAACAATAGTCGGAGACCTTATTACATACGACCTTACAGGAATAGAGTTTTCTATGACAGCACTTTTTATTGTCGTTTTTGTTGAACAGTGGAAAAGTGCAAAAAGCCATATGCCGCAAATAATAGGAATTATAAGCGCAATAATATTCTTATTTGTTTTAGGTCCGTCTAAGTTTCTTCTTCCGACGCTTGTTGTAACAATATCACTTTTAATGCTTTTAAAACCGAAAATTTTAATTAAAGAGGAGGAAAAGTAAATGCCACAGACACTATATTTATCACTTATAGTTGCATCAATTGCAATATGTACTTTTCTTTTAAGACTTTGCCCTTTTATAATTTTCGGCAGAGGAAATTCCACTCCTAAAAACGTAATCTTTTTAGGAAACGTTCTTCCAACAGCAATGATTGCAATACTTATAATTTATTGTTTAAAAGGCGATACTACTTCATTTTCGCCAAACTTATATCCTCAACTTATTTCGTGCGCCGCTGCATTTTTACTACACTACAAATTCGGAAGTACGCTTTTAAGTATAGGATGCTCAACCGCACTTTATATGATACTTATAAGAACGGTGTTTATTTAAATAAAGATGACCAATTAATATTACTGGTCATCTTTATTTTTCTTATTGTGATCAATCCATATTACAACAGACATTATCACCATACCGATAACAAATGTTGCAATTTCTAGAGATGCCATGCACAAGATTAGAATAAAAATAACTATTGCTAAGAATATCCCTTTACCAAACAAATCTTTACACCCTTCATCCCACGATTCATATTGACCATTAGCGTTCATATTAATTCCTCCTTTCAGGGAAAATCTACACCGCCATTTGGCGGTTCACATCTATTTATTCTTTGAATACCTTTTTTTATTCCTTTTATAACACCATATTTTTCAATTGCTAATTTCATATATTCCGAACATGTTGGATAAAACCTGCACCGAGGCTTAATATTTTTGGAAATATGTAATTGGTAAAATTCAATCAATTTTATAAATATTCTTTTCATTTTAAAACTCATATTTTCTATAATTATCAATATTGAATCCTAACTCTTGCGCTAACGATAGCAATTCTTCACCTGTCATTTTATCAACATTTACAATCTCAACCAAAGCAGGAAATAAATCACTTGATATTGCAGTTCCATAATAGTCAATAATATCTTCTTTCAACCTGTCTATATCTTTATTCATAGTATCCACCTCTTCCGTCGCAATGAGTACATTCTTCTGTGTAGTATCCTCTTCCTTCGCATGATGTACATTCTCCCCACTCATAATCCCAGTCAAGATTGGTGCGATAATATTTTACAGAACCCATACCTTTGCACACTAAGCATTGATCACCTCGTACTTTTCCATAATCACAGTACGAGCAATAAACATATTCCTTAGATGGTTGATTATTGTCTGTTTGCTGAGATGCAATAAGCCAATATGCAAGTGATATCAATACAATAATTAAATAAAACAGTAATACAGTCTTTTTTAAATCCTTTTTAAACCATTTTTCCAATATATCCCCCTTTACTTTTACGTTTTCTTGTTTTGTCATAAAAATCCACCTTTATAAAATTAGTATAATTATTATTTATTTGGTAATAATTATGCTAATTTTATCATATTTATATTTACTTGTCAATATAATAAAATTAAAGTGGGTGATTTAAGTGAACATAGAATTTAAAGATAACTATATTAAAATAGGACTAAAAATATCGTATTATAGGAAATTAAAATCTTTAACACAGGAACAGTTAGCTGAAATATTAGACTGCGGAGTCTCATTCATTGGACAAATTGAAGCTCCAAATATTTATAAAGCTATTTCATTAGATACTTTATTTAAAATAGCAAAAGCACTTGAAATACAACCATATAAATTGTTATATTTTGATGATTAAAAACAAAAAATCCAAGCAATTTTGCTTGGATTTTTTTATTTTAAAAGTTCATCTGTTAAACGTATTATTTCAGGTGCGATTTTTTCGCGTTCTTTTTTTAGTGTTTTATTGTATACAGGATATGCAAAACAAACAAGTACAATTCCTAAAACACCTATAAAAATACCGGGAATAAACAATTTGTCCATCCACACCATACAACAACTCATACCCAATCCCATAATAAGTGTACCAATAATTCCTAAAATCAAAGAATATGTTGTTGCCTTGTTATAAACGCCTGCATCGAGTTGCCTTATTTTTTGCATTGAATCTTCTTCCTCTTGCGGCATATATTTCTGACGGATTTTTTTTAATTCTTCTTGTTCTTTTGCAGAATAAGTATAATTAAATTTCTCGTTATTTTCCATTACCTTAAAAACTCCTTTGACTCCTTTATAAGTTTTAGTTTTTTATTGCTCTGAATTATCATGTAAACAGCCATCGCAATTATAAATACAGAAATTGCCCCACCACTTGTAGCAAGAAAAATTCTGCGAGTAACAATACTCATCGTTCCGTCATCAAAAGTTGTAAGCATAGTTGCTTCAAGTGTAAGGATTGACACACAGGCAGAAGCAAGGCTAATTGCTTTTGACGCCGAATATACGGGACTATTGTATTTTTGATATCTTACTGTATTTATTATTGCCACCACAAGCGATGTGAATGTGTACGCCGCCATCGCAATAGTAGTAATTTTATGATGAACAAAAGTTCTATTCCAATACACCATAAAAAATATTATCGTTGTAAGGGCTAAATTCATAATAAGAAATATAATCCCGCAAGCACGGTATTTGATAAGTTCTTTTTTCATTTGTGTACCTGGAATGTGTTTTTTTGTATGCCTTAGTAAAAAGAACCTCATAACAGCAAGTAAAGCGTAGTAAAGTGCCAGAGAATAATACCAGAAAGTATGATGAAAGTATCCCAATCCAAACTGAAAAACAGCATAAGCGCTATTAAAAACAAGTGTTCCATAAAGTGATACTTTTACACGCAGTCTTGTATCTTCCTGCCATATTTTCGCATATTTATTTTCATTTTTTACTGTTTTGAAAAACTTTATAAGTTGCGGAAGTTTTATGCACCATACCATCAAAGTATAAAAAGCAATAACATAAGAAATTATTGCAGCAACAGAATCTGAAGAAAAATTTATCATTGAATACACTAAAAATACTGTTGCAAAAGGAATAAGAAGCACCATAATTGCAATATGCGGAAATAAAAGATGTTTTCCTATTCTTTTAAAATCCATACTAATTCCTCCGTATTTTCACAGTAAACGTGGTCCCCACTCCTACTGCGCTTTCAACACTTATTTCTCCGTGCATAACATCTATTACTTTTTTTACAAGTGCAAGACCAAGTCCGTTTCCTTGCGTTGAGTGAGATGTATCTCCCTGATAGAATTTTTCAAATATATGTTTTCCAACTTCACTTGTCATACCACATCCTGTGTCATTCACCATAACAATTGCGTGATTTTTAGTTGACGTAAGAAAAACGCTTACAGTATCGCCTTCTTTTGTAAACTTAAAAGCATTTGAAAATAAATTATTCCAGACTAAACTTAAAAGTTCTGCATCGGCTTTTACATTTACATTTTCTTCTATATCTGTAGATATTTCAATTTTTTTATTTTCCCATATGTTTTCATATTGCAAAAGACATTCACAAAGTTGTTCACCAAGGTCAAACTCTTCTGTTTTAGGATATATCTGCTGATTTTCAAGGCGATTAAGTTTTAATATATTTGTCATCATATCTGCCATACGGCGAGAAGTTTCGCTAATTGCTTTTGCATACTCTATTCGTTTTTCGTCCGATAAATCAGGCGATTGCATAAGTGTTCCGTAATTTTGCATAACAGAAAGCGGTGTTTTCATTTCGTGAGATACATTTGATATAAAATCAGTTCGAAGCATTTCTACACTACCAAGTTCTTCTGCCATTTTATTAAAACAGTCAATAACGCGGTTAAGTGTTTCGTCTGCGCCAAATTTTGTTTTTGCTTTTACACGAACAGAAAAATCTCCCTGTATTATTTTTTCGGCTGCATTTATTATTTGTTTTACAGGACGTTCAAAAGTAATTTTTCTTCTTATTGCATCTATTACTGTAAATATTAAACTTAAAAGTACCACATTCCAAAAAGTAATTTTAGCGGCAAAACCGATATTTTCGTCGGTAAGTGTTAAGTTTAAACTTTCTTTAAGAACACTTACAAAAAGCATTGTACAACAAGTTATAACAAAAGCAACAAGCAAGAAAAACAAAAAATAATGGTTAATACCTTTTAAGATATTTCTTATTAACTTGCTTCTTTTTTTCACTTAATCACCGCCTTGTATCCAAGACCGTGAACAGTCTTTATTTCAAAGTCTTCACAAGAAGAAAATTTTGAACGAAGTTTTGT
Source organism: Oscillospiraceae bacterium (assembly GCA_015069095.1). Classification (GTDB taxonomy): domain Bacteria; phylum Bacillota; class Clostridia; order UMGS1810; family UMGS1810; genus SIG430. Next base: position 37,293 of record SVJH01000010.1, on the reverse strand, counting down.
CATATAAACATCAACTGCTCTTGGCGCTGTTTCTGTATCGGCATCCCAGAACTCGTCCATAAGCTGAGTTCTTGTAAATGTTTTTTTAGGATAAGACAGCAGTTTATACAAAATGCTAAACTCTCTGCTTGTAAGAGATATTTCTTCGCCGTTAAGATAAACTGTATGTTCGTCAACATCCATAACAAACGAGCCTATTTCAAGTTTTCTGCTCTGGGCAATTTTTGCCCTTCTAAGAAGAGCGCCAATTCTTAAATACAACTCATCAAGGTCAATAGGTTTTACCATATAATCATCAACGCCTATTTTAAATCCTTTTTGTTTTGAAAAAATATCATCGCGCGCCGTCATAAACAATATAGGAATTTCACTGTCAAATTCGCGAACAGTTTTTGCAAATTCAAACCCGTCTATACCGGGCATCATAATGTCAGATATAATTATGTCAAAAATATTTGAGTACATTTTGTCATATGCTTCATTTGCGTCTAAACATCCTACAGTTTCATATCCATTTTGATTTAAAAATGCACACACTGTTTTATTAAGTTCTCTGTCATCTTCTACAACTAATATCTTAAACATTATGTTACCTCCGCATAATTACTACTTACATTATAACATATAAATGTTAAAGTTTTATTTAAATTTTAGTAAAAATACGAAATTTTTGCATAAAAATGGCGGAATGCAAAGCATCCCGCTTAATTTATTTATTTCCTTTTGCCGCCTCTATACGAGATTCTGCTTCTTCTTTTCTTATATTTGCCTCTTTTATTTTTTCATCGCGTTCTTTTTGCATCATTTCTTTTTGTGTATTTGGGTTTCCCATTGCTTTTGCTTCTTCCCATCTGGCTTTTGATTCTGCCTTTACAGCGGCAAATTGAGCCTTATCAACCTCGTGTTGCGCTTTTGCGCTTTCTTTCATATCGTTAAACGCTTTTTTGAAAAATTCTTTCATAACACATCAACCCTTCAATATTTTATCGCTGATTTCAATTATTTCTTTAGCGTATTTTTTTCTGCGAGAGTCTAAAATTCTTTTATAAATAGGATAATTTATAATTGCCATAAACATACCAATTATACCAATTATTATTCCTATCACCATTGAATTTGGTATTGAGAGCATTACGGAGATATCTGTCATTACAAGACTCATACCACTTCCCATAATAAGTGCAGATATTGTTCCGAAAACATATGCAAATACATTTGCACTTTTTTTAACTTTTCTGTCAAGTTCCTTTAATTTGTCAAGTTCTGTATGTTCTTTTTCTGTATACTGTGTGCGTATTTTCTGTACTAAAAATTCCTGTTCGTTTTTATTCATTTTCATTACCTCTTTTCTAAGTTTATGAGTTTATTATAATGAGTGTATGTTTTTAAAAGTTTTAAAAAATGTTTAAGTTTTGTTAAAATTTATTTTTTCACAAAAAAAAGACCGTTGCATTTGCAACAGCCTTTAAATTACTTATTCATTATACTTTCAAGATATTTTACCGCATCGACATATTTTTCGTCATTTTTCAAATCACAAATCATTTTATTTGCATATTCTAAAACTTTATTCATATCTGCTTTATTTGGTGTGCCAACAAAATCATGGTAATTTTTATAACAAATTTTTTCTACTGTTTCATCGCTAAGATTCAATCCCTTAACTTCAAATCTCGGCCACATCGGCATATTAAACCAGGTCTTTTCGTTTGAAAGTACCATTTTTACAGTACGGCTTATTTCATCAAGAATCCTTGGTATTTTTGCTACATTTGAATCTGTACCGTATAAAATTCTGTTGGAGTACTTTTCAAAAAAGTTATGCCAAGCATCAATATTTTTTGAAAAGCCTTTGAACATTTCTGTGCCCGGTGTCAAATCAAATCTGACATTAGGATATTTTTCCATTATACGCGTTGCTTCATCTATATTATTTGACATAAAGAAAAAGTGTGCAAAAACTACATTTAACTTTGGATGTTTATCAAGCATTTTGAATACTTCATCGTAAATTTCCTGTTTTGAAAGATATGTTCCGTCTCCGTAAAACCAGCCTCTTTCCAAATGGTTTTTCGGGATTTTCTGCAAATCCCAAAATTCTTCAGGGTCGTTAACGTGGAAAAGAGTTGGTATATTTCGCTCTTCTAAAAGAGAAAACATTTTATCATATTTTTTAGAATTTACACCTTCTGTAAGTGTTTTTCTAAAATCAGGTTTCATTTCTAAAAACTTCATTCCGTCCATTCCCATATCAAGAAGAGTTTCTACTTGTTTTTCATATGGAATATCTGAATAAATATCGTTTTGATGAAGAGAACCAAACGATGAAATATTTATATCTTTATACTTATTCTTCCAGTAAAGCGATGCCAAATTCTGAAAAATTCCATGTTTGCAAAGTGCTAAAATTGTTAAATCAGTAACTCCAAGTTCTTTTAAAAAATCAAACATACCTTTAACTGCATCTATACTTAACGAATCTATATGAACGTGAATATCTGCAAGTTTTTTCATTTTTATCACATTCTTTCCTTTTTTATTTCCATTGTAACACAACAAAATAATTTATTCAATAAAAAACAATAAACCACATTACTTCTTGTAATGTGGTTTATCAGTTAACCTGTCTTAATGAACAGTCGCCTTCAAAGTTATTAAATATTATTTTCTTATCAAAATCGTGCGGAAGGTCAATAATAAATTCCATATTGTAAACTCCGTTTTTTCTCTCCATATATGTTGCAGTTATATTTATTGAATTATCTGCAAAAAACTTTACAACTTCGTCTCTAAAGTTAATATCTTCTACATTTTCAATATAAAATGATTTTGTAGAAACAGGTTTACTAAAGTTAGAAGACTTATGAAGAACGCTTTGGATGATAAGTATGAGTACTGTTGCAACTATTCCAACCGGATACATTCCTGCACCTATTGCCATACCAATACCTGCAGTAGCCCATATTCCGGCTGCGGTTGTAAGTCCTGTTACAGTCTGACGCTGAACAAAAATCATACCCGCACCTAAAAAACCGATACCGCTGACTATTGTTGATGCAACTCTTGAAGGGTCAAGTCTTATGTCTGCTCCAGGGAAAAGATTGCCTGATATTAAATCAAAATAAGCATATTTTGATATAATCATCATAAGTGCTGATGCAAGTGCAACTATACAGTGTGTTCTTACGCCGGCTTCTTTTGCTCTGTTTTTTCTCTCTCTACCAATCATAAAACCGCAAAATGCAGCAATGATTATTCTTAAAAAATAATGAAGATTTAAAAAGCGTATAATCCCCATTACATCTCCGGCGTTAAATAATGCTATAAGCTGATTTATATTTTCCATTTTCTCACTCCTTTCTTTTATTATAAAAACAAATTATACTACAAATATGACAAAAAGTCAAGGATTATTACTTTTTTCTTTATGCACTATGACAAAATATTCTATATTATCATTATAATACAAAAAGAGTTTTAGTTTTTTGACTAAAACTCTTTTAAATTTATTATTTTCTGCCAACTTTTATTCCATAAATTACGCTTATAATTGAATATGGAATAAGGAGAAATAGCCAAATTACAGTTGCTATTGGTGGCAAAAATATACTGATGAGCATCAAAATTCCCATAATGACTGTTTCTATACCTATAAATCTATTTATTTTTCTTGCTTTTTCGGTGTCAACATTATAGTTTTTTATATAGTCAAATTTTGGCAGATAGTTACCTATTACAATGAACATTACACCCACAATTATAGCGCACGATTTTCTTATATCTACATTCCAACCAAGAGCATACCCAAAAGTTATAATCTGCAAAACAATTGTTAAAACAGGTATAATCCATTTTGTTACATATTCAAATTTTGTGCGGCTTCCGTGTTTATAAGCATTTACGTCGTTTATTACACAACTAATCCATTGTAAAAACATCATTAAAACAGGCATAAAAAACACAACAAATCCCTTTGAAGCAAAGTTGTCGGGCTCATTATTTATGTTAAAATGAATTGCCATAGTATCAGGCAATTTATCCCACAAGCCTACACCTAAAAGAATTGGTAAAAGACAAACAAGCGATGTAATAATAAGTGATTTCCATTTTATAAATTTCATTTTTTACTACCTCCTATCGAATAAAGCCACGTAAGCACTTCTTCAAACACAGATGTATTAAGTTCGTAATAAATAAAGTTTTTATATTTTTGTTCTACTATAAGGTCTGCTTTTTTAAGTTTCGACAAATGATATGAAACGGTTGCACCTGTCAAATTAAATTTTTCTGCAATTTCGCCTGCAGATTTTTTCCCGTCTTTTAGCATTGCAAGAATATCGCGCCGTGCAGAATCAGATATTGCTTTTAATGTTTCGTTCATTCCCATTTGTTTCACATCCTAATCTATTTAGAAATACTTCTAAATAGATTTTAACACAAAAGCAATTTGTTGTCAATAACTATTTAGATGTTTTTCTAAATAGTTACACTTATAAAAATTGCCTTTCCTAAAACTTAGGAAAGGCATTATTATCAATATGAGAAAAATGCTTGTTGTTCTTTTACATTATATATTGCATAATAAGAAAGTGTATCACTTTTTACTTCTTCAAATCTGCCAGGCCACCACATTAAAAGACCTTCATCAAGTTCACTAATAGGAGTGTCAGGAGTATAGAAAATAAATTCCTCTCCGCCTTCTATTCCGTATGGAATAGATGCTATATGAAGTATGCCGTCTTCAATCCACTCACGTTCAGGCTCATCATCAAGTGCAATTTGACCAATTTTCATTGAATAAGAATAATCATTTATTTTTTTGATATCTGTAAAATATCCTTCAAATTCACATTCATATAGTGTTCCTCGCGGATATCCTTCACCTGTACTTCCCATTTCGGAATCTGTATATTCGCCTTCAAATTCTCCGTCAGGATCTAAGGAAAGTTCAGTTCTCCAACCGCCAGCTCCGCTTGAAAACATAAATTCCATATCATCTTTTATGGGTAATCTTACTCTTTCTCCCTTTTCATGTTTTCTGGTGTTTTCAAATTCGTCTTCTATAATGTCGTCTACATCACACCCCGAAAACGTACATACGCACATTACTAAACTTAAGAATAACGCTATTAGTTTTTTCATATTTTCACACTCCTCTATTCTGTAATATATACAGATTTTGTATTACCGTCCCATTCAACGTTTAAATTAAATGCTTCACTTACTGCACGAAGCGGAACAAAAGTTCTCGAATTTATTATTTTTGCTTTTACATCAAGTTTTATATTTTTTTCATTTACATAAAGAGTGTCATCGCCTATTGTAAGTTTTACAGTTGTATCGCCCTTTTTACTTGTTACAGTGTTTGTAATACTATTCCATGAAACTTCTGCACCAAGCGCTTCAAAAATAGCACGAAGCGGAACAAGCGTTCTTCCATCTTCTATAACGGGCGATGTTTCAAACTTAATCTTTTTACCGTTGACATATACTTTTATATCTGTGGCAGCCGACTGAACATTGTACACGGTGGAATCATCATTGCCAAACTCAATATAGTTTTCCATTTTGTAGAATGAATATGCTTTTTTGTAATTTAGCGTTGATATTTCAAGTGTATGCCAACCGTCAGAAATTGAGTTTAAATCAAGATTACATTTATACGGTATTTCATTTGACATATGGTACCATACATCATCTATGCGATAATTAACAGTTAAATTCGGCTGATTTGGAACATATACAAATGAATAAAGAGAAACTACTCCATCTTTTGCCTCCATCATAGGAGCATCGTATGCTTTTTTGAATACAAAATCTGAATTTTGTCCAAACTCTTTAATATATGCACCGCAGTTTTTTGCCTCGTTAAATATGTCAATTGCATATTGATAATCTGAAATATTAAACTTTTCTACCTCGTTTGCTCTATGCACATCAAAATAGTTTATCATTTTGATTTGCGGATATTTCATCGCAAGATACCAAAGCATATTTCTTAGTCTTGGTGTTGCCCAGTCTTCGTTGTTTTCGCCGTAACTGTTACTTGTTGAAACTCCTCCTTCGCTAATCATAACAGGCTTTTTGATATTGTTTTTTTCAATAAAATCCATTATAGGTTTAATTTTATTTGTAGCCCATGAATAATCTCCTGTCATAAAGTATATGGTATCTTTATACTGAGTGTTCTTTTTACCCTGAAAATATTTTACCATATAGTTACTTACACCAATCCAGTCAACATATTCATCGCCAGGATAATAGTACTCAAATGGTCTGTCAAGCGCACCTAAATCATTTGGCGACCAGACAACTGCAAAATTAGGATACTCGTGCACCATATTTGCTACATTTCTAAAAATCTCAATATATAACTGGGGGTTATCACCTATCGGCGACACATTCATTTCGTTTGCAAACCTTATAAAAATAGGCTTGTTATATTTGCTTAAATTATCAAGCGTTCTTCTTATATGATTATAATCAACTTTTCCAAGGTCATCAATTGTCCACCCTGCCATTGTTACAACGTTATTACTTTCTACAAGTACGTTTGTAGGATAATATAAATCGTCCTGATTCATATTATCTATATTTGTAAGGAACGAACTTACAGGGAGTAAAAGATGTCTTGTATCTTCAGGAACAGTTCCTATGTATGCTCCGCCTATCGGTTCAAGTTCTTCGCCATAATATGGCGCTTCATCTATTGGAGCTTCAACATAAAGTTCAAGTTCTTCGTTTAAAACCATTTGTTGCTTCTCTTTATAAAGCTCTCCCCAATCGGGACTTGGAAATGAAAAAGCATAAGAGTTTACGGAAAAACATAAAACGAATATAAGAAGAAATGATATTATTTTTTTAAACATTTTAACCTCCTAAAAGAATTTGTAATAAATTTTTCTATAAATCCCCACGCAAAACTTATTATTACAGTTAAAACAGTCCATATAATCATTAAATACGCAGGAGATAAATTAACAAAGTTTATTTTCTTTATGGCAAGTATTACAAATACATGAATGAAATATGCACCAAATGTAACGAGTGAAAGTTTTGAAACAAATTTGTTTTCGTTTTTTATAATCAACTTGAAAATTATAAATAACGCCGCTGCCTCAACATAATGATTTAACGAATATCCACCATTAAAAGTAAACTGACCAATTTTCACTGCATCTGTCATCGTTACAAGAGGAACGCATATAAACGATACAATTCCAAGCAGTATAATTATTAGATTTGTCAATTTTTTATAATCATATTTCCCTAAAATATAGCCAAGAATCATATAACCTAAATATCCTACAAATCCGTCATCTGCAAAATAAATATAAACATTATCTTTAAAAATGGTATTTATAAAAGGTCTTAGTGTTGTTTGAAAAGTTACAAGCACCAAAAACAACCAAAGCATTTTCTGACTTGATGCATCAACTATTTTTTTAATGAACGGAATAAAAAGATACAGTATCAAAATTGAATATATAAACCAAAGATGATATGCACTTCCGCTTACTAAAAGTTCTTTAAAAAATCCGACTATCGTCATAGGATTTTTATTTATGTAACTGTAAAGTCCATAGTAGAAAATATCATAAACTAAAAACGGAATAAGAACTTTTAAAAATCTTTTTTTATAAAATGATGATGTACTTTTTATATCATCGTTTAAAAGCAAAAATCCGCTTATCATAAAAAACAAGGGAACACCTGTTCTTGCAAGTTCATTTATGTAAGAGAGTACTTTCCAAAGTGAATTTGATGAATTTGCAATATCGTTATAATAATCACATATACAATGAAGAAGCATCACCATAACAATTGCAAAAACTCTTATAAAATCAACATACGGATAGCGTTTTTTCTTTTCTAAAACCACTTCACTCATTACATAACTCCTTTGTTTTCTTTTTCATTACTACTATAAAAGTAAATATGCTAATAAGTGCCATAATTGCCCATGTTATAGGGTAAGATATAAATATTGTTTCTAATGTTCTTACATTTGCAAAAACAGTAAATATCCACAAAATCCTTATTCCGCAAACACATAGAAGCGGTGCAACCATTGTAAAGATTGAATATCCCATACCTCTTAAAGCCGATGTTCCGACATCCATCATTCCACATAAGAAATACGGAACACAAACATATTTTAGTCTTATAAGTCCTGAAGGTATAATGTTTGCATCATTTGAATAAATTTTCAAAAGCGGCTCGCCGAATATATACGCTAACAAACCGAGTGAAAGTCCTACAAGGGAAATAAATACCATACATATACCAAAACCTTTTTTTATTCTGTCATAGTTTTTTGCACCGAAATTCTGGCTGGTAAATGTAAGTGCGGTTCTTGCTATAGAATACATTGAAACGTAGACGATACCTTCAATATTTGCCGCAGCGGCGCTTCCTGCCATAACTGCCGAACCGAGCGAGTTGATTGAAGACTGTATAATTACGTTTGAAAATGAGAAAAGTGAACGTGAAATTCCGCATGGAATCCCGTTTTTGAATATATTTAAAAGTTCTGTTTTATCTATTTTTAATTCCTTTACATTAAGTCTGTAAACGCCGTCTATTTTTACAAGACAATTAACAATTAAAACAGACGAAATAATTTGAGAAACTACCGTTGCTATTGCAACACCTTTTACTCCCTGTTTAAAATATATTACAAAAATTAAATTCAACACAACATTTACAATACCTGAAACTGTAAGATAATACAAAGGTCTTTTAGTATCGCCCATCGCATTTAAGATTGAACTTCCAAAGTTAAATACCATAAAAAACGGCATTCCTAAAAAGTATATCTTCATATAAAGTGTTGAAAGTTTAATTACATCAGATGGTGTCCCCATAAGACCTAATAAAAACTCAGATGCAAAATAACCAACAAGTGCAAGTACAACTCCGCTTAAAAAAGCGATTGCAACAGATGTATGTACACTTTTTGACATTCTGTCATATTTTTGCGCACCATAATAAGTGGCAATTACAATACACGTTCCTTCTGAAACACCTATAAAAAGATTTGTTATAAGATTTATAAGACTGCTTGTAGAACCAACTGCGGCAAGTGCTTCTTTACCTGCAAACTGCCCTACAACAATAATATCAACCATATTATATAAAAGTTGAAGTATACTTGAAAACATAAGCGGTATAGAAAAAAGAAGTATTTTTTTAAATATCGCTCCGCTGCACATATCAGATTCGTATTGTTTCATGTAATCATCTCCGCAAAATATCTATACACACATTTTAACTCAACAATAAGATTTTTTCAATAGAATTTGACATTTTTAATCAAAAACATTATAATGTATTATGAATATTTATTTTTATTTTATCAAGGAGGGTTTGTTTTGATGATAGGTTGGATTATTGTTGCAATTCTTTCTATAATTTGTATATTCTCTTTTTTGGGTGGCGGATATATATTATCTCCATGGTATAATACACTTTCCGAAGAAGAAAAAGAAACATATTCAAAATCAAAAGTATCTGTAAATATGGGGATATCACTTTTAATTTTTACAGCCATGCTTTCACTATTTTTATGGTTTTTAAACTGTAGTTTTTCCGATACAGTAAAAATTACAGTTTCACTTATATTTTTTGTATTTATTATTCTTTATGTAATAGCATTACATAAAAAAGGTATTAAAAACTGCAAAAGATAATTATTCATTTTAGGAGGCATTATATATATGTACATTCACGAAAATTTTTCTGTAAACAACGAAAATCACCTTGAAATAGGCGGTTGCGACTGTGTTTATCTTGCAAAAAAATACGGAACTCCGCTTTATGTTATGGATGAAAATGTTATCAGAAAAAATATGAGGACGTATAAAAATTCAATAGAAAAATACTACAATTCAAACGGAATGGTACTTTATGCAAGCAAAGCATTTTGTGCGCTTAAAATTTATCGTATTGCAAAAGAAGAAAAAATCGGTGTTGATGTTGTGTCGGGCGGAGAATTGTATACGGCTATAAAGGCAGGATTTGATCTTAAAAACGTATATTTCCACGGAAATAATAAAACATTCGAGGAACTTGAATTTGCCATTGAAAACGGTATAGGTCAAATTGTTGTTGACAGTATATACGAACTTAATTTGATTGATGAAATTTCAAAAAAACACAACACAAAAACTAACATTCTTTTCAGAATTAAACCGGGTGTTGATGCTCATACTCATGAATTTATAAGTACAGGACAAATCGATTCAAAATTTGGCGTTGCTCTTGAAAATGACGAAGCATACGAAATAATAAAAATCGCAAAAGAAAAAGAAAATGTAAAAATTGTAGGTATTCATTGTCATATCGGATCTCAAATATTTGAACTTGAACCTTTTAAAGAAGCAGCCAAAGTTATGGTTGATTTTATGGCAAAAATAAAGATGAACTTGGTATTGAAATTGAAAAACTTAACCTTGGCGGTGGATTTGGTATTAAATATTTAGAAAACGATAAACCGGTTAAGTACGACAGATATATCGAAGAAGTATCTAAAGTTTTAAACGAAAAATGCAAAGAACATAGTATTAAACTTCCATTTATTCTTATGGAACCAGGGCGCTCTATTGTCGGCGATGCAGGTGTAACGCTTTATACAGTAGGATGTGTAAAAGATATTAAAAACGTGAGAAAATACGTATCTGTTGACGGCGGTATGGCGGATAATCCACGATATATTTTATACGAAGCTGAATATGACGGCGTTGTTGCAAACAGAACTGACGCAATAGCAGACGATGTAGTTACAGTTTGCGGAAAATGCTGCGAAAGCGGAGATATAATTATGAAAGATGCTTGCCTTCCGAAAATGGAAAGCGGAGATATCTTAGCAGTAATGAGTACGGGAGCATATAACTATTCAATGTCAAGTAATTATAACAGACTTTGCCGTCCTGCAGTAGTTTTTGTAAAAGACGGAAAAGATGAACTTGCAGTTAAAAGAGAAACATACGAAGATATTTTAAGAAACGATATATAAAAAAGGCACTCAACCGAGTGCCTTTTATTTTACCCAAAGCAAAACGTATGTTTTGCTTAATGTAAGTTTTTGATGAAACTTTTTCAAAAAGTTTCGATTTTACTTCTTTTTTAAAAAGAAGACTATTACTTAACAACGTCGCCCCATTTAGCGTCTGAATCTGCAACGTTAAATGATTTTAATGCCATTGCAGTTAGTTTATCTTTATTATTTACGCCTGAAGAAGCAATAACATCTTCAGTAATAAAGTTTTTTACCTCTGCATAAGGAGATACATATTTTTTATTCATATTCTTTTACCTCCTCTATTATAACTCGATTTCGTTGCCTTCAAAGTCTACAACGTAAGGTACAACAGTAAACTTGACATCATCAGTTGGAACTTCACCAATAGCACCTGTTAAAATGTAACCTTCGGCATCGTAATCTGTGTCATTAACATTAACAGTTTCATAAACTTCATTAAGTTCAATATTCCATTCATATTCTTCGCCAGAAACTATTGCAGTAACTTTAAAGCCGGCTTTTGCATAAAGTTCATAGTCTGCAATTACAGCAAAGAATCTGTATGTATATGTTTCGTTTCCGTCAGCATAAACTGCTTCCAAATCATCTGTTACATTTACAACTGTGTCTTCAACAACAGAGTATCTACCATTATTGTCATTAGTAACAACTTTATATCCGTCTGCAACGTAGTTTTTAACGTTTTTATCTGTAAATGTTCCACCGTATACATTTGCAGATTCGTTGTAACTTAAATATTTACAAGTACCTGTATAATTACCGCTGTAAATATTTACTGTTGCGTGATTTGCACCATCAGAATAAATCATTCTGTTATCTGAGTTTGCTGTAGCATTTAAAGTAACGTCTGTAAGGTTTAATGTATGCTGTGAGTGCTGTGCATTAGCGTTACTTTTAAAGTATACAGGACGTTCGTTATCTGTTGCATCAATTTCTACATCTGTTAAGTTAAGAGTAGCATTTCTTGCATAACTTGCATTAGCATCAAATGTAAATATAAAATGTGTTGATGCAGAAACATTTACCAATTTACCATTTTTAACAGTAAGTGTTCCTTTTTTTAGCATAAAAGCGTTGACGTTATCAAAAGTGATTGTGTTTTCGCCAAGGTCAAGTTCAATGTTTGTAGCGTCATTGTTTAATTCGACTTGAGTATTAAATGTAACATCATCTTTAAGTTCAATTTTACTGTGCAAAACGTACGTTTTGCTTAATGAAAGTTTTTTGTGTTACTTTTTTGAAAAAAAGTAACGATTTTGCTTCTTTTTTAAAAAGAAGTATAAAATTTATTTAAGTACTATTTCGATTGTGTTATCTTTTCCTTTGTAGCATTTAACATCTACAGTTTGAGTTTTACCGTCTTTTGATGCAGTAATTAAATAATCGCCGTAGTAACCTTTTGTAGCATATGTTCCGTCAGATGCTGTTTTACCATCTTCCTGTGTCCACCATTTGTTGTAAACAAGGTCAAGATACTGCTCGCCCGAAAGTTTTAAATTCCAATCTCTGTCAAATAGCGGTCCGTTGCTTCGCCATTGTTGTCCGTCCCAGAATCCCCACATTAAGAACCCTTCTACTTCTTCAATAGAATACATAAGAATTATTACATCTCGAATGAAACTTGCATCAAGCTCTTTATCTTCAATAAGACCCGTGTCAAACTCGGTAATTTTCATCTTTTTGCCGTACTGCGTAAACTGCACGATTTCATCATAGAACGCTTTTGGAGATACAATACTTATATGCCCCTGAATACCAATTCCATCAAAATCAACACCCATGTTTACCATTTCATCAAGAATCATTTTAAACTGTCTTACTTTACCGTTTTCAGGGCGACCTGAAATGCTTGTTTCATTGATATACATATCGGCAGTTTCGTCATATTTTTGCGCCCATTCAAACCATTTTTTAAGCACGCCTGAGCCAAATCTTGTTTTTAACTCATTATTGACAATGATTTCATTAACAACATCCCAATCGCAAAGTTTTCCTTCAAAAGTTTCTGCCATTGTTTTTATTGTATTTTCAATATACGCATCAATGCCTTTTTCATCGTTTGCAAGAGTTAATCTTACAAGTTCTTCGGTTGTTGTTGTGTTTTCAATCCACTTATCGTTTTTAGCATCATATGTTTTGTGAAGACCTCTGTCCCAAACAAACGCATGACCTCTAAAATATTTAAGACCAAGCGTTTTTGATATATCAAGTTTTTTCCTTGCAGTTTCAGGGCTTGACATATATGCTGCAGGCTTAAATGATGACTCGGCAACACCTGTATTAAAGAATGTTGAAAGTGCCTCACGATATTTTTCGCCTTTTGTTCCATCTGCAAGAACAGTACTGCCAACCGCTGTCCCCCACTGGAACTCGTGGTCATACATATCAATTTTAACATCTGCATCAGGAATTACATTACCATTTTCATCTTTTACAATAACTTTAATATCGCCGCGACGAATCTGTTCAATTCTTGCCCAGGCTTCGCGTCTCCAGTCAACGTCTTTTTCAAAAAGTTCTCTGCCGTCATATTCTTCCATTACTGTATCTGTTGGAAGGTCTTCAAATTTTACATCTTTACCATAGTTTAAAATTTGATATCCGCCAAATTCAACCGTTTGTATGTAATAGCCAAGTCTTATGCAAAGACGTGTAAATCCTTTTTTTGCAGTAAACGGAAGATAAACTTTTTTCCAAGGTGCACCTTCAAGTGTTTTAACATTTTCCTGCAAAACTTTATCATTAGGAGCAGCTTCCTGTTCAACAACAAGTTGAACCTGGCCTGTTGTAAACTCGTTATCGGCAGCAATTGTTCTTAAGTAGAAAACTACAAGCATATTGTCGCCTTCTTCAAACGAGGCATCATCAAGTGAATCAAGTACCAATTGTGTGTCGTAAACATTTGGAGAAAGTTTTGTTACATCTGCTCTTAATGCTTCTTTAAACGGCATATTTTCAACCGCAACTTTTTCAACAGAAGCATACTCTTTCCCTGTTAATCTTGATGCAAGCAAATCTTGGTTATCTGCCATAACTTTAGGATTATTAGGGAGCATAGCAAACATTGCTTCTGAATCTTTTTTATTATCTACTTTTTCTTCAAAAGTTCTTTCGTAAAAAATAAGGTCATCGTATGTTTTGCCAAGCCCGTTAGAAGATGGAGTTGGTCTTTTGCCTGCTCTTAATGTAACGGGTACAAGTGTTTGTTTTTCAGTTAATTCACTGTTTTTTTTTTCAACTTTTACATCATCTATGTAAATTGTTTCAACGAGTGGACTTTCTTTTACAGGTCTTTGGTCAATAGCAATCTGTTCTACTATAGCGTCCTCGTGTTTATATTCAAATTCAATGTAAGTCCATTCATTTGCTTTTACATTTACAGATTTACTTTCTGCAGGTGTGTATGCATATTTTGTTCCTGTATTACCAAATACACCAAGGCTTACATTTTTAGCATCTTCTTTAGTGTAAACATAAGCAGAAACTATGTATGTTTCGCCAATTGTTGCGTTTTTAAACGCATTTAAAAATTTCACTCTGTGGTCAGGGCTTTTTCTGCCACCCATTTTAGCAGATTTACCACTGCCCGATGTATGGTCGATTTCATTTGTTAGAGAAAATCCGCTTGCTTCGTACGATGCACCTGTGATGAAATCTTTATTCATTTCAAGTGTGTTTACAGTATCAAAATTCAATTCAAATACTTTCGGGCTGTCGCTGATTACTGCTCCGCCTTTTTTAACAACCTTTACATCGTCTATGTAAATTGTTTCAACGAGTGGACTTTCTTTTGCAGGTCTTTGGTCAACGCCAATCTGTTCTACTATAGCGTCTTCGTGTTTGTATTCAAACTCAATGTAAGTCCATTCATTTGCTTTTACATTTACAGATTTACTTTCTGCAGGTGTGTATGCATATTTTGTTCCTGTATTACCAAATACACCAAGGCTTACATTTTTGGCATCTTCTTTAGTGTAAACATAAGCAGAAACTATGTATGTTTCGCCAATTGTTGCGTCTTTAAACGCATTTAAAAATTTTACTCTGTGGTCAGGTGCTTTTCTGCCACCCATTTTAGCAGATTTGCCACTGCCAGATGTATGATCGATTTCATTTGTTACAGAAAATCCGCTTGCTTCGTACGCTGCACCTGTAATAAAGTCTTTATTCATTTCAAGTGTATTTACAGTGTCAAAATTCAATTCGAATATCGCACCAGATGTACCGCTTGTATTAGTTGCACCACTTGTAATAATAACTGTTTTTGTAGCACCGTCCCAGTCAACCCTGCATCCTAAAGATTCAGAAATAAATCTTACCGGAACCATTGTTCGACTGCCAACAATCTGCGCTGGAACATCAAGTGATACCAATTTACCACCTACAAATGCTATTGTCGAATCAATTGAAATTTTGATTTCTTTGCCATCTTTAACACCTGTTGCTGTCTTTGTAGCATCATTCCATGTTACAGTTGCGCCAAGTCCTTCAAATATTGCGCGAAGTGGAACAAGTGTTCTGTCATTTACAATTACAGGCGCTTGATCCATTGTAAGCGATGTACCATTGATTAAGACTTTAATTTCATCCGACGCAAAAACTGTTGAAACAGTAAAGCACGAAATAATCATAACCAATGCTAATACCAATGAAACTAATTTTTTCATTTTTTTCATCTCCTTAAATATTCTTATATTTGTATTATATCATCACAATTATACTCAAACAATATAGCATACACCAAAAAGATGTATTATACACGCATCAATCTGTTGATTTTCCCTTAATTTTACAAAAAAACAAGCATCTTCCATAAGGAAGATGCTTATTTATGTATGAGCAAAACATATGTTTTGCTTAATGTAAGTTTTTGATCCAACTTTTTAAAAAAAGTTGGCAGGTGCGGACAGCGTCCGCATTATCATTTAAGTACGATTTCGATTGTGTTATCGTTACCTTTATAGCATTTAACATCTGCTGTTGCAGTTTTACCGTCTTTTGATGCTGTAATTAAATAATCGCCGTAGTAACCTTTTGTAGCATATGTACCGTCAGCGGCTGTTTTACCGTCTTCCTGTGTCCACCATTTATTGTAAACAAGGTCAATGTACTGTTTACCGCTTTCTTTAAGTGACCAGTCATCGTCAAATACAGGAGCATTTTTTAGCCAGTGTGATCCATCCCAGAATCCCCACATTAAGAAACCGTCCATCTGCTGCATTGAGTATGCTAAAATCATAATATCACGAGTAAAACTTGCTTCTGCTTCAGGGTCTTGTGCATTCATATCAAATGCACAATCAAATTCTGTAATTTTTATTTCTTTACCATATTCAGTAAGTTCCATAAGTTCATCGTAAAATCCTTTTGGAGATACAAATGTACCAAAGTGTCCCTGCATACCAATACCATCAAAATCAACACCATTTTGTACCATATAATCAAGTACAACTTTGAAACTTTTTAGTTTATTATTACTTGGTTGACCTATGATACTTGTTTCGTTAATATACATTTTTGCAGTTGTATCGTATTTCTGTGCCCACTCAAACCACTTATTAAGAACCTGATTACCAAAACGAGATCTGATTTCGTTGTTAACAAGAAGTTCGTTAACAACATCCCAATCGCAAAGTTGACCGTTAAAATCTCCTGCCATTTTTTTGATTGATTCTTCAATATATTTATCAATACCTGCTTCATCATTTGCAATTATAAGTCTTGCAAGTTCTTCTGTTACACTGGTATTTTCAATCCATTCGTCTTTTTCGGCATCAAATGTTTTACCAATTGGTCTGTCCCAAACAAGTGCATGTCCTCTAAAATGTTTCATACCAAGTTGTTTTGCAAATTCAACCTGTTTTTTAGCAGGTTCGGGATTTTTTAAATACTCTGCCGGTTTATGTGCAATTTCACTAACTACTGTGTTAAATAGTGTTGAAACTGCTTCGCGGTATTTTTCGCCTTTTTCACTTTCATAAAATGCAGTTCCGTTAAATGCTGTGCCCCATTTAAACTCATGGTCGTACATATCAATTTTAACGTCTGCATCAGGAACTACATTGCCATTTTCATCTTTTACAATAACTTTGATGTCACCGCGTCTGATTTCTTCAATTCTTGCCCATGCTTCTTTACGCCAGTCAACATCTTTTTCGAAAAGTTCTTTTTTGTCGTAGATTTCCATTACTGTATCTGAAGGAAGGTCTTCAAATTTTACATTTTTACCGTAGTTTAAAATCTGGTATCCGCCAAATTCAACTTCCTGAACATAGTATCCAAGTCTTATGCAAAGACGTGTATATCCTTTTTGTGCAACAAATGGAAGATAAACTTTTTTCCAACCTGCGCCTGCAACTGTTTTAACATTTTCCTGTAAAACTTTGTTGTTTGGAGGAACTTCCTGTTCAACAACAAGCTGAACCTGACCCATTGCACTTTCATTTTCTACTGAAAGTGTTCTTAAATAGAAAATGATAAGCATATTGTCGCCATCTTCGTATGTATCATCTCCAAGAGATTCAAGTACCATCTGTGTATGATACGGACTTTCCGGAACTTCTTTAACTTTTGCTTTAAGTGCTTCTGTAAATGGCATACCTTCTACGCTGACTTTTTCAACTTTTGCATAAGATGTCTTAATTCCGGAAAGTTTAGATGCTAACATATCGTCATTGTCTGCCATAACTTTCGGGTTTTTTGGAAGAGCATTAAACATTGTTTCAGAGTCTTTCTTTTCGCCTGCAGCTTCAAATACTCTGTCATAGAAAATAAGATCATCGTAAGTTTTGCCTATACCTGTAACTAAAGGAGTTGGTCTTTTACCTTCTCTTTGTGTAACAGGAATAAGTGTAGTCTTTTCAGGGGTTACAACTACTTCACTTGCTTTTTTAACAACTTTAACATCGTCGATGTAAAGTGTAGGGGCACATTTTGCATCTACTGCATACTGGTCGATGCCAATCTGGCTGATTTCATCATTTTTATGTGTATATTCAACTTCAACTAGAGTCCATTGATTTGCTAAGATGTCATAGTCTTTCTTTGCTATAGGAGTATATGCATTTGATGTTCCCGTGTCTGAGTATGCACCAATACGAACTTTTTCTGCTCCATCTGTTGCATAAATAAAAGCAGAAATAATATATGTTTCGCCCTTCTTTGCATTAGCTAAAGCATTTAAGAATTTTACTCTGTGTTCATTTTTTGTTCTGTTATCCATTTTTAGTGATTTACCACTGCCCAAAGTGTGGTCGTACTCATTTGTTAAAGATAAGCCTTTTTCATCGTAAGCTGCACCTGTGATAAAATCTTTGTTATTTTCAAATGAACTAAGATTGTCAAATGTTAAATTAAAAATTGCATCCTTAGCACTTTCAATAATAACTGTTTTTGTAGCGCCATCCCAGTCAACCTTGCATCCTAAAGATTCGGAAATAAATCTTACAGGAACAAGTGTTCTTGAGCCAACAATCTGTGCAGGAACATCAAGTGTAACGTCTTTTCCGTTTACTTTTGCGTTCGTATTGTCAATCTGTAGTGATACTGTTGTATCGTCTAAAACGCCTGTTGCTGTTTTAGTAGCGTCGTCCCAACCTACAGTTGCACCAAGCGCTTCAAAAATTGCACGAAGTGGTACAAGAGTTCTGCCATTTACTATAACAGGCATCTGATCCATTGTAAGTGCTTTTTTGTTAATTATAACTTTAATGCCTTCATCTGCAAAAACATTTACACAAAAAAAGCATGATAATGTCATAATCAACGCTAACAGTACTGATATTACTTTTTTCATTTATATCTCCTCCATTCACATAATTTATTATACCATGCAGCACAAATGTTGTAAACCCCTTGGCTTGTTCGTATTTTTTAAAAAAATCTACAAATCATAGAGTATTTAAAAAAATTCCGCTACGAAAGCAGCGGAATTTTAATTGATTTTATTTATTTAAGTACGATTTCGATTGTGTTATCGTTTCCTTTGTAGCATTTAACATCTGCTGTTGCAGTTTTACCATCTTTTGATGCTGTAATTAAATAATCACCGTAGTAACCTTTTGTAGCATAAGTACCATCTGTATTTGTTTTACCATCTTCCTGTGTCCACCATTTGTTGTAAACAAGGTCGATGTACTGCTCACCTGAAAGTTTAAGCGACCAGTCATCATCAAATACAGGAGCATTTTTTAACCAGTGTGATCCATCCCAGAATCCCCACATTAAGAAACCATCCATCTGCTGCATTGAATATGCTAAAATCATAATATCACGAGTAAAACTTGCTTCTGCTTCAGGATCTTGTGCGTTCATATCAAATGAGCAGTCATATTCTGTGATTTTCATTTCTTTACCATATGCAGCAATTTCCATAAGTTCATCATAGAATGCTTTTGGAGATACAAATGTACCAAAGTGACTCTGAATACCAATACCGTCAAAATCAACACCGTTCTGAGTCATATAATCAAGTACAACTTTGAAATTTTCTACTTTTTGATTGTTTGGTTGACCTACGATACCTGTTTCGTTAATGTAAAGTGTTGCATTCGGATCATATTTACGAGCCCAGTCATACCATTTGTTAAGAACCTGATTACCAAAACGTGTTCTGATTTCGTTGTTAACAAGAAGTTCGTTAACAACATCCCAATCACAAAGCTGACCTTTAAAATCTTCGGCAAGTGTTTTTATTGTGTTTTCAATGTATTTATCAATACCTGCTTCATCATTTGCAATTGTAAGTTTTGCAAGTTCTTCTGTTACAGTAGTATTTTTAATCCATTCATCATTTGCTACATCGTATGTTCTGTCAAGAGGTCTGTCCCAAACAAGAGTATGTCCTCTAAAATGTTTCATACCAAGTTGTTTTGCAATTTCAACCTGTTTTTTAGCAGGTTCGGGATTCATTAAATACTCTGCAGGTTTATGTGAAGATTCACTAACTACTGTGTTAAATAGTGTTGAAACTGCTTCACGGTATTTATCGCCTTTTTCAGTTTCACTAAATGCATTTCCGTTAAATGCTGTACCCCATTTAAATTCATGGTCGTACATGTCAATTTTAACGTCTGCATTTTCGATTACATTACCGTTTTCATCTTTTACAACAACTTTGATGTCACCGCGTCTGATTTCTTCAATTCTTTCCCAGGCTTCTTTTCTCCAATCAATGTCTTTTTCGAAAAGATCTTTTTTGTCGTAGATTTCCATTACTGTATCAGTTGGAAGATCATCAAATTTCACATTTTTACCATAGTTTAAAATCTGGTATCCGCCAAATTCAATTTCCTGTACGTAGTATCCAAGACGGATGCAAAGACGTGTGTATCCTTTTTGTGCAACGAATGGAAGATAAACTTTTTTCCAACCTGCACCAGCAAATGTTTTAACATCTTCTTTTAAAACTTTGTTATTAGGAGCAACTTCCTGTTCAACAATAAGCTGAACCTGACCCATCTGCATTTCATTTTCTGCAGAAAGTGTTCTTAAATAGAAAACAATAAGCATGTTGTCGCCATCTTCAAATGTACCGTCTTCTAAAGATTCAAGTACCATTTGAGTATTATATGCATATTTAGGAACACCTGTTACTTTTGCTTTTAATGCTTCTGTAAAAGGCATACCTTCTACACTGACTTTTTCAACCGAAGCAAGTGATGCTTCACTTCCCTGAAGTTTAGAGGCAACCATATCGCTATGATCTGCCATAACTTTTGGGTTCTTTGGAAGTGCATTAAACATTGTTTCAGAATCTTTCTTTTCGCCATCAGTTTCAAATGCTCTGTCGTAGAAAATAAGGTCATCGTAAGTTTTGCCAAGCCCGTTAGAAGATGGAGTTGGTCTTTTACCTTCTCTTAATGTTACAGGAATAAGTGTAGTTGATTCTGGTTCTACCGGAGCAGAAACTGCTTTTTTAACAACTTTAACATCGTCAACATAAAGAGTTGGAGCGCATTTTACACTTGCAGGTCTCTGGTCGATACCAACCTGTGTAATAGCTGCATCTTTATGTGTATATTCAACTTCAATTAAAGTCCATTTGTTTGCTGCTATATCGTATTCTTTGTTTGCAGCAGGACTGAATGCATTGGCTGTACCTGTATCTGAATATGTACCGATACCAACTTTTTCTGCACCTTCAGGAGCATATACGAAAGCCGAAACAACGTATGTTTCGCCAACAACAGCATCTTTAAATGCATTTAAGAATTTAATTCTGTGGTCTGATTTCGTTCTATTTGCAAGTTTTAAAGATATACCTTCGCCTGTTGTATGGTCATATTCATCAGTTAAAGAAACGCCTTTAGCGTCGTAAGTTGCACCTGTGATGAAATCTTTGTTATTTGCAAATTCGCTAAGACCATCAAATGTTAATTCAAAAATTGCACCTTGTGCACTTTCAATAATAACTGTTTTTGTAGTGCCATCCCAGTCAACCTTGCATCCTAAAGATTCAGAAATAAATCTTACAGGAACCATTGTACGACTGCTGATAATCTGTGCAGGAACGTCAAGTGTAACGTCTTTTCCATCTACTTTTGCAACAGTATTATCAATTGTAATTTTAATTTCTTTACCATCCTTAATACCTGTAGCAGTTTTGGTGCTATCGTCCCATGTTACAGTTGCACCAAGACCTTCAAATATTGCACGAAGTGGAACAAGTGTTCTGTCATTTACAATAACAGGAGGCTGATCCATTGTAAGTGCTTTGCCGTTAAGCATAATTTTGATTTCATCTTCTGCAAACGCTACACATGAAAAACATGTAACAAGCATTGCAAAAACTAAAATCAGTGATACTAGTTTTTTCATAAATACTTTCTCCTTTTTTAAAATATTGATTGTTTTTTATGATACCTTTTTTCTGGATATATTCTTTACCAAAAAACAGGCAACACTGCTATATCATTATACCATAAGACACAGCATTTAGTAAATTGATTAAAATGTCAAAATTAGTGTTTTTTTTTGTTTAAAATGCACAAAAAAATTCCCCGACAAAAACGTCGGGGAATTTTTGAGTTTGTTTAATTATTTTTTTACAATTTTCACGTCATCAACGTAAAGTACAGGAGCAACTTCAAGTTTTCCGTCAGACTGGTCTATACCAAGTTGAGTAATTTCAGCATTGTCGTATGTGTATTCAAGTTTTATTTCTGTCCATGTTTTTGCTTTAACATCAACAGTAGTATTTTTTGGTGCTTTAAATGCTGTACTTGTTCCTACATCGCCATATACACCAACACGAACTTTTGGAGCATCTGTTTCTGAATATACCCACATTGTAATTTCAAATTTATCTCCTGTTTTAGCGCCGTCAAATGCATTTGTGAATTTAACCCTGTGGTCAAATTTAGATCTATCTGCAATTTTAAGTGCTTTACCTTTTCCTGTTGTATGGTCAACTTCTGTTGAAAGTGATACGCCTTTACCCTGGTAAGATGCACCTGTGATAAAGTTTGTTTTTTCAACAAATGAAGTTAAAGCGTCAAATGTTAAATCTAAAAGTCCATTACCTGTTATAACAGGAGTTGGTTCTACTGTTGGCTTAGATGGTTCGTTAGGTTTTTCTGGTGTTAAAGAAGCAGAAGCGCCTTTTGTTGCAACTCTTACATCGTCAACGTAAATTGTTTCGATTACAGTTGCTTTTGTATCTGACTGGTCAATACCAATCTGTGTGATTTCTGCATTATCATATGTATATTCAACTTCAATTAAAGTCCATGTATTTGCTTTAATATCATATGTTTTTCTTGCAGGTGAGTTATATGCAGTAGCAGTTCCTTTATCTCCAAATACGCTGATTCCTACTTTAACAGCATCAACAGGAGTATAAACATAAGCAGAAACTACATATGTTGTTCCATTTACAGCACCGCTGAATGCATTTTTGAATTTTACTCGGTCGTTAGCACTTGTTCTGCCACCCA
This sequence comes from Oscillospiraceae bacterium, assembly GCA_015069095.1. GTDB lineage: Bacteria > Bacillota > Clostridia > UMGS1810 > UMGS1810 > SIG430. The sequence continues at coordinate 14,313 of SVJH01000010.1, read as the reverse complement.
TTTTTAATGATTTACCACTGCCTGTTGTATGGTCAACTTCTGTTGAAAGTGATACGTTTTCTGCTTTGTAAACACCACCGATTATAAAATCTGTGTTATATGTAAATGATGCTTTGTTGTCAAAGTTTTCTGCGTATAGCACTTTTTCTTCAACTTTTGCACTTGTAATTGTAACAGTTTTTGTTTCGCCGTTCCAAGCAACTGATGCACCAAGTGATTCAGAAATAAATCTTACAGGAACAAGTGTTCTTGAGTTTATAATCTGTGCAGGAACATCAAGTTTTACTTCTTTTCCGTCTACTTTTGCTACAGTGTTATCAATTGCAATTTTGATTTCTTTACCATCTTTTGTACCAGTAGCAGTTTTAGTAGCATCATCCCAACCTACAGTTGCGCCAAGTGCTTCAAAAATTGCACGAAGTGGTACAAGTGTTCTGCCATCTTTAAGTACCGGTGGCTGATCCATTGTTAATTCTTTACCGTCAATTATTACTTTAATAGCATCATCTGCAAATACGCCTGTGCATGCAAAACATGATACTACCATAATAACTGTCATCATTATTGAAATAAGTTTTTTCATATTTAACCTCTCCTTTATTGTAATATAATGACATAATAATTATATCACAAATCAAAAAGGTAGTAAATTGAAAAATACGTCAAAAAGAAAGGAAAGTTTTTGTTTATTTTTCACAAAAAAAGCAGGCATCATAAGATGCCTGCTTTTTTGTTATTTTATTAAGTAATCTTTCAAATCACAATCAGAATTTTTTATTAAGTCAATTATAAGCGAAAGAACCCATCTTGAACCTTTTTCTGTCTGGTGGGTATTATCTGCAAAATACTCACTTTTAAACTCATCATAACCTTTTTCATCAATAAGTTTAAGCATTTTGTCAAGCATATACTGATTAAGGTCATAGCAGTAAACATTTTCATTATCTTTATTGTTATTTGCAACTTCAATCATTGCATCTGCCATGCTACGTCTGAAATTGCCGTTTTTAGCGTATTCTTCTTTTGTAGAGTTAAGTGTTGTTGTAAGTGTTAAAAGTATTGTTTTTCCGCCTTTGGCGCTTATTTCATCAATAAATCTCTGAAGATTTTGCTTGTATTCCTGCACTGTTACTTTTCTTGTAGGACTTTTTGAGCCAAAGTCATTTATACCAAGACAAATTATTACGTAATCGCCTTCTTCTAAACTGTTTTTAACATTAAGCCACCTTTGTACAACATTTGTATAAAGAAAGGATTTTGTACTTTCGCCAGATTTTGCCTGATTGTTTACTTTTACATCGTTCTCGTTAAAATATTCCTGAATATACATACCCCAACCGCGTGTTACACTTTCAGGCTTTTTAGCAATTTGTTCAGAATAGTCAGCAACTATTGAATCGCCTATTAAATGAAGTGTTTTCTGGTTAAATGCAGGGTCGAACGGATTGTATTTGTAAGATGATAAAATAGGGAGATTTTCATCTGCATCCGACATTGAGTATACCTTAATGTATTCTCCTTCTTTAAGCGGTTGTGTTTCAAGGTTAATTGTATCATTTAAAGGATATGTTGTTTTACTTGAGAATACTTTTTTCTCGCCCATTTTTGCAGCAACAAGTTCTGTTCCGTTATATTTTACTGCAATTGTCTGAATATATTTTGTTTTTCCTTCTTCATAATAATCATCCAAAGATGCATTTATAACATAGCCACTATCAGTTTTATCTACATCGTATGAAACAGTCGGTACTCTTTTTGTGCATTCTACCGTAACATCGTCAACAAGATATTCTGTAAGTACAGTTTTATCTTCACTTTTTTGCTCAAATGCTATTGAATCTTCGCTGTCATTTTTTAAAGTATATGTAAATTCTATCTTTGTCCATTCTTTTTTGTTTATTTCTTTTTCTACCATATATACTGAATCTGTTTTGTTAAGGTCTGAAACACCCATTATTATTGTTGCAGTATCTATATTTGCTTCATTTGGTATTTTTACATATGCGCTGTAGTTATATTCATTTCCGGCAGCAGCACTTTTTGCAACACGTACAAGTTTTGCTCTGTCATATGTATTTTTTCTTCCGCCAACTTTCAAACACATACCTTCATCGCCACGTGCTTCAATATTTGTAAGCATTATGTTTTCATATGGCTGAGTTCCGCCTGTTGAAAGATGTGATTGTAAAACAGAGCTATCCCATTTATCAAAAGTTATTCCTTTAACTCTTAAAGTATCGGTATCTTCTTTTCCTGATGAGCCAAGTTTTTGGACACTTACATCATCAATCATAATTTTGCCTATCAAAGAATCACCTTCCTGCATTCCCGACTGAATAATACCTATTTTAGTTACATCAGTCTGATTTTCACTCACAACGAAGTTTGCTGAAATTTTTGTCCACTTTGTGTTATCAATTTTTTCTTTTGCAATTGTTGCAACTGGATTTGCATTTGAATCTTTGTACAATCCAAGTGATATTTCGCCTTTTGCGTCACTTGCACTTTTTGCATATAGTGTAACTGTATAAGTTTCGCCTGATGTAAGATTAGAAAAAGCATTTTTAAATCTTAATTTTGAATTATCGTCTGGCTGATTAAAAATAATTGCCTTTCCATTTCTGCCTTCGGTTGTAATTTCAATAGTTCCTGTAGGCTGACCACCAAGGTCAATAACGGCTTTTGCCTGGGCATTATCTATACTTTCCCAATCATCAAAGGTAAGTTTAAACTCCCCACTTTGCGAAAATACAGGTAGAATTACCAATGTGCTAAGAACAAGCATTAAAGTTAACAACAAACTAACAAATTTTTTCATTTTTGATTTCTCCCATTTTAAATTTAAAAAGCACAGGAATTTTCCTGTGCTTTTATTTTATCACAACATTTTAAATTAGTAAATATTATTTTTTTACATAATTGTTTAGCGGACAATCAGATTTACTGATTAAATCCATAATTATTGAAAGTACCCATCTTGAACCTGTTTCATTCTGGTGAGTAGAATCATCTGGTGCAAAGTATGTTGTTTTAAATGTTTCAAATCCCATTGTTTCTATTTTTGCAAGAAGATCATCATACATCGTCTGGTTTAAATCAAAATAGTACACTAAAGGATTATCACTATTGGCTTTTGCAACTTCTTCCATTGCTTCTGCCCAGTCTCTTCTGTGGTTACCGGCCGCTTCAAATTGTTCTTGTGTACTTTTAATTGTTGGTGTACAGCTAAGAAGAATTACATAAGCACCTTTTTGGGTTACTTTGTCGATGTATTTTTGGATATTTGTTTTATATTCGCCTATTGTACATCTTCTGTAAGCAGCAGACGAACTAGAGTCGTTAATACCAAAACTCATCATGAAATAGTCGCCTTTTTCAAGACCGTTTTCAATTTCTTTCCAGCCATCCATTACGTTGCCGTATAGGAAAGATTTTGTACTTTCTCCGCCTCTTGCTTTGTTTATAACTTTTACATCTTTTTCGTCAAAATATTCCTGTATAAACATACCCCAACCGCGTGTAGCATATGTAGGGTTTTCTGCAATTTTACTTGAATAGTCTGTTACGATAGAATCGCCAAGAAGGTAAAGTGTTTTTTGTTTGTAATCTGCGTCAAACGGATTGTGTGTCCCTGCTTTTGACATTGGATACATATCAAGAACATCAGTAAGTGCAAATACTTTAATATATTCGCCTTCTTCAAGTTTATCTGTTTCAAGTATTACATCCTGATTTAAAGGATATGTCAAATCGTTTGCAAGTGTAACCTTACTTCCGACTTTTGCAGTTATAAGACCATTTTCTCCGTATTTTGCAACGATTGGCTGATATGTTTTTGTTGCGCCATTTTCATCATAATAATCTTCAATATGTGCTTTTATTTTGTAACCTTTTTCTGTTTCTTCAATATCATAATCAGGTGTTGGTGCTCTGTAAATACATTCAACTGTTACATCGTCAATCAGAATTTCACTAATTAGTCCTAAGCCTGCGCTCTGGTCAAAACTAACACCTGTAACATCGTCATCTTTTATTGTGTATGTAAATTCCATTTTTGTGTAGTCTGTTTTATTGATTTTAAATCTTTCAGAATACTTAACATAACGGTCGCACGCACCAAAGTTTATTGATGCTTCACTAATGCTTGCATCATCGCCGATTTTTGCATATGCTGTATATCTATACGTGTTACCCGGTGCAGGACTTTTTGCAACATCTACAAGTTTAAGTCTGTCAGTTAATTCTTCCCTGTTTTTAAAATGAAGAGCACTTCCTACTTCGCCGCGGCACTGCTCATATGCAAGTACAACATCGCCATATGCAGCGTTACCTCCAAGTGACATTGTTGTATTTAATTTATCATTGTTCCATTTATCAAAAGAAAAATATGTTTTTCTTGCTGTATTTATGTCTTCTTTTTCTTCGCCTTCAAGCATTGTAATGCTGACATCATCAATTAAAACTGCTCCCGCAGCACCCGAACTGCCACTAGTAATCAAACCAATTTTATTAGCATCAAGTGTATCTTCTGTTACTACAAACAGTCCTGAAATTTTTACCCAATCATCTGTAAGATTTGCCGTTGTTAAAGTTATTTTTGCGTCATTACCACCACTTGAAGTATGTATTCCAAGATTTAAAGCCTTATCTGTATTATCTATCGACTTAACCCAAAGTGTAATTAAATATCTTTCTCCAAGTTGAAGATTTGAAAATACATTTTTGAATCTTACCTTGGTGTTATGCACATAAAATTTTGCAGTTATACACTGCGAGCCGTTTCTTCCATCTTCTGAAAGTGCAAGTGGATACGCTGAATCGTTTTGTCCGCCGTATTCTACACGGTTTGTGTTAATAGCCGTCCAGTCATCAAATGTCATGTTTGCCCATTCAGGTTTACCAACCGCTGCAAATGATGCTGGTACACACATCATTGAAAGTACAAGTGTAAGTACTAAACACATTGAAATTATTTTTTTCATTTTTACTTCCCCTTTGGTATTAGTTACATTTATTATAAATTCATATAAGTCTTATGTCAACAAATTGAGCTACGAAACTTTTTCGAATTATTTTATGTAATTATTTATTTTGCAATCTGTTTTATCTAAAAGTTCTAAAATTAAAGAAATTATGTACCTTGAGCCTGCTTCTCTTTGATGAGTTGTATCAGGCAATCCGTCTACACCTACAGAGTAGTAAGTTTCAAGAATTTTGTCGTACCCTATTTTTTCTTCAAGTTCTTTTAGTCTTTCAAACATAAGTTTGTTTAAATCGATTAAATAAAGATTTTCTTTGTCTTTATTGTTTTCATAAACTTCAATCATTGCATCTGCCATACAACGTCTGAAATTTTCTATTTTTCCGTCATTTAGTGTAATGGTAGGGGTTGCAAATATTATAGTTACACCATCTTCATTTAACTCATCAAACATTCTTTGAAGATTTTGTTTATATTCATCAACTGTAACGCGTACAGTTTCTTTTGAATTTGACATATCGTTAATGCCAAGCGAAATTATAACAAAATCTCCTTCTTTTAAATTGTCTTTAACGTAATTCCATCTTTTTTGCCCTGCTATTGTTTTTAAATATGTTTTTGTACTCCAGCCGCCAACAGCCACATTGTTTACAATAAGTTTTTCATCATCAAAATTTTCGCCGATAAACATTCCCCATCCGCGTGTTATTGTATCATAACCGTATTTTGTTACAATTGAATCGCCAATTAAGTGCAGTGTGTTTTTTGTGCTTTCTTTAAATGATAAATCTTTTATTTCTTTTTCTTTTGAAACTGTACCTTCAATAAGACAAACTTCCATTTTACCGATTAAAATTTCGTCGGTAAATTTCGCACTTTCTTCGCTCTGTTCTACACTTATTGTATAGTTTAATCTATCTTTTAACGTAAAGTCAAACTCACACTCTGTCCATTCTTTTGAAATTTCAAAGCATTTTTTGTTTTCGTGCTTTATATCAAAAAGTCCCATATTTCCGATTAAAGCATCTGCCTTTTCTACTTTTGCATAAGACGGAAGTTTTAACCATACTTTTATAAGGTATTTATTTCCACTTGTTGCGCCTTCTATGGCAGTTACAAATTTTATTCTTTCATACGGATGTTTTATTCCGTCCATCAAAAGACATTTTTTAAACTTTTCATCGTCTATAATTGTAACATCTCCACCAAATCCGCCACCATCTGAAACTTTTAATAAAACTTCATCATCTTCCCATAAGGAAAAATCAATTGTGTTTTTATAACTTTCCATTTTTAGCCTCCGATTTTATAAAACAGTATCCTTTAAAAATACTTTTATAAAAATAAACACAGAACCGATTGCACCTATAAACGCAAAAATAGATGCAAATTTTTTAATTGTTTTTGAAAAAAATGTTCCAATTAAAATTCCAAGCGACAACATTCCTGTTATTAGAATTGCGATGTCGTAAACATCTAAAAAGCCAACTTTATTTCTTATAAATCTGTACCAGCTTTTTACACTTTTTAATGAATAACTCATATTTTTTCGACTCCTTATCTTATTCTATCATACTTATTTTTAAAAACCAATGTCCATTTTAGACATAAAAATTAACCTTTTTTACATATCAAAAAAACTCATCTGGTTGCTGTTTGGTATTCCGTCAAGGCATCCTTGCTCTTTCATAACAGCAATAACAGTTTTATTTACTTTTGCTCTTTCTGTAAGGTCATCTATTGTTGTAAATTGTTTTTTGTCTCTTTCTTCAACAATGCTAAGTGCAGCATTTGTTCCAAGTCCCGCAATTGCATTTAGCGGTGGTACTATACCTTCTTCTGTTGGAACAAACTTAAATGCTTCCGATGTATAAACGTGTATAGGTAAAAATTTAAGTCCTCTTGAATACATCTCGTTACATACTTCAAGTATTGTAAGTACGTTTTTTTCTTTTGCTGAAATTGCATTTCCTTTTGCTTCAAGCATTGCTATATTTTCAAGAACTGTTTCTCTTCCGTTTATCATCATCTGTGCATCAAAGTCGTCTGCCCTTACTGTAAAGTAGGTTGAGTAAAACTCTTTAGGATAATTAACTTTGTACCACGCAATTCTATATGCCATTGTAACATATGCAACAGCATGCGCTTTAGGGAACATATATTTAATTTTTTTACAAGAATCAATATACCACTGGGGAACATTATTTTCCCTCATTGCCGCTTCCCATTCGTCGTTTAAGCCTTTACCTTTTCTTACACTTTCCATTATTTTAAACGACATTTTCGGCTCTACTCCTTTTGATATAAGGTAAAGCATAATGTCATCACGCGTACAGATTGCTTCGCTAAGTGTTGTAGTTCCCGATGTAATAAGGTCCTGCGCATTGTTAAGCCAAACGTCTGTTCCGTGAGAAAGTCCTGAAATACGAACAATTTCTGCAAATGTACTTGGTTTTGTATCAACAAGCATCTTTCTTACAAAGTTTGTACCAAATTCAGGAACCGCATACGTTCCTACAACACTGTTGATATCTTCACTTTTAACACCAAGCGCCTCGGTTGAATGGAAAAGACTCATAACCTTTTCATCAGAAAACGGAATTTCTCTCGCGTTTGTTTTTGTAAGGTCTTCGAGCATTCTTATAACGGTCGGGTCGTCGTGTCCGAGTATATCAAGTTTTAAAAGACGTCCGCTGATTGAGTGATAATCAAAGTGTGTTGTAATTGTTCCGCTCGACGAATCATCTGCAGGGTACTGAATAGGTGTAAATTCATGAACATCTCTTGTTCGCGGTACTATCATTACACCGCCAGGATGCTGTCCTGTTGTTCTTTTAACACCTGCGCATCCTTGCACAAGACGATTGATTTCCGCACTACACACACTTATGCCTTTTGACTCAAAGTATTTTTTAACAAATCCGTATGCAGTTTTTTCGGCAATTGTACCTATTGTACCTGCCCTGAAAACGTACCCTTCGCCAAAAAGTTCTTCTGTATACTTATGGGCAACACTCTGATAATCACCCGAGAAGTTAAGGTCAATATCTGGCTCTTTACCGCCGCCAAATCCAAGGAAAGTTTCAAACGGAATATCGTGGCCATCTCCTGTAAGTTCCTCGCCACAAACAGGGCATTTTTTCTTTGGAAGGTCAAATCCGCAAGAATATTTCGGGTCTTTATTAAATTCTAAATATTTACACTTTTTACAAATGTAATGTGCTGCAAGTGAGTTAACTTCTGTTATTCCCGAAAGGAATGCAACAAAAGATGAACCAACAGAACCCCTTGAACCAACAAGGTATCCATCACTTAATGATTTTTGCACAAGACGTCTCGCAATAATATAAAGAACAGAATATCCATTATCAATAATTGATGTAAGTTCAGCATCAATTCTGTCTTTAATTATCGGATGTAAATCTTCTCCATATAGTTCGTATGCCTTTGACATTGTGCTGTCTCTAAGTTCATCATCACTTCCGTCAATAACAGGCGGTGCGGTTTCATCAGGAACAGGAAGAATCTCTTCGCACATATCGCTTATTTTATTTGGATTGTCAATAACAACTTCCTCGGCAAGTGCATCGCCAAGATACTTAAATTCTTCAAGCATTTCTTCGGTTGTTCTAAAATATAGTGGTGCCTGATTGTCTGCATCTGAAAACCCTTGACCTGCCATAAGTATTCTTCTGAAAACTTCGTCTTCGGGATTTAAAAAGTGAACGTCGCAAGTTGCAACTGTAAGTTTATTATTTCTTTTTCCCCATTCAATTATGTTTTTATTTATCTGTTTTAAATCCATTTCACTTGAAACTCTGCCATTATCAATTAAAAACTGGTTGTTTCCAAGCGGTTGAATTTCAAGATAATCATAATATTTTATGATGTTCATTATTTCGCCAAAAGGCTTTCCGTCAATAATGGCGCTATAAAGTTCACCGGCCTCACACGCTGAGCCTAAAAGGAGTCCCTCACGGTACTCATTAAGAAGGCTTTTTGGCACTCTTGGTCTTTTATAAAAATGGTCAAGATGTGATTTTGAAATAATGTGATATAAGTTTTTAAGACCTGTATAGTTTTTAACAAGTATTATTGCATGATGCGTTTTCTGATTTTTTTCGTCAGCATCTTTTGCAAAATCTGTATTGAACTGAGAAATATTATAAATGCCTTTTTCCTCAGTCATTTCTATAAGTTTTATAAAAATATGCGCTGTTGCTGTTGCATCATCACTTGCTCTGTGATGATTTTCCAAACTTATGTTAAGATATGCCGCAAGTGTATTTAGTTTGTGATTTTTAACCTGGTTTTTAAGTAATGCTCTTGAAAATTCAACAGTATCGATAAAACAGAAGTTAAAATCCATATTACACTTCGATGCAGCCGCTTTTATAAAACCTGTATCAAATGTTGCATTATGCGCAACAAGTGCCGCATCGCCTACAAACTCATAAAAACTTTCAAGCGCCTCATCTATTTTTGGTGCATCTGCAACCATTTCATCTGTAATACCTGTAAGTTCAACAATGTTTTTAGGTATTTTTCTTTCTGGATTTACAAATGTCTGGAATACATCTAAAACCTGTTTATCTTTAACTCTTACAGCACCAATTTCCGTAATTGTATCTGTTGCTGGATTAAGCCCTGTTGTTTCAATATCAAATACTATAAATTCTCCGTCTGTTGTAATATCTTTTGTGTTGTATACAATTTGCAGACTGTCGCTTACAAGATAACATTCAACACCGTAAATTACTTTTATTCCGTTTTTTGATGCCGCAATCGCTGCATCAGGAAATGCCTGAACGTTTCCGTGGTCTGTAACTGCAACTGCCTTATGTCCCCACTCTGCTGCTTTTGCTATAAGTGTTTTAACATCTGTCATACCATCCATTGCACTCATTTTTGTGTGCATATGAAGTTCTACTCTTTTTCTTTCGGCATTATCGCTTCTTACTACTTTTTCGGCTTTATTTATATTTTTAGCAATAATCACCATTTCTTTGGAGTATTCGTCATATTCAACTCCACCGCTGATTTTTGCATATATACCATTTTTAAATCCGCTGTTTTTTAGTTCTTCATATTTCTTTTTTGTAAGAAACATTTTAACGTTATACGAACTTGAAAGGTCTGTAATGCAATACGAAACTATAATTCTTCCAGATTTTGTTTCTCTATCTTCAAGTGAAAAAATTTCGCCTTCAACAACTGCGTACGTCGTGTCATTTGTAATTCTTGAAATTTTTACAGGTTTTTCAAATATGTATTTTCCGTAAATAATAGCGTCTTTATCTTCTTCGCCATTTTCCATTTCGTATTTTATTTCATCCCTTACTGGAACAACAATAGGCTCGAATGAATCTACAATTTCCTGCCTTTGTTTTAAATATTTTTCGACATCGTATTCATCAATAAACTCAACTTCAACATTTTGACCAACCTGAGCAAGTACAAGTTTTTTAATTAAATCTTTACAGTGTGTTGCATTTATCATTTCCAAACCGTTTTTGCATCTTACGGTTATTTTGCCGTTTTCGTATTCCCAATCGCTGTCTATAAAAAGGTTATCTGTACCCGGCGATAAAGTATTTACATAAAACATAAGATTTTCAAAATACTTTTTGCCTGCAATTTCTTCGAGTTTAACATTATCGTATTTAAGTTTTATAACAAGGCTGTTAAGGTTTTCTGCCCTCTTTACTTCTTCTTTGTAATTTTCAATAATTGCATATTCGATTACTTTTTTTGTAAGTATAACTACACTTACGCTTTTTTCTTCTTTATTGGCATTAACACTTAAAACCTTTATATCTTTAAGCGGAATAGGAACATTTACACTTGTAAATATATCCCCAAGATTTAAATCTGGCATATTTTTACCTCAATCTCTTTCATTTTCGTATAAATTGTAAACATCACGTTTGCTCATATTTCTAAGGATTGCAACTTCTTTAATTGCACTTTTTTTATCCATCCCGTCTTTTATGAGTAAATCTACGTGTTCTGCAAGCGGAATACTATCGTATTCTTTTGATTTTTCTTCTATTATCTCTTCTTCATTTTTGCCTTCTATAACAAGCACAAATTCGCCTTTTGGCTGATTTTCTTCGTAATACACTATTGCTTCTTCAAATGTCGTTCTTTTTACTTCTTCGTGTAGTTTTGTAAGTTCTCTTACCAAGGCTATTTTTCTGTTGCCAAAATAAGCAAACATATCTTTAAGCGTTTTTAAAAGTTTGTGAGGTGCTTCGTAAAAAATAAGTGTTCTTACATCATCTTTTACATCTTCTAAATGCTTCATTCTGTTTTTTCTGTTAACACTCAAAAAACCTTCAAATGTAAATCTTCCCGTAGGAAGACCCGATACAATAAGAGCATTTACAAATGCAACACATCCCGGAATTGGTACTACATCTATTTTCTCGTCGGCACACTGTCTTACCAAATCTTCGCCGGGGTCCGATATTGCAGGTGTTCCTGCATCTGTAATAAGTGCCACATTTTTTCCTTTTTTAAGTTCTTCTATAATCACAAGACCTTTTTCAATTTTGTTGTGTTCAAAGTAACTTGTAAGTGGCTTTGATATTTCAAAATGATTAAGAAGTTTTTTTGAATATCTTGTGTCTTCACACGCTATTAAATCAACCATTTTAAGTGTTTCCAGTGTTCTATATGTTATATCATCAAGATTTCCAATCGGTGTAGCACAAAGATATAGTTTTCCGTATTCCATATTATTTTTCTCCATCGTAAAGTTTTTTAACTTCGTCAGTGTATGTTCCGTCATCATTGTAAATACATAAAGGATTTAAAATTTTAAGTGATTTTTTGGCACCTTTTATGCCCTCTACCAAAACAAGTTTTGGTGCATCAAAAATATGCGAATGAACAAATCTTATTCTTTTTGGTTCAATGTTGTATTTTCGCATTGCGCAAATTATATCACAAAGTCGGTCGCTTTTATGAATGAGCGACAAGTATCCTCCGAATTTCAAAAGATATGCACTAATACACACAACATCATCAATATTTATGTAAAGTTCATGTCTTGCAATTGCTTTTAAATCATTAGGACTTATAAATCCCCAGTTTCCTTCCATATACGGAGGATTGCAAGTAACAGTTCCAACACTTTCTCTTTCAAAGTAATTTTCTATATTTTTTGCATCATCTAAAATAAAATTTACTCTGTCCGATGCGTTATTTAGTTCTACGCTTCTTTTTGCAAGAGAGTAATTTTCTTTTTGAATTTCAATTCCTGTAATTTTTTTTGCATTTGTTTTTCCGTACAAAAGAAACGGAATAATGCCGTTTCCCGTGCATAAATCAACAACTGATGAATTGGGTTTAACAGTAGCAAAATTTGCAAGAAGTACTGCATCTGTGCCAAAACAAAAATAATCGCTGTTTTGTATAAGTTTTAAATTATTTACACCTAAATCATCTATTCTTTCCATATTTATGTCTCCAAAAAAGATAATTTCCTGCCATTATATTATAATATTTATTTTACTACTAATAATAGCAAAAGTCAACAAATTGAGTGTTGATTTAGCAAAAAAAACGTGCTATTATAAAAGCAAAACTAAAAGATATGAGGGCTGAAAATGGATAAGTATAATTTATGGCTTGACTGGGCAAGAGAACTTCAGTTTTTAGCACAGGCAGGACTTGCCTACTCAAAGGATAAATTTGATATTGAACGATTTGAAAGGATAAGAGAAATTTCTGCAGAAATAGTATCGCACAAAACAGAAATTCCAATAGAAACAGTTAAAGATTTATTCTGCAATGAAAAAGGGTTCCAAACACCAAAAATTGAAACAAGAGCTGCAATTTTTGAAGGCAACAAAATTCTTCTTGTAAAAGAAGATGACGGACTTTGGGCACTTCCTGGCGGATGGGTTGATGAGATGCAATCTGTTAAGACAAATGTTGAAAAAGAAGCATATGAAGAAGCAGGAGTTAAAGTTAAAGCCGAAAGAGTAATTGCACTACATGACCGCAACAAGCGAAACAAAGGCACTTTCATTCATAACATATGCAAAGTTTTTGTACTTTGCACATACATAAGCGGTGAGTTTAAAGAAAATATTGAAACACTTGGAAGCGGATATTTTTCGCTTGATAATCTTCCGCCACTGGCAGAAAGTAAAACTACAAAAGAGCAAATCAAAATGTGTTTTGATGCAAAAGACGATATAAACTGGCAAATAGAATTTGATTAAAACGGAGGCAGAAATGGAAAATAATAATCAACAAAACAGTAAAAAAACAAAAAAAGGAAAAGCAATGATTATAGTTCTTTCAATAATACTTGTGATTACTTTAGTCAGTGCTGCATTTGTAATAGGAATGAACCTTGGTAAATCAGATGATTCAGATGACTCTGATAACGATACAAAAACTACATCTTCACAAAGTAATAAAGATGAAAAAGATGAAAAAGATGATGATAATGCTAAAAGTAGCGACGATGAAAAAGATGACGGCTTGATGGTAATAAGGGGCCTTGATTTAGCAGTAGAAGAGTACGGAATTGGATTTAGAGAAGGCAGCGACATTGTTCCAGAAGTAAACAAAATTACTAAAGAACTATACAAAGACGGAACACTTAAAGAAATTGCTGCAAAATACGATTTAGCAGATAACTTGTTGGAAATTGGCGAAGCAAAAGATAGGTCAAGCGGCGAATCCGACCTTGAATATATTAAAGAAAAAGGAAAACTTGTAATTGGGTACACAGTTTACGACCCATTAAACTTTACAAATGACAAAGGCGAATTTGTTGGATTTGACACAGAATATGCAAAAGCAGTTTGTGAAAAACTTGGTGTGGAACCTGAATTTGTTGAAATCAACTGGGATACAAAAGAAATGGAATTAAACTCTAAAAATATCGACTGTATCTGGAACGGATTTGTTATAACAGAAGAAAGAGAAGAAAATCTTGACTTTACAGTTCCATACATTTTAAACAAACAAGTTGTTGTAATAAGAAAAGGAGACGCAAACAAATACAAAGATACTGCATCACTTAAAGATGCATACATTGTTGCAGAAGCAAATTCTTTGGCTGAAAGTACTATAATGTATGATGATAATTTAAAAAATGCCAATTTGATATTAGTTGAAACTTCTAAAGAAGCAATCGAAGAAGTTAAATCAGGAAATGCTGACGCAGCAATTTTAGATTACACTCAAGTGCAAGAGTATTTTGAAGAATAAACAAAAAAAACGCCATACGTGGGTACGTGTTAGGGATTTTAACCAGAAAGAAAACTATAACTTTAAAAACGGGTCCAGGGCGGAGCCCTGTGTCGTTT
>SVJH01000045.1 GCA_015069095.1 Oscillospiraceae bacterium | reverse complement strand
AATAGAGAGTATATGAGAAAAATAATTGAAAAGTCAATAAAGTTAACGATTGTCTTTTCTGTATTTATGTTGGGATTTTTCTTGTGTTTTAGTAATGAAATATCAATTTTACTTTATAAAAACATTGAAGTCGGAAAGATTATTAAGACGTTATCTTATTTTGTTCCGTTTATGTATATGGAAAGTGTTCTTGTATCACAATTAGTAGCGCTAAACAGAGAAAAGTATGTTTTTAGAGTTATTTTATCAGATTCACTTGTTAGACTAATTTTAATTTACCTTCTTGTACCTCGCTTGGGTTTTAACGGAATTATTCTCGTTATGTATGTAAGTAATATTTTAACCCCAATGTTGTGTTTAATAGTTATTTTTAAAGTTGTAAAATTAAATTTGTATTTAACTGATATGATTATTCCTATAATTTCAATATTTCTTTCGATGAAAATTGTGTTATTATATAAATATTCGTTTAATTATATTTCAAATTATTTTTTGATTTTGTCAGGAGTAATCCTTTTATTAGTTTTATACATTTTTATATTAACCATAAATATATTATGTAAACGAATATATAAAAAATAAAGGCTTGAAAATTCAAGCCTTTATTTTTTATAGTCCATTAGGATTATTTAAAGTAAAATTCCATGAATCTTTACACATTTGTTCTAAAGTAAATTTTGCTTCCCAACCTAAAAGTTCTTTTGATTTTTCAGGGTCTGCAAAACAAGCAGGAATATCTCCAGGACGTCTTGGAGCAATTTTGTAGTTAATTTTTCTTCCGCTTGCTTTTTCGTATGCTTTTACAACGTCAAGAACACTGTATCCTGTTCCTGTGCCAAGATTGTATGCATCTATACCTTTTGTACTCAAAACTCTTTCTAAAGCTTTAATATGGCCTATACTTAAATCCACAACATGTATGTAATCGCGCACACCTGTTCCGTCGTGTGTAGGATAGTCATCACCAAAAACACTTAGGCATTCTAAAGACTGTTGCGCTACTTTGGCAATATATGGAACAAGGTTATTTGGAATTCCGTTTGGATCTTCGCCAATAAGACCACTTTCGTGAGCGCCGATAGGGTTGAAGTATCTTAAAAGTGCAATACTCCATTCATTATCCGAAACATATAAATCGCGTAAAATATTTTCTATCATAAGTTTTGTGCTACCATATGGGTTAGTTGTTGATAAAGGAAAATCTTCTTTAATAGGAACAGTATGAGGATTTCCGTAAACAGTAGCAGACGAACTAAATACAAGATTTTTAACATTATGTTCTTTCATAACATCGCAAAGAATTAGTGTTCCTGTTATATTATTGTGATAGTATCTAAGCGGAATTGACACTGATTCACCAACTGCTTTAAGACCAGCAAAATGGATTACTGCATCAATTTCATTTTCAGAAAATATTTTTTCGAGTATTTCTTTATCTAAAAGATCGCCTTCATAAAATTTAACGTCTTTACCTGTTATCTTCTTTATTCTATTTAGGACTTCAGGCTTTGAATTCGAAAAATTGTCAATTATCGCTACATCGTAATTTGCATTTAAAAGCTCAACACATGTATGTGAACCAATAAAGCCGGTTCCACCTGTAACTAAAATCATTATTATCATCCTTTCAGTAATAGTGTTAAATAAAATATACCATAAAAGTAAATAAAAGTAAACTAAAATATAGTCATTTTTAAATAAATTTAATTTTTTTTAAAAAAACAGTAGATTTTTTGCAAAAAATGTTGCATAATATATATGTATATTTTGAAAGGGTGAAAAAAATGGAAATTAAAATTACAAAAACACAAACTCCAAAACAAAAACCGGATCAGAAAAATTTGGGATTCGGACATATTTTTACAGATCATATGTTTATGATGAATTATACAGAAGGAAAAGGTTGGCATGATGCAAGAGTCGT
Organism: Oscillospiraceae bacterium; assembly: GCA_015069095.1. Classification (GTDB taxonomy): domain Bacteria; phylum Bacillota; class Clostridia; order UMGS1810; family UMGS1810; genus SIG430. Next base: position 889 of record SVJH01000045.1, on the reverse strand, counting down.
TCCGTTTAGTGATTTGACATTATCACCAGCTTCAATGGTTTTCCACTATGGGCAGGAAATGTTTGAAGGTCTTAAAGCATACATGGGCAAAGATGGAAAAGCAAGACTTTTCAGACCTGAAATGAACGCAAGAAGAACAAATGACACAAATGACAGACTTTGTATCCCACAGATTCCTGAACAGGATTTTGTAGATGCCGTTAAAGCTGTTGTATCTGTTGATAAAGATTGGATTCCAACAGAGCCAGGAACATCATTATATATTCGTCCATTTATTATTGCTACAGATGCATTTTTAGGTGTTGCTCCTTCGAAAACATATTTGTTTATAATACTTCTTTCTCCAAGTGGTGCTTATTATGCAAGTGGTCTTGCTCCAGTAGGAATTTGGATTGAAGATGAATATGTAAGAGCTGTAAAAGGCGGTATCGGTTACGCTAAAACTGGTGGTAACTACGCTGCTTCTTTGGCTGCGCAGGTTAAAGCACATGATGGTGGATATTCTCAAGTTTTATGGCTTGACGGTGTTGAAAGAAAATACATAGAAGAAGTAGGCGCAATGAATATTTTCTTTAAAATTGACGGAAAAATTGTTACTCCTGCGCTTAATGGTAGTATTTTACCTGGTATTACAAGAAACTCTGTAATTACACTTTGCAAAGAGTGGGGTTACGATGTAGAAGAAAGAAAGATTTCTGTAGATGAACTTATTGAAGCTCAGAAAAATGGAAAACTTGAAGAATGCTTTGGTACAGGTACAGCAGCAGTAATTTCTCCTGTTGGTAAATTACGTTATAAAGAGGATGTTATGACAATTAACGATAATGTAATTGGTGAAGTTACATCAAAACTATATGATGAAATTACAGGTATCCAAGGCGGTACAAAA
>SVJH01000035.1 GCA_015069095.1 Oscillospiraceae bacterium | reverse complement strand
AAATGGTTATATCTTTTTGCGTTTGGCGCCCACACTCTAAAGATATAACCATTTTGTCCGTTTTCTTCATGAATATGGCATCCCATAAACTTATATGCGTAAAAATTTTTTCCTTCAAGAAAGAGTCGAAATTCTTCATCAGTAACAATATTTTTCATTTTAAATTTCTCCTTTTCTTTTTATATAAGAAATATTTTTTATAATACCACTTATAATTATAACACAAAAACATCGTTCATTCCAGTGTTTTTTTAAAAAAAATGTTTTTTGTAAAAAACTTACATTTTCAATGTGCAATACGTTGAATATATAGCGCAAAAACTTCCTTTTTTTGGTAATTATGCTAATTTTATTGTTTTTATGAGGCACGATTTGTCTCTTTATACATATAATAATAACACAAGGAGGCAATTATGAAAACACTTGCAGATATAAGAATTAACGATATTTCGGCTGTAAAAAACTTAAACTTTACAGGGAGCAAAAAAAGGCGTCTTATAGACCTTGGAATAATTCCCGGGACAAAAATACAGCCGGTATTTAAAAGTCCTTCAGGAAACCTTACTGCGTACTCAATACGCAAAAGTATTATTGCAATAAGATGCGAAGATGCTAAAAATATTATTATGTCTTGAGGATGTGAAAATGTGAAACAAAAAAAGAAACACAAAAACGAAGAAATCACAGTTGCACTTTCGGGAAATCCAAATGTAGGAAAAAGCACAGTATTTAACGCACTTACACATCTTAAACAACACACAGGAAACTGGAGTGGAAAAACAGTCGAAACAAAAGGCGGAAGATTTACTTTTAAAGACAAAAGTTTTTATATAGTCGATCTTCCCGGTACATACTCACTTTTATCAGATTCAAAAGAAGAAGAAATTGCCCGTAATTTTTTGTGTTTTGAAAATCCTGATACAACAGTTATTGTTGCAGATGCAACTTGTCTTGAAAGAAATTTAAATCTTGTACTTCAAATCCTTGAAATTACCGATAACGCTATTTTATGCCTAAATCTTATTGATGAAGCTACTAAAAAAGGTATAAAAATTGACGATAAAAAACTATCTGAAATTTTAAATATTCCTGTCGTTTTAACAAGTGCACTAAATAAAAGCGGAATAGACAATTTAAAAAAAGAAATTTACAAAACAAGTTTAAAAAACAACGAAAAAACTTACAAAGTTAAGTATAACGAGTTGATAGAAAATGCAATCAGCTCTGTTGAAGGTGCAATTAACTTTACAGAAAATAAACGTTTTTTTGCACTAAAACTTCTCGACGGAGAAAAAAGTATTATAAATTCAGTTTCAAACAAATTAGGCTTTGATATTTTAGAATCTGAAAACATTATGCAAGTTCTTTCAAAAGAGTGGAACGACCTTGAAAAAAACGGTATTAAAAAAAGTGAAATTTGCGAAATTTGTGCAAAAAAAATAATAAAAGATGCTGAAAGAATAGCAACCGATGTTATAACAGTAAAAAGCGAGAATTATAATGAACGTGACAAAAAAATAGATAAAATTTTAACATCAAAAAAATTTGGCATTCCCATTATGCTTTTTATGCTTACGATAATTTTATACATAACCGTAAAAGGTGCTAATTATCCATCAAATCTTCTTTTTAATTTTTTTGATTTTTTAGGTATTTATATTGACAAATTTTTAAAAATTATACATACGCCACGCATATTAAACGATATGCTGATAAACGGAGTTTATCGCACAGTTTCGTGGGTTATAGCCGTCATGCTGCCTCCGATGGCTATATTCTTTCCTCTATTTACACTGTTTGAAGATTTAGGTGTTCTGCCAAGGATTGCTTTTAACCTTGACAATGTTTTTAAAAAAGCATCAACCTGCGGGAAACAGTGTCTTACAATGTGTATGGGACTTGGATGTAACAGTGTTGGCGTAATGGGTGCAAGAATTATAAATTCACCAAGAGAACGACTTATTGCAATAATCACAAATTCCTTTGTTCCATGCAACGGAAAGTTTCCTACCCTGATTGCAATATCGTCGATTTTTATCGCTTCTTTTTTTGCACCGAAAATGCAAAGTATTGTATCATGTATAAGCGTACTTTTTATTATTTTACTTGGTGTTTTTGTTACGCTTATTGTATCAAAAATTCTATCAAAAACTCTTTTAAAAGGCGAATCTTCCCACTTTTTTCTTGAACTTCCGCCTTACAGAAAGCCTAAAGTTTTTGACATAATATACCGCTCGGTATTTGACAGAACACTTTTTGTTTTATCAAGAGCGTGTATGATTACAGCACCATGCGCAGTAATCATATGGATTTTTGCAAATACAACTATCGGGTCAACATCTGTTTTAGGTTATTTGTGTAACTTTTTAAACCCTATAGGCACTATTATGGGAATTGACGGAGTTATACTTTTAGCGTTTATACTTGGAATACCTGCAAACGAAATAGTCCTCCCGATTGCGCTTATGTGTTATCTTTCATCTTCTTCGCTTTTGGAAGTTCCATCCTTAAGCGAAATGTCAAAGATTCTTATTGCAAACGGATGGACTGTAAAAACGGCAATTTGTACTATGGTTTTTTCACTACTTCATTTTCCATGTTCAACAACACTTTTAACAATTTATAAGGAAACAAAAAGTTTAAAATGGACTTTTGTATCATTTATTTTACCTACTGTTATAGGATTTACACTTTGCACTTTAATAAACCTGATTTTTTGTATTTTTTAAGGCGGTCAAAATGACCGCCTTTTTTATTTTGCAACATTAAAATACCCCCAAAAACAACATAAAATACTCCCTTGTTATTTTGTGTGATTGCTTTTATAATTAAATTATGCCCTATTTTTATAAGTAAGTCAAATTTCATTTAATTCTAATAACAAATATGACAAAAAAAGCATTTTTGCTATTTTGTTTTTTTAATTCTTTTTGTATAATGATTTACACAAGCAAGAGTCGTATGTATATATTACACAAATATTGCACGATTTTTTTGTTACATATTCCAACTATGAAAAACGTCGATTTTATGATAAAATATATAATGCATAATTATATAAATATAATTAAATTTTAAAGGAGGAAATGAGAATGGCAAAAAAACTAATTAGTATTTTGCTTGTAGGTTTAATGGTATTTTCACTATTGCCTACTACTTTTGCACAAGATATTGCTGTTGATGAAATTTACAATGCATTCACGCAATATTTTGTCAAAGAAACAAGTTTTGAAAGTATTACTCAATCAACAGGATCATCTGCCTACGATAACGTAGGTTCAGTTACAACAGATCTTCCGTTTGTTGCAAGAGCGTACTTTAAAAACGTTGATAACGAAGGGAACACAATCACACCACCAAAAGATACACCGGTTATCTTCTACGTTATCAATCACGCAATGGAAAGAATCGGTACAGAAGATGATATTTCAATCGTAAGTGATTTACTTGACGAAGGATATATTGTTTTCACACTCGATTACAAAAACAATCCAAAAGCAGTATCTCCTGAAATTGACTGGAGTTTGCTTGGCGCAAGAACTCAGATTATGAATAAGATTACCGATTATTTCCCAGGTATTACTTATTCATATTCAAAAGTAAACTTTTCATACGTTGTTCCTGCAGGTTGCAGAATTGCAAGAAATGTATGGTACTTTAACCTTATGGAACACGGTTCTGTTTTAACTGAACAGAAAATAGTTGATTCATGGAATGGTACAGGAAGCAATGCATTTAAAAAATACGCAAAAAAAATTCCTGCAGTTGAAAAAAATAATTACACAGCAGGCGTTTGGTACGAAGCAACTTGCCTTGAAGACTGCGTAAAACCAGATGGAAGCCCTATTGATTTGGATTTAAGAATGGATATTATTTATCCTTCAAAGCCAAAAGAAGCTCCACCGGTATTTGCTCTTGCATCTTCTTCTGAAGCAAGAAACGGTTCTACAACTCATTCATCAAGACCACAATTCATTGGCTTTTTGATGAGAGGTTATGCAGCAGCTTGCTACGACCACGAATATGTTCCAATGGCAAGAACAGACCACTACGGATACTACGACCCATACGGCACAGCAAACATTAACGGTGTTAAAACTCACACAGCAGCTATAAGATGTATTCGTCAGTACGCAGATGATTTCGGCTATGACCCATCAAGAATCGGTGTATGGGGACATTCTAAATCTTCTTACTCTGCCCTGCTTGGTAGAGAACACCCTGAACTTTTAGAAGAAAGAATACCTTCTGAGGCAGCAGGCGTACAACCAAACCTTACATACGACCACAATGGCGAGCCAATTCCAAGTAACGTTCAGTGTGTATACTCATCTATGGGCGACGGAACAAAACTTCATAAAACACTTGTAAACGAAACAACGGTTCCTTCTATTCCTGCATGTGGACAAAAAGATGAATTTAATGCATACAGTTACTACAATGCAATGATTGACACATACAGAAATCATGACGTTGTTACACTCGATATGGATATGCCTGACCTTGGACATGAATATCCATACGGAATTGACCCGATTTTAAAATACGACAGATATGTTGCTACTCTTGACTTTTTTGATTATCATCTAAAAGGCAACATTGGTGCAAAAGCAGTTTATGCTTATCCAAAAGATGAAAATCAGGAAATTTTAGATACAGATTCAGTTTATGTTAAATTTAATGCTTCTGTTGCAAGAGAAGAAATCTTAAATAATGTTAAAGTTTTAGATGCTGCAACAGGAGAAGCGCTTACAGGAACATGGACAAGTGAACTTGGTAACACAACTTGGACATTTACTACAGACCAGTTTAAAAATGCTCACGTTTACAATTTGGTAGTTCCTACTACTATTAAAGCAGATAACGGTCTTAACCTTTCTGAAGGTTGGTTTACTAAGTTTAAAGTAAAAGGCGGAGAAAAACTTTATCCTTCAAAAGATGCATACATTGACAGTGCATCGCTTGTAAATACAGGTAGCGAAGATGCTATTGAACTTTCTACAGGTACTAAAAAAGGTTACCTTGAATTTGATATTTCAAGCATTGAATCAGGCATTACATCAAAATTAACATTTAATGTTGAAAATGATGCTAAACAAATGATTTATGTTTACGGTTTAAACGATAATGCAGAAAACTGGGAAGAAAGTACAATCACATGGGAAAATGCTCCTGCAAATGTTGACGGCAAATTCTTTGATGAAGAAAAAGCAACACTTGTTGGAAAAGTTTCGGTAGTAGGCAAAGGATTGTATTCTATTGATGCAACTGACTACATTGATTCATTAACAGGCAGCACTGCAAGATTTGTTCTTGCTGCAAATTCTGTACCTGGCGGCGAAACATTAAATCTTCAGTTTGATACAGCAACATCTGCCGGAAGAAATACTGCTTCATCTGCTCCTAATGAATGTCATTCAAGTACTTATGTATTCAGAGTTGGTGGTGCTCCTGTCGGAGTTTCACTTTCTACAGAATATGATGTAAACGGAAACGGAAAATCACTTTTCTTTGATCGTAAAAATTCATACGACAGAATCAGATTCTACAATGCGTTCTCGACAAGTGCACTTTCTAAAGACGACATTGGAAGAGCTTTTGATATTTCTGCATGGATATACCCTGTAAGCAATATGAACATTGAGATAGGTGTTATGAACTGTACAGGATCATATTCAGGTGTTTTCTACAACGAATTCAATACTTTCGCTGTTACTCCAAACCAGTGGAATGAAGTTACATTCTCATGTGTAATAGATGAAACGATGGCAAATGAACAGGTTGGTATGCTTGGTCTTCAGACAAGCGGAAGTGCCGATGATTTTTACATTGACAATGTTGTTATTAAAGAAGTTGCAACTGACGTAACTATTACTTCTAAAGAAGGTTACGACAGTGAGAACAAAAAATTCAAACCTGTACTTACTATTGAAAAAGGTACAAAAGCCACTGCAAACAAATCAGAAGCAACATATATCGAAAGCGGCGATAACGCTTCTGCAGTCTTTAATGGCGGAACAAAACTTTACGTTAACGGCGCAGAGTCTCCTATTATCGCTGACGGAAACAAAAAAGGATATATTAAAATTCCTGTTGACGGCGCAAATGCTTCTACAAAAACAGAACTTGTACTTGATGTAAAAGAAGGCACAAACAACTTAATTTCTGTTTATGCTATTGACGGCGGAGAAGAAAACATTTTAAGCAGTTCTTCTTATCCTTTAAGTTCAATTCATACGTGGGGAGAAAATACAATTACATGGTTCAACGCTGTTGCAAATGACAGAACAGACGATGGCATTTTATCAAACTTCGCTTACGGCGGTAAAGAAATTGCCAAAGTTTTAGTTACAGGAAAAGGCAAATATACTGTTGATATTACAGATTATGCAAAAATGATTGAAACTGCGGGCTTCTCTTACGGAACAATTGTTCTTGTGGCGGAAAGACAGAACGATATGCTCGGTTTAGTTGAAAGCTTTGATGCTATGAAAGATGAAGAATTTGTAAAAGATACAAACTCTGCTGCATATTGCCACAGTGATACATACTTCTACCGTGTAGGCGGTGTACCTGGTAAAATTTTCCTTACAGACGAAGAAGACGCAAATGGAGATGGAAAATCAGTTTTTGTAACCCGTCCTAACTCATATGACAGAATTAAATTCTATAACACATTTAAAGATAGCGCACTTACAGAAGACGATATTGGAAGAACATTTAATCTTTCGTTTAAAGTTAAACCTTCACAGGCGACGACAATTAAAGCATCTATTATGAACGGCTCAGGTCTTAACGGATATGAATACGGCGGTAAAGGTTACGGCGTGACAAAAAGTCAAACTATCAGTGCAGATGCTATTTCCGGCTGGACAACAGTAAGTTTTGATTACACACTTGATGCAACAAACGTTGCAGGTCAGATTGGCTTTTTAACAATAGAAACAAGCAACAATAACACTAACCTTTATATTGACGATATTAAAGTTGTTGAAAAAGGTGTAACAGATGTAGTATTATCTACAAAAGACAACGCAACTGCAAGTGAGGTTTTAGGTTACTCTACTACTTTAAGCGAATATAAGGCGAACGGTGCATCTACCGGTTCTACAAGCGCCGAAGAATACAGTTCTATTTACTATTTCAGATCAGGCGGTAGTGCTCCAAGTTCAAAAAACAACTGGACAAATGCAGAGGATCACACAGGTGATAACGGCGGTTGTCATATGATCGACTATCAAAACCCTACTTATGTAAGCGGATCCACTTACGATTTAAGAGCTAAATTTTATAATACTGTCGAAAGCACAAGAAGTCTTACAACAGATGATATTGGAAGAAAATTCAAAGTTAAATTCTGGGCTAAAGGCGGAGTTGAAGGCATTAACTTCAAGTACGGAAGAATGCCGTTTACAGGTACAACACTTTTAGATTCTAAAACTGTAACTAACGTTCCTACAACATGGACGCAGTATGAATATGAGTTTACAATTACAGAAACTATGGCTACAGCAGATGCAAAATCACAAGGTACGATGTTCTCAGTTGTAAGAGCTCCTTATAACTACAACAGTACATACATTTACAACTCACCTTTATACATCGACGATATTGAAGTTTACGAAATTGTTGAAGGTAACATTGTAGGAAGCCACGTTCAGTTTACAGGTGCAGACGAAACTGTTACAAAGAAAAATGCAATCGCTGATACTTTTGTTGCAAGCGGTACAAATCAGCGTTCAAACTTTGGAGATCTTTTAACACTTACAGTTGGAAAAGAAGACTACAAAGAAGCTAATGCAGAAGGTATTCAGCACGCATTTATTAAATTTGCAAAAGGTGACTACGCAAACATAAAAAGTGCACTTCTTAAATTTAACGTTTTAGAAAGTGCAAATCAAACAATCAGCATTTACGGTTTAACAAACGGTAGCTGGGCACAAAACGAACTTAACTGGAATAACGCTCCCGCCCTTGATGGAAACGACATTAATTTAAAAGATGTTTACTCTAACGCTCCTGTTGCTACAATTGAAGTTACTTCTGCTGGCGAATACGAAATCGATGTTACTGAATATGTTAAAGAAAATTCAAACAGCGATATTACATTTGTTTTAGTTGCTGATAAAAAAGCGGGCAAAAAGATGATTGACTGGAATTTTGACGAAGACATGACATTTGTTGAAGATGCAGACTTTAGAAGAGCCGGCAGTGCTAAATTTAATTCACTTGCAGTTACAACAGATGAGCACTACGGCGAAAGCGGCGGTTCTCTTGAAATTAAAGGTATTACTGTAACACACTCAAGACTTAAACTTTTAAATCTGTTCCAGAACACTCCATTTACAAGTGCAGACAAAGGCAGACAGTTTAAAGTTTCAGGTCTTATTAAAACAAATTCAAATGCAGAAGCATATGTGCGCGTTGGTATTATGTGTAACTACTTTGGAACTGCATCAACTGAATTTGTTTCAGGTACACAAAACAACTTAACAGTTCCTGCTAACACATGGCTGCCATTTAGTTTTGTTGTTACTGTTAACGATGCTCTAATCAATGCAAAAGGTACTGTTTTTGCAGTTGACCAAGGACTTGCTACTACAAGCACACTTGCTTCTTCAGTATACTTTGATAACTTAGTTGTAGAAGAAATCGGAACTAACTTTGGCACACAAGTTGTTATAGACAACGAAACAAATATTCCTTCAATTTACGTTGAAGACCCATATATTGCTGAAATCGTTGATATTGACAACCTTTCAATTGAACTTAAAGATGCCGTATCTTCCGGCGACTTTAAAGAAGGCGACACAATTGAACTTAGAACAACTGTTAAAGCACCAATTGACAAAGTTGTTAAAAACGTTACATTCTATAACGGCGACGAAGAAATCGTTGGAAAAGTTTATAAAGATGGTTACGATTACGTTATAAGAATTTATGATGCAAAAGTTGGAACATATAATATTGATGCAGACGTTAAATTTGAAGACGGAAGCGTAGAAACAACAAATGCAAAAACATTCACAATTAAATCAGGTGCATCATACGTTGTTGAAAACACAACTTATGAAGGTAACATTACAAATGGTTCTACACTTAAAGTTACAAAAACAGTAAGAAATAACACAGCAAGTCCAAAAACTGCAATTTTAGTTCTTGCTACATATGATGATTCTGATAATCTTATTACATCATCAATTTCAACTTCTGAAATTACTATTGCAAATGGAGAAGCAAAAGATATTACAGCAACTATTACAATGCCTCAAGCAGGAGAATACACTGTCAGAGCATTTATCTGGGATAGTTACAAAAACGCTCTTCCACTTGTAAAACCTGTTACTATTACTGATTTAAACTAATAAAAATACCATCTGCATAATGCAGATGGTATTTTTTTGCACAAAAAAACAGATATGCATTTTGCATATCTGTTTTTATTTAATGCTATAATATTTCGCCGTTTTTATCGAACAGAGGAAGCGGAGCAAGACATTTAATATCTTTTCTTTCAATTGCATCTCCCTCGGCTAAAACAGCCATTTTTCCAACGATATTCCCGCCTGCTTTTTCAACAAGTTCTTCTATCGCTTTTAATGACTCCCCTGTACTTATTACGTCATCGACAATTAAAACTCTTTTCCCGCACATCATATCTTTTTCTTTTTTACCGATACATAGAACCTGTCTGTTTTCGGTAGTGATAGAATCAACATGAGTATATATGATATCTTCCATATATACTTTAGGGCCTTTGCGAGCTACTACATAAGCATTATCGCCTGCTTGACGTGCCATTTCATGAATAAGCGGAATACTTTTTGCTTCTGCAGTAACCATAATATCATACTCTGGTGCAATTTTTAAAAGTTCTTTTGCACAGTTTACAGTAAGTTCTACATCACCAAAAAGAATGAATGCCGCTATTTTCAAATTTTCATTTACATTAAAAAGTTTTAATTCTCTTTTTAGTCCAGCAATGTCAAGTTCATAGGTGTTTTTCATAAATTAACCTTCTTTCGAAATAATTATATTACTAAAGTAGCAATATAAATTGCAAACAGTACAAATGAAACCCACATAATAGCACTGATATCTTTAATTTTTCCTGTAGCAACTTTAAGAATTACCCAAGAAACTATACCAAACATAATACCTGTTGCAATTGAGTAAGCAAATGGCATCATAATAACTGCTAAGAATCCGCCGATAACGTCTGCGATATCGCCTTCAAATTCCATATTTTTAATTGCACTAAGCATTAAGATACCAACATAAAGCATTGCAGGTGTTGTTGCAAATGAAGGGATTGCAAGGAATATAGGAGCAAAAACAATTGCAATTATAAACATTATTGCTGTTGTAAATGCTGTCAGACCTGTTTTACCGCCTGCTGCAACACCGGCAGAAGATTCAACGTAACTTGTTACTGTAGATGTACCAAGACAAGCACCAACTACAGTACCAACAGCGTCTGCCATAAGAGCGCCACCCGCTTTTGGAAGTGTGCCATCTTTATTTATAAGACCTGCTTTTTGTGTAACACCGATAAGTGTTCCGACTGTATCAAAAATATCTGTATATAAGAATGTAAATACAACTATTGCAAATGCAAAGAAATCTTTTACAACAAATCCGAAATCAAAATTGAAAAGTGCCGGCATTGCAAAGTTTGATTTTATACCTTCCCAAGAAAGGTTTGGAATAACAGAATATACGCCATTTGCAGGATCTACTACATACCATCCGCAAAGTTCTGCTACAATACCAAGAATCCAAGTAATGATGATACCAAGAAGTATTCCACCAGGAACTTTTTTATATTCCAATATACCAATAATCAAAAGACCAACAATTGAAAGTACAACAGCTGGTGAACTAAGATTTCCAAGTGCAACAGTTGTTGCATCACTTGCAACAATTACTTTTGAATTTAAAAGTGCAATGATTGTGATAAATAAACCAATACCTGCTGTGATACCAAATTTTAAATTTGTAGGAATTTTGTTAACAAGCGCTTCTCTGAATTTGAAGAAAGAAAGGATTATAAATATAATACCTTCTACAAATACAGCAGTTAATGCTACCTGATAAGAATATCCCATTGCGCCACATACTGTAAATGCAAAAAATGCATTAAGACCCATACCAGAAGCAAGTGCAACCGGATAGTTAGCAAAAAACGCCATACATAGTGTTGCTACTGCAGCAGAAATTGCAGTTGCCATAAAAATACCGGCTGGTGTTGCACCAGGAATGCCACCAAGATAACTTGGGTTAACCGCAAGTATGTACGCCATTGCTAAAAACGTTGTAATACCTGCAATTATTTCTTGTTTTACAGTAGTACCATGTTCTTTTAATTTAAACAGTTTTTCCATTAGAGAATTTCCCCCTTTTAAATTTTTACTGCAATTTTATTTTACTACATATTGTGCCATTATTCAACACATTTTTTAAATTTAGTCAAAATGTAGTAAATTTTTACATTTTTTTATTAAATATTAACAACAAAACAAGCGATAACAAAAAAAGGCCGGAATAATCCGACCTTAAATTTTGTTTGTTTATTAGTACATTCCCATTCCGCCTGCGCCCATGCCTGCAGCTGCAGCAGCATTTGCATTAGGGTCTTCTTTGTCTGCAACAAGACTTTCTGTTGTAAGTACCATTGCAGCAACACTTGCAGCGTTCTGAAGTGCACTTCTTGTAACTTTTGTAGGGTCAACAATCCCTTCTTCAACCATATCTACATACTGTTCTGTAAGGAAGTTAAATCCTGTTCCAGCTTTGCTGTTTTTGATTTTATCAATAATAACACTGCCTTCAAGACCAGCGTTTGTAGCGATTTGTTTAACTGGTTCTTCAAGTGCTTTAAGAACAATTCTTACACCAGTTTTTTCGTCGCCTTCAACTGTATCGATAACTTTTTCTACAGCGCTAAGTGAATTGATGTAAGATGTGCCACCGCCTGCAACAATACCTTCTTCAACAGCAGCTTTTGTAGCAGCAAGTGCATCTTCAATTCTTAGTTTTAATTCTTTCATTTCTGTTTCTGTAGCAGCACCAACTTTAATAACTGCAACACCGCCAGAAAGTTTAGCAAGTCTTTCTTCAAGTTTTTCTCTGTCAAATTCAGATGTAGATTCTGCAATTTGAGATTTAATTTGACCCACTCTCGCTTTAATTTCATCAGCTGAACCATTACCGTCAACGATGATTGTATTTTCTTTTTGAATTTTAACCTGTTTTGCTGTGCCAAGCATATCAACAGTTGCTTCTTTTAAATCGTAACCAAGTTCTTCACTGATTACTTCGCCGCCTGTAAGAATAGCAATATCACGAAGCATTTCTTTTCTTCTGTCGCCAAAGCCAGGAGCTTTAACACCGATACATACAAATGTACCTCTAAGTTTATTTACAACAAGTGTAGCAAGTGCTTCGCCTTCGATATCTTCAGCGATAATAAGAAGTTTTTTGCCCTGCTGAACAACAACTTCAAGTAGTGGAAGAATATCCTGAATGTTTGAAATTTTCTTATCTGTAATAAGAATGTATGGGTCATCAAGTACTGCTTCCATTTTATCTGTATCTGTTACCATATATGGAGAAATGTAACCTCTGTCAAACTGCATACCTTCAACAACTTCTGAATATGTTTCAGCAGTTTTTGATTCTTCAACAGTAATAACACCGTCACTTGTTACTTTTTCCATTGCATCAGCAATAAGTTCGCCGATTTTTTCGTTTGCACTTGATACTGAAGCAACTCTTGCAATATCTTCTTTACCGCTTACTTTTTTAGAGTTATTTACAATGTATTCAACTGCAGCATCAACCGCTTTTTGAATACCTTTTCTTACGATCATTGGGTTTGCACCTGCAGCAACGTTTTTAAGACCTTCTCTTATTAAAGCCTGTGCAAGTAGTGTTGCTGTTGTTGTACCATCCCCTGCAATATCGTTTGTTTTTGTTGCAACTTCTTTAACAAGTTGTGCACCCATGTTTTCAAACGGATCAGATAGTTCAATTTCTTTTGCAATTGTAACACCATCATTTGTGATAAGTGGTGCACCGAATTTTTTATCTAAAACTACATTTCTTCCTTTTGGTCCAAGTGTAATTTTAACTGTATCTGCTAATTGATTTACGCCGGCTTCAAGTGAGCGTCTTGCTTCTTCGCCGTACTGAATTTGTTTTGCCATTATATATTGCCTCCCAAATTTATATTAAATTTTAATTATTCAACGATTGCTAAAATATCGCTCTGTTTAAGTATTGTATATTCAACGCCGTCCATTTTCACTTCTGTTCCGGCATATTTGCTTGTAAGAACTTTATCTCCTACTTTTACTTCCATTTTTATTTCTTTACCGTCAACAATGCCACCAGGACCAACTGCAACAACTTCTGCTACCTGTGGTTTTTCTTTTGCTGCACCTGTTAAAATGATGCCGCTTTTTGTTGTTTCTTCACTTTCTGTCATTTTAATGACAACTCTGTCTGCCAATGGTTTAATATTCATTGTGCTACCTCCTAATAGTTTTGAATTTTAGCACTCTAAGACTTAGAGTGCTTAACAAATTAAATATATATTACAAAAAATGGATATTTTTTTCAAGTTGCATAAATATAATTTAAACATAATTTGATTAAATTATATCCATTTTTCTTTCATATGCTACCTTTATCGGCTTTTTTCTCGTTTTTACGCATTTAGCATACTTAAGTTGTGTTTGCTTATACGTTAAATCTAAACAGAATAATGTCTCCGTCGTTTACAACATACTCTTTGCCCTCTAATCTGACAAGGCCTTTTTCTTTAGCAGCAGCATGAGTTCCGTTTGCTATAAGGTCATCATATGCAACAACTTCGGCTCTGATGAAGCCTTTTTCAAAATCTGTATGAATTTTTCCTGCCGCCTGAGGAGCTTTTGTGCCCTTTTTGATTGTCCATGCTCTAACTTCAGGTTGTCCTGCAGTTAAATAACTGATAAGACCGAGTAGCGAATAACTCTTCTTAATAAGTCTGTCCAATCCTGATTCTTTTAAACCAAGTTCTTCCAAAAATGCCTGTTTTTCATCATCATCAAGCTGAGATATTTCTTCTTCTATTCTTGCAGATACAGGTAATACCTCTGCACTTTCTTTTTTAGCAAGAGCACAAAGGTTATTGTAAAATTCATTGTTTTCTATTCCATCTGCAAGGTCGTCTTCACTTACATTTGCCGCATATATAACAGGCTTTAAAGTAAGAAGTGAAACTTCTTTTAAAAATTCCATATCTTCTTCTGAATATTCCAAACTTCTTGCAGGAAGTCCGTTTTCTAAAGTTTCTTTAATTCTTTCGTAGAGATTAAGTTCAACCTGGAATTTTTTATCGCCCGATTTAAGCATTTTTTTTGTTCTGTCAATTCTTTTGTCAATCATTTCAACATCGGCGAATATAAGTTCAAAATTGATTGTTTCTATATCACGAAGCGGGTCAACGCTTCCATCAACGTGAACAATATTTGTATCTTCAAAACATCTTACAACGTGAACAATTGCATCTACTTCTCTTATATGAGATAAAAATTTATTTCCAAGTCCTTCTCCACGGCTTGCACCTTTAACAAGACCTGCAATATCAACAAATTCTACAGTTGCAGGAGTTATTTTTTCGGGATTATAAATCTTTGCAAGTTCATTAAGTCTTTCATCCGGAACTGCAACAATACCAACGTTAGGTTCTATTGTACAGAACGGATAGTTAGCAGATTCAGCACCTGCTTTTGTTATTGCATTAAAAAGTGTACTTTTTCCTACATTAGGAAGTCCTACTATACCAAGTTTCATATATCATCATTCTCCTTTAAAAAATCCTTATATTTCAAGGTTTTCAGGTGTTTTCAATTATTGGCCTGACACCAATTTGACACCATTTTGATCTTGATTATTTCTCTCAAATTGCTGCACACCTTTTCTCAATGAATCATCAGTAACGTGTACGTATCTATCCATTGTTGTTTGAAGCGAGTTATGACCAAGAAGTTTTTGCAACACTTTAGGTTGCATTCCTTTTTCAATAGCTCGTGTTGCATATGTATGTCTCAAGGCATGCATGCAAAAACGTTTAATTGTAGCTTCATCACAAAGCTTATACAAATGGGTATCATAAGAACTGTTTTTTGCAGGTTCACCGGTTCGCCAATTTATAAACACAAGGTCTTTCATTACAAGAGAAGACTTTTCACCTGTACGCCTATCCATAAACTCCAGAACTTGGTTCAATGCGGGCGATTGCTTGCGGGTATCCTTTGTAGCATATACACTTTGTAGAATCTCGTAAGCACGATTGGTAAGAGGTATCGTTCTATAACTTGATGGTGTTTTTGGTGGACCAGCTCTCCAATAACCTTGTTTATGCCTATATTCCAAAGTCTTATTAATAGTTATTGTACGCTTCTCAAAATTCACCGAGTCCCATGTCAAGCCTATTAGTTCCCCGGTTCTTAGCCCGGTTTCTAAAATTAAGGCGTATTGGTTATAGTTGTGTGACCTTCTTGCAGTTTCTAAAAAAGTTTCCTGTTCTTCAACTGTAAGGAATTTAATATCATTAACCGCACGCACGGGTTTAGTGTATCTGACACCATCCATAGGATGTTTCGGTATCAGGTCATTCATCAATGCCGACTTAAACATTGTTCCCATTGCTATAAAAGTTTGTCTTATAGTAGAGCCTGCGTAATCAGCATCCATTTTATTCAACACCATTTTGCAATGAAGTGGTTTAACTTCTGCAATAGGTAATTTGCCTATGACTGGCTGAATATTGAAGAAATATCTTTCCTTATAATTACGTATTGTGTTCGGAGCCAAATCCCCAACAATATTGTTTATCCAATAATCAAACCAATTATCGACAGTCATTTGAGTAGAAACGATACATTTTTTGTTATGTTCATCCTCATAC
Source organism: Oscillospiraceae bacterium (assembly GCA_015069095.1). Lineage (GTDB taxonomy): Bacteria > Bacillota > Clostridia > UMGS1810 > UMGS1810 > SIG430. The sequence continues at coordinate 773 of SVJH01000035.1, read as the reverse complement.
TTTGCTTCTGCCAACCATTTCTTCGCCTCGTTAACTTTATAAAAGTACTTTTCAACGCGTTTCCCGGAAACCTTGCTAATGTACCTTGCTACGTATCTCTTATCCTTTCTCTGGACAATACCAGCTCCTAATTCTTTACCTTTTAGGTCTTTACCCAAGTTATCAACTCCTTCCGAAAAAAGAGTTTGACACAGTGTTATATTATATCATAATACCGCCGAATAGTCAATTATTCTGCATGATTTTGTATTATTTTTGTGTCAAATCTCTTAAATCTCTAATGTTTTTTCTATATATTTTTCAAATTCTTTTCTCTTAACTAATCTTTTTTTTCCAACATGTAAAACAAACTCACATAATGGGTTATTTAACAGTTCGCTTATTTTGTTAATGCCGATATTACTGTAACAGGCTGCTTCCTCAACTGTAAGCAGTACCTTTTCCGATATAGGCACATAATATTTATTATTCACTCTGTTTGCACCTCTCTAAATAATATTTGTTAGCTAATCTTCTGAAAATTCAAAATATTATGTATTAAAGTACAAAACACAGAGATGAAATTTTAATTTGCTGTAAGTGTCTTTCAACTTTAATTTATATAATATTTATGTACTTATCCTTTATCAACAATAGATTCATCATAGGATGGAGGCAACGAGCCAAAAACAGAAATAATCTTTTGATTTTTCTCATCCCATAAAGTCAAATATGATTTATCTGCATCTACATCATCCGCCTGTAACATTTTTATGAAATTGATTTTTTCATTT
>SVJH01000009.1 GCA_015069095.1 Oscillospiraceae bacterium | reverse complement strand
TACAAATCCCATACTTCATCCCGGAATTATTGCAAAAGCTGATGCAATCAGAAGTCTTTTGTATGATAAAAACTTTACCTGTACCGAAGATATGGAGCTTTGGACGAGGTTTGTTATGGCAGGATATGATGTGGAGATTATGCCTGAATATTTTATGATATACAGACTTCATGATAAACAAATTACCGAAACAACCTTAGAGAAACAGTACAAAGAAGTCATTGCAATTCAAAAAAAATATTATGGAGCACTTCTTGAAACTATGAACAGCAACCAAGAGGAGTTTTATATCAGAGGAATTTATTTCAGAGAAAATACAGACATCAATAAGTTTTTGGATTTTTACAAATGGCTAAAGGCCGTTAATCGCAAAACGAAAGCATTTAATAACGATGCTTTAAACTATGCCATGTTTGAAATTCTGGCAGAATACAAAAGGAAAGGTATTGCAAAGACTAAGCTGATAAAGGCGATGCTTTCGTTTGGAATACCATATCTTGCAGCGGAAATCCCCGAGCGTAAAAAAAGAGCTCGAGCAGACGGACACAGGTGCATTGAAAGTGCTGAAAAAATAGGACTTAAGAAAACCGGTGGAACCTTGGAATTTCCGACTTTTTCAAAATAAAAAGTATAGGAGCCATAAGAATGCAACTATTTGAATACCCATACATCATCATAACCATATTGGTTTTATGCTTTATTGTTCTTATCACTATTGGTATTTATTTTGCCATAAGAGGAGCAAAAACTGCTGCCGGCAGTGAAGAAAAGGCGTTTATCAATATAAGTAAATTAGAAGCCAGCTTTGAAAAATCAGGGAAATTACGCGAAGACAGGTGTGTTTTCTATGCTAAAGTTTCCCTGGATAATTTCAGAAGTCTATATTCGGCACATCAAACCATGAATGTTTTTTCTGAAATAAAGGGAGTCTTGCTGGAAGCTTTTTCAAACAGTGATGACAGTAATATAGCTATATATGGAGAAAAAAACTTCGTTGTTCTTTCAAAATGGAATATCGAAACTGCACGCAAAAAAATCGAAAATTGTTTTGGTGAGCTAAGCAAATGTCTCTTAAAACACAGCGCACTGAATATTATTGACGTCAGAATCGGTGTATATTTTGCGTTTGGCACACAAGTGTCGTTTGATGATGCAATAGGCCGTGCCAAACAGGCATATTTGCTTGCGAAGAATGAAAATGTTCCATACGCTGAGTGGAATGTATCCGGCGGAAAGGAGCTTGAAAAAAAGATAAAAATAGAAAATAATATAGAAAAAGAAATTGATAACAATCGTTTCTTCCTTGAATATCAACCTGTTTTAGATGCAAAAACAAAGAAAATAATAGGTGCGGAAGTACTATCACGCCTAAATTCAGAAAGCGAGGGTGTATTAACCCCGGGTAGCTTTTTGTCTGCGGTGGACTCTGTTGGAATCAATGATAAATTTGATTATTATATTTTTGAAAAAAACTGCAAATGGATTTCAAACGATAAAAAACAAAGGGAACAATATAAATATACCATCAATTTTTCAAGATCAACATTGTGCGAACCACAGTTTGCGGAAAAGATAATAGCAATTGCACAAAAATATGATTTGAATTTTTCCTGTCTGGCGGTTGAGATATTAGAGGATAAAAACATAACCTTCGATGCAAGAAAGCAAATGATAGATAATCTGTCAGTTCTTAAAGCAAAAGGTATATCTATCTTGCTTGATGATTTTGGGAGCGGATATACAACCTTTGGAGATTTGCAAAACCTTGATATTTCTGTTGTGAAGATTGATAAAACGATAACACAGAATTCGGTTACAGATACAGGATTTATTATTTTGAAAAATATTATCCGTACTGCCGGTGATATTGGTTTTAAGACATTATGCGAAGGAATCGAAACAAAAGAGCAAGAAGAAGCGGTGATAAAAGCAGGCTGTGATCTCCTTCAGGGTTTTTACTATTACAGACCTATGCCGGTGGCTCAGCTTGAGAAGGTTTTTAATAACAATTCAGGAGGTGTTTAAATGCTGTCCGTAATTATTCCTGCATACAATGAGGAATTATCCATAGAAAGAGCTTATTATACGATATCAGAGATTTTAGAAAAAGCTCAGATTGACAATGAAATTATTTTTATTGATGATGGTTCTACGGATACTACATATAAAAAAATAGAAAACTTGGCCGATAAAGAAAAAAATATATATGGACTGCATTTTTCAAGAAATTTCGGGAAAGAAGCAGCCATCTCGGCAGGGCTTGCAAGCGCCAAAGGCGATGCAGTTGTAGTAATTGATTGCGATCTTCAACATCCTCCTGAGAAAATTGTGGAAATGTATCATCTGTGGCAGGAAGGCTATGAAATTGTTGAGGGTATTAAAAAAACAAGAGGCAAAGAAAGCAAAATGCATGGTTTTGCTGCAAGAAAGTTTTATAGGGTTATCAGTTCGGTAGTAGGATTTGATATGTCAAACGCCTCTGATTTTAAACTGCTTGACCGCAAGGTTGTGGATATACTCAACAGAATTCCTGAAAGAAAAGGTTTCTTCAGAGCAATTTCATTTTGGGTAGGCTTTAACAAAACAACGGTTGAATTCGAGGTTAATGAAAGATTAGAGGGTGAATCAAAATGGTCTGCCATAGGCCTTTTGAAATATGCCATTTCAAATATTTCTGCCTACTCGACAGCACCAATGCAGATTGTAACCGTGCTTGGTGTTATGATGCTTATTATTACTGCAATTTTCAGTGTTTGGGCACTTATTGATAAAATCCGTGGTATTGCCCTTGAAGGTATGACAACGGTTATAATTATCCTGATATTTATAGGAAGTATTATGATGATAAGCCTGGGTATTATCGGATATTATGTTGCCCGTATTTATGATGAAATTAAAGGAAGACCGAAATATATTGTTTCTGCAACTTGCAGGAGCAAGGAAAAGGTAAAATGATTTTAAGGAGGTGCAATATGGAAAGAAATGTGCTTGTTGACAGACTGAAAGGATATGCTTGTTTTTTGGTACTGCTTGGTCATGTTATTATGGGAATAAGACTTGCAGGCATAGATATCCCCGAGTTTTTTTGGGGAATGGAAAAGTTTATATGGTCTTTTCATGTTGCACTTTTTCTGTTTTTAAGCGGTGTTGTGTACAAAATGACCGGAGAATGGAAAGGCAAACAAAGCAAATGGGGATTTCTTCTCTATAAGCTTTACAATCTCGGTATTCCTTACATAGCCTTTTCAGTAGTATATATATTGATAAACAGCTTGGTTGGAGAGGCAAATACAGGTTTTGCACCCTCAGATATTCTGAATGTATGGAAAACTCCTGTTGCCCAATATTGGTTTTTGTATGCACTGTTCTTTTTGTTTTGTATTTGGACGGCTTTTTCAGGAGTATTAAAGAATTGGCAAATTACGCTTATTGTTGTTTTAATAGGCTATTTAGCTCCGCTTTTTGGTATTCCGTTTGGAAGTTTGGATGTGGTATTTTATTCCGCACTTGCTTTTGGAATCGGCACATTTGTAGATTTCAAAAGCCTTACTAAGCTTCGGACCTGGGCTAAATGCCTGGTTGTGATACTGCATATAATAACAGGTATCATTTTTATTTTACTAAAAAGAATAGAAGCTCCGTTCATAAAGGAAATAATGATACTGTTTGGAATATATTCCAGTATTATGCTCATTTCTATACTCCAGAACGGTAAGGCTATCGCTCATTTTCTCGATTTTGTAAATAAGTATTCTTTTCAAATTTACTTATTACACACCATATTTACTGCCGGAATAAGAATAATCTTGCTTCGTATGAATATAGGCCAGTGGTGGATTCACGTTCTTTTAGGAACTGCTTGCGGATTGGTGTTTTCGGTGTTAGCGGCAGTAATTGCAAAGAAAGTTAAGTGTTTGAATTTCTTTTTCTTTCCATCAAAAGCTTATACATTGAAGAAGGAATTATATAGAAATGTCCAATCTTAGTAAAGGATTGTTAGAAATTTGCAAAACCTTTTTCTTTCATATTATCAGAAGGTATTTAGAAGAACAGATTATTAAAAAAACAATTAACACAGAAGGGAACGATGAGATGAAAGGGAATTTTAAAAAGTGAATATAGACTTTGATAGGGGAGAAGTTTACTCGTGTCAAGTCTAGCAGTTTTAGAAGATTAGTTTGCCGATTTTAATACATACAATACACACGGAAAGAAGGATTACTCTTTGAAGTACAACACTTATTTATTCGATTTTGATGGGACTTTGGTGGATTCGATGCCATCATTTGTTTCTGTGATGCTTCGTATTCTTAACGAAAACGAAATAAAATACGAAGATGACATAGTAAAAATAATTACGCCGCTTGGATATGTTGGTACTGCCAAGTATTTTAAAAAAATGGGGATTAGTTTATCTGAAGATGAGATGATAAAACTTATGAACGAGTATGCATATGACGAATATGCGTACAACATTCCTGCGAAAAACAATGTTATTTCTGTTCTTAAAAAATTAAAAGAGAAAGGCGCGAGCCTTAACGTTCTTACTGCAAGTCCTCATAGCGTTCTTGATGTATGTTTAAAACGTCTTGAAATTTACGATTTATTTGACAATGTCTGGTCTTGTGATGATTTTTCAACAACAAAGGCTGATCCTGAAATTTACGGAAAAGCGGCTTTGAAATTGGGCAAAAAGAAATGTGAAGTTCTTTTTCTTGATGATAACTACAACGCGGATAAAACAGCAAAAGAAGCAGGTATGAAAGTATGTGGTGTATTTGATGAATCATCTAAGGAATATGTTGATGATATAAAAGGTATTTCTGATCATTATATTTATGATTTTATTGAACTGATAGATATATAAAAACATGAAAAAAACGTATTTGTCTTAATGTATATTTTGTATATTTTTTATATTTACATTTGTCGAATTTTGTGGTAAAATCTACTAAAAATGTAAAATCACGAGGTAAACGTAAATGAAACTTGAAAAAACAACAATCGGCATCATTATTGCTGTTTTTCTTGGTATTTCAGGAATTGTCGGATATAATCATATGAATAAAAAGCCTATGGTTGAATCAATTGATACAAATCCAAATAAAAATGATACAAAAATTTATGTTCACGTTAAGGGCGAAGTTATAAATCCGGGTCTTTATGAAATGAAATTGGGCGACAGAATAAATGATGCAATTAAAAAGGCTGGCGGAGTAACAGAAGTCGGGGATGAAAACAGAATTAACCTCGCAAAAGAGTTAACTGATGGTATGGAAGTTATAGTTCCAAATATAAACGATGAGTCGGAAAACTTGCAAGGTAAGATAAACATAAATACCGCAAGTGAAGAAAGACTTACCGATATAGCGGGTGTTGGTAAGGCAACTGCTAAAAAGATTATAAAATACCGCGAAGAAACAGGCGGATTTACCGCTATTGAAGAGATAATGAACATCGATGGCATTGGAATAAAAACATTTGAAACAATAAAAGAAGATATTTCGATAAATTAAAAACAGTCGCGAATGCGACTGTTTTTTTACATATTAAACTTTGACGGCGGAACTTTCATCCATCTTTTAAAAACGCTTGTAAATGTTTTTGGATCATTGTAGCCGACCATGAAAGCAATTTCTTTAATTGAATACTTTTTAGAGTGTATAAGTTCTATTGCATACTTAATCTTTGTTTGCCACACATAATCATGAGCACTGCAGTTGTAGTGTTTTTTAAACTGATTGTATAAAGTTTTTTGGCTTATATTAAATTTTTTTGAAAGAAATTCTGTTGTAATTCGGTCGCCTTTATGCTCATTTATATATTTAACAATATTTGAAATTTGCGGTGCTTCAAATGTTATTTTGTTGTTTGAAACATAAATTTTATCTTTATATAAATATTCGCAATAACTGCTTATTATAATAAGTAACGCACCGCTGTAAAAAGATTTCAGAGGTTTGTAAAATGGATTTGGGTTGGATAACTGATACTTTAAAATTAAGTCTGTTTCTTCTTTCATTTCGTTGTAGGTTTTTTTACCACAAACCGGTATAAAATCAATTTTTTTATCTTTTGATATTCCGTCATAAACAATAAAATTTATATACAAAAATTGTGTATTGTCGCAAAGTGCTTTTGCTTCATACTGTTCGTTTTCTCGGAAAAGAAACATTTCTTTTTCGTTAAGTATATATGTTTCATTGTTATATTTTATTTCAAGTTTTCCTTTGTTTACTATCCATAGTCTGTAAAATTGATTTTTCTTTTTTTCGGTCCAGTTTTTTTGACAAGTTTTCATTTGGTATGCATCAATGCTGATAAACATACTGTTTAAAAGAATATTCAAATATGAACGATTGTGCATAAGTACACCTCACTTCATTTTTATGTTACAATATCGCATTTGAAATGTCAATAAATAATTACCGAAAATTTTACCTATTTACCGAAATTCTACCTTTTATATATTATGTGCAGGATGTATAATTAAATTATGTCGTATTTAATTTAGAAGGGGGTATAAAGATGAAAAACAAATATTTAGCACCAAAAGCAAAGTTTGAAAACTTTAAAAGCGAAGATGTAATAACAGCATCAGGAGAAGTAAACATTTCCTTAACAGCAGTTACATCTAAGACGTTTAGCGTTTCTGAAGCAAATACAAGCTGGAACAATAAAACACAAAAATAGAATTTATAGATACGAAAAATGGAGGAGAAAAGAATGAAAAGATTTGTAAGTTTACTTCTTGTTTTAACACTTGTTTTTTCGATGTTTGTTTTTCCTGATTTAGCGTTCGCCTCGCAGGAATTAACAGACCCTATTTATGCTGAATATGAACAGTATTTGGTTACCAGAACATATGCAGAAAGTATAACTCATACTTATCCTTACGAAGATGGTGTTACAGTAAATGCCACATATGACATGCCATTTACTGTGTCTATTTACTCAAAAGGCGATTCTACAAAAGAAACACCTGTAATTATTTATGTAATTGGTACGGCTATGCCAAGAATAGGCACAGAAAGCGATATTTCAATACTTAACGATTACATACTTGGAAATACAACAAATGAAGAAAAAATAGATGATGCAGGATGCGTAGTTGCAGTTATTGACTTTCATAATAATCCAGAGGCGCAAGGTGTAAAATTAAGTTATGAAACACACGCCATTGTAGCTGATATGATAAGAAATGGCGGCTTTGGAATAACAAGTGTTCCTTCAAATTATACAAAAAGACACTATATGCTTCCTGCAGGTTACAGAGTAGCGACAGATATTGAATACTATGACCTTGTAGAGCATGGTATTAACGGAACAGACGAATTTATTGCTTGGGTATGGAACAGATACTGGGCAGGTAAAAGAGTAATTTCAAACGGAAACAAAATGAGCATTGCAGCTTACGAAGAAGCCCTTGCAAAAAATCCTTCTTTAGCAGACGTTTCATATTATTGTCAGCCTGTTACATCGGCGAAAGAAATTATGCAAAAAGATGGTGTAACGCCGATTGATGTGAAACTAAGACTCGATATTTCATATCCTTCGAATCCGAAAGAAGTTGTTCCTGTACTTATGCATGCAACATCTTCAGAATGGAGAATTGGTTCAAGTGCAAAAAGTGATTTTGTTATGCCACACTTTATGTATAACGGATATGCGTATGTAAACTATGACCACGAACTTGTACCAATGTATCGAAATGACGGAAAACATTACAGTTATTCGCTCGAAACACTTAATAACTTTTCACTCGGATATTATCTTTCTAACCATACAACAAGTGCGGCTGTAAGAAGAGTAAGACTTCTTGCAAAAAAATATAACTTAAGCGATTATATGGTTACATGGGGATTTTCTAAATCTTCGCCTGGTCCTGCGTGGATGTCTAATGCAAGTCGTGATTTAGACGAAGAATACAGAGATTATGCATATAATAATGGAAAAAATGATGGCGGTGATTTGCCATTCGTTTATAATGACCCTGATGCTCCTGACCCTGTTCAGCCATGGCTTACATATGAAGACGGAACAGAAGTTTCATCTAACGTAACGGTTACGTATTCCGGCTCAGGTCCCGGGGTGCTTGATATTCAAAAAGTTACACTTCCAAATATAAATGAGGGAGATGTTGCTGTTCCTCTTGCAACAACTGTTGGTGTATATGATTCAACAGGTGGTTTTTACAAAAAATATGCGGGCAGTGCGCAGAAATATTTAGAAAGCAAAAACTTTGACTCCTTCTCACTTCCTGTTGATGGTATTGGACATGGATACCCAAGAGGCTATGACGAAACTCGTGATGAAGACTACTGGGATATGACATTTACTTACGTTGACAACCACATTCGTGCAGCGTACAGAGATGAACCTCCTGTAGTACTTTGGACACTTCCAAAAGATAAATCTAAATTCGATACACTAAGTGTGCCGATTGAGGTTAAATTCTCTCGTGCAATGGATAAAGAAAGTGTTGAAAACGGCATAAAAATTATACGTGAAAGTACAGGGCAGTACGTAACAGGTGCATGGACATCTCTTCATGGTGATACACGTTTTCAGTTTGCAACAGCCGGCTTTATAAACGGCGAAAGATACAGAATTGAAGTAACAGATATCTGCAAAGCAAAAGATGGCGTTCACTTAACAGAAAAAATGGTAAAACGCTTTGAAATTGCAGGCGGAATCAGTATAGAAACTTCAAAAGATGCGTATATAAGCAGTAAAAACCCATCGCAAAACTATGGCGGAGAAACTGCAGTTAGTGTTAAAAATAACAGTACAGAAATTACAAAAGGCTATGTCGGTTTTGAAAGAGAAACAGGATTTAGTGATGTAGAAAAAGCACAACTTGTATTTAGTGGAAGCAATACCGATTATTCAACAGGAATTTATGGACTTTCTAACCACACATGGAGCGAAAATGAAATAACATGGAATAATGCGCCTTCAAACAATAAAGAAGGTAATGGCTTTGATACAACTGCTGAAAAAATAACAGTGGTAGGTCCGAATTATAATTCGGTAACATGTGTTGATGTTACAGACTATATAAAATCACTTGATGGCACAAGTGCTACATTTGCATTTGATGCACCTATTAAAGCGGGTAAAGTAAAAGAATATACATTTGAAGGCATGACAGATGATGACTTTGTAAGAAATACCGACTACCGTCTTGGCGGCGAAGGAATTTCTAACACAACAGGATATCACACAGATTTTATAAATGATGAAAAAAATATTGACGGAACATATTTTGCATTTTGTAACAGAACAAAATCAAGCGCAAGAATTAAATTTGCAAATATGTTTGGTCTTGCAGATAACAAATTTACACAGGAAGATTTAGGAAAAACATTTACTGCTACAATGAGTCTTCGTGCGGACAGTGATATTGCGGTAAGAGTAGGCCTTATGAGTGCAACAAGTGATGATGGGGCATATTCAACAGATCCATATAACTTAGAAACACCTATTGTATATGGCAATAACTGGATAGATTATACTTATAAATTTACTGTTGACCAGACAATGATTGATAATAATACTTCTTATCTGGCATTTGAACCAAATTCGGCTACTTCATCACTTTATATTGATAATCTTTGTGTTACAATTAAAAGCGACGAAAACCAGATTGTTTCAAAAGAAGGCGTAAGCACAGATTCAGTATCTCCTATGCTTGTACTTGTAACAACTGGGGATAAATCTGACCTTACAGGACAGAGCACATATATTGAAAGTGGCAATAGTGCAGACAAAAACTTTGCTTACGAAGATAAACTTTATGTAAAAGGTGCAGATAAAAGAAATACAAAAGGTAGTCAAAAAGGTTACGTTAAAATTGCACTCGATGGAGTAGATACTGCAAAAACAGTAAAACTTGCATTTGATATTGCAAATGCTTCAAAACAGACAATTTCTGTTTATGGAATTGATGCTCCGCAAGATTCAAATATGACAACATCGTACAATGCGCAGACAAAAGAATTTGAAAGTTCTGCTGGCTGGACAGATAACATTACCTGGAACAGCGCAGTTGCAAACGATAAAAATGCAAACGGAATTGACCTTAAATTTGCATATCAGAATAAAGAACTTGCTAAGATTGATTGCTCTGATGCACAAACAAAAGAAATTGATGTAACTTCTTTTGTTAAAAAACTGAAAGAAGAAGGCGCATCATATGCAACATTTGTATTTGTTGCCGAAATGCAACCTGTTACAAAAACAATTGATTTTGAAGGCGGAATAGCTGACTTTGAAGCATATTCTCCAAAAATTTATAAAGAATCAAAAGTTGAATACAGTGTTGTTTATGATGAAGACAGAAAGAGTAACGTACTTCACTTTGCAAGAAATGCATACGGCGATTCTATCACAATAAAGGATTTTATAAACGAAAACGATGCATGGACAACATCTGACATTGGAAAAACATTTAAAATTTCTGCATGGTTTAAAACACATACAGGTATAAATTCTTCTTCTTCAAGATTTATCGCAGGTGTGGCAAATTACGGTGCATATACAGGATCTACCTTCCTTGGTTCAACTGATTCAAGCAACAACACAAAATGGACCGATGCGCAAAATAAAGGCACACTTTTATACAAACAAGGTATTAAAGATGGTGCCGGTTGGCAGTATATTGAAAATACATTTACTATTACCGAGGATATGGTAAATAATCACAGCACAAAAACAGCATTTTTAATTTGTGGATACGGCGATACCAAAAATATTTACGTTGATGATTTAAAATGCGAAGAAGTTTATGATACTGTTACAGTTTCAACAGGAATTGATACTGTTTCAAAAAGAGATTTTAACGATAACTTACTAACATCAGTTACAGCAGATAAACTTGGTAGCGGTACTTTGTCGGGCGATATTGATATTGCTAACAGTAAATATACAAAAGTAACTATCGCAAAAGGAATGGGTCCTGACGGAAGTGATTGTCTGGTGTATGAAAAATACCCAACTGCAATATACAAAGAAGACGGAACTACATACTTATACAACCCGTACGATCCTGTAGTATATATTCAGAATTTGTATAGTACGACAACTAACAAATATACAAGTGATATGGTTGGTAAAACGTACAGAATGACGTTTGATTTAAAGACAGAACCAGGCTCAAGAACAATAAGACTAAGGAATAATATTTTTAATTCTGGAAGTATAAAAGCACCATCTACCGGCTGGAATACTTATTCTTATGAATATACTGTTTTGGAAAAACATGTAGGAACAAATGCACATCTTTATATCGGTTCAAACGGTGCAGTCCAGCCAATTTACATTGATAATGTGGTAGTAGAAGAAATTACAGATAAAAAACCTCCGCGTTTAGTTTTAACAAATGAAGATTCAACAACTTCTACAACAAATGCAACTTTAATAAATACTGTAAAATCTTCTTATCCTAACAAGGCATTTAAAAACGAACTTGTAGTAAAAAGAGAAGATTACGCTGAAAAAGCTCCTGGCAGTAAAAAAGCATATTTATCATATGATATAGACGATCCATACTGGTACAAAGGTGCAAAACTTAGTCTTAACATTTTAAAAGATGCATTAGATGAAACTCAGACTGTTAATATTTACGGACTTTTAGAAACTGCGTTTGATGCGGCAAAAGTAACATTTAACAATGCTCCTGCAAATGACAAAGCATCAAATGGCGTATTAGTAAACTCTGTCTACGGCGGTGCTCCAATAGAAACAGTAAATGTTAAAGATGCTGGTAGTATAGCAGTTAATGTATTTGATTATGTGAAATCTTTGACATCAGGTTCAAAAGCAGTATTTATGGTAACAACAGAAGATGCGCCAAATACCGTTGTATTTGAAAATGATTTTGAAGATGGTATGCTTCCGGTTTTTTCAAGAGATTACAACCTTGGCGGTCAATCAGATCAAAGTGTTTTAGTTAAAACAGAATTGGACGGAAACAAATATCTTGAACTTTCAAATTTGAAATATAATTATTCAAGAATAATATTAAAAAAAGCGTTTGGTGTACCATATTTTACTGAGAGTGATATCGGAACAAAATATAAGGTTTCGTTCTCTCTAAAGCCAAATGCAGATACATCAATTAACGTTGGTGCTATGTCAACATACCCAAGTGCACCAAATAGTGGCGGAACATCTATTGAAACAAAAGGCGGACGCATAAACTATCAGGCAGCACCAAAAGATGTCTGGACTAATTACGAATTTATTTATACTGTAAACGAAACAACATTAAGTAAAATTTCAAACGGGCTTTCATTTGGCGACCAGTCTACTTTAGGAAACAATGTTCCAAAAGCAACAACATTTTGCATTGATAACATTAAAGTAGAAAAAATAACCGGCGCATCTGAAATTGAAATAGGTAAGGATTCTTCTTTAGTAATTGATGTAGAAAAAGAAGATACCACACCAAATGAAGCAAATATTACAGATTACTATTCGACAGGCGATTTTGTAAAAGGCGATAATGTTTATATCAACTTAGATACAAGTACAGCATTTAACAAAGAAACAGAAAATGTTGATTTCTATATTAACGGCACTCTTGTTACAGATTTAACTAAAATTAGCAAAAAAGGTTCAAACTATGTATTAAAAATACTTAATGCCTCAGCCGGAATTTATGAAATCTATGCTGATGTAACATTTACAGACGGCGAAGTTGTAACATCTGATACTGTTACTTTTGAAATTGAAGACAACGATGTTTTAGTAAAAGAAAATGTAATTAAGGCTTCATATGATGACGGAAAAGGAAATGAGACAAGTACATTAAGATTCTTTGCAAATCTTAAATCACTTGATGTGGCAGAAGCAGGATTTGATGTATTGACAGTTATAGATGAAGTAACGTATACATGGAAAATTGCACTTGACTGTGTATATTCAAAAGTTTTGGTAGATGGTAAAAACTATATAACAGATGATGGTGGATATATTTTAACAGGTGCAATAGGGGACGTACCGCAAACTGTTATTGAAACTGCGACATTTATTATAAAACCTTATGCAATAGATTTCGAAGGGAAAACGGTAGATTTACAAATTCAAGAATAATTTTTAAAAAAGGCTTTCAATAAGAAAGCCTTTTTTATTGCATTTTATAAAAATCTGTGATTTTTCTTTGTAAATGTGATTATTTTTGTTTTTATCTTTGTTTTTCTTGACTTTTTCTTTTTTTTGTGTTACATTATATACAATAATAGTAAAATAGCCATAAAAACGAAAAGGGAAATTGTAATGAAAAGCTTTAATTTTAAAGAAATACCTAAAACGTCAAGAATTGATGCGTTAAAAGAAGATTTATACAGAAATATGCCTGAAATTGAAGCAAGCCGTGCAGTTTTAGTTACAGAGTCTTACAAACAAACTGAAGGACTCCCTATGGTAACAAGACGCGCGAAAGCTTTTTCACATATACTTAAAAATATCCCTATTATAATAAGATACAATGAACTTATTGTGGGAAGTGCAACAATTGCTCCAAGGGGATGTCAGATTTTTCCTGAGTTTTCTTATAAATGGCTTGAAGAAGAACTTGATACGGTATCCGAAAGAAGCGCTGATCCGTTTTACATATCGGAAGAAACAAAAAATACATTAAGAAGTGTTTTCCCTTATTGGGAAGGTAAAACAACGAGCGAGCTTGCCTATTCTTATATGGCGCCTGAAACAAAACTTTCGATTGAGCACAATATATTTACAGTCGGAAACTATTTCTACAATGGAGTAGGACACGTTACTGTTCAGTATGATAAAGTTTTAAAAATAGGGTATCGCGGTATTATAGACGAAGCAAAGAGTGAACTTGAAAAGATTGATTTTTCAGACGCAGACTGTGCAAGACGAACTGCATTTTTAGAAGCAGTTATTGAATCTTGCGAGGCAGCAATTTTATACGCAAAAAGATATGCTTTACTTGCAAAAAAAGAAGCAGAAAATTGTATGGATGCAAAACGAAAAGAAGAACTTTTAAAAATCTCGGAAAACTGCGAGCGCGTTCCTGAGTACGGCGCACAAACTTTTTATCAGGCGTGTCAGAGTTTTTGGTTTGTACAAATGCTTTTGCAGATGGAATCAAGCGGACATTCAATATCTCCCGGACGTTTTGACCAGTATATGTATCCGTATTACAAAAAAGATATTGAAAAAGGTATAATAACAAAAGAAGAAGCACAGGAACTTTTAGACTGTATATGGATAAAACTTAACGATTTAAATAAAGTAAGAGATAAAGTTTCGGCAGAAGGTTTTGCAGGATACAGTCTTTTCCAGAACCTTATTGCAGGCGGACAGGATAAAGATGGAAACGATGCAACAAACGAACTTTCGTTTATGTGTATTTCGGCAACAATGCACGTCCTTTTGCCACAACCTTCGTTTTCTGTAAGGGTATGGAATGGCTCGCCTAACGAGTTTTTATTAAAAGCTGCAGAACTTACAAGGACAGGAGTAGGACTTCCTGCTTATTACAATGACGAGGTTATTATACCATCACTTTTAAGTCGTGGACTTTCGATAGAAGATGCAAGAGATTATAACATAATAGGTTGTGTTGAACCGCAAAAAGCAGGTAAAACAGAAGGCTGGCACGATGCCGCATTCTTTAATATGTTAAAACCGTTAGAACTTGTGTTCTCAAATGGAATGGACAATGGTGTAAGAATAAGCGTCGAAACCGGCGACGTTACAAAAATGAGTACCTTTGAAGAGTTTTATGATGCATATAAAGCGCATATGAACTATCAGATAAAACTTCTTGTAAATGCAGATAATGCAATTGACCTTGCTCATATGGAAAAAGGTGTTATGCCTTATCTTTCTTGTATGGTTGACGATTGCATAAAAAGAGGAAAATGTGTTCAGGAAGGCGGTGCTGTATATAACTTTACAGGTCCGCAAGGGTTTGGAGTGGCAAATATGGCAGATGCCTTATATGCTGTTAAAAAACTTGTTTTTGAAGAAAAGAAAATCAGTATGGAAACACTCAAAAACGCTATTGATGCAAACTTTTCAAATGGTAATGATAAATCATACGAAATCACACTGGAAATTGTTTCTAAAATGGCAGATCAGGGTGTTAATGTTGAAAAGGACGATATTGCTTTAGTGTATAAACAGGTACAAAACGCAATAGGACATGAAACAGAGTACGGCAAAATACTCAAAATGATAGAAGAACTTCCAAGATTTGGAAACGATATTGACGAAGTAGATATGATGGCGCGTGATGTCGCCTATACTTACACAAAACCGCTTGAAAAATATAAAAATCCAAGAGGCGGAGCATTTCAGGCAGGTATGTATCCTGTATCTGCAAATGTGCTTTTAGGCTCGCAAACGGGTGCAACTCCAGACGGAAGACTTGCTTTTACACCAATTGCAGACGGAGTATCGCCAGCGGCGGGACGCGACACATTAGGACCTACAGCGGCAGCAAACTCAGTATCAAAACTTGACCATGCAATTGCATCAAATGGTACGCTTTATAATATGAAGTTCCACCCGTCAGCACTTTCGGGCATTGAAGGTCTTACAAATTTTGTATCGCTTATAAGAGGATATTTTGACCGTAAAGGCTCACATATGCAGTTTAATGTAGTAAGCCGTGAAACACTGCGCGATGCACAGGCACATCCTGAAAATTATAAAAATCTTGTTGTGCGTGTTGCAGGCTACAGTGCACTTTTCACAACCCTTTCAAGAGCGCTCCAGGACGATATTATAAGCAGAACTGAACAAGCAGGATTTTAATCCTTAGGATGACAGCAGATATCCGAACTACGCCTTAAACAGCGTAATTTCGGTGTATTTCGGCTTGTCATCTTTGCAAGGCGTCAGCCTTGCTTCATCTTCCGCACAAAAATCCCCTCGAAATTTCATCGGTTTAAGGTCTATGAATTTTCAATGAGGGAATTTTATGGTTGTTCAAGGCAAAAACGCAGGCAATCCTGACGGATTGCCGAGTATTTTAACGTGGCAGAATCAAAAATTAATCTTTGAAAATCGAGGTTCGGATATCTTCTGTCACCTTAGGAGAATAAAATGGATTTTAATGATGTAACAGGAAGAATTTTTGATATTCAAAGATTTTCGGTACACGATGGGCCTGGAATACGAACAATTATCTTTTTAAAAGGATGTATGTTTCGCTGCAAATGGTGTTGTAATCCCGAAGGTCAAAACTATGAAATCGAAAAACTTATATCAGACGGAAAAGAAAAAACAGTCGGGAAGGATATAACAGCCGGCGAAGTAGTTGATATTATTGCTCGTGATGAAAGTTATTACAGACGTTCAGGCGGCGGAGTTACACTTTCAGGCGGCGAGGCACTTTTGCAAACAGAATTTGCCAAAGCAATTTTTGCTCTTTGCAAAATGCGTGGAATAAATACTGCAATTGAAACAACTGGATATATTCCGTTTGAAAAAATATCAGAAGTACTTCCGTATATAGACTACTTTTTAATGGATATAAAACATACAGATGATGAAAAACACAAATTGTTTTGTGGTAAAAGTAATAAAAGTGTACTTGAAAACGCAGTAAAAATTTCATCAGTTGCAAAAAGTTATTCTGTAAGAGTTCCTGTAATTCCTACTTTTAACGATACAAAAGAAGAAATAGCAAGTATAGCAAAGTTTGCATCTACACTTCCAAAGGTAGATAAAATGCATCTTTTGCCTTATCACAGACTTGGACAGGATAAATACACAGGGCTTTTAAGAGAGTATGAACTTTCGCATTTAATACCGCCTGATAATGAAAAAATGGCGCAGCTACTTAATGAAGCACAAAATTACTTTAAAAATACGGTGATAGGAGGATAAAATGAATAACGAAAAAACAAGAATTATTCAGGAACTTGTTCCGGGAAAACAAATAACAATAGCGCATATCATAGCAAACCCAGATGAAATTTTGTATCAGAAACTTGGACTTGATCCGGCAAAAGAACATCACGGTGCAATCGGTATTGTTACTATATCACCGTCGGAAACTGCGATTATTGCAGGAGATATTGCAATAAAAACTTCTGGCGCAGAACTTGGTTTTGTAGACAGATTTAGCGGAACACTTATTGTAACAGGTACTGTATCGCAGGTAGAAGAAGCACTTGAAGGTGTATGTTCTTACTGTAAAAACAAACTTCTCTTTACCGTGTGTGAAATAACAAAGACATGAGAAAAATAATATTTATAGGTAAAAGTGGTGCCGGAAAAACCACATTAACACAGAAAATAAAAGACGAACCAATGCATTATCATAAGACACAGTACATAAATTATCACGATATTGTGATAGATACACCGGGAGAATATGCCGAAAATGCTTCACTTGCATCGGCACTTGCACTTTATTCGTATGAAGCTGATGTTGTTGGACTTATGATAAGTGCTTTAGATGATTTTTCGCTTTTTCCGCCAAATATAACTTGCCTTGTAAATCGCGAGGTTATAGGTATTGTAACACATATTGAAAGCAATGGTGCATACCCCGAAAGGGCGGAAAGGTGGCTTAGACTTTCGGGTTGCAAAAAGGTATTTCACTTAGATTCAAAAAGTGGAAAAGGAGTAAAAAAATTGGTGGATTATTTGATAAAATAGCAAAAACAAGAAAAACAAACATAAATAAAGAAAAAACAACAAAAACTATTGACTTTTTTGCTTTTGTGTTGTATTATGTAAGAGAATTAGAAAAACAAGGTTAAAAACCAATAAAAAGGAGTAAATAAAATGGTATCAGAATTCGAAATTAAAAAACAAATTTGTGACATCGGTAAAAGAATTTACGACAGAGGGATGGTTGCTGCAAATGATGGTAACATTTCAGTTAAAATTTCTGACAACGAATTTTTATGCACACCAACTGGCGTAAGTAAAGGTTTTATGACACCTGAATACATCTGTAAAGTAGATGCAGAAGGTAATGTTATTCAGGCAAATGGAAACTTTAAGCCATCTTCAGAAATCAAAATGCATATGAGAGTGTATAAAGAAAGACCTGACGTTAAATCAGTTGTTCATGCTCATCCTATTTATGCAACAAGTTTTGCAATTGCAGGTATTCCGCTTACACAGCCAATTATGCCTGAAGCAGTTATTGCACTTGGATGCGTTCCGATTGCTGAATACGGTACACCTTCAACAAACGAAATTCCTGACGCAGTTGAAAAATACCTTCAGTATTATGATGCAGTGCTTTTAGCAAATCACGGTGCTCTTTCATATTCAGATTCACTTCTTAATGCATATCACAAAATGGAATCATTAGAGTTTTATGCAGAACTTTTATTTAAATCAAAACAACTTGGCGGACCAAAAGAACTTACAAACGCTCAGGTTCAAAGATTATACGAAATCAGAAGACAGTTTGGTCTTAAAGGTAAACATCCTGCAGATATCTGTCCAAATGTACAGGAAGGCAAACCAAGTTGTCATTCATGTGGCGGTAACTGCACAGGTAATTGCTCATCAAATGATGATGCAGATTTAATTGCACAGATTACAAAACAGGTTTTAGCACAACTTGGTAAATAATGTTATGAACAATAGAAATATAGAAGAAATTGTAAAAAACGTTGTAAATGCTATAAAAAGTACAAATCTTACTTTAAGCGAAGCAAGATACATTGTAAGAAAAGTTGAAGAAGAAGCAGAAAAAATCGGCGTAAAAGCAGTTGTTGCAGTTGCCGATTGTGGCGCTAACGTAATTTGCGTTGAATGTATGGACGATGCTTACATTGCAAGTTATGATATTGCGGTAAATAAGGCATTTACTTCAGTTTCTTTAAAAATGGCTACAAAAACACTAAAGCCACTTGCACAACCTGGCGGAGAACTTTATGGAATCCAAAATACCAATGGCGGAAAGATAGTAATCTTCGGCGGTGGTGTTCCGCTTATAAAAGGCGGCAAGGTTGTTGGCGGAGTTGGTGTTAGTGGTGGCAGCGAAAAACAAGATACTTATCTTGGCGACTATGCACAAAAAGTTTTTGAAGAACTTAAATAATGAGAATAGAGGGAAATACCATGGATATCAATTCAGTAAATATTGAAGAAATAGTAAAACAGGTTATTTCCGGATTAAATTCAAACAGCCCATCTTTTTCAGGAGATATTCCAAAAACTGCAAAGGTAGCAATGCTTACACAAAAAGAAAAGTTTGAAATTAAGGAATATCCAATGCCGCCTGTTGGCGACGATGACATTTTAGTCAAAGTTGAAGGTTGTGGCGTTTGCGGAACAGACGCACATGAATTTAAAAGAGATCCTTTTAATCTTATTCCTGTTGCACTTGGTCATGAAGGAACAGGTGAGATTGTAAAAATGGGTAAAAACGTATCTAAAGACAGCGCTGGAAAACCTCTTAAAGTTGGAGATAAAGTTGTTACCTGTATGATATTTAAGGACAATCCGGATATCACAATGTTTGACCTTAACAAGCAAAACGTCGGCGGAGCAGATGTTTACGGACTTCTTCCTGACGATGACATTCACTTAAACGGCTGGTTTGCAGATTACATACTTGTAAGAGGCGGCTCTACTGTGTTTAATGTAAGTGATCTTGACCTTGATTCAAGAATACTTATTGAACCTTGTGCAGTTTTAATTCATGCAGTAGAAAGAGCAAAAACAACCGGAATTTTAAGATTCAATTCAAGAGTAGTTGTTCAGGGATGCGGACCAATTGGTCTTATATGTATTGCAGTTCTTAGAACAATGGGTATTGAAAACATTGTTGCTGTTGACGGCGAAGAAAAAAGACTTTCATTTGCAAAAGAAATGGGAGCAACAAAAACTGTTAACTTTAAAAATCACAAAGGTATTGAAGAACTTGCCGGTGCAGTTAAGACTGCATTTGGAGGCTACGAAGCAGATTTTGCTTTCCAGTGTACAGGCTCTCCAATAGCACACGCCAACATTTATAAATTTATAAGAAACGGCGGCGGTCTTTGCGAACTTGGTTTCTTTATAAACGGTGGAGATGCAACAATCAATCCGCACTTTGATATTTGTGCAAAAGAAATTACAACTGTTGGTTCTTGGGTATACACACTTCGTGATTATGCCACAACATTTGACTTTTTAAAACGAGCAAAGGGAATAGGAATTCCGCTTGAAAAGTTAATTACTCACAAATATCCGCTTGATAAAATAAATGAAGCACTTGAAACCAACCTTAAAATGGAAGGTTTGAAAATAGCAATAGTAAATAAATAAAAAATAGATAGGAGAATTTTAAAATGGCAAAAGAAGCATTAGGAATGATTGAAACAAGAGGTTTAACTGCGGCAATCGAAGCTGCTGACGCAATGGTAAAAGCTGCAGAAGTTACTCTAATCGGAACAGAAAAAATCGGTTCTGGACTTGTAAGTGTTATGGTAAGAGGCGATGTTGGTGCTGTTAAAGCCGCTGTTGAAGCAGGTTCACAGTGTGCACAGCGTCTTGGCGAACTTGTAGCAGTACACGTAATTCCAAGACCACACAATGATGTTGAAAAGTTATTGCCTAAATTCTAATATAAAGGAGTTTTTATTATGGCAACAGCAAAGAAAACTACAACTGCAAAAAAAACAGTTGAACAAGAAATAAAAGTAATTAAGGAGGAGAAGAAGATGGCTCAGGAAGCATTAGGAATGGTTGAAACAAGAGGCTTAGTAGCTGCTATTGAAGCTGCTGATGCTATGCTTAAAGCTGCAAACGTTGAACTTGTTGGAACAGAAAAAATTGGTTCTGGACTTGTAAGCGTTATGGTAAGAGGCGATGTTGGTGCTGTTAAAGCTGCTGCTGAAGCAGGTGAAAGTGCTGCAAGACGTCTTGGCGAAGTTATTGCAACTCACGTTATTCCACGTCCACACAATGATGTTGAAAAAATTCTTCCATCGTTGAAATAATTAAAATGTATTTTACATTTTCTGCACGAAAAAGATTAGTTTCTTTTTCGTGCGGAAAGTAAAAGACAAGAGAGGTTATAAGATTATGATAATCGGAAAAGTAGTAGGCAGTGTTGTATCAACACGCAAAAATGAAAATCTTGTTGGAAACAAATTTATGATTGTAGAGTTTAGCGAAGCTAAAGATATGCCAAAAAAGAAAATCGTGGCAATTGATAATATCGGCGCAGGTGTTGGCGAAGTTGTTTTAGTTGCACTTGGAAGTGCTGCAAGAGTTGGTTTGAATGATACTCCGATAGATGCTGCAATTGTCGGAATAGTTGATTCTTGTTCTGAATTGGAGATATAACAAATGAATTTTGAAGAACTTGTAAATAGGGTTAAAGAAAATGGAATATTAGGTGCCGGTGGTGCAGGATTTCCTACCTATGCAAAGCTCAGCAAAAAATGCGAAACTATAGTTCTTAACTGTGCAGAATGTGAGCCGCTTTTTAAGGTTGATAGAAATCTTCTATCACAGTATGCATATGAAATTATTTCTACATTAGACGAAATTACAAATTCGATTGGCGCAAAAGAATTTATAGTTGCTATTAAAGAAGAATACAAAGAGGCAAAACAGGCGGTAGAATCTGTTTTAGTCGATTTTAAAAAAGGAAAATTATGCTTGTTGCCTTCAGTTTATCCTATGGGCGATGAAGTTGTACTTATATATGAAACTACAAAAAAACGTGTGCCACCCGGAAATATCCCTATTTCTGTAGGTGTATGCGTTTTTAATGTTGAAACGGTTTTTAATATTTATAAAGCAATAAATTTAGAAAAACCTGTTACTGAAAAATATGTAACAGTTGCAGGCGAGGTTAAAAATCCCGGTGTTTATAAAGTAGTGGTGGGAACATCTTTTTTAGATGTAATAAAACTTGCCGGTGGCACAAAAACAGATGATTATGAAATAATAAAAGGCGGTCCTATGACAGGTGCCTTATCAAACAAGTATGATGTTGTTACAAAAACAACAAAAGGAATTTTAGTTTTCCCTAAAAATCATCCTGTTGTTTTAAAGAGAAAAGCGAAAACAAATACAAGTGTATTAAGAGCAAAAAGCACTTGTTGTCAATGCAGAATGTGTACAGATTTATGCCCGAGAAATCTTATCGGTATGCCGGTAGATCCAAGCGCGTTTATGAATGCAGTTGCAAATGGTGCTACATACAATGCAAAAGTTATAAAAGATGCAATGTACTGTGTAAATTGCGGTCTTTGTGAAATGTATTCATGCTCTCAGGGATTAAATCCAAGATCACTCATAAATGAATTTAAATCACAAATGAGAAAAAACGGCGCAAAGATAGAAGTTTTCGATAAAAGTGAAAATTCTGTAAGCAAGGAACGAAATTACAGAATGGTACCTGAAAAAAGATTAGAAGAACGTCTTGACCTTGCTCGTTATGACACAGAACTTTTTATAACAGAAGAACTTTTTATACCAAAACGTGTAAAAATAGATCTTTCGCAGTCAATCGGTGCTCCATCTTTACCATCTGTAAAAAAAGGAGAAAAAGTAAAATGCGGCGATGTAATAGCAGTTGCAAATGACGGATTATCACTGCCACTGCACGCAAGTATAGACGGAACAGTTTTAGATATTACAGAAAAGTTTATTTTAATTGATAATAAGTAAAAAGGATTGAATATAAATGGCAAAAGCAATCGGAATGATTGAATATATGACAGTATCTGTCGGGATTGATGCAACAGATACTATGCTTAAAACTTCAGAAGTTGAACTTATTGAGGCGCAGGTTGTGTGCCCGGGTAAATACATAGCACTTATAAAAGGGAACTTGAGTGCAGTAAGAGCCGCGGTGGACAGTGCAAAAACTAAATGCGGAGAAAAACTTATAGATAGTTTTGTGCTTGGAAATCCGAGCGACGATATTTTCTCTGCTCTTTACGGTACAGTAGAAGTAGATAGCCCTGAAGCTCTTGGAATTTTTGAAACATACTCGGCAGCGTCAATAATAGTTGCGGCAGATGTTGCATCTAAAACTTCTGACGTTAAACTTATTGAATTAAGAGTTGCGCGCGGTATGTGCGGAAAATCGTATATGACATTAACAGGCGATGTGGCAAGTGTAAGCGCCGCTATTGAAAGCGCAAAGGAAAAAATAGGAAATGATGCAATGTATCTTGATTCTAAGGTAATAGCAAAGCCTTCTGAAAAACTTTGGAAAACGATTATGTAAATTTAAAATAAATTGGAGATAATGGCAATGTTAGATGAAAGAATAGTTAGTGAAATTGTTGCAAGTGTTGTAAAAAATATGAACAATAAAAATGCTTCCAAAGCGCAAAAAGGTGTTTTTGATACTATGAGCGAAGCACTTAGTGCTGTGGAGATTGCGTATAAACAATTTCGTGGATATACAATAGAACAAAGAGAAAAAATGATTTCTAAAATCCGTGAATTTACACTTAACGAAGCGGAAAATATGGCAGTTTTAGGTGTAAAAGAAACAGGCATGGGAAGAGTTGAAGATAAAATTATAAAACATCAACTTGTTGCAAACAAAACACCTGGAACTGAAGATATAAAACCTTCTGCTTTTTCTGGTGATGCAGGTCTTACACTTGTAGAAATGGCACCTTACGGAATTATCGGAAGCATAACACCTTCAACAAATCCTTCTGAAACAGTAATCTGTAATTCAATGGGTATGATTGCAGGCGGAAATGCTGTTGTGTTTAATCCACATCCAAATGCAAAAGAAACATCAAATTATGCAGTAGACCTTGTAAACCGTGCAATTTTAGAAGCAGGCGGTCCTGAAAATCTTGTAGTAACAGTTAAAAATCCAACAAAAGAGTCATCTGACGAAATGATGGAAAGCCCACTTGTTAAAATGCTTGTTGCAACAGGCGGACCTGGAGTTGTTAAAGCACTTTTGTCATCAGGCAAAAAAGCCATCGGCGCAGGTGCAGGAAACCCTCCGGTAATTGTCGATGATACTGCAGATGTAGAAAAAGCAGGAAAAGATATTGTACTTGGTGCAAGTTTTGACAATAACCTTCCATGTATTGCAGAAAAAGAATGTTTTGTTATGCGCACAGTAGCAGACAGACTTATTAAATCTATGACAGAAAACGGCGCATATCTTTTAAATAAATCGCAGACAGATGCACTTGTAAAAGTTGCACTTACTGAAAAAAACGGTCATTATATGCTTAATAAAAAATGGGTTGGAAAAGATGCATCTTTATTTCTTAAAGAAATTGGAATTGATGCAAATCCAAAACTTATAATCTGCGAAACAGACGCAAATCATCCTTTTGTTCAGGAAGAACTTATGATGCCAATCCTTCCAATTGTTAAAGTTGACAGCATTGACGAGGCAATCGACCTTGCAGTTAAAGCAGAGCACGGTAACAGACACTCTGCACATATTCATTCTAAAAATGTTGACCATTTGACAAAATTTGCAAAAGCAGTTGAAACAACAATATTTGTTAAAAATGCTCCGTCATATGCAGGCATTGGTGCAGGTGGCGAAGGATATACAACGTTTACAATAGCAGGGCCTACAGGCGAAGGCCTTACAGCGGCACATTCATTTACACGTCAAAGAAGATGTGTGCTTGTAGACGGACTTCATATTGTTTGATTTTAGAAAGGATTTTAACCTATGAAAGCATTAGGAATCATAGAGGTATACAGTTTTACAACCGCTGTTTGTGTTGCAGATGTTGCGGCAAAAGCATCGGGCGTTAAAGTTATAGCATTTGACAGAAACCGTCCTGTTTCTGCTGATGTTCCTGCTCCGCTTGTAATGGCAGTTAAAGTAGAAGGCAGTGTTTCAGATGTTAAAGCCGCAGTTGAAGCAGGAAGTGAATATGCAAAATCAAAAGGAAAATTTATAGTATCCCACGTTATTGCATCACCGGGAGAAGATGTTGATAAAATGGCATACCTTATGGATATAAACAAAGATAAATTCAACAAAAAATTACCAAAATCTTTTAGGGAGGCTAAATAAATGGAATCGATAGGATTACTTGAAGTTCAGGGACTTGTTGCCTCAATAGAAGGGCTTGATGCAATGGTAAAAGCAGCAGATGTACGCCTTATACATACAGAAAAAAGACTTGGCGGACGTCTTGTAACAATTATTGTTGCAGGAAAAGTTGATGCAGTAACGGCTGCAGTTGAAGCAGGAAGAAAACGTGCAAGTGCACTTGGTGAAGTTTTCGGATGTGAGGTAATAGCAAATCCGCATGAGGAAGTAGTAAAATTCTTTGATATGTAAGAACGGAGAATAAAATGTATACAGAAAAGATGGTTGCAGAGGCAGTAAAAAAAGTCTTAGAACAACTTAATACAGATAAAAACAACAGCGAAATAAAAGTTGGAGTATCGCAAAGGCACGTCCATTTGTCGAAAGAAGATTTGGAAATTCTTTTTGGAAAGGGTTTTGAACTTACAAAGGCAAAAACACTTATGGGACGCGAATTTGCATCTGAACAGTTTGTAACGCTTGTCGGACCTTCACTTAAATCTATTGAAAAGGTCAGGGTTTTAGGTCCTGTAAGAAAAAATACGCAGGTTGAAATATCAAGAACAGATACTTTTGTATTAAAGGTAAGTCCTCCTGTAAGACCTTCTGGAGAAATAGAAAATTCAGAAAAACTTGTAATTGTTGGACCAAAGGGTTGCGTTTACCTTAAAGAAGGTGTTATAATAGCTAACAGACACATACATCTTACACCTTCATTTGCATCAGAAAATGGAATTTCGGATAACGATTATGTAGATGTACTTGTAGAAGGCATTAAACCTACAAAGTTTTTTGATGTTCAGGTAAGAGTAAGAGACGATTTCAATGTTGAAATGCATATCGATACAGATGATGCAAATTCAGCAGGAATCAAAAATGGCGACAAGGTTACAATAATTAAAAGATAAGGAGTGATTTTTAGTGTTTGCACTTGAGAGGCAAAAAAGAATCACAGAATTGTTAAAGGAAACGGGAGCAGTTTCTGTAAGTAAACTTGCAGTTGACCTTAAAGTTACTGAAGAAACAATTAGACGCGACCTTGAAAAACTTGAAAAGCAGGAACTTTTATTAAGAACACATGGCGGTGCAGTACCAATTGATAATGGTAATCAGGAATTATCGCTTGAAAAAAGAAAAAACCAAAATATTGAAGCAAAAATGAAACTTGCAAAAGAAGCAGTAAAGTTTATTTCTTCAGGAGATGCTATTTTTATAGACGCTTCTACAACTGCATTTTATCTTGCAAAAGAACTTAAAAACTTTAAAAATATTACAGTTGTTACAAATTCGCTCAGAGTACTTGCAGAACTTGATGGTAATTTTGATATCAAACTTATTTCTGTTGGCGGAATGATGAGTCAGAATAGTTCATTTGTGGGAAGTATTGCAGAAAACAATATTAAAGAAAATTACTTTGTAAATAAAATGTTTTTTTCAAGCCGTGGTATAACAACGGCAGGAATACTTGAAAGCAACGAACAAGAATGCTGTCTAAAGCAAAGTATGATGAAAAACTCAACAGATAAATTCTATATTTGCGATAAAGCAAAAATCGGAAGAGTAGGTTTTGTAAAACTTGCTGATTTTGAAGATATAAATACTATTATTACCGAAAAAGATGCACTTTCGCAAGAGTTTGTAGACACATTAAATGAATTGAAAGTAGATATAGTAGAAGTATAAAAATAAAACCGAGTGAATTTAAATAATTCACTCGGTTTGCTTTTGTCAATAATTTCACACTATTATTCAGGGAGTCTATAAAAATTAAGTTTAACTTCTAACGCCCATTGCTTCGTCGATTGATTTACCCATATCGTTAAGTGTTTTAAGCTCGTAGAACTTACCTTTTTTCGCCATAAGTTCATCAAAAGTACCAACTTCAACACATCTACCTTCGTCCATAACGACTATTCTGTCAGCATCACGGATAGTAGAAAGTCTGTGTGCAACGATAAATGTTGTTCTTCCTTTAATAAGTTCCGATATAGCCTTTTGAACATGATATTCAGAAATATTATCAAGTGCACTTGTTGCTTCATCAAGAATAAGAATTCTCGGGTCTCTTATAAGCGCCCTTGCAATAGAAATACGTTGTTTCTGGCCACCTGAAAGTTTGCCACCATGTTCGCCAATCATAGTGTTTATACCTTTTGGCATATCTTTTACAAATTCGTTTATATTTGCCATTTCGATTGCCTCTTCAAGACGTTTTTTAGAAACGTTAGGCATACCGTATGTAATGTTATCTTTAATTGTACCTGTAAATAAAATACTGTTTTGCGGAACAACCGATATAAAGTGTCTGTAATCTGAAAGATTAAGCATTTCCATAGGTTTTCCGTCGATGCTTATTGTACCTTTAGTAGATTTTAAAAATCCGATAATCATATTCATAATGGTAGATTTACCACTACCGGATGCACCGACAAAAGCAATACATTCGCCTTCTTTGACGTGCAGTGTAAAATCTTTAATTACATCTTTGTCAGTGTTAGGGTATCTGTATGATACATCGTCAAAGTGAACAGTACCATGTACATAACGAAGTTTAATTTTTCCTTTATTATCTTCAATGTCATCAGAAAGCATAATTTCCGATACACTTCGAAGTGATTCCATACCTTTTGTAATTTCAGGATAAATATTTATAAGAGCCTGAATATCACCGCTTATAATGTTAAAATATGTTTGGTATAAAACGATATCTCCAACACCGATTTTACCGATTATAGCAAGATAACCTGTAAATAACAAACATATACCGCTAAGCAGTTTACTTAGTACCCAGGATGTAGATGCAAAATATGCATTTGCTTTATCAACAACAAGACCTTTTTTAGTAAGTTCTTTAATGTTTTCGTCAAGACTTGCAATTTCTTCCTCTTCAAGACCGTGAGCCTTTGTAACAGGAATCATTTCAAGCATAGTAGTAAGTTTTGCAGATATACTTTCTGTTTCGCTCCTGAACTGGCTGTTTGTTTTTCGCATTTTCTTTCGAAATGCGTAAACAAGACCAACATTAACAGGAATAACAAAAAGGAAAAACAGTGTAACCGCACCACTTTTAGAAATTGAAATTCCAATCGAAATAAGTGCGCCAATAACAGCAGGAATAACATTTTTGACAAATCGGTTATTAAGCATTTCAACTGCTTCAACATCACGCAAAAATTTCGATTGAATTTTACCTGATTCCATCTCTTTGTGATATGTAACAGATAAATGCTGAAGTTTTCTTATAAGTGTACTTCTAAGACCTGCACCGATTGTTCTAAGCATTTTGTCTGTGTAACGCGCATAAAGCATATGAGTCGGTATGTTTTGGAGCGACACTGCAAATAAAACAATGGTATTCATTATCATTGCATTAAGTGCACCGTCAGTCTGATTTGTCGCAAGCGTTATAATGTTTGCGGTTAAAATCGGGATAATCCAGTTAGGACACGCTTTAATTGTGTATAGCACAGATGAAATAATGAGTTTGTACCAGTTTTTCTTAAGAAGTTTCTTTAAAAAACCAGAACCTTTGCTTTTTTTGTTTTCCTCGCTGCTAAACAGGACTTCATAATCCGGAATTGAGCTTGTGTCAGTTTTCCGATTCGACATAAAATTCACTCCAATTTCATTTTTTTTGACGTATGTCTTAGTCATTTTAATCTTCGTTTTTTTATGTTTATTTCATTATACAACTTTGAATTTATTTGTCAATACAAATACAGAAAAAAATGAATTTATTTTAGTTGATTTTTTCTTTCATCTGTATTAAAATGGTAATAATGAAAATAATAATTAAAAAAGCAATATGGAGGTAGTTAAAATGTCAAAAATGGCTTGGAAAGATGTTGATAAAACCAAAATTTTTAATTTTTGCGAAAGTTATATAAGATTTTTAAATAACTCAAAAACAGAAAGACTTTGTACGCAAACAATCAAAAAAATTATAGAAAGTAATGACTATAAATGCATATGTGAATTTGATTCTTTAAAAAGCGGAGACAAAGTTTATAAAATAAATCGAGATAAAAGTATAATAATGGCAAAAATAGGGGATGAAATGCCTCAGAATGGTATGAATATTATTGCATCTCATATTGATAGCCCACGCCTTGATTTAAAACCTGTTCCTCTTTACGAAGACAGTGAATTTGCACTTTTTAAAACACACTACTATGGTGGTATTAAAAAATACCAGTGGATGTCAATTCCGCTATCACTTATTGGTGTTGTAATTAAAGAAAACGGAGAAAAAATAAACATCTCAATAGGTGAAGACGAAAGCGATCCTGTATTTACAATCACAGACCTTCTTCCTCATCTTGCGCAAGATCAGATGAGCAAAAAAGTAAGTGAACTTTTTACTGGCGAAGACCTTAACGTTCTTATAGGCTCACTTCCTTCTGACGAAGAAAAAGATGCTGTAAAAGATAATATTTTAAAACTATTAGAAGCAAAATATGGCATATGTGAAGAAGATTTTATAAGCAGTGAACTTGAACTCGTTCCATCATTTAAAGCAAAAAATGTAGGTTTCGATTCATCATTTGTTGGCTCATATGGTCAAGATGACAGAATTTGTGCATATACATCGCTTATTGCTATGATTGATGCAAGTAAAACAACAAAAACAACAGTTTGTTATTTCGCCGATAAAGAGGAAATTGGCAGCATGGGTAATACAGGAACAAAATCAATGTTTTTTGAAAGTTTTCTTGCATCGCTTATTAACCTTACAAAAGAAAATTACAGTGATATAGACCTTAAAAATGCATTTGAAAAATCAATGTGTTTATCTGCCGATGTAACAGTTGCATTTGATCCAAATTATAAAAATGTTTGCGAACCATTAAACAGTGCTTATGCAGGTGGTGGAGTATGTATGAGTAAATACACCGGTTCAAGAGGTAAAAGTTCAACGTCGGATGCTAACGCTGAATTTGTAGCAAAGGTAAGAGGAATATTTAACAGAAATAACGTTAAATGGCAAATTGCCGAACTTGGAAAAGTTGATCAAGGCGGCGGTGGAACAGTTGCACAGTATATTGCTAACTTAAATATTGATACACTTGACTGCGGTGTTCCAATCCTTGCAATGCATTCTCCGTTTGAAGTTTCATCAAAACTTGATGTATATATGGCATATCTTGGATATAAAGCATTTTTTGAAGCGTAAGATAAAAAAAGAAGACACATTTGTGTCTTCTTTTTTTATTCTAACATCAATATTTTTAATACTGACATATGGGGGAACAAGTTAAGATATTGTTATTTTATTAAGTGCGCTGTTCCATTCTACATTAAGACCAATACTTTCAGAAATAAACCTTACAGGTACCATGGTGTAATTGTTTATAATTTCAGGCTCTGTATTAAGTGATATTTCGTTTTCGTTAACATTTGCTGTTTTGTTTCCAATTTGAAGGGTTATTGTGATGTTGTCCTTTTTTGCAGTTACTGTTTTTGTTTCATCGTTCCAGTTAACTTCCATACCAAATGCTTCAAAAATACTTCTTAATGGTACTAATGTAGTTCCGTTTTTTATAACAGGAGACTGATTGAATTTAATGTCAGTTCCTTTAAAATCAATTTTTATTTCTGTATTTATCTTATTTGGTTTTTTGTCATCGCTTGGCTTTGCAGGACGCATATTTTTATCGTTTCTTCCGCCACCAAATCCGCTATTTGCTTTTTTGCCTGATGTTAAAACTCCGTTTGTTGCAGTAACTGTTTCTATAAGTGTACCATCGATGTAAATATTGTATTTGTTTCCTTCTTTTATATGAGATGATGAAAGAAACATATACTGATATGTATTATCAGAAGTTTTAGAAATTATTTCGTTTCCGTTTTCATCTTTAACTGATACTACGCTTCCTATATCGTACTTATTATCAAAAGTAATGCTGATTGAATTTTGCGTTTTATCTGCATTTGGAAGTGCAATCATACCGGCACTTGAAAGAGCAATTACATCTCCGCCTGTTATACTGAATGTTCCGGCGTAATCTATTGCACCATTTCCGTTTTTTTCTGGTCCGTTTATGGTGATATTTCCACCGCCAATCGTCAAATTACCATTAGAATCAATTCCGTCGCCGTTTGCAGTAATATTTAAAGTTCCGCCGTTTATTGTAATAGAGTGAGCAAGAGCAGTTTCTTCATCTACTCTTCCAAATCCACCCATCATTTCGCTTTTTTTACCACCAAAATCACGATTTGGCATTTGTGGCATTTTATCTTCGTTAAATTCAGGAATCATCATATTTTGCTCTCTTTCATGTCTGTTGCCTCTGTCATTATTTGGGATTTGTTCGTCATGGGGTGGTATCATTTCATTTTCATTAAACATAGGTGGCATCATATCTGGATTTTTCATTCCGCCTTCGCCAAATCTAAAATCTGACTTGGAGTTTGAATTTCCTGTGTTAATACCATCATCTGATGCAGTTATGTTAATTGTTCCGTCGTTAATTAAAATCGTTCCTTCGCTTTCCATACCTTCTTCAGATTCGTTTATATTTATATTTCCGCCTTCAATAACAATTTCCTCGTCTGCTTTAAGTCCTTTCCCGCCTTTTGAAGATATATCAATATTTCCGCCTGTAATTTCAACTTTTCCGTTTGCTTTTATTCCATGCTCTATTGATGTGATTATTATGCTACCGTTTTGAACAGATACATCGTCATCACTTGCGATGGCGTGTTTGTAGTTCCCGTTTATTGTAAGTTTGCCGCTACCTTTAATTTCTAAATCATCGTTAGAAAAAATTGCCGCATCTGCTTCGGTTTCGCAAGATGGAGAATTATATGAAATAAAGTTTTCACTTCCGTCTTCAATTGTGATAAATCCCTTTTCGCAGTTGTCAAAAAATATTGCACAACCTAAACTGTTTGTTATGTTAACACCATCTAATCTAAGTTTTACTTTTTCATCGGTGTTTATGTAAATCATTCCATCTGTAAGATTTCCAAAAATGGTGTAATCTCCACCTTTTGTAATGTTAACATTGTTGTTTGAAAACTCAATTCCTTCATTTAAAGATGCCAATTTTTTGCTTAAGTCAATGCTTCCTGTATTTTCTTTACATTTATCTTTATCATCTGCAGCATAGCACGATGTAAGAAGCATGCTTAAAACAAGTAATACCAGTAATAACTTTTTCATTTTTTTCATCCTTCCTTTTATCGTTGTGATTACATTTTAACATACAATTGTGTAATTTGTGTGAAAAAAAGATGTATTATCTATGTCAAAATGAAAAAACTTGAAAATTGACTTTTTGATGCTTGTATGATATAATTTTGCACGAAAAATGAGGTGAAAAATATGGCAAAAATACATTTTTTCGGAACATGTTCAGGAACAGAACCTATTAAAGATATGCATCATACATCGTTTGCTATAGAAATAGGCGGATTTTATTATTGGTTTGATGCAGGCGAGAACTCATCAAGAACAGCGCATCTTATGGGTATAGATTTATTAAAAGTAAAATCAGTTTTTATATCGCACGCACATATGGACCATATTGGCGGACTTGGAAACCTTTTTTGGAACATAAGAAAACTTACAACAGTATCCGACAGATTACCGCCGGATAAAAAAATAAATCTTTTTATACCTGATTTAGACAGTTGGGATGGCATTTATAAAATGCTAAAATGCACCGAAGGTTCATTTAAATGTAAATTTGAAATTGATGTAAATAAAACTGTAAACGGCGTTATATATGAAGATGAAAATATCAAGGTTACTGCTTTTTGTAATAATCATCTTCCTTTAAATGAAAAAGGCGAACATATGTCTTATTCGTATAAAATTGAAACAGAAGGAAAGACGGTTGTTTTTTCAGGCGATGTAAAATCGATTGATGATTTAAGTTTGGCAATAGATGGCGGTTGCGATTATCTCCTTATGGAAACAGGGCATCACAAAGTTAAAGATATTTGCGATTTTGTCGAAAAAAAGGATATTGAAAACTTGTTTTTTATTCATCATGGAAGAGAAATAATTCTCCAACGTGAAAATGCCGAAAAAATAGCCGAAAACTGTAAAAAGAAGGCAATTATAACAGTCGATAGAATGAGTGTGGAAATATGAACATAGTTTTAATAGGAATGCCTGGTAGCGGAAAATCTACAGTCGGAGTTGTTCTTGCAAAAACACTTAATATGAGTTTTTGTGATACTGACATTTTAATTCAGGAAAACGACGGAAGAAAACTTCAACAAATAATAGATACAGACGGCATTGATACATTTTTGAAAATTGAAGAAGAAAGCATTATAAATAAAAAAATTGAAGATTGTGTAGTAGCAACTGGCGGAAGTGTTGTACTAAGCAAAAATGCAGTAGAGCACTTTAAGAAAGATTCGATCTTGGTATATTTAAAGGTAAGTTATTACGATATTAAAAAGCGTATTCACAACTTAAACACCAGAGGTATTGCATTTAAAAAAGGGCAGACTCTTAAAGATATTTACGACGAAAGATGTCCTCTTTACGAAAAATATGCTGATATTACAGTAAAAAGCGGAAGGGGAAAAATAATTGATGTGGTGGAAAGAATAAAATCAAAGTTAGACTTTTCTTGACATTTTTTTCATATTATGATATCTTTATTATTGTAAAATTTTATATAACGGGGTGTAATAAATGAAGAAATTTATTTCGGAATTTAAAGAATTTGCTTTAAAAGGCAATATGTTAGACCTTGCTATAGGTCTTATGCTTGGAACTGCGTTCAACAGCGTTGTAAAATCAATTGTTGATGACATACTTATGCCAATTGTTGGTGCACTTATTGGACAGCGTGATTTTTCAACATTCGTATTTACTTTTTATGGTGCAACAATAAAATACGGTGTGTTTATTCAGAACATTGTAAACTTTATCATAATTGCACTCTCGCTATTTATGGTAGTTAAGGTAATGAATAAGTTAAAAAGAAAGCAAGAAGTAGTTGAAGAAGTAACTCAAGAAGCAAAGAAAAGCGACGAAGCACTTCTGCTTGAAGAAATCAAAAATACACTTGTTGAAATTAAAAACAAACAGTAATAAGCAAACACTCTCGGATTTCGAGAGTGTTTTTGTTTTTTTTTGTGAAAAGTCTACATATTTTTACCTTGATTTTAGTGGTATCTTGTGGTAAAACTAAAGTGATATTTAATTTTTAATATTCATGAACGATAACACATGTTTTTTGCAAAAAAATCTATGTACATTTTTGATGCAATATTATAAAATTAAATCAAAATAAAAAGGGAGTGAAGAGAATGTTAAAAAGAACATTAAGTTTAGTTTTATGTTTGCTTATGGTATTTTCTACATTTGTTGTTCCGACTGTTTTTGCAGCGGAAGAAGACGAAACTGTATTTATTTATTCAGCTTTTGCAGACAAGGTAAGAAAAACAGAGCAGAATGTAGAACTTGCAACAGACGCGAATGGATATTTTCCAATTCCGTTAGACCTTGTAGTTTATGCAAATGACGAAACTACAGGTGCAATTGAGGTTATATTTTATGTAATCAATCATGGTGGCGAAAGAATCGGTCAGGAAAGCGATGAAAGTATCATCGGTTCATATCTTGACGAAGGATATGTAGTTGTTACGGTTGATTATAAAAACAATGCGCAAGCTGTAACACCTTATCTTGAACACAGCCTTGTTGATGTAAGAACATACTTTAAATCAGGAAACGGTTTTTCTGGCACTGATTATAAAATGTACGAATACTGCGGATATTTTCTTCCTGCAGGTTATAGAATTGCAAAAGATATTACTTTCTGGGAAAGTGATAAACACGGTTCAAAAGGTACATTAGATGCAGTTATTAGTGCATGGAACATAGATATTTACGGAAAAGGCAAAAAAATGGCAGACGGTACACCTGCAAAAGAAGCAAAAACTATAGAAGACTGTACAAAAAAAGACGGTTCGCCTATGGATTACTCGCTTGAAATGGATATTATTTATCCATCACAGCCAAAATATGCAACTCCTGTTTATGCCATGGCAGCAACACAGGACAGAAAACATATGCATACAGCAGAACACACAAGCTGTAACTATTTAGGATTTTCATTCAACGGCTACACAGCAGTTGTTTGGGACCACGAATATATTCCAATGGCAAGAAATGACCACTGGGGTTATATTGACCATTACGGCACACAGTCATACAATGGCAACAAAGTTGCAACTGCTGCTGTAAGATGTATAAGATATTTTGAAGACACATATGGCTACAATGCAGATTTAATCGGTGTTGGCGGTATTTCAAAAGGTTCTTATCCTCCTGCATTTTTGTCAAGAGATAATAACCACTTAATTCCTGAAAGAAAAGTTTATGCACAAAGTGAAAACGGCACACGTTTTGAAGGCGATACACTTGATGCAAACGGAAACGTTATAGAAACAATCCGTCAGCCATATTTAACATACGAAGGCGGATACGAAAGTACAATAACAGAAGAAGAAGGCGGAACACCAATTCCTACTCATATTACTGTTGCATACTCTGCAGCAGGGGACGGTGCAGACTCGCTTTATCAGGTTCATAAAAACTATACAGGTACACCAATGGTACTATCTTGCGGTATAAGCGACCCATACGGTTGTTGGAACAGATGGGCCCCGCTTGTTAAACATTTCCAGGAAAACTCAAAAGTTCCGTTTATTCATATGGGAATGCTTGACCAGGGACACGTTTACCCAACAGGATATGACGTTGATAAAGAATACGAAAGATATCCACAGCTTATGAAATTCTTTGACAGATACTTAAAACCTGAAAAAGAATTCCCTGCAGAAGTTATGTGGGCAACTCCAAGAAACAATGCAGAAAAAGTATCTATCAATGAAAATGTTGAAATAAGATTCTTGGATATGATGGATGTTGACTCTGTTAAAAATAATGTAAAAATTGTTGAAGATGCTACAAACGTACCTGTTACAGGCACATGGACAGCATCAGAACTTGATATGATGTTTACATTTACACATACAGGTTTAAAAGCAGGTACAATTTACAGAATTG
Source organism: Oscillospiraceae bacterium (assembly GCA_015069095.1). GTDB lineage: Bacteria > Bacillota > Clostridia > UMGS1810 > UMGS1810 > SIG430. The sequence goes on along the minus strand of SVJH01000009.1, from coordinate 47,419 downwards.
AAATTCCAACTTCTGTTAAAACAAAAGAAGGTAACTACCTTGAAAAAGTTGTTATCAAACGTTTTAAAACAGAAGGTAACTTTACTTTAACAGCACTTTACGATACATATGTATCTGAAAAGAATCCTGATACAGTTTACGGAAAAGATGGCGCAATTTATATAAACGGTCTTGAAGGTGACGAAAAAACAGCATTTTTAACATTCGATGCTAAAAACCTTTCAACAGTTGTAAGCGCAACTTTAAGTATTCCTGTTATTTCAGAAGAAGCGCAGTATGCTGATGTTTACGTGCTTGATAATTACGTTGTAGATGAAAACACGCTAACATATAACAATATGCCAACTGTTACTGAAGAAAACTTCTTAGTAAGCGGAATTGTTGAGGATGCATCTGCATCGATTGACGTTTCAAATATTGCCGACATGGTAAGTGGCGACTACGTTACACTTGTTATTAAAGGTAAGAAAGTTGCAGAAAGCACACTTGACTTAGACTTTGAAGATATCACCAATGGAACAACACTTGGAAATGGCGCTGCAGTTCAGTCAAATAAAGACGTATATACTGATGCTTCAGGAAAAAGATATCTTGAAAATAAAGCAGTAAGTGATAATTATATTATTGCAACAGGCGGTGCGCCGGGAGCTATAACAGTAGTAAATGAAGCCAACACAACAAGTGGTGGTGCAAATAGTGTAAGAATGTCAACAACACATGGTTATGATAGACTAAAATTCTTTAATGTATTTGGAAAAACACCGCTTACCTTAGATGATGTTGGAAGAGTATTTTCAATAAGCTTTAATGTTAAAACAAAAGCACATACTGGTCAAATCAGTTATGGATTTATGAGTTTGAACGGCGGTACAGGTTCAAGTCAGACAAGCAATGGAGTTACAAATACTTATACAGGTCCGACATCAACATATGGCGCTGCGTTCTGCGGCGGAAGTAAAAGTGCAAGCGTTAATGCTACCACATGGACTGAAATTAAAGATTATAAAGTAACAATTACCGAAGAAATGGTAAATAATAACGCATATATGTTTACTGTAGAAAGTGATACGAGTGCAGCCACTGGCACAACAAATTATATTTATATCGATGATTTGTTAGTTAAAGAATATGCACCCCAAAACAGTGTTGCTTCAAAAGAAGATTTAACTAAAAAACAAATTAAAATCACAACTTACAATGCAAATACAGATGTAAATGTTACAGATACTGCAATTACTGTAAGCGGTTTAACACCGGATGCAGCAGGTAATACAGAAAAACTTACAGTATCATATAATGATGAAGTAACCACAATTGACAGAAATAAAGCGTACATCCGCTTTAAACTTGATGATATAAAAGCAGGCGATGTATTTAAATTCTCATTTAAAAACAGCGCAACAACAAATCAAAAAATAAGAGTTTACGCAATGGATGCCGGCGATGCAAATATGCATTACAGCAAACTTGGCGGAAGTGACCACGCAAGATGGTCAGAAGCAGGACTAAACTGGAGAAATGCTCCCGGTAATGATTGGGACGGTGCATACATTGAGCCTTCTTACGCATTTGGCGGTGCACCGCTTCTTACAACAGTTGCAAAAGCAGGTGCCACAGTTGAAGTTGATGTAACTGAGTATATTGAACATCTTTATACATATACACTTATTTCGGGTGTTTCAAGATATGCAACATTTATCATTTGTGCAGATGAAGAAAATGTAATAACAAGTAAAACTTATGACGACGGTCAAAAACCTGTTCATACATCAAGTATTCTTCAGATATGGTCACCTTCAGCTGATTATAGAACAGGCGGTGAAGGCGTTGGCTCTAACAGTTTGCAATATGATGCTGATGTAAACCATACACCTGGCGGAAATGGCAGTATAAAATTTGCAGGCAGAACAAAGACATACAGCCGTGTTAAACTGCTTAATATGTTCAAAAAAGACGGTTGGCTTACAACTGATGATATCGGAAGAAAGTTTAAAGTAACTTTCTACGCTATGGCAGATGGCGGAGAAGGCGGAAAAATTTCTTTTGGTTTGGTACCTCCTGTAGGTTCAAATGTAAAACAAAAACTAAATGTAAATGTAGTTCCGGGTCAATGGGTTAAATGTGAAAAAGTATTCACAATTGATGCAGCAGTTGTAGGTACAGAAGGCGAATATGATACAACTCAGTATGGATGCTTAGATCTTGAATCAATAGATAAGATTTTTGACTTCTGGATTGACGACATTACAGTTGAAGAAGTATTTGAAGGTGCTACAATAGAAAGCACAAAACTTGCTACAACAGTTTTAGCAGATGGCGAAACAGCAGTTGAAGATACTGTAACAGAAGGAAGCGAAGATGCTGCGGCTTTTGTAAGTTCACTTACACCAAATAAGGCAAACGGTGCAAACCAAACAATAAAAGTTTCAACAAATGTTTCCTCTTCAACAGTTGCAAACGCAAACAAAACATATTTTTCATTTGCAAATATTGATACAACCGATGTAGAAAAAGCATTTTTGAGTTTTAAAACTGTAGGTGCTAGCATAATCAACCTTATTAAATTGCCATATAGTGCAATTACAAATGCCCTAACATATAATGATGCTCCAAATAACGTTATAAGCGGTTCTGGTATTTTCGGTACTGTTGTTGATACATTTAACGTAAGTGGAAATAAAACTATCAAAGTTCAGGTTCCTGTTGAAGAAAATTCACTTTATGCTATTTCAACCGATAAAATAAGAGAAAAAACACTTGTTAAAATGGGTATGGAAGATAGTGAAAACATAACATTTGTCGGCGGTGTTGACTACCGTGGCGCAGGCGGAATGGGAAATGACTCTGTTTCTATTTCTACAGAACAGGCTGCAACAGGTACAAAATCACTTAAGTTTACAGGTATGACAGGAAATACTCCAAGGGTTAAATTTACAAATATGCTTACTTCTGTGCCGTTTACATCGGCTGATGTCGGCAGAAAATTCAATGTAAGCATGAAAGTATATCCATTTAATCCTACATCAGATGACCTTACAAGCACAGGTGTTCAACTTGGACTATATGCAGACTGGTATGGTTCCAGCACATCAAATGTTATTGCAAGTGCAGGTTATTATAAAGGCACAGCAGATTTTGGTAAATGGACACCAATTTCTACAATGATTACAATTACACAGGATTCAATAGATAAAGGCGGTGTAACATTAACTCTTGAAAGAGGTTCCGGTCTTACAAAAGGAGCGCAAGGTTTCTACGTTGATGATATTCTTATTACAGAAGTTATAGATTCTACAGTAGAAGAAGTAACAATTTCTGACATAAAATATTCAACTCATAAACCTATTGAAGAAACATACAGCACAGATGCAAACATTACAAGTGTAATTTCTACAACAGAAAAAGGTAGACCGGTTATAAAAGTAATTACAGATGTTAATGCATACAGCAAAGAAGTAGAAAGTGTACTATATTATGCTGATGATACTTTAGTTGATGCTGTAACACAGCCAACAGGTAGTACATACAACTCTGAACTTAAAAACTTACCAATAGGCAGTTATACACTTACATCGCAAGTTAACTTTACAGATGGAACATCAATTACAGCAGACGGTGTAAACCTTACTGTAAAAGGATGGCCTGTAAATATTTATAACGATGTATTAAGAGGTAAAAAAGCAGAAGGAAAAGTAAATATAGCTTGCGATATTAAAAACATTGCACCTGATACATTGACTGCAAATGTTGTACTTGGTGTATATGATGAAAATCACAACTTAGTCGGCTATGTTTCAAATTTAACTGCTGATGGCATAACAAACGGTGTTGCTACAATTGAAAAAGGCGGTATGATTAAGATTAACGAAACTGTTACAGTACCTTCAGGTGCATCTTATATTAAACTTTTGGTATGGTCAAATACAAATATTCCTTATACATCAGCACTTGATGTAACAGTAAAATAATTTATAAACAAGGTATCTCCATTTTTTGGAGATGCCTTGATTTTTTTTATAAGTTATGATACAGTTTATTTAACGAGTTTTAAGGAGTTAAAAAATGATTAACCAGTTTATAGAAAAATTTGATTTATTAAATGAAGATGTAAATATTCTTTTAAGTACATATGAAAAAATAAAAGAAAACCCTGTATATAAAAAAGTTATCAAGATGATAGATGATGGAGAAAAATTTAAAGAAATAGAAAAAGAGATAGTTTTGATTTCTGAAAATAAATATACTTTGTTTGTTGTTGTACTTGTAAGTGCGCTTGACATTATGAAAAAAAGATATGACGAAAATGGCATAAGCGAAGAAATTTTCTGGGACACAGTAGAAGATTTGACTTATAAAATTAAAGAATGCAAACAGATGTATAATACTTTTGGTATTGAGCCTTTTACCTGGTATGAAGGCTTTTTTACCTTAAGAACATTTAAACTTGGCAGACTTGAATTTTGCCGTGTTCATTATTATACAGAAGGAGAGTACGTTATAGCAGTTCATATTCCGTCGTGCGGACCTTTAAAATATGAGGATGTATTAGATGCTTATAAAAGAGCATATAACTTTTTTGATAAAACTCACGATAGTTTAATGGCATTTTCGTGCTCATCATGGCTTATCAATCCAAACTACATGAATGAAATATTTAAAGAAGGTTCAAATATATATAAATTTGCAAATGATTATAAAATTTTCTGCATAAAAGAAGACGAAAATTTCCACGATAGTTGGAGAATATTTAATATGCATTACGATAGTAAAAATTTAGACGATTTACCTACTGAAACATCATTGCAAAGAGCATTTGTAAAATATTTAAAAGACGGCAAAAAAACAGGCAGCGGAGTAGGTGCGTTTATGTTTGATGGTAAGAATATACTTAAATGTGAAGCCGATGTGATAAAATATTTATTCGTTAAATAATTTGTTTTTTCTATAATCTTTAGGGGATACACCGGTTATTTTTTTGAATATTCTTGAAAAATAAAGTGGATCATCGTATCCTGCCTGATATGCAATGTCTGATATTTTAAGATTGGTTTCTAAAAGAAGTGTCTTACAGTTGTTTATACGTAGTGATTGCTGATACGCATGAGGTGATGATCCGGTTGCTTCTTTAAAAATATGCATAAATCTGCTTGGACTTACGTTGCATATTTTTGCAAGATCACAAGTAGTAAAATTTAAAGAATGATTCTCTGTAATAAAGGAAATACAACTGTTAAGTTTTTCATCGATACTGTTTATATTATTCTGAATTTTACCAAGCGTATAGATAAGCGAAATTAAAGTTGGTTTTTCTTCAGGAACTGAATTTTTCTGATTATATTTTGAAATAAGATTTATAAGTGTATTTTTTATTGTTAACGAATGAGAAGAAAAAGTTACGCCGAATTTTAAATTTGCTTGCTTAATTATTTCTTCTATGCAAAAGCCGTTAAAATGCAGCCATATTGTTTTTGTACCTTTAAGATGAGTATATTTTTGTGTCATTTTAGGCGGATAAAACACAAAATTTCCCGATTTTAGCCCATATTCTTTTCCGTCATATAAAACTTTGCACTCACCTTCATCTACATATAAAATATGATAATCCACTCTTCCGTTTTTTCTGTATGAAATAAAGTCATCTTTTGCAGTGCTAAGACCACAACTGTTTATTTGCACATATGACAAACTTTCAATATTAAATTTATCAAGTTTTGAACCATCATAAATTCTCATATAATCATCTCCATTTTCATTTTAACATCTCACAGCAGTTTTGTCCATATTTTTAGCATAAAAACCCATTAAATTTTTCTTTTATTTCTGTATAATGAAACTAAGAGGTGATAAATTATGAAAAAATTTGCGTTTATTGGTGCAGGAAGTTTGCAGTTTACATCTAAAACAATGAAAGATTTACTTACATTTGAGGCGTTTGAAGAATGTGAAATTGCACTTATGGATACCAATGAGTACAATTTAAACAGAATTTATGAAATTTGTAATGAAACAAAATTAAAAATGAACCGTCCTAAATGTATAGTTACAAAAACTATGGACAGAGCCGAAGCATTAAAAGGTGCCGACGGCGTACTTTGCACAGTTTTTAACGGCGATGTTGACATCTGGCGTCATGAAATTGAAATACCTAAAAAGTACGGTGTTGATATCAACGTCGGCGACACAAGAAGTGTATCGGGAATATTCAGAGCACTTCGAGGTATACCACTTATGCTTGAAATTTGTGCCGATATTGAAAAATACTGTCCGAATGCTGTATTTTTAAATTATACAAACCCTATGGCTATGCTTTGCTCTGCTATGCAAAAATATGCAAATGTTGAAGTAACTGGACTTTGCCACAGCGTTCAGGGAACTGTAAAAATGCTTTCAGAATGGCTTGGCGTGCCAAAGGACGAAGTTATTTATAAATGTCTTGGTGTAAATCATCAGTCATTCTTTTTAGAACTTAAGCATAATGGTGTTGATTTATATCCAAAACTTAAAGAATATGTGTCTAAAGAAGAAAATTTCTATAAAGAAGCAGTGCGAAACGAAATGTTTTTAAAACTTGGGTATTACCCTACCGAAACAAGCGGACACAATTCCGAATACAATCAGTGGTTCAGAAAAAGACCCGATTTAATTGAAAAATACTGTAAAAAAAGAGACAGTTCAAACTGGAATCCGGGCGAATATGCGTTTTCGCTTAACCTTCGACTTGACAGAAAAGCTAATATTGAAAAGTATTACGATGACTGGTATAAAGAAGAATTTTCTAAAGAAAAAACACCTGAGTATGCATCTGATATATTCAATGCGCGTTTTGGGGACGGAAAACCGTTTGTATTTAACGGAAACGTTCAAAACAACGGTTCAATACCAAATCTTCCTTATGATGCGTGTGTTGAAGTACCTGTCGTTGCAGACAGATTCGGCTTTAAAACAACAATAGCAGGCCCACTTCCTGAGCATCTTGCAATACTTGTTAATACAACTGCAAGAATAGAAAGTCTTGTTGTTGATGCTGCAATGAGAAAAGATAAAGAAGCGGTGTACCATGCAGTTTGTATGGATCCGTTATCTTCTGCAGTTTGCTCACTTGATGAAATCAAAAAAATGACAGATGAACTGTTTGAAGTAAATAAAGATTATCTTGGTGATTATAAATAAAATATGCGTTTATCAGTTTTCAAAAATAATAAGAATCTCAAAAAATACTAAAACAATAAAAATTGTGAGTATTTTGGGGAAACTTGTTGTATTCACAATAAAAAAGGTATCTCAGATGAGATACCTTTTTATTTTTGCAAAACGAAAGTTTTGCTTATTGTAAGTTTTTGCTCCAACTTTTTTCAAAAAGTTGGCAGGTGTGGACAACGTCCACTAATAATGATATTGTATTTTATCAAACAACACCCTGAGCAAGCATAGCTTCTGCAACTTTAATAAATCCGGCAATGTTAGCACCTGCAATAAGGTCGCCTTCCATACCGTATTCTTTTGCAGCATTGATTGATACAGAGTAAATGTTTTTCATAATACCATGAAGTTTTTCGTCAACTTCCTCTGCTGTCCAACTGTATCTCATAGAGTTCTGGCTCATTTCAAGTCCAGAAACAGCAACACCGCCGGCATTAACTGCTTTTGAAGGAGCAACTGTAACTTTATTTTCTTTAAGGTAACTTACAGCTTCAGCAGTTGTAGGCATGTTAGATACTTCAACGTAGTATTTAATACCATTAGCAACAATTTTTTTAGCATCGTCGATTGTTACTTCGTTCTGTGTAGCACAAGGCATAACAACATCAACTTTAACGCCCCAAGGTTTTTCTCCAGCATAGAAAGGAACACCGAATTTATCAGCATAATCCTGAACTTTGTTACGGCAAGAAGCACGCATTTCAAGTAGGTAGTTGATTTTTTCTTCTGTGTTTATGCCGTTTTCGTCGTAGATGTAACCATCAGGACCTGAAATTGTAACTACTTTACCGCCAAGGTCTGTAACTTTTTTAACAACACCCCATGCAACGTTACCGAAGCCTGAAACTGCAAATGTTTTGCCTTTAACATCTTCACCGAAATCTTTAAGCATTTCAACTGCATAGTAAACAGCACCAAAACCTGTAGCTTCAGGACGGATTAAAGAACCACCGTAAGGAAGACCTTTACCTGTTAAAACACCTGTAAATTCATCGCGTAGTCTTTTGTACTGACCAAAAAGATATCCTATTTCTCTCGCACCAACACCGATATCCCCAGCAGGAACGTCTGTGTCAGGACCAATGTATTTCTGAAGTTCTGTCATAAAACTCTGGCAGAAACTCATAACTTCTCTGTCTGATTTGCCTGTTGGGTCGAAGTCGCTACCACCTTTACCGCCACCCATAGGTAGACCTGTAAGAGAGTTTTTGAAAATCTGTTCAAAACCTAAGAATTTAATAATACCTTCGTATACAGAAGGGTGGAATCTAAGACCACCTTTGTAAGGTCCGATAGCGCTGTTAAACTGTACTCTGAAACCTCTGTTAACCTGTACGTTGCCGTTATCGTCAACCCATGGAACACGGAATTTAATGATTCTTTCAGGTTCAACTATCAAATCGATAACACCGCTTTTTATAAATTCAGGTCTTTTTTCAACAACAGGTTCTAATGATTCTAAAACCTCTGCTACTGCCTGATGAAATTCAGGTTCGCCTGGATTTCTTTTTTCAACTTTTGCCATTACTTCTTTTAAGTATGCATTTTTTATTGCCATTAGAATTTCCTCCATTCTAAAATAAATTACGATAATTATATAATATTTTGTCAGTTTTTGCAATAGTTTTTTTAAAAAATTTCATTTTAAGTTTCATTTTACCTTTTCGTAAAGCGAAAGTAAAAACCTTGTTACAAAACATTGAACAGTTGTAATGATGATTTCTTCTATAAGACGAGGGATATAAAAAATCCAGAAACCTAACTTTTTGATAGAAGGGTAAACTTCCATTAAAATAAATGTGTTAAGTGTTGTAATAATAAGGTTTGATACAAGTAAAACAACTAAAAGTTTTGTGAAATCAACATTGAATTGGGGCGACTTTTTATTTGCAAAATACGAAATTAAACGCACCATAATACACAAAATAAATATAATGAAAACTCCATAAATTATCATTGCATATCGTTCTTTTGAAAGCGAAAATAAGAACTTGGAATAAGCTGATGTTTTAAAAAATATGACATTTACAAAATTAAATATTGCAATTATTCCAAGAGATAAAGTTATTAAAGTAAAACTTATGTTAAATGATTTTACAGATATTTGCTTTGTGTTTTTCCATAAAAATCCGCACAACATACCACCAAAGCAAGCAGTTAATGTGAGAGGGAATATGTATATTCCATCAGGTTTAACCAAAAATCCCAAAGTATCGGAAAGTCCGCTTGATATTGCTCCCATTAAAGGGCCGAATATAAACGCGGGTATTTTTGCAAAGAACGGAGAAAACCCAATTCTTAATCCGCCCGCACCGCCAAACGGTATTAAAATACTTAAAAATCTTGTTGCAACGCTAAGTGCAACCATAAGTGCAATTGTTACAAGTGTTTTTGTTTTAAATAAGTTTTTTCGCATAAAAAAATCCCTTCTTTTAAGAGCAGAGGGATGTGTAAATAAAAGTATTTAATTACAACAGTGGATGAAACGTCAAACCGCAAGCCAAATGGCTTTTCGTTTAGAGACTATACTCCCATTCTCTAACACTTTACGCACAACGTCTGCTCTGATGGAATTATAATACTACTTTTTTATGTATATGTCAATAAGTTTATGTTATTCCTGGTCAAAATATGATATATATTTAATTCTGTTTTCGTTTGGAAAATACTTATCGTAAAGTTCTACAAAATAATCGTCCGTCATACTTGCAATGTAGTCGACAACAATCTGATTTGGCTCAGTTTCACGATAATTTGCATTTTTGTAGTACTTTGTAAGATTTTCAACATATTCAATATGATGTTTAAAAATAAGCGCATCTTCGTCTCCGCTTTTAAGGTCGGATAAAAGTTTTTCATACAATTTATAAAACATAGGTTCAACAATTTTATAATTTTTTTGTCCTACATTATCACTAAGATAAATAAGGTCATAGTTGTCTCTTTTGCATTGTTTTAGAGCTTCAAAATATTCTTTGTCAAGTTTTATGTAATCTTTGTCAAAACTGTTTTCTACAATATTAACTATAAGATTATTTATAATCATTGCATTAAACTTGCCTATATGACTATCTGAAAATATATTTTCGTCGCTTATAAGTTTTGTTTTTATGGCGTCTTGTCTGTCTTTTCCAATGTAAGCAATAATATCGCAAATTCTTACAACGCATCCTTCGAGTGTAGACGGAACAAGACAGGATGAATAGTCCTTTATTGTGTAGCATTTTTCGACTATTTTATCAAATTCATCAAAACTTTCAAGTTTTTTAGGTGCGTATGTTTCAAGTTCCATTTCGCCGTTATGACAAAGTATTCCGCTGAGTGTTTGAAGAGTAATGTTATATCCAAGCATTTTGTCAAGTACACGTACGCTGTGAACATTGTGATTAAAATATCTTCCGGTTTTTTCATTATATATATTACTTAAAATTTTCTCGCCAGTGTGCCCGAACGGAGTATGACCCATATCGTGTCCAAGTGCAATTGCTTCTATTAAATCAAGATTAAGACCGAGCATTTTTCCAATGTTTCTTGCAATTCTTGAAACAATTTGAACGTGAAGAGCACGGCGCGACAAATCATCATTTCTGTAAAAAGAAAAAACCTGAGTTTTATCGCTGTAACGATTATAGTACGGACAATGCATTATTTTTTCAATATCGCGCACAAAAGCAGGACGCCAAAGGTTTGCTTTGTCGTGATTTTCGTCTCTTCTTATTGGATTTTCAACCGGCAAATTTATTTTTTCTTTTATTTGATTTTCAATTTCCTTAGAAAGTTTTATATATTTCATAATCAATACCTCATAAATCATATAAGTTTATTTTATCATAATTTGTTGAAGATAACAAGTAAAAAATATGTTTTTTTGATTGACTTAGCGTATGAAAAATGGTAAAATATGATGTCAGTAAAAATAAATTAAAGGAGTACATAAAATGGATTTTTTATTACAGGGATTTATGTCGGTAACATGGCAACAACTTGTTATGTATGGTGTTGGTATTTTGCTTATTTATCTTGCAATAGCAAAAAACTATGAACCGGCGCTTCTTCTTCCAATGGGATTTGGCGCAATACTTGTTAACTTGCCTTTTACGGGTGTAATCAACTACACACAAGAAGGAATCGGCGAAGTACAAGGGATTATCGAGTGGCTTTTTGTTAACGGAATTGAAGCAAGTGAAGCAATGCCGCTATTATTGTTTATCGGTATAGGTGCAATGATTGACTTTGGTCCGCTGCTTTCTAATCCGAAAATGTTTTTATTTGGTGCAGCAGCACAGTTTGGTATTTTCTTTACAATTTCAATTGCTGTGCTTTTAGGATTTAACCTTGTTGATGCTGCTTCAATCGGTATTATCGGTGCGGCAGACGGTCCTACATCAATTCTTGTTTCACAGGTATTAAAATCAAACTATACAGGTGCGATTGCAGTTGCTGCTTATTCATATATGGCACTTGTACCAATCATTCAGCCAATGGCTATTAAAATGGTTACAACAAAAAAAGAAAGACAAATCAAAATGCCGTATAATCCTAAGAATGTTTCAAAATTCTTAAGAATTGCATTTCCGATAATTGTAACTATGATTGCAGGATTTATAGCACCTCAGTCAGTTGCTCTTGTAGGATTTTTGATGTTTGGAAATCTTCTTAGAGAATGCGGTGTTTTAAACTCACTTTCAGATGCAGCACAAAATATGCTTGCAAATCTTGTAACACTACTTCTTGGTATTACAATTTCATTCAGTATGAGAGCAGAAGCATTTGTTAATGTTTATACACTTATGATTATGGGTCTTGGCCTTGTAGCGTTTATATTTGATTCTATTGCAGGTGTAATGTTTGCTAAATTTATCAACCTGTTCTCTAAAAACAAAGTAAATCCAATGGTTGGTGCAGCAGGAATTTCTGCATTCCCTATGTCAGCAAGAGTTATCCAGAAACTTGGTCTTGAAGCCGACAGCCAGAACCATCTTCTTATGCACGCGGTAGGTGCAAACGTATCGGGACAGATTGCATCTGTTATTGCAGGCGGTATGATACTAAGTATCGTTCCGGGACTTTTAGGTTAAGGGGGAACGCGATATGTGGAATATAAACTTAGTTGATTTATATAGTTCGTTTCAAATAATGTGGCAGGGTATGCTTGGAATATTTGTTGTTATGATAAGTATTTCGTTTGTTGTATATTTGTTTACAAAATTTTCAGGAAAGAAAAATAATCAATAAAATTAAAAAGATATCTTCATACTATTGAGGATATCTTTTTTAATGTCTTAATTGGTTAACTTTTGTGTCTAAACGGGTTATTTAATATTTACTTTTTTTGTGATAATATATAAATATAGTGCGAAGAAGGTGAAAGTATGTCCCAATATTTTAGAGATAATAAAATGAAATTTGCTATCTCAAATTCAAAATTTGAATTTGGTTGTATATGGATTTTAGCAAGTGGCGGAAACGATGTAGTGCAACTGAGAAAAGAAGAAAATGTTAAAATTTATATCGTAGAAGAAGGAACATGCAATATTGAAATTGAGGGCAAACATTATTTAATAAAAAAAGGCAATTTTGTTGTAATTCCAAGAGAAGTTCCAAATCGTATTTATAATTTAAGTGATGATTTTAAAAGAATTACTTTAGAAATTGATATTAAAAAACATAGCATTGCTATTGAAAATGAAATAAATGAGATTTGCAAAAAGCAAATGATATATTCTGTATCAAAAAATATGCGTGCTGCAATTGATTATATTGTAGAATACTCTAAAAAATCGTTTGATGGATATCTTGTTGCTATTGAAAGCATGATTGTTGCATTGTTTTTTGAAATATTTGAAGTTATGAATGTAAAATTAGATAAAATGGATATATATTTAAGTCAGCGAATTGAAGGCAACAAAAAGATGCGCCAGATAGAAGAATATATTTATAAGAATATTTCATCAAGAATAACAGCCGAAAGTATGGCTAATTACTTTAATTTAAGCACCCGTCAGATTGACAGAATTACACTTAACTGTGTTGGTGAAACCTTAAAGGATTATATTAACCGTTTAAAACGCGGAAAAGCAAGAGAACTTTTAATTGTTACAGATGATAATCTTTCACAAATTGCATCAGCAATCGGATTTTCAAGCGAACATTCTTTTATAAGATTTTTTAAAAGAATGGAAGGCATAACTCCTTCGCAGTTTAGAAAAATGAATAAAAAATAAAACAAACCCGTAATGCAATTGCATTACGGGTTTTTTACTCTTTCTTTTCTTTAATTTCGCTTGATTTTGATTTTATTGTTTTTGCGTATTCGGTAGGGGACATATCTGTATGGATTTTAAACTGTTTTGAAAAATAGTGGATATTATCATATCCAAGCATAGATGCAATTTGCGACATATTATATTCGCCTTCTCTTATGTATTTTTTTGCATAGTCAATTTTTAATTTTATAAAATAATCGATAGCGCCCATATTTACGGTATCTTTAAACAGTTTTTTTATTGTACTTGCACTAAGATTTGCGTACTGAATTATATCGTTAAAAGTAATTTTGCTCGATATGTTATTATGCATAAAGTCAGTGATTGTGTTAAATATATTGTTTTCTGTATAATGTTTAAGTGTAAGTCTTGTTTTGCTTTCATCTTTTCTTACAAGCGATATTAAAAACTCTGTAAGATAAAGTTTTACAAGTTGCTGTGTACCAAAAGGAATACTTTTTCGTTTTTTTAAATGATCATACTGCTTGCTTAGGTCATTTTCAAATATTTTAGTACTTTCATCAAGTATTTTTGAAAGTAAAGATTTTTGAGTATCACTTATTGTAAAAACTTTGTTTTCAAAAAGTTTCATCGCTTTCGATTTTGACGAAAACGTCATTATAAAAAAGTTTGGTGCAACTTTGTTATTTGCTCTTACATTGTGCCATTCGTTAGGCTTGTGAAAAACAATATCTCCCTGCCTTAAAAGAAGGTCTTTATCATCTGCAGTAACTATTGCTTCGCCTTTGTCAACATAAAGCATTTCCCAAAAATTATGCTTTTCACCGCGAAAAGTATAATCTTTTGTATATTCAAAATAGTATATTGTGTAAATATCACGGATTATAATATCGTCTGTAAGTGCAACGGATTTATATTCCATTTTTATCACCTCTATACTTATAATATCACAATTAAACTAATTTTGCAAATATTTTGGCTGATTTTATAAAGACTTTTAAAAAAATGTGTGATATATTGAATTTAACATAATAAATCAAAAAGGGATGGTTTTAATGAAAAAAAGTACTATTGCAATTGTTGGAGCAGGTCAAAGAGGTAATGCATATAATTCTTTCTATGAAAAAAATCCTTCATCGATAGAAGTTGTTGCAATTGCCGATCCTCTTGAGTATATAAGAGATAAAGCCAAAGAAACATTTAATCTTAAAGATGAAAATATTTTTACTTCATACGATGAAATGTATAAAAAAGGTCCTATTGCCGATGCAGTTATCATTGCAACTCAGGATGATATGCATTTTGACCCTTGTATGAAAGCAATGGAAGCAGGATACAAACATATACTTTTGGAAAAACCAATTTCTCCAAGTTTTGAAGAATGTGCAATACTTGATAAAACCGCAAAAGAAAAAGGTGTTAACATTCAGGTTTGCCACGTGCTTAGATACTCTCCATTCTATACAAGATTAAAAGAAATTTTGGATTCCGGTGTTATCGGTGATGTTGTTACTGTAAATCATACAGAAGGTGTTGGATACGGACATCAGGCACACAGTTTTGTTAGAGGCGACTGGAGAAATAAAGAACTTAGCAGTCCTATGATTTTGGCAAAATGCTGTCATGATGCAGATATTCTTTTATTCCTTACAGGTAAAAACTGTATAGAACTTTCTTCATACGGTTCAAACTACTTGTTCAGAAAAGAAAATGCCCCTGAAGGCAGTACAGAAAGATGTATTGAAGATTGTAAAGTAAAATCAACTTGTCCTTATAACTGCTTTAAAATATATGAAAAATGGCAGTGGATGTATAATAATGCCGTAACAAAGAAAAATTATTCTGATTTAACAACTGCTATGGCTGAAAATCAGTACGGAAGATGTGTATACAGATGCGATAATAACGTCGTTGACCATCAGGTTGTTAACTATCTTTTTGAAGATGGCGTTACAGCACATCTTACAATGACAGCATATCAGGACGGACGTGTTACTGATATCGGCGGTACAATGGGTAAAATTCATGCTGAATTTGATAAGAAAGAAATTATAGTTACAAACTTTGTAACAGGCGATACTGTTACATATACAGTTGCAACAAATGCAAGTGGACATGGTGGTAGCGACTACTGTACAATGGAAGAATTTTCAAAAGTATTAAAAGGCGAAAGCGAAGGAAAAACAAACATTTCAATTTCACTTCAAAGCCATGCAATGAGCCATGCTGCAGAAATTTCAAGACTTGAAAGAAGAAACGTTAAGATAGAAGAAATTTATAAAAGATAGTATATATTTAATACTTCTTTTTAGAAAAGAAGTTTCACAAAAAACTTGCATATGCAAATATATAAATAAAAAGGTATCTTCATTTAAAGAAGATACCTTAATTTTTTATTCCAAGCAAAACAAATGTTTTGCTTATTGAAAGTTTTTCGTAAGACCTTTTTTCAAAAAAGGCTTGCGGGTGTGGGCAGAGCCCACTAACAAAAATTATTTTATTTTTGTTATATCATAAGGTGTTGTTTGGTAAACGTAGTAGTTAAGCCAATTTGTAAAAAGTAGATTTGCATGCGCTCTCCATGTAACTTTAGGGTCTTTTTTAGGATTGTCGTCAGGATAGTAATTTACAGGAATGTCAATATCAAGACCCTTTTCTTTATCACGCACATATTCTTCGTGTAGTGTAAACTTGTCATATTCAGAATGACCTGTTACAAAGATTCGTTTTTTATCTTTTGATGTAACGATGTATATTCCCGCTTCATCGCTTGTAGCCATAATCTGAAGGTCATTGCATTTTGAGATATCTTCTTCAAGCACTGTTGTGTGTCTTGAATGCGGAGCGAAAAACACTTCGTCAAATCCACGCATAAGCATTGCTTTTTTATAGCGTACTTTGTGTTTGAAAATTCCAAAAACTTTTTTATCTGTGTTATATTTTGGAATACCATAGTGATAGTAAAGACCTGCCTGAGCTGCCCAGCAAATATGGAGTGTACTTGTTACATTTTCGGTTGACCAGTCCATAATTTTTTTAAGTTCATCCCAATAGTCAACTTCTTCAAATTCCATTTTTTCAACAGGAGCACCAGTAATAATCATTCCGTCATATTTTTGGTTTTTAATTTGTTCAAAATCTTTGTAAAACGAAACAAGATGCGACTGTGATGTATTTTTCGAATTATGCGTTGCTGTATTTACAAAATCAATTTCTATCTGAAGCGGTGTATTTCCCAAAAGACGAAGAAGTTGCGTTTCAGTAACTATTTTTGTGGGCATAAGATTTACTATTGCAAGTTTTAAAGGACGAATATCCTGAGTAAGAGCCCTCTTTTCTGTCATAACAAATATATTTTCATCTGCAAGTGTTTTTCTTGCAGGAAGTTTGTCTGGTATTTTAATCGGCATATACATACCTCCTTTTATGGTATTTTATCATAAAAATATTTTATTTGCAATGATATTTTAACTTTAAAATGACAATACTACAAAAAAGGAGCGATGACAATGAGTGAAAATGAAAATTTAAAGGAAAAAGATGAAGAAATAAAAGAGTTTGGCACGTCTTTTATAAAAAATAAAAAAGGAAATGTTTTTTGTCTTACAATTATAGGACAAATTGAAGGACATACAGTTTTGTCTCCGCAAACAAAAAGTACAAAATATGAACATATTCTTCCTCAACTTGTATTTGTTGAAGAAAATGATGATATAGACGGAATGATTGTTCTTTTAAATACAGTAGGAGGAGATGTCGAGGCGGGGCTTGCAATTTCTGAGATGATTTCAACAATGAAAAAACCGACGGTTTCCCTTGTTCTTGGTGGTGGACACAGTATTGGTGTACCGCTTGCTGTCAGTGCAAAAAAATCGTTTATAGCACCATCTGCAACTATGACAATACATCCTATGAGAATTAATGGCACAGTTATAGGTGCACCACAAACGTTTTCGTATATGAATAAAATGCAGGAAAGAATTGTTGAATTTGTAACAAGAAATTCAAGCATCACAAAAGAAAGATTTTTAAAACTTATGCTTGATACAGACGAAATTGCAAACGATATAGGAACGGTACTTTTTGGCAAAGAAGCAGTAAGTGAAGGGCTTATTGATTTTGCAGGCGGACTTGACGGAGCACTTTATAGTCTTTATGAAATGATAGCTAAAGAAAAAGAGAAAAACGGCGAAAAAAATAAAATGGATAAAGTTGACAATAATGCTAAAAAATGATAATATAAAGTTATCATAGTTTAGGAGGGGTTAACTTATGACCTACATTGAAAGATACAAAAAATGGATTGACTCAGATAAAGTTGATGCTAAAACAAAAGAAGAACTTTTATCTATAAAAGATAATCATGAAGAAATAAAAGAAAGATTTATAAAAGATTTGGAATTCGGTACAGCAGGTCTTAGAGGAATAATTGGTGCAGGCGACAACCGAATGAATATTTATACAGTAAGAAAAGCAACACAAGGTCTTAGTGAAGATATTAAATCACAAGGCGAAGAAGCAATGAAAAAAGGCGTTGTAATTGCTTATGATTCAAGACATAAATCAGATGAATTTGCTCTTGAAACAGCACTTGTACTTGCTGCAAACGGAATTAAAGTATATCTTTTTGACGAACTTCGCCCTGTACCCGAACTTTCATTTGCTGTAAGATATTTAAAATGTACACGTGGTGTTGTAATTACAGCAAGCCATAATCCAAAAGAATATAACGGATATAAAGCATATGGACCTGACGGCG
Organism: Oscillospiraceae bacterium; assembly: GCA_015069095.1. Classification (GTDB taxonomy): domain Bacteria; phylum Bacillota; class Clostridia; order UMGS1810; family UMGS1810; genus SIG430. The sequence continues at coordinate 29,233 of SVJH01000009.1, read as the reverse complement.
GACAAATCCCACCTGAAACAAGTGATTATATTATCGATATTATTTCAAAACTTGATATTTTTGAAGATATAAAACGCATTTCAAAAGAAGAAGCATTTGAAAAAGGCTTGCTTGAAATGATAGGCGAAGAAATTGACAGAGAATATCTTAAAAACGTAAAAGAGCAATCTGTAAATGAACAGGCAATTGCTGACCTTGGCGATGATTTTAAAGTTGTTTATACTCCATTTCACGGAACAGGTAACAAGCCTGTAAGACGTATACTTGATATGATAGGTGTTAAAAATGTTCATATTGTTAAAGAACAGGAAATGCCTGACCCTGATTTTTCAACTGTAAAATCTCCTAATCCTGAAGATAACGAAGGATTTTATCTTGCAATTGAACTTGCTAAAAAAGTTAATGCAGACGTTATTTTTGCAACAGATCCTGACAGCGACAGAGTAGGTGTTACAATTAAAACAAGCAGCGGAGAGTACATTACTTTAACAGGTAATCAGGTTGGTGTGCTTTTAACAGAATTCATTTTAAGAAACAAACAGGAAAAAGGCATACTTCCTAAAAATGGTGCAGTAATTAAAACAATAGTTACAACTGCAATGCTTTATCCTATTTGCGAAGCGTACGGAATAAAAGTTTTTGATGTACTTACAGGATTTAAATTCATCGGCGAAAAAATGACAGAATTTGCATCGACTAAAGAATATGAATATCTTTTTGGTTTTGAAGAAAGTTATGGATACCTTGCAGGTAACTATGCAAGAGATAAAGACGCCGTTGTTGCATCAATGCTTATTGCACAGATGGCAGCTGACTATAAACAAAAAGGTATGACACTTTACGAAGGACTTGAAAACCTTTATAAAAAGTACGGAAATCATCTTGAAAACCTTTATACAGTTACACTAAAAGGACTTGATGGCGCTGAAAAAATTAAAAAAATAATGGCAGATATAAGAAAAAATCCACCAAAAGAAGTTGGCGGCGTTAAAGTTAAAAAAATGCAGGATATTTCTATCGGCAAAGAATTTGATATTGAAAACGGAACAGAAAAAGATATTGATCTTCCTTCTTCAAATGTACTTAAATTCTTCCTTGAAGATAATTCGTATTTTGCTGCAAGACCTTCAGGAACAGAACCAAAAATTAAATTCTATTTCGGTGTTTGTGAAGAAACAATGGAAAAATCAAAATCTAAAATGGAACAGTTTAAAAAAGATGTTATTGCTCTTGTAGAAGGTTAATTTAAAAGGATAAAAAATAACCCAAGTAATTTTAAAATTACTTGGGAATTTTTTTAGCATTATTTTACACTGCCAAGATATGCAATTTTTTTAAATGATGCATATTTTTTCTTGTAACTTAGTGCAAGTGATGCTTTTTTTATTATAATAGAGGATACGATAAAAAGTGAGGCGAAAAGCAACTGTTTTACAATTTGTAAAAACTCAATATTGCCGACATCAGATGCACCTGCAGTTCCTATAAGTAAAATAACGCCTATAAACATAAATAAGTTTGAAATTTTTTTCATTTAAATCACCCTTTCGTTTAGTGTAATTTAATTATATTGAATAATGTGTCCAATAAAACGTACAATAAATATTGAAATATAAAAAATTTTGTGATAAAATATACATAAGTAAATTTATGGAGGAAAAAATGAAATCCTTAAAAGTATTGGAATTTGATAAAATTTTAAATAAATTGTCATCTTTTGCGGTAATGGAAACATCAAAAGAAGAAATACTTAATATAAAACCATCAAAAAAACTTAAAGAAGTAAAAAAGATGATTGATGAAACAGGCGAAGCACTTACAATCTGTACAAAATGCGGTGCTCCTTCCATTTATGTAAGCGCAGATATACGCGGTAGTTTAAAACGTGTTAATATCGGCGGTGTTTTAACGTGCCAAGAACTTATAAATATTTCAAAAACACTTGCAACATCGCGTGGATTTAAAAAGTATTTAGACGAAGAGTATACTGATGTATTAAGAGAACACTTTGAATGTTTGTATACAGATAAGGCGCTTGAAACAAAAATAAATACAAGTATAATAGATGCAGAAACAGTTGCAGACGATGCTTCAAGTACACTTCTTGATATAAGAAGAAAAATAAAAAATGCAAACAATAAAGTAAAAGATATACTTCAAAAAATTATATCCAGCCCGACTTACCAGAAGGCTCTTCAGGAAAATATAATAACAATGCGTTCAGACAGATTTGTTATTCCTGTAAAAGCAGAACATAAAGGCAGTATTCAGGGTATTGTACACGATGTTTCATCAACAGGGGCAACTGTGTTTATTGAGCCAATCAGCGTAGTTGAAACAAATAACGAAATACGAAAACTTTTAGCGGACGAAAAAGAGGAAATTGAAAGAATTTTAGCATCACTTTCAAATGAAGTTGGAGTGGTATCAAAACTTGTTGAAATGACATATGAAACAATCATCATGCTCGATATAATATTTGCAAAAGCAAAATATGCTTTAAATACAAATGCATATAAACCGCTTTTAAACGATAAGGGAATTATAAATCTTATAAAAGCAAGACATCCTCTTTTAGATGAAAAAACGGTTGTACCAACAGATATTTATCTTGGAAAAGATTTTGATACTTTAGTTGTAACAGGTCCTAATACAGGCGGTAAAACAGTTACACTTAAAACAATTGGACTTTTAACAATTATGGCACAGTCAGGACTTTTCATAACAAGTAATGAAGGTAGCGAAATCAGTGTATTTGAAGATATTTTTGCTGATATCGGAGATGAACAAAGTATCGAACAAAGCCTTAGTACGTTTTCATCACATATGGTAAATATCGTTGATATTTTAGATAAAGTAAACGACAGATCACTTTGTCTTTTTGATGAACTTGGCGCAGGTACAGACCCTACAGAAGGCGCTGCCCTTGCAATCAGTATTTTGGAATTTGTAAAAAATATGGGTGCAAAATCTTGCGCTACAACGCATTATAGTGAAATTAAAATGTATGCTTTGTCAAATGACAGGGTAGAGAATGCTTCTTGTGAATTTGACGTTGAAACTTTAGCGCCGACATACCGTCTTTTAATCGGAATTCCAGGTAAAAGTAATGCATTTGCAATTTCAAAAAGATTGGGACTTTCTGACTATATAATTGAAAAGGCAAAAGAACATATAGACACAGAAAGCGTAAAAATGGAAGATGTACTTTCTGAACTTGAAAAAAACAGGATAAGGGCAGAAAAAGATAAAGATAAAGCAAAATCAATCAAAAAAGAAGCACAGTCTTTAAAAGACGAAATGGCAAAACGTAACAAAGCACTAAATGAAAAAACAGATAAAATAATAACGAGGGCAAAAGATGAAGCCGAAAAAATATTAAGCGAAGCAAAAGAACAGGCAGATAAACTTATAAACGACATTAAAAAAGCACAGAAAATGCGTGATAAAACAGAGGCAAACCGTGCTATGGAAAATGCAAGACGTAAGTTTAACGAAGAGAAAAAGAAAAATTTTGAAGAAGAAAAAAATCAAAAACCTATCCAAAACACCAAAGCTCCAAAAACAGTAAAAAAAGGCGATAGCGTAAAAGTATTAAGTTTAAATCAGGAGGGGACAGTTGTATCGCTTCCTGATATTAAAGGAGATTTATTTGTAAAAGTCGGGATAATGAAAATAAGCACAAATCTATCGGATTTAAGACTTGTAAAAGAAGAAAAAGTGAAAAATACAAAATCGCAGATTTCATCAAGCGTTTCAAAAACAATGAATGTCGGAACTGAACTTGATGTTCGTGGCGAAAATGTTGAAGATTCAATATATCTTCTTGAAAAATTCTTAGATGATGCAATATTATCATCACTTTCGACTGTAAGAGTAATTCACGGAAAGGGAACCGGAGTTTTAAGAAACGGAATATGGGCATATCTTAGAAAACAGCCAAGAGTAAAATCATTCAGGCTTGGAGTTTTCGGCGAAGGTGATGCAGGTGTTACCGTAATAGAACTTAAGTAGGATAAAATATGGCTAAGGAAAGCAATCAAAGACTTAAAATTTTATATCTTATAAAAATTTTGTCGGAAAATACAGACGAATTTCATCATCTTACGATGAATGAAATAATAAGTAAACTTGCAAATTACGGGATCAGTGCCGAAAGAAAATCTGTATATGCAAATATTGAAGATTTAAAACTTTTCGGATATGATATAATATGTGAAAAGGGCAAAAATTTCGGATATTATATGGCATCAAGAGATTTTGAACTTCCGGAACTTAAACTACTTGTTGATTCTGTTTCATCATCAAGATTTATTACAGAAAAAAAGAGTAACGAACTTATTAAAAAACTTGAAAATCTTACAAGTAAGTTTTATGCAAACGAACTTCAAAGACAGGTTTATACAGCCGATATGGCAAAAAACTTAAATGAAAAAATTTACTATACGGTTGATATGCTTCACGATGCAATCACAAATTGCAAAAAAATTGCATTTAAGTATTATGAATACAATGTAAATAAAGAAAAAGTACTAAAAAACAATGGCGATTTGTATATAGTTTCGCCATATTCACTAACTTTTTCTGAAGGAAATTATTATTTAATATCGCATTATGAAAAGTACGAAGGGTTAACACAGTTCAGAGTAGATAAAATGGCGCATCTTGAAATTTTGGACGAAAAAATACGTGATATAAAAGAGGTAACGGACGAAAAATTCAACATTGGAGACTACTCGAAAAAAGTATTCAGTATGTATTCCGGAAAAACAACAGATGTAAAACTTATTTGCGACAATAGCATAATAAACCCTGTAATCGACAGATTTGGTGAAGATATTTTAATAAGAAAAAATGACGAAAAAACATTTTTAGCGAATGTAAAAATAAATGTAAGCCCAACTTTTTATGCATGGATATTTACATTTGGCGAAAAAATTAAAATATCAGAACCTGAATATGTAAAAGATGAATTCTTAAAAATAATAAACAATGTAAGGAGAAACTACAAATGATAAAAGCATGTATATTTGATCTTGACGGAACAATTGCCGATACAATTGAAACAATTACTTATTACGCAAACAGAGCACTTAACAAATTCGGATACGGAAATATTACGTCCGACAGATATAAATTTTTAGTCGGAAATGGGTACGAAATTTTAGTTAAAAATATGCTTAATGAACTTGATGTTTATGATGATAAAGTGTATAATGAAATGAAAGAGTTCTATCATGATGATTATGAAACAGATTCACTTTATAAAACTACAATTTATGACGGCATAAATGAACTTATGGAATTTCTTTCCAAAAACGGAATTAAAAAAGGTGTTATAACAAATAAACCGCAAGGTGCAGCAGAAGATGTTTTAAAACACTTTTTTAAAGATGGAACATTTGAGTACATAAGCGGAGTATCAGAAGGAACAACGCTAAAACCTGATTCAATGCGTCTTAACAAAATGCTTGATGATATGGGTGTTTCAAAGGATGAAATCCTATACTTTGGCGATACAAAAACAGATATGGAAACTGCTAAAAACGGGGATGTTTTTGCCGTTGGTGTTCTTTGGGGATTTAGACCTGAAAAAGAACTTACAGATAATGGTGCTGATATGATAATAAAACATCCAAAAGAAATTATAGATTTTATTTGTGATAAAAACAATATTAAGAAGGATTTATAAAAAAAGTGTCGAATTTATTTTAAAGGTTTAAATATAAATGAAAGGTAATGATAAAATGGCTCCAATATACAAAAGAGTACTACTTAAACTTAGCGGCGAAGCACTTGCCGGCGATAAAGGTTTTGGTCTTTGTGAAAAGACGATAGGTAAAATTACTGATACAATCAAAAGAAGCGTTCAGATGGGCGTTCAGGTTGCAATAGTTGTTGGCGGCGGAAACTTCTGGAGAGGAAGAACAGGAGAAAATATGGACAGAACAAGAGCCGACCATATGGGGATGCTTGCAACTGTTATAAATTCTTTAGCACTATGCGATGCTTTAGAACAAAGAGGCGTTCCTACAAGAGTTCAGACTGCAGTTGAAATGCGTCAGTTTGCGGAGCCTTATATTAGAGGAAAAGCAGAAAGACACTTAGATAAAGGCAGAGTTGTAATATTTGGTTGCGGAACAGGAAATCCGTTTTTCTCAACAGATACAGCGGCAGCACTTAGAGCAGTTGAAATAGGTGCGCAGGTAATTCTTCTTGCTAAAAAAGTAGATGGTGTATATGATAGCGACCCTAACGTTAACAAAGATGCTAAAAAGTTTGATTCGCTTACATACATCGATGTCTTAAACCGCGGTCTTGGTGTTATGGATTCAACAGCAACATCACTTTGTATGGATAACAAAATTCCAATCAGAGTATTTGGTCTTGATGACCCTGAAAACATTTTAAAGGCGTTGTCCGGAGAAGATATAGGTACTATTGTTAAATAAAAAAAGGAGAGATTTATTATGGCAGGAAAATACGAACAATTCGAAACAAAAATGCAAAAAAGTATCGCTGCACTTGATAGCGATCTAAATACATTAAGAGCAGGAAGAGCAAATCCTGCAGTTTTAGATAAAATTTCAGTAGAATACTATGGTGTTGCATCACCTATTGCTCAGGTTGCATCTATTGCAGTTCCTGATGCAAGAACAATTATTATTCAGCCTTGGGATGCAAGTATTGTTTCTGAAATTGAAAAAGCAATTCAAAAAAGCGAACTTGGTTTAAACCCTCAAAATGACGGAAAAAGCATCAGACTTAACTTCCCACCTTTAACAGAAGAAAGAAGAAAAGAAATTGTTAAAGAAGTTGGCAAAAAAGGTGAAAATGCAAAAGTTGCAGTTCGCTCAATAAGACGTGATGCTATGGACTTTTATAAAAACCAGAAAAAGAACAGTGAAATTACTGAAGATGATTTAAAAGGTATTGAAAAAGATATTCAGACACTTACAGATAAATACATCAAAGAAATTGATGATACCTGTGCAAAAAAAGAAAAAGAAATACTTTCTGTATAATAATTTATCAAAGGGCGCATTTATGCGCCCGATTTGTATAATAAAGGTGAATTTATGTTTGGATTTAAAAAAAGAGCAAAAAGAGTTTTAGACAAAAATAATATTCCAAAGCACGTTGCAATTATTATGGATGGCAACGGTAGATGGGCTAAAAAAAGAGGTCTTCCAAGAAGTGTAGGACACAGTATGGGTGCAAAAAACCTTGAAAATATAGTTGATTTTGCAGGTAATATGGGAGTTAAATATCTTACTGTTTACGCATTTTCAACTGAAAACTGGAAACGTCCTAAAGAAGAAGTAGATGCACTTATGAAACTACTAAAAGATTATCTTCTTGATTTTGATAATCTTTTGGGTAAAAAAGATGCACGTCTTAGGGTATTTGGACACAGGGAAGAGTTATCTGATGAAATAAATGAACTTATAGATATTTGTGAAGAAAAATCGAAACATAAAACGGGAATTTCAATAAATATTGCTTTAAATTACGGCGGAAGGCTTGAAATATGCCAGGCTGTTAAAAAAATTGCCCAAAATGTAAAAGATGGGAATGTAAATGTAGAAGATATTGACGAAAAAATGATTTCAGATAATCTTTATACATATGACGTTCCTGACCCTGATCTTATTATAAGACCAAGCGGTGAATACAGATTAAGTAACTTTTTGCTTTGGCAATGTGCATACAGTGAGTTTTGGTATTCGGATATTTTCTGGCCTGATTTTACAACAAAAAAATTTGAAGATGCAATTATTGATTATCAGCTTAGAAACAGACGATTTGGAGGTGTGTAATATGCTCAACCGTATTTTAATTGGAGTTATAGGGTTTATTGCTGCAATTTGCATAATTTCATCAGATGTATGTGTTCTTTCAATTGCACTTTCAATAATTACATTTATTGCAATATGCGAGATGCACAAAACAGTCGGTCTGTTTAAAAAGAATAATATAGTTTTGTCTCTAATGGGAATTATATATTCATTGTGTTTAATTGGAACAAGTGTATATTCTGTGTTTACAAAAACATTGGGGTATGAGTCTTTTGCGAAAGTTTTTCTGCCAGCAACAGTGTTTTATATGATTGCAACCGGAATTTTTGCAGTGCTTAGTTTTGAAAAAACAGATTTTGAAACATGGGTTGCATCATTTTTTACAACATTGTATACAAATTTAATGTTTTTACACTTGCTTTTAATCGTTATGCTTCCATATGGAAAAATTATTTTGTGGATAGTACTTCTTATTTCGTGGGGGACAGATACATTTGCTTACTTTACAGGTAAGTTTTTTGGAAAACACAAACTTATAGAAAAAGTAAGTGCCAAAAAAACAGTAGAAGGTGCAATTGGCGGTGTAGTTGGCGCTATATTTGTGTTGGTTATTTATGCGCTTGGATGTGCATACTTTAATTATACAGTAAATTATGTTAATATGATAATTATTGCGTTTTTTGGATCTGTAATATCGCAATTCGGCGATCTTATAGCATCGTGCATAAAAAGGCATTACAATACAAAAGATTACAGTAATATTCTTTTGGGACATGGCGGCATTATGGACAGATTTGACAGCGTTTTGGTTGTTGCCCCTTATGTTTATTACATATGTCTTATTCTTCCTATAATTACAAAATAACTTTTTGTGAGAGGACAAAAAATGAAAAAAATTGTTATTTTAGGTTCTACAGGTTCAATAGGAACTCAGGCAATAGATGTTATTGAAAACTCAAAAGACTTTAAAATTGTCGGTCTTGCTGCAAAAAGTAATGTAGAACTTTTAGCAAAACAAGCGCTTAAATTTAATCCTGAAGCAGTTTGTATTGTAGATGAAGACAAAAAAGAACAACTTAAGTTTTTACTTAAAGATACGAACATAAAAGTTGTTTCTTCAAATGAAGGACTTACATATCTTTCTACGCTTGAAAATTGTGATATTGTTTTAAACAGTGTGGTTGGTATGGCGGGACTTTTGCCTACAATAGCAGCTATTGAAAGTAAAAAAACAATTGCACTTGCAAACAAAGAAACACTTGTGTGTGCAGGAGAAATCGTTATGCAAAAGGCAAAAGAAAACGATGTGGCTATACTTCCTGTTGATAGTGAGCATAGTGCAATTTTTCAATGCTTAAAAGATGAAAAAAATATAAAAAGAATTATTTTAACTGCATCAGGCGGACCATTTTTTGGAAAAACAAAAGATGAACTTAAAAATGTTACAAAAAAAGAAGCACTTAAGCATCCTAACTGGGTTATGGGACAAAAAATTACAATAGACAGCGCAACACTTATGAATAAAGGGCTTGAAGTGATTGAGGCAAAATGGCTTTTTAATGTCGAAGCAGAAAAAATCACACCTCTTGTTCACAGACAAAGTATAATTCACTCTATGGTTGAATTTAGCGACAATTCAATTATTGCACAACTTGGAAGTGCTGATATGAGAATACCTATAAGTTATGCGCTAAACTATCCTGAAAGAAAAGAATCGACAGGTACTCCGCTTGATTTTTCAAAAATTTCATCTCTTACTTTTGATGAGCCTGATTACGATACATTTAAATGTCTTTCGCTTGCATTTTTGGCACTTAAAGAGGGAAATCTAATGGGTGCTGTTTTAAATGGTGCAAATGAGGCTGCGGTAGAACTTTTTTTAAATGACAAAATAAAATTTTTAGATATTGCAACTTTGGTTGAAGGTGCAATGAAAAGTTTTGATAACACAATGGAAATGACTGTTGAAAATGTTCTTTTAGCAGATAAAACAGCAAGAGAATATGTGTATTCAAATATTTGATTGAAAGGAAGTATTTTATTTGGTAACAGCAATCTGGACAATAATAACATTTTGTCTGCTCATATTTGTACATGAATTCGGACACTTTTTAATGGCAAAAAAAGTTGGTGTAAAAGTTCACGAATTTTCAATTGGAATGGGACCGCTTCTTTTTAAAAAGCAAGGCAAAGAAACGTTATATACTGTTCGACTTCTCCCTATTGGCGGATATGTAAAACTTGAAGGCGAAGACGAAAACAGCGAGGATGAAAGAGCACTTTGCAACAAAACTCCGTTTCAAAGATTTTTGGTGCTTATCTCCGGTGCACTTATGAATATAATTTTAGGATTTTTAATATTCGTAATTATTGTTAGTTTTAAAGGTTCGGTAACAAATAAAATTGCTGATGTTGTTTCTTCTTCTCCTATGGCAGAGGCAGGGTTTATATCAGGTGATGAAATTGTAAAAATGGAAAATTCCAAAGGAAAGACAACTATAAGAAGCTACAATGATATACTTTTATTCCATATGGAAAACGGATATGAGCCTACTTATATCACCGCTAAAAGAGATGGTAAACTTATAACTAAACTTGTAACACCTGTTGAGGATAACGGAAGAAAAACTTACGGTTTTTATCCAGCCGGTATTGAAAAGAATGTAGGCAGTATTTTATACGCAGCATTTAATGAGGCTGTGTTTATGTGCAAGATAGTATTTTTATCTTTTGCGTGGCTTATAACGGGAAAGGTGCCTGTTTCAGACCTTTCAGGTCCTGTCGGTATTGTAAGCGGTATCGGTCAGGCGGCAAGTATGGGAATTTTCAGTGTGCTTAATATGATGGCACTGATTTCGATAAATCTTGGTATTGTAAATCTTCTTCCTATTCCTGCACTTGATGGTGGAAGAATAGTATTTACAATAATAGAAATGATACGAAAAAAACCACTTAATCCCGAAGTGGAAGGTAAAATCCATTTTATTGGATTTGCGCTTTTATTGCTTTTAATGCTGTTTGTTACATTCTTTGATGTAAAAAGGCTCTTCGGGTAGTCTTTTTTGTGTAAAATGGGCATAATATGTACTGTGATAATCTTATTTGGAGGAAACAGTATGAATTTAAATAAACTTGATTATGGTCATCTTACAAAAAACATTTCGCAAATGATACGAAAAAATCCCTTTATAAGTGTTTTTTCGTGTGGAAAAAGCGAAGAGGGAAGAGATATTCTTTGCTTAAAGTTTGGAAAAGGAGATAGAAAAATATTTCTAAACGGCGCTCATCATTCACTTGAGTGGATAACAGCGTCGCTTCTTTTAAGTTACACAAATGATTTTGCCGCTTTTTTAAAAAAGGAAGAAGATTTTTACGGATACAATATACTTGATTTGTATAAAAAGGCAACTTTTTATGTTGTGCCGATGGTTAATCCTGACGGTGTCGAACTTGTTATAAACGGAATTGATAAACTTAACGATAATTATTCAAAAGTGAAAATGGCACTTGGAAAAAACAAATTAGGTAAAGTGTGGCAGGCAAATATAAATGGCGTCGATTTAAATCATAACTATGATGCCATGTTTTATGAAGGAAAAGAAAGTATAAAAAAACTTGGAATAAATATGCCATCACCAACAAAATACTCCGGTGCATTTCCGTTTTCAGAAAGCGAAACGAGAGCAATAAAAAATCTTTGCGAAAAAGAAAACTTTGATGTAACAGTTGCTTTTCATTCGCAAGGTGAAGCAATATACTGGAGTTATAATGGCAAAGGATTTTCAGATAAAGCAGAACGTCTTGCAAAGGTAAGCGGATATAAACTTATAACACCAAATGGCACAGATTCGTATTCCGGATTTAAAGACTGGATGATTGAAAAATTTAATGTTCCTTCATTTACTGTAGAAGTTGGAAAAGGCGTAAACCCTATAAAATTTTCCGGTTTTGAAAAAATAAAAATCGATAACTACAAACTAATAAATGAATGTTGTTATATTTAAGGAGAAGTATGAAAAAACTGTATTTTTCTGTTTTAATATTGCTAATATGTGTAATTGTCGGAGTATCTTTTTATAACAGAAATACAAATGTTAAGAAGACAATTTATGCATTTGATACTGTGATAGAAATATCTGTAAACGATAAAAATGCAAAAGAAATAGTAAATAAATCTTTTGAAATTATAAAAAAATATGAAGATGAATTTAGTGCTTTTAAACCAAGTAGCGATGTTTCTATATTAAATGAATCTAAAAATTATAAAGTTTCAGATGATGTTTATAAGATTATTTCAAATGCTATTTCATATAGCGAAAAAACAAACGGATATTTTGATATTACAATAAAAAATGTTATGGAACTTTGGAATATAAATGGTACTAATGAAGGAAGAGTTCCTAAAGATAGCGAAATAGATGAAGCACTAAAAAGTGTAGGATATAAAAATATTTCCTTCGACGGAAAAACGGTGGTTTTATCAAACAACGCAAAAATTGACCTTGGCGGAATAGCAAAAGGCTACTGTACAAATAAAATAAGAGATTTGATGAAAGAAAACAATGTAAAAGAAGCTCTTATCAATATGGGCGGAAACATTTATGTTTTAGGAGATCGAACTTTTGATATAGGTCTTCAATCTCCTGATGGTGTGCGAGGCGAACATTTTGGAGTATGTACTGTAAAAAATACAAGCGTTGTAACAAGCGGGGCATACGAAAGATATTTTGAATCTGATGGCAAAAAATATCATCATATAATAAACCCATTCACAGGTAAATGTGCATATAGCGGCCTGAAAAGTGTAACAATAATAGGCGAAAACTCTGAAAAATGCGATGCTTTTTCTACTGCAGTATACATACTTGGAAAAGATGAAGGAATAAATATTTTGAAAAACGAGCCTGATTTGGAATATGTTATCGTTACAGATGATAATAACGTATATGTTTCAAAAAATCTTAAATTTAAACTTACTGATAAAAATTACAAATTACATAAGGTGGATTAAAATGGAAAAATCAAAAATGGAAAGAATAAGTTTTTTATCAAGAAAACAAAGAAGCGAAGGCCTTACAGATGCAGAAAAACAAGAACAGGCAATACTTAGAAAAGAATATATCGACGAAATAAAAGGTAATCTTAAATCGTCGCTTGAAAACGTGTATACATTGGACAACGAAGGTAATGAAACAAAACTTAAAAAGAAAAATAAGTAAAAAAAGTAAATCCAAAAATGGAAAATTTTTAAAGAATACGATGCAGAGTGTAATAACACATCTGCATCTTTTTTATGCATAAATTTTTTAAACAGTTTATGAAATTATTTGATAGGATATAACATTTTTGTTTGGATAACTTAAAATCGACAAAAATTTTAAGGAGGCAAACAAAATGCAATCATATAAAAAAATTTTTATGATTATTTTAATAACAGTCTTGATATCTAGTATTCTTGCATTTTCTGCAGTTGGACTTATAAATGATAAAATAGACGAAATTTCAGGTTTTGAACTTGAAGAAGCAGCAAATGGCGGCGTTTTAAAAAACAATAAAATAATAAGTCAGAACATATCGGAAAATACTAAGTTTTTAAAAACAAAAAATGAAGGAAGTTCAAAAAAGGAGAAAAAAGTAATTCCGTGTGGTAATGCAATCGGAGTAAAACTTTTTACAGACGGCATTTTAGTAGTTGGACTTAGTGAGTTTCATACTGATGAGGGAAAACTTGAAGCACCGGCAAAAAAGAGCGGAATTAAAAAGGGCGATTTAATAAAGAAGATAAACGGAAAAACAGTAAATAATTTGGAAGATTTTGTTTATGAATGTGAAAATAACAACAGTGTAAAGCTTGATGTAGTAAGAAATGGAAAAAAATATGTGTTTAATGTTGAGTGCAAAAAAGAAAAAAATGATAAGAAGAATAAAATTGGCGTGTGGGTAAGAGACAGCACTGCAGGAATTGGTACAATGACGTTTTATGATTGTGAAACGAAGACGTTCGGAGCATTAGGACATGGTGTAGCAGATACCGATACAAAAGATATTATACCCATAAAGGACGGAACTATTTTAGGTGCAACTATTTTGTCGGTAAAAAAAGGCGAAAAAGGAACGCCGGGAGAACTTGAAGGAATGTTTTTAAGCAGCAGGGGAGATATTGGAAAAATTAAAAAAAATACAAGTATTGGTATTTACGGAACTATAGTAAATGATAAAAATATAATAAAAAATAAGCCGGTAAGTATTGGGACAAGCGATGAAATAAAAGAAGGCAAAGCGTATATACTTACAAATATATGTGCAGAGAATGTAGAAAAATATGAAATTGAAATTCAAAAAAAGTTTTCACAAAATGGTGCGTCAACAAAGGGAATGATAATAAAAATTACAGATAAAAAACTTTTATCTAAAACAGGTGGAATAGTGCAGGGTATGAGCGGCAGTCCAATTATTCAAAATGATAAATTAGTCGGTGCAGTGACGCACGTGTTTGTCAATGACCCCACCAGAGGATATGGAATTTTCATTGAAAATATGCTTTATGAGACGGAGAAAATAAAATAATAACAATGCTCGTCTATTTAATATAGGCGGGCATTTTATTTTATGAAAACAGAGCGAATCGCATCATCTTCTATAATTTGATGGCGAAACACCTTGTATCTTTTTAAATTTATTTGAAAAATAATACATATTTTCAAAGCCACATCGTTCAGCAATTTCAGAAATGCTATATGATGTACCGATAAGTAGCTTTCTGGCTTTTTTGATTCGTTGTTCGGTGATATATTGTAATACCGAAAGATTCAATTCGCGGCGAAACTTAAAATTGAGTGTGGATGCGTTTGTGCCTATACTGTGACATATTTGTTCAATAAGTATTTTGCCTGATAAATTTTCATCTATATAAGCTATAGCAGAATTGACAAGGGTGTCGGAACAAGTTGTTTCTTCATAATTATTTCCCTTTGGATGGCTCTGAGAATAAATCTGGAACAGTATGTCGAGAAGCAGATGCTCGCGGTATCCGGTAGATATTGCATCATCTCTTGAAAGTAAATTTTCCAGGTTCGTAATATTTGAAACAAATCTCTGTTTGTCTGTAAAATTTATTTTTCCAAATGGTATTTCAATTTTATAGGGACAAACATTATTGCCCGTAAATTTTACATAAACGAACTCTATAGGCTCAATTACATTACGATGGTAATGAATGTAGTCTGGGAGAATATAACAGTCACCCGCAGATACCTTTTCTTTAATCCCATTTGTTTCTATAACAAAACTGCCTTTTTTGAGATAAAAAAGAGCGTGGGTTGGTTGATATCCGTCAGTTACATGGAATTCACTCCTGGTTGAATAGTTGGATTCTATAATTTTAAACGGAAATTGCATAAAAAAACCTCTGTTTATTGTTGGATTTTATAAATTTCATTTTAGCATATTCTATTTTAATTGTCAATTATCAGATGTATAATGTAGTAAAAGGAGTGGTAGTATGAAACAGGTTACTTTAAATGTACAAAAAGAATATGAGTGCGATGTACTTGTTTGCGGCGGTGGCGTAAGTGGTTTTGCGGCAGCGGTATCTGCGGCAAGAAATGGTGCAAAAACAATGCTTATTGAATCAGGCGGCTTTCTTGGCGGAACAGCAACTAAAGGACTTGTAGCGCCTTTTATGACTTGCTACGATGCCGAAGGAAAAGAAAGAATTATAAAAGGTCTGTATTCAAAGCTTGAAGAAAGACTTCTTAAGGAAAACGGTGGTATTGCCCCTGAAAAATGCCCGGGAGGTGACAGCTATAGTGGTTATCGTACAAAAGGGCATATCGGCGTAATGCCTTTTGATACAGAAATCATAAAAATCGTTTTTGAACAAATGTGCCTTGAGGCGGGAGTGGAGATTTTGTATCATACCAATCTGTTAGGATGTGACAGAGAAGAAAAAAACATTACAAAGGTATATGCGGCAGACAGTAACGATATTATATCAATAAGTGCGAAAATGTTTATTGATACTACGGGAACGGCAGCTCTGGCTTATAAAGCCGGTGCTCAGATAATGCGCGGAAATGATGACGGAATGTTGCAGACATCATCTATGTTCTTTGTGATTTCAGGAGTGAATAAACAGGTTCTGGATGAGTATATGAACAAGAACGAAGAAATGCGCGCAAGATATTTTATGGATGCTATTGAGCAGGGTAAAAAAGATGGCACTTTCCCTTGCGGCACAAGAAAATTAAGAATATTTGAAAATCCTAATGGTACCTTTACTGTTAATATGGCGCAAATTGATGAACAAATCAATGAACTTGACAACGAAGAAATTACAAAGGGCGAAATAAGTCAGCGTCTGCAAATTCAAAAGATTGTTGAATTTATGAGGAAAAACATTCCAGGACTTGAAAATGCGGAACTTTTTGCAACAGCCTCAGACCTTGGTATAAGGGAAAGCAGACGAATTGTGGGAAAAACTCTTTTCTGTCTTGATGACATTCAGCAAGCAAAAAAATTCGACGACCGTATCGCTGTTTGTGCAAATTCTATTGATATGCATCAGAAGGACAGAGTGAGTTATACGGCTCATACCGGCAAAAACTATTATATTCCGCTTTCTTGTCTTATTTCAAACAGTGTAGATAACCTGCTTACTGCAGGAAAAAGTCTGTCGGCTGATAAATATGCTTTTGCTGCTGTAAGAGTTATGCCGCCCTGTATTGCAATGGGCGAAGCTGCAGGTATAACTGCAGCACTTGCGGCACAAAAAAGCGTTGCAGCAGGCGATGTCCCGCATGAAGAAGTGCAGAAAATACTTATTGATAACGGTGCATTTCTAGGATAACAGAAATTTGTTGTCCCCTATTGACAACAGTGGTGAGCGGCAGTCCGATAATTCAAAATGATAAATTAGTCGGTGCAGTGACGCACGTGTTTGTCAATGACCCCACCAGAGGATATGGAATTTTCATTGAAAATATGCTTGCGGAAGCGGAGAAAATCAAATAGAAAAAATGCTCGTCTATTTAATATAGGCGAGCATTTGTCTTAAGTTTATATTCTTTAGGTGTCATTCCTGTGATTTTTTTAAATACTGTATAAAAATATTTGGTTTCACTAAAACCACAAAGCAAAGCAACTTCATCATTACGGTAATCGCCACTGTCTAAAAGCATTTTCGCTTTGTCTATTCGTGATGCATTGATATATGAGATTGGAGTAATATTGAATCTTTTTTTAAAGAGAATATTAAAGTATGTTCTGCTTATCCCACATTTTCGACATAATAAATTTATGTCAAATTTAGTATTATACATATGTGAATTCATAAATCTGATAGCAGAGTCTAAGCAAGGATTGTCAACCGTTGCACAGTTATCTTCACTTAAATTCATATATGCAAGTATTTCATATAGCACGGAAATGCATCGATATTGATAATTTCTATTTTTGTCAGAATACTCTTTGTAGCACTTTTTAAACAAATTACAAACTGCATTGCGATTTGAAGGTGTGTATATTTTAATATCTTTCGGTAATCGTGAGAAGGAATCAAAGTGAATATATATTACTTCCTCATTCTTTGATTCTTGTTTGTAATTGCTACCTTTGGGTATATATAAAATGTCTCCGGGCTTTACATAAACAGTTTCGTTATTGTATAAAAACAAACTTTCTCCTTTTAATCGACAACTTATAACAAAGCAATTTTTATCCGTTGTATTGATATGAAAATTCTCTCTTTTTATTCTCGAAATATCAAGAATTTTTAGATGTGGAACAGCTTGCATCATATTTCACTTCCTCTTTAGAAGAATTATAATATAAAATATGAAAATAGTCAATGTTGTGTATAAAATTATACTTTTATTATATTTATTTGGGTTGCTTTATAATATAATGGTTGTTATAATCATATTAACAATAAAAACAAAAAGAGGAATAAATATGGTTAAAATATCTATCACGCCGCTTTCAATGATTTCAAAAGAAGGGTTGCAGAATGTGATACTTGAATATGAAAGCGAAAATGCTATACATCTAAAACTATCTGTTTTAGAGGGTGACAATATAATAATATCGGGAATTGATGTCGCATTAAACAGCGGAATGGGATATACTTATATTCTGCTGCCTGTACAGAAAAATGAGTTGAATGCCACTGCAATTTTTTCGGACAAAAATGGTAAAATGATTACACAAAAGGATTTTCATTGGACAAAGCCCTTAAAGAGAACCATTAGTATTATGATTTCATCTCACACAGATATTGGGCTTCACAATCCTCCATATATTCAAAGGCAAAACTGCAGTGTGTTTCTTGATGATGCAAAGGATATTTGCGACAAAACAAGTTTGGGCGACGACAATAATGCATACAGATATACAGTAGAAGGAACATGGTTCTGGAATAATTACGGCGCAATAAAAGGCAAAAAATCGACCAAAGATTTTGTAAAAGAATACATAAAAACAGACCGTATAGGGGTATGTGCAGCAATGGCAGGAAATCATATTCAGACATATGGTCTTGAAGAAATGTGCAGAAGTACATATGAACGCCAAAAGCTTAAAACAGAGTGGGGTATTCAAAGTAAAACAATGACAATGATAGATAATAACGGTCTTCCTATGTCTATGATACAACCGTACAGTGAAGCCGGATATGAAAATATTATTTTTTCGCCAAATCAGTGGAATCCTCTTCCTTCTACAATATGGAAATGTGATACTTCAAAAGGTGGATTTATTTGGAACACTGATGCCTCGGGCGGAGGATCGAGGATTGATATAAGATATTCGTCAAACAATCCAATGCTGTTTTTTTGGGAAGATGATAACAAAAACAAACTTCTCGTTTGGAGCGCTTGCCAATATCAAAATGGAAGTTCAGCATTTGGATTATACTCTTCCCGCACATCAAGCGTGAATGAAATGGAAAACTCAATGAGCTCGATGCTCCCATTGCTGGATAAAAAGTATCCATACGATTCATGGCTTTTGGTTTGCTATAGTGATGATCAAAAGCCAAATATATCCCTCCTTGAATCAATCAAAAACTGGAATGAAAAATGGGATTATCCAAAACTCAGAACTCTTGGAAATGCCGATCCATTATTTGAACATATGAGGAAAAAATATGGAAGCATCATCCCTACAGTAAAAGGTGATATTACAGGAGCCTGGTATCAACATCCGATATCTGCTGCAGAGCTTCTTGCCGACAAATTCAATGCCGACAGGCTCCTTCCAACTGCCGAAAAATTTTCAACGATTGCATCAATAATAGATGGCAACTACAAATATCCCGCTACTGATTTTGACAGAGCATGGCACGCGCTTATTGCAAATGATGAACATTCTTATGGTACAAGCGGATATCAAGGAAGAAGAGTGTATGAAACATGGATGCAGCATCGTGACTGGATAGAAAAAGCCACCGAAACAGCAAATACACAATTACATCGTGCAACAAAGTATATTGCATCAAAAATTTCATCCGACGAAGAATCATATGTCGTGTTTAATCCGGTAAATGCCAAAAGAAAAGAATTGCTCGAAACAGATGACGGATGTATAATGCTAAGTATACCTGCAATCGGATATTCTATTGTTAAAAAATCTCTGCTAAAAAAATCAAAATCACTATACGAAAAAAAAGACTCACCTCCAATCGTGGAAAATGATTTTTATAAAATTGTATTTGGGAGAAATGGTGGAATTAAATCAATTTATGATAAAGAAATAAACAGAGAACTTGTTGATACAAATAATCAATATTTGGTAAATGAGTTTGTATATACCTTTGATAACCACAAAACATTTGTTACACCCAAAGACGCTAAGTTTCAAATTGCTTCTTCAAATGAAAAAACAGTTGTAAATATAACCAGTGATTTTGCTCCATTAGGAGCTGAGGTTGTCCAGATAATCACTATACCAAATTATGAAAAACGCATTGATATAGAAAATAAGATACACCATGCAAAAGACCTCATAAATAATAATCGCTATTATAGATATCTATATTGTGCATTTCCGTTTAATATTGAAAATGCCAAAAGATTCTGTCACCTAAACGGATGTGTTGCCGAATATGCCAAAAGTGCAAGTGCATATACTACCGATGTTTATATGGCAACCAATGAATGGTGTTGCAGCGAAAACGGAGATTATGGCACTGCTCTTGTAATGCACGACTCATATCTTATGGAATTTGACCATATTCATCCGGATAAAACGGATTTTGGTAATGCTGGTGATGGTTCGCAGATGTTTGCATATTTAGCCAATGACTGGTTACAGATGCATTGTGTAGGTGGGAGTCATCTTGATTACAGATTCAGGTACTCAATTATGTCATACAAAGGAAATTACTCCAATGCACAAATAATGACAAAGGCGGAGAAAATTTTAAATCCTGTTATAACAAAGCAAATCGGGGTTCAAACCGGAATATTAACCAAAGTTTCAGATTCATTTATAAAGCCTAATACAAATACAAGAATTATTACGTTGAAACCCGCCGAAGATAAGAAAGGCATAATTTGCAGATTTTACGGAAATGATGAATGCTCTGAGAGAATAACAATATTTGATAAGGAATATTCTATGGAAAAAAACACAGTTGACGAGCGCCCGTGCAATGGGCATACGTCAGCTGGTTTTATAACATATCGTGTTGGTGCAAAAGATATATTTATTAACACCCAAGAACCTACACACAAAAAAAGCAACAATAAACCGGCACAAATTGGTTCTATATACACCGGGCTTATTACTAAGCCTTGTGCTGCAAGAGGAGAAAACGAAGGGCAGTTATACCTTCTCTGGGGTGCTAATAACGAAGCGGACCTGTCTCATTATAAACTATATCGTGGCGAAGAACCGAGTTTTAAAATTGATCAAACTTCATTTGTTGCTGATGTTTATCCGGAAGAATACTGTGTTGGAAGATATGTTGATACAGCTTTGAAACATCACACTAAGTATTATTATCGTGTATGTGCAGTGAACAAAAATGGAGTATGTAGCGAACTAAGTGAAGAATTTTCAGCATATACCAAGGAATAAATTTGTTCTACCACATTGACTTCACTCGTGAGCGGCAGCCCAATTATTCAAAACGATAAACTTATCGGTGCAGTAACCCATGTTTTCGTAAACGATCCGACGAGGGGATATGGGATATTTATTGAAAATATGCTGGCTGAAGCGGAGAATACACTTTGGGGACGGGGCAATTTTTGTCCAAAACTATTGAATTTTAATTTAATATATGGTACAATCTAATTAGGTGATGAAAATGAGCAGAAGTGCAAGAAAACTTAGCAAAACCGGATTGTACCATATTATTTTTAAAGGAATTGGCAGTCAAAACATTTTTGAAGAACCTTCCGATTACGAAAAACTAAAAGAAATAATCATGCGTGTAAAATATGAAATGCAATTTAATCTATATGCATATTGTATGATGACAAACCATGTGCATCTTTTTATAAAAGAGCAAAATGCGGGAGAAATATCAAAAATAATGACAAAAATTTTAAGCCATTATGCAACGTGGTTTAACAGGAAATATCAGCGTATCGGGGCGTTGTTCGCTAATCGTTATAACAGTGAACCTGTTGAAGATGAAAGATATTATTTAAGTTTGATAAGATACATTCATCAAAATCCCGTAAAAGCGCATATGGTGGATAATCCCGGAAGTTATCCTTATAGCAGTTATAACGATTATGCTAAAAATATTTCCGATATAACCGACATTGACTTTTTACTCGATATGTTAAATAACGATAGAAAAAAAGCGATAAATGAGTTTATTGAATTGAATACTGTATCAGATGGGGAAACTTACGAAATTACAGATTCAAGAAAAACGAGCCCTGCCAATATAAGAAGAATCATAATGAGTATGATTGACGGAAAAGAGATAGAAACAATAAAAAGAATGGAAAAAGAAACAAGAAATCAATTGATTAAAATACTTGTGAACGAAAAAGGTATTTCAAAAAGCGCTTTGGAAAGAGCGACAGGAATATCGCGCGGAACGATTATTAAAATATGCAAAGAAGACGATAAACTTTCGCAGAAAAATATGGTGCCGCAGTTTTTGGATTAAATGAAATGTACAAAATTGCTCCGTCCCTAAACTGCAATAAAAAAACGCTCACTTATCAGTGAGCGTTTTTTACATACCATAATTATTTCGAATTTGTGAAGGTGTTTTTTCCGTTATTGAAAAAAGTACTTTTCTAAAATACGACGATGATGAAAACCCTGTCATAGTGCATATTGTTTCGACACTATGGTCGGTAGTTATAAGCAAATCAATTGCTTTTTGACATGCAAATTCCTGACGCAATCTGTTAGGATTTTTATTTAGTACTTTTTTAAAAGAATTATACACAGATGTTTCACTTACATCGCAAATTTGAGCATATGCAGAAATTGTTTGCAAAGGATTTTTTTGCATTTCTTTCATAACATTTTCGACAATTTGTTCTTCTTTGTTATTTTGGGCTTTCGTTAAAATAGATTGTAGTTTATAGAGTAATGTATAAAGAATTCCTATCGATTTTGTGTTGAGTTTTTTACATTCTGAAAGAGGTTTATAGTAATCAAAAAGGTTATTATCATAATCAATTTTTTGCAGAATATATCCATTTTGATTATTTGCAGGAAAGTATTTAAATCCGATTGAGTCAAATTTGACAATGTTTTCTCCTATCCAATACGAATGATACTTACATCCTTTTGGAATATAAAACATTTCATTTTCTAAAATTTCCAATCGATTATTGCCTGAAATAATAATACCTTTACCTTGTTTCATATATCCTATAAAGTGCATATCAATGCCACGACTGTTATCTCTGTGATTAACACCGGAAAATTCGTAGTCATTAAAATTGAAATTTTTGAAGAAAATTGTGTCATTCATATAAAATTAGCCTCATATTTTTAAAGAATTTTACCTTGTTTTTAAATTATACTGTATTTTATTTTTATTGTCAATATGATATTGTAGTATATAAAGAAACAATAAGGAGATAGTTTTTATGGATAAAAAGGTTTTGTTAATTGCTGGTGGCGGAACACTCGGTACATACACCATGGAAGAACTTTTAAAAACGGGTTATTTAGTTGATGTTATTTGTCTTGAGGATAAAAAATCAACAGATGAAAGAGTAAGATTTTATAAAGGATACGGAAATAAAGAAAATTTAGAAAAACTTTTTGAAAATAATAATTATGATTCAATAGTAAACTTTATTCATTATTCTGATGAAAATGATTATTTTAAAATACATCCGTTTCTTATAAATAATACTGATCATTTGGTATTTCTTTCTTCGTACAGAGTTTATGCAGATATAGAGCATCCGATAAATGAAAATTCGCCAAGGCTTTTTGATGTGTTGCAAGATGAAGAATTTTTTAAAGAAGAAACATATGCATGTCCCAAATCAAAATGTGAGGATTTCTTAAAAACAGAATGTGCAAATCAACCTTGGACTATTGTTCGTCCTGTAATTTCTTTTTCAGACAGAAGGCTGGATTTGTTTACATACTCAGGTCGAAAAGTTATTGAAATAGTAAAAAATAATGAAGAATTATTGCTTCCTGATTTTGCAAAAGATTTAACTGCAGGACTTGACTGGGCAGGTAATAGTGGTAAACTTATTGCAAAACTTTCAGTTGAGCCAAAAGCAATAGGAGAGTGTTACACTATTTCGACAGGACAGAATAATACATGGGGCGAAGTTGCTCAAATGTATAACGATATTATCGGTCTTAAAGTAAAATGGGTTGACGAAAAGGATTATATTCACAATGTTTCGGATAAATTCCTTTATAAATATGATAGAAAGTTTAACCGTTTTGTTGATGCATCAAAAGTAATTTCTACATTAAATCTAAAAAAAGAAGACTTTACTTCCATATACGATGGCATAAAAATAGAACTTGAAAAAGCAGGATATTAAATGAATAAAAACGCTCACTTGTTAGTGAGCGTTTTTTATTTTTACCTATTTTCTTTTTCTGTACTTACCTGTTGTCATTCCTGTAATTGTTTTAAACACACGGCAAAGCGTTTTTGTGTCAGCAAAACCCACTTCATTTGATATGGTTTCTACTGAATAGTCTGTTTTGTCAAGTAGTTCGCACGCCATTTTAACTCTGTAATTATTTAAAACATTGTGAAATGTATCGCCTGTTATGCTTTTGAAGATTTTGCAAAAATTACTCTTGCTGTATCCGCAAAGTGATGCAACATCTTCTATTGTAATGGGCGATGCGTAATTATCATAAATATGTTCTAATGCTTTTTCTATATTTGCAACAAGTCTTATTTTACTTGTCGCCTGACCTGCGCTGTTTGTATTTTCAAGTTCATAAAGAATATAAGCGCATATTTTATATAAATTTCCTTTTATTATAAGGTCAGCAAAGTCTGCTGATGTTTCTTTAAGGTTTATTATTTCTTTAAATATATAATAAAGTTCTTTGTTGTTTTTTTCATCAACTTTTAATACGGGATTTTGCATTGTTGCTTGTGCAAGCATATCAAAATATCCCGAAAGAAGTACAGGACCAAATTCTATTACAAGAGTACGGCAAGTTTCGTCCTCGTTTTTTGGAATTTCGTGAGCAACCATTGAACCTACTATTGCTAAATCTCCCTTATTTAATGTGTAAAGTGCGTTATCAATAATAATAGGATAAGTTCCGCTTACACAATAATTAAGTTCAATTTCAGGATGCCTGTGCTTTGCAAAACTGTTGATTTTTTCTGCATTATTTATATGATATGGTCTTTTTCCTGAAAGTAATTTTTGGTAAATCATAAAATCACCTCTTGGCAGTATTGTAGCAAATGTGGGAATGAAAGTCAACAAAGTAGTGAATTTTTGGGAATTTTGCGTTAATTATAAGGATTGGCAAAAGCAAGATTAGAATGTAAAATGAAATTGTAATCTGAAAAACATTTATGCTAGTGTATAAAATGAGGTGCAAAAAATGAGCAAAAAATTGTATGTTGGTGTTTCAAGACAGGATATAACTCCAAAAATTGGCGGACGACTTTTTGGGTATTTACCCGACTTGCATTCTGATAGTATAAACGATAATCTTACACTTACAACTTTTGCTTTTTGTCAAGGAATTACAAAATCACTAATGATAAGCGTAAGTATTGGAAATATAAAAACTGCACTTATAAAAGAAATAAAAGATGAAATATCCCAAAAATTTGGTGTTGATTTTGACAACATTATCATTAGCGCAACCCATACTCATACAGGTCCTTGTGTATCTGATATGACAGGCTGGGGAAGTGTAGATGAAGAGTACTATTTTGATATACTTAAACCTGCAATTTTAAAATCGGCAGAGGAGGCCTTAAATAGTATTAAACCTGCAAAAATGGCATATGCCGTGGGAAAAAGTAAAGTTGGCATTAACCGCAGAGAATTAAAACTTGAAAACAGAGTAAGATTAGGTCAGAATCCTTGGGGACCGTATAATCCTGAAATGACAGTTATATCGTTTAAGGATGAAAATGATAATATTATCGGAAATATGATTCACTACGGATGTCATGGAACAAGTGCAGGGAAGATTAAATCTGTTTCAAGAGACTGGCCGGGTATAATGACAGATGAACTTGAAAAAGTAAGTGGAGGTTTAACTGCATTTTTCAACGGACCCGAAGGCGATGTCGGACCAAGATTATCAAACGGACAGACAACAGGCGGAGATATTAAATATGTTTACGAACTAGGAAAAATAGCAGCGGAAGATGCAGTTGGCATATTTAATAAAATTGCAGAATATAAAGATGCAGATATGCAAGCAAAAACCGGAATGTTAAAATTACCGTTAAAAGAGAGAATATCTTTAAATGAAGCATTAGAAGGCATAGAAAAATTTAACGGCAATATGTTTAATATTGATTTAAAATCGTACGAATACTACAACAAAGTAAAAGAATCTTATGAAAACGGCTATGAAGAAAAAGAATATGAAGAAGTTGAGCAAACACTTATTAAAATCGGCAATGTTATATTTGTTTCTTTCCCATACGAACTGTTTTCAGAAATTGGAATGAGAATAAATCGTGCTTTACCTAAAAATCAAGTGCTTTCACTTTCAAATGCAAACGGTAGCGAAAACTATTTTCCAACGCTGTCTGACCTTTGCCGCGGCGGTTATGAAATAAATATGTTTAAATATGCCGGCGTTCAAAATCTTGTAGACGATGCAGATTTTTATCTTATACACGAAACTTTGCGTAATGTGGAGGACTTTTTAAATGAATAAAAAAGTAGGCGTACAACTTTACACAGTAAGAGATTTTTTAAATACTGATGATGAAATAATGAATACATTTAAAAAATTAAAAGATATTGGTTATGACAACATTCAGACTCATTGTGCACTAAAAAATTACGATACTTTTTCAAAAATGGCATCGGACGTAGGTCTTGAAATTTGCGGTACATTTGATGATTTTGAAATGATGCAAACCGACGCAGAAAAGAGTATAGAAAACCATAAGAAACTAAACACCAAAATTATGGGACTTGCATATGCGGACATTAAAGAAAATATGGATTCGGTAAACAGTTACATAAATAAATTCAACACGGTTGCAAAAAATATTGAGCCGTATGGGATGAAGTTTGCATACCACAATCACGCAAATGAATTTATAAAGGTTAAAGGAAAAACAATACTTGACCATCTTATAGACGAAACACAAAACGTGTCATTTTGTTTTGATACATATTGGGCACAGGTTGGTGGAGTTGATATAAGAGCGTACATTAAAAAACTTACGGGCAGACTTGATATTTTACATCTTAAAGATTTTAAAAGAACCCGTGATGCATATACTTATGCGGCAATTGGCGACGGAAATTTAAACTGGGAAGGAATAATGTACGAAGCAGGATGCACCGAAGTAAAATATTATGTTGTAGAGCAGGATAAATGCTATGATGAAAATCCGTTTGATGCACTAAAAAGAAGCAGAGAGTACATAGAAAAACTATAAAAAAGGAGAATTATTATGTTCAGAATAGGTCAGGAAGAAATAAATGCAGTAGCAAGAGTAATAGAGTCTAAACAGTTGTTTAAAGTTAACAGCGGCTCTTTGCAGGAAAGCAAAAACTTTGAAAAAGAACTTGGCGAAAAATTTGATGTTAAATATCCTATACTTATGACATCAGGTCACGCCGCGTTAGTTTCAGCGCTTATAGGAATGGGCATAGGACCTGGAGATGAAGTAATTGTTCCCGCATATACATATATTGCAACTCCTATGTCGGTAGTTGCAGCAGGCGCAATGCCGATAGTTTGCGAAATAGACGAAACACTTATGCTCGACCCAATAGATTTTGAAAATAAAATAACACCAAGAACAAAAGCAGTTATGCCTGTACATATGCAGGGATATCCTTGTGATATGGGAAAAATTACAGAAATTGCAAAAAAACATAATATAATGGTTCTTGAAGATGCCTGTCAGGCAGTTGGAGGTTCATTTAAAGGTAAAAGACTTGGAACAATAGGCGATGCCGGTGCACTTAGTTTTAACTATTTCAAAGTTATTTCTGCAGGCGAAGGCGGCGCACTTTTAACAGATGACAGAACAATTTTTGAAAGAGGACTTATCTATCACGACAGTAGTGCAATTGCATATTTTGGAAATCAGATGGAAGAGTTTTCTACTCAGCCATTTTGCGGTGCAGAATACAGAACAAACGAAATTACAGCCGCAATAATGAGAGAACAACTTAAAAAATTAGACGGAATTTTATTTGATTTAAGAAAGAATAAAAAACTTCTTATGGAAGAAATCGCACCATATTTCGACTTTGTTCCATCAAACGATAAAGACGGCGAATGTTCAACAACTCTTACTTTAAAATTCAAATCAGAAGAAGAAGCAAAAAGAGTGTCGGAAAAATCGGAAGTTGGCATTACAATTCCAATTAACACAGGAAAACACGTTTACACAGAATGGACACCAATTCTTGAGAAAAAAGGCGCTTTACATCCACTTATGAATCCGTTTAATATGGAAGAAAACAAACACGTAGTGTATTCAAAAGATATGTGCAAAAAAAGTCTTGAACTTTTAAAAACAGCAGGACATATTTTTATAAAACCTGACTGGACCAAAGAAGATATTAAAGATATAGCAAAAAAACTTATTGATGCTGTAAAATAATAATAAAAAACACACGCAGTATTTTATTGCGTGTGTTTTGGTGTATTTAAACCTTGGAGGGAAAAAAATGAAACTTGCAACTACAACGGCTGATTTTAACGGATATGTAGATACATACGAAGAAAAAGTAAAACTTATATGTGATGCAGGCTTTAAATATATTGATATTGATTTTTCAAATATTGATGTTTTTATGGAAAATAACTGGGAAGATAAGGCAAAAAAACTTAATGAATATGCAAAAAGCCTTGGTGCAAAATTTGTTCAGGCACACTCTCCCTGCAGTGCAAATCCTGTTGTTTACGATGAAAAAAGAGAACCATTTATTGAAGAAACAAAACGCTCTTTTGAAGTGTGTAAAATTTTAGGAATAGAAAATATGGTTGTCCATAACGGAAGCGTAAGAGGTATGGACAAAAAAACGTTTTTTGAAGAAAACGAAAAGTTCAGCCACGAACTTTTTCCGATTATGGAAAAAACGGGTGTAAATATGTGTATCGAAAACAGCACCGTTATAAATATGGCAGAAAGATACTTCTTTTTTGACGGATGCGATATGCGTGAATTTATTGAAAAACTAAACCATCCGCTTTTAAAAGCGTGCTGGGATACAGGTCATGCTAATATAGAAAATCATCATTACAAAGACATAATGGACCTTGGAAATTACCTTACAACAATACACGTTCACGATAACAACGGACGTAACGATGAACATATGATGCCATATACAGGAACAATGAATTTTGATGAACTTATGTGCGGTCTTATTGACTCGGGATACAAAGGATATTTTACACTTGAGGCAACACTATCACTTATGAATATAAAAACTCATATGAGAAGCCGCCGCGTATTTGAAAAAGATACACGTCTTTACAGAACACCACTAGCACTAAAATTTGAAGCAGAAAAATTTCTTTATAAAGCAGGCGAATATATTTTAAAAGCATACGATGTTTTTGATAAATAAAAAATACCCACCCGCTAAGGGCGTTGGTCTTAAGGATAAAATTAAAACCGAGTGAAAATAAATCACTCGGTAATTTTATTGTTTGAATATTGTAGGGGACGGCGGCCTCGACGTCCCGTAAAGCCTCCCTTGCCTAAAGGGCGATGTTTGCCAGTGGCAAACGCTTATCGCCGACCGAAGTGGAACGTAGACGGGGGACCACTTTAGTGGTGG
>SVJH01000008.1 GCA_015069095.1 Oscillospiraceae bacterium | reverse complement strand
TATATTCTCGCATTATTTGTGCTTCTTTTGATGTTGCTTTATAAGAATGAAGAAGGTCATCTACCCAATTTATAAGGTCATTTATAATTGCTTTTATCTTTTCTACAAGAGTTTTCTGCTCGGATTCCGAAAGTGATTTGAATATCTTTCTTCCTTGCTCACTCATAGAAAGAATGTCTTCACAGGCCCTTGCAATTATTTCTTCTTTTGCCGTATCATATAATTTAGCTGCATCAACTTTTTTGCCATCTTTTTTAGCTTTGTCTGCCAATCTATAGTATTCGGCATCAATCAAGTCATCTTTTGTAACAGTTCTTGATTTCAATTCTTCATCGGTATATGTTTTACCATCAATAACTTCTACCAATGCCTTTTTTAGTTTTAAATCTTTGTTTGAATTGTAGTGCTCTGTAAGAGTAGAAAATACAATGTTATTTAGATTTTCCCACAATTCAGGAGATTTGTTTTTCATCCAATGTGTTGTTTCGTGTGACATTGTAGGAATGATGGTTTCTTCAATATTTTTTATTGCATCAAATCCACCTTCGTCAAGGTTAATGGTAATAGTATTTGTTTCCTTATCGTATTTACCGTTGTATTTTGGATTGTTTGCGACAAATGCCACATTCATTCCTGTTGCCTGTGCAAAACCTTTAATGAATGTTACGGCTTGTCTTTGTCTTGAATTAAGTGATGTCCACTTAACTTTTCCTTCAACATCTTCTTCGCCATAGTTAATAACAGATTCGTCAATAATTCCTTTGTAGAATTTTCCGTCTGCCATCTTCTTATTAAGTTCAGCAATGGCTTTTTCGTTTTCTGCAACTGCAATTTTTCTTGCTTCGGCATAAATTGTGTTTACTTGGTCTGTAGAAAGTTTGCCTTTGTTTTCAAGAATTTGATTAAACCTAAAATCATTCTTCGCATAAGCCACAGTAAGATTGAATGAGTTTGCGTATTCATCAATATTTGTTTCGCCATTATATTGAGAAAGAAATAGGTTTGCAACATCCTCGCCATCTGTTCTTGCAATTACTTTCGCATGAGCAACAATGTCTGCATCTGTATCGGCAAGAGTAATTTTATCTGTAGATACTTCGCCTTTTTCAGTATTTAAAACAACGTCTTCGCCTTTTACTTTTAATGCTTTAATGTCTACGGCTTCTCCTGTTTCAGTTACCTTTGTTTCTTCGCCTACATTGAGTTTGTTTTTCTCTTTGGCAATTGTGTTTTCGGTTTTCATAAGAGCCAATTTTCCAAGTGTTTGCATTCCACTTGCTCTCTGCTCATCGGTAGAATTTTTAGAATTCATTTTTTCTACTGCATCAGATTTAACTTCGTTATATAGTCTGCCAAGTTGTGCGTTGGTTACGTTGTCTGCAGTTATTCCTTTTTTAGCATATCTTGTGTAGGTTTCATATGCTTCGGCTATTTCAGGATTGTTCGCAAGGTCAAACATATCACTTACTCGCTCGTTGGTTTTGATGTTCTTTCCTGTGTGCACTTCTGCTCTTGCATTAGATATTGCAGGTCCACCTTCCCATAAACCACCTGACATAGCACCAAGTAAACCTGAATAAACAACTTCGCCCCAATCTATTTTTTCGCCTGTGTCATACCCTGCAGCATAATTTTTAAACATAGGAGTTAATACTTCTTGTACGGCTTCTTCTATACCTTCTGATGCCATACTTCCACCAAAGCGAATAGCAAATTTTGCAAGTCCGTTGTCTATGCCTGATACCATTTTAGAAAATCTTGCACTTGTGCCTCCAAGTTTACCAATACCACCAAGTGCATACTGTAATAATGATTCCGATGCTCCAACAAGGTTTGCATATGTTCTGGCTTGTCCTTTATCATAACCAAGATTAAGCATTTCCTGATATGCATTACCTGATGCGGATACACCCATTGTGCTTGTACCGATTGCAGAACCTAAAACAGGATTACCTGATGCATAAGTAATTGCCGTACTTGTTAAAACAGAAGGTAACATATTACTTGTTGTGTTGATTAAATCATAAGGTACAGTACCCCAACCACCATGTCGCTCAGAAAGGTCTTCTCTTACCATACCTGAAAGTTGTTGAGTGGAATTTACAGGAATATAATCATCCTTAGTATTAAATGCATTAACCAAACCGTTCACAAATTGGTCAAATCCGGCTTCTGCTCCAAATAATAATTCTTTTGCCGTATTGCCCTTTATTCCTTCAAATCTTTCTCGCGCATGTCTATTGCTAAGTTCTTCTTTGAATGAATCAAGATATTTTCTTGCTTCTTTATCCCCAAACTTATTAAAATAATAATTGTAAGTTTTTATTTCATCATCAGTCATATATTGATATCCTGCAGTTATAATAAAAGCATCCGCAGAACTATTTATATCTCCTACCATATCAAGTCTTGTGTCTTCATCTGCATTTATATAGTCATAAATTCGTTTTTCATTACTTTCCGACCAAAACGAATATCCCTTATCTTTATTGTATTTTGACAATTCATCAAAATCTTTGTCATAAAATTCACTTGTTTCGTCACTCACTTTAGATAAAAGATTTTTCTGCTGTACATTTAATGCCCTGTTAAAATATGCATTCTGTTTCGTGTAATCTTCTCTTAGTTCTTCGATGCTACCATAACCATGACTTTTAAGGAAATCGTCTCTTGCCTTCGTTTTTTCAGTTATTATGCTTTTTAATGTATTCGGATTATTGGGTGCTCTTGTTACACCATTTGGCAAAACATTTTGTACTTCTTTCTCATACTTCTCAGCTTCATCCAAAATCTTTTTTGTTTGACCTTTTTTATATTTCAAACTACCTAAATCTTCATTTAAAACTTTTTGGTATTCTTCGTTTGCTTTTTTTGCCTTATTATACGCATCTTTAGATTTAAACCCACCATAATATTTCGACAAATCATCCCAATCATCAAGCACACTTTTATATGAATTTCTTATCTTTGTTATATTTTCATCTGCGCCATAAAACTCTTCATACTTGCCAAGTCGGTCATATATATTTTGAATAGATGAACGTGTACTTTTCATTGTTGATTTCGGCTGCCAACCACCATAAACAGACTTTATCGTATCATTTAGTGATGTCATATCAGATTGTAGTGTATCAAAGTTAATATCTAAATAATCTTTGGCTTGAATAGGGTCATAACCTTTTTTCCTTAAATCACTATACTGCTTAAATCCGCTTGTTCCTTGTTTGTTTGATTCGTTATTAGAAGTTTCATTTCTTTTTTCTTTTATATATTCGCTAAAGTATCCCATATTCTCACATCCTTATTCAAAAAAACATATCTAAATAATCCTTAAATCCATTTATTACATCTTTTCCCTTATCTTTCACAGTTTCCGCAGACATTAAATCATCAATCATTTGGAGTGCGTACTCATTCAAGTTTTCCTTTCCAATAGTGTTGAGATAAACATAAACTTTTTCCATTCTGTCTTCGGGATGACTTGATTTTATTATTTCCTTTATCTTATTTAATTGGCTATCTGTTAAAGCGCTTGGTTTTCCGCTACCACCACCCGAGCCACCTCGAGAAGCACTTGCTGCACGACTTTTAGCATTTTCGGATGCAGTAAAATCTCTGTCTTTTTGCGATTCAATCGTCTGCCAATCTCTCTGTTTTTGATTTTCAGATGCAGTAAATTCCTGACCTCTTGTAAAGTGGTCTTCATTCTGCGCATACTGTTTTTCAAATTCACGAACACCTTCATCAAACTCTTTGTTTTTCCAAGCATTGTCATAAAGCAATTCTGTTTCTTTCCAAGCAAGGTTGACTTTATCTGCCCATTGAGTGTATTCTTTTTCATACATAGAATCTGCGTAGGATAGGTCTGCATTATATAGGTTATATGCATCACTAACTCTTTGACCATGTTCGTTAAGTTGAAGGTTAGCCATATTAAATGCATCGTTTTTGGAGTCTCTAAATTCTCCGTATGCTTCGTTATACATTTGATTTCTGTGCTGATATGTAGCATCATATGCTGCAACATTTCGGTTAAATTCTTTATCATCCATTTCGCTTACCACACCAAACTGACGGTACATTTCTTCGCCTTCCATTTGGTATGCATCAAGTGCCATTTGATAATACTGTGGGAGATTATCATAAGCATCCTCTATAAAAGAGTTATATGCCTGATTACCTGCGCTTGTTGCGTATGTGCTGCCATATCCCCCTGTAAGAGCAGATGCCTGACCAATTGTATCTTGCATTGCTTGTTTACCACTATTTGTCGCAGATGCAAGTGCCTGTTGAAATAGTGGGTCATTATCAACATCATAAGAAAATTTTTCTCTGTTCATAATCTTGTCCATCATATCTCTTACTTGGTCGGAATATGATGTTCTGCCACTCTGTATTTTTTGTAGTTGTGATGCTAAATATCTGTCTGCTTGTTTTACAGAAGTCGGTTTGTCAAAATTTAGATTTAAATCATCTTTTACATCTTTGCTTATTATGTCTTTTTTACTTGCTATTTCTTTATAATTTGATTTTGACTCTTTTGCAGTTTCATAATTGTCCAATGATTCATCCGATTGCTTGAATGTTTCATGCGCTCTTTCATACAACTCATCGGTTTGACCCGGTAGTTTTTCTGCGTTAGATGCATTCTCTCTATCTATAAAATCGTTATTTAACCAGTCATTCTTTTTATATGTAGCCATCGTAAACCCCCTTTAATCTACGGTATATTCTAAATTTCCTGTATCAAAATTAACATTGAATGTTACATTTTTTACAAATTCGCTTCTTATTTTCGTTATAAATGCATCGGAGTTTATAACATCGAATACTGTCAGCGAGTTTTCGTTAACTTTTTGGCTTCCAACACTTTCGCCTTTTCCGTTAAGTAATTCCATCAAATCAGGAGAAAGGTTTTCTTTGGATATATTCATAAGAGCAAATTCAAGAGTTTCCTTAAACTGTATAAGGTATGATATAAGTTCTTGTATCTGCTCTTTTGGTGTACCACTCATAACTTTTGGAAAAGGTAATATATCCATCATTACGAATCACTTCCTTCTTCTATTGTCTTTGTAATAGAATGTATCTTACATATGCCGTTGCCTTTTATCTTATATTTAAAATGGTCGCATCGTTTTGGAATAAGCGGAATAGAATATGTCCTTGTTCCTGTACCACTCATATTGAATTTGTGCTCCCATTCGCCCATTGAATCGTATTGGATATAAAAGTCTACATTCGTTCCAAATTCAAGTGTAATTCTTATATTTATTCTTCCTACATATTTATTATCAGGAGAAGAATACCCAATTGTGCCTGACTCAACGTACCAATTAAATATATCTTCTGCATCTTTAGAATCAAATAAAAGAGTACCACCGACAGATTTCATCATTTTGTCTTTCGCATCAATGAAGTAAAGGTCATCTTTATGCCTTGAAAATACAATTGCCTGTGTATCGTCTTCCTTGCACCATATTCCGTTTTTGGAATCGTACACAAACAAACTATATACATTGTTTTTATTACGCATAGAAATGTAATATTTATCTCCTAATGCACCACCAACTGCATCGTAGTAATTTACATCCCCAAAGTTATCTGAAATACTGTAAGGTAAACTTCCGTTATATACACAGACTCCTGAATTTGACTTGTAGTACAAGATTTCGTTTAAGATGGATAAACTACCACTTGAGCCATCTTGAACACCTCTGCACATCGTTTCTTTTGTTTGATGTCCACCTATTGCACTTACACCTATCTTTATAAGACTATCTTCTTTAAAAAACATAGGATAACCTAAAAAGGTTATTGCTCCTGTAAACTTACCATCCGAGCCGATTGTTGCTGCCCAAGAGTCCATTGAATTGCCCCTGAAACAGTTCCAATTCTTCACGTCTCCAAGTTTGGATGCGTATATTTCGTGTCCATCTTTTGAACATCCCCACAATCTGTTATTGCATTCTGTGATGTATGCCATTTCAGGTGTTTTTCTTTCGACTAAAAGGTCCATTTCGGTAAATGGTTCAAGTCTTCCATTGTATATGCCCGGAATTGTTATGGCATCATCTGTTCTGTCTACAATGTATGTGTTTACCGAATAATGCTCTCCATCGTCTTCTACATTGACAAAAATGTTGTCAAGTGAATCTGTATTTATGTTGGTTGTTATCTTAACTCCGTCTTCTTTTTCAAATCCTTTGCCTATTCCAAGAGCGCTTATTTGAGTATATGTTGATATAACCGACATCCATATGCCTGTTGATGCAGAATATACTTTAAGCGAAGGTTTGCCGTTTGCGTTTACACTCATCTGATAGTCTCCGTCTTTGGCTTGTGTAGTCTTGTAATAATCAGCATCGTGCCATGTTATTGCTCTCCCATATTCATCACAAATGGAAAACTTAATCTCTGTACCTTTTTCATACTCTACTATGTTTTCCATATAACCGCATTCAATTTCTTCATCTGTTGCCTTAATCCATATCTTGTCAGGCATAACAATGATGTATGCACCCATTTTAGCCATAGTCTTCGGAGAAATATCATTAAAACGCACACCTTCAAGTTCTATTCTTTCTCCGTTCTTGTATAGTGCCTTATCATCTATCCACCATAAATCTTCTTTATCAAGTATTCCTTGTGGATTTACAAACGATTTAACAATACCTCTTCTTTGTCTTGGAGATAGAATAGGAAAGTACTTTGAAGTCATGTTCTTCATATCGAAAAACTGTCCTTCATTACAAGATATTTGGTGGTTGTAGCCACCAAATACCGTTGTCATTTCCCTGTATCTTTGTAATTCTTGTAGTTTAGGAAATCGCATTCCAATTCCCCCTTATTCGTCTTTGCTTTTTTGTTTAATAATCTGATGTACATATACACTTGCACCTGCACACAAAACACCTTGTGTAAGACCTGAAAACAAAGCCATAAGTATTCCTTGCCATCCGGTTATAACAACTGTTGCTGCAATAAATAACAGACTTAATACAATTGATGTAATGCCTAATATCATCGGTATGTTTTTGTCTGCAATTTCTGACTTTTTAAGTGCCATTCCATATAGGTAAAGCACGGGAATCAATACCAAAAGTTCAGGTTTAATAAATTCTTTTAACATTTCGTACATATAAATCTCTCCTTTTATATAAATTAATCAGAATTATTGACCACTCTGTCCCACTTATCATGAACATATGAGTTCTCCTTCAAATCATTTGTGTAGTGGTCATATATTTCGTGTGCAAGTTTCCATTGTACCTCGTCTTTGGTTATGCCTTTTTCCACATCACATAAAAAATCTACAAGGAACATTCTGCAACTTCGCACATCTTCTGTTTTAAGTGATTTGTAAATAGGTTTTAATAACCATTTAACAACTAACCCAAATGTAGTACATATTACTCCTAATGCTCCTATAAAAGAAGCAGCAGTAATAATGAATTGACTTACTTCATTTACCGTCACTTCTGCACCCCCCTATACAATAAAAGCATCATATCCGTCTGCTTTAAGTTTCTTTGCCATTGCTTCTGCATTCGCTTTAATTGAATATGCGCCTACTTGCACTTTGTATATTTTTGTATAAGGTTTCTGTGGTACTTTTTTTGTAAGATTGCCTATACTTGCCAATGCGTTAACTATTGCAGTAGCGCACTCATCTGCAAACTTTTCTGTGAGTATAATAGGCACATCTGTTTTACTGTCCATAAATCCGCATTCTACAAGTACAGATGGCATACTCGTTTCTCTGCACACATAAAGATTTTGCTTTGGCATAGGAGTAGAACGGTTGCCTTTAAGTCCTGTTTCTTTTATCAGTTCATCGTATATAATCTTTTGGTAATTTACTGATTTTTCAGATGCACCTGTATATACAATCGCAATGATACCGCCACCACTACCACCATTGATACCTGCGTTGTGATGAACAGAAAGGTAAATGTCAGCACCAAACTTGTCCGCTTTTTCTACTCTGTCTGCAAGTGATACATCGACTTCTCCTGTTGCATCATCTACTCTTATAAGAGAATATCCTTCATATGATGCTTTTAGCATATTCTCTACCTTGTCGCATATTCGGTCATTTAAAATCCATTCTCTTGTTTCGCTTTTGTCAATACTCTTGAGGCATCTTTTTCCCGGTGTGTACTTCCCATGCCCTGAATCAAGTGCTATCTTAAACATATAAATGCCCCCTTGTTATATTAGTTTCGTAGTAGCAAGTGTTCCATCATCATTAACAGTAATTTGAAACTTTGTTCCATTAGGTGATTGAAGTATGCCACTTGTTGCATAACCACATATAACGTCTTCAAATCGTTTCAATTCAACTGATTCAATATAATCTACTATTATTGAACCTTCACTATAAAAATCTATTGCAATTAAACCTATCTGTTTTTCGACCATACGTTCATCTATTGTTATTTTTAAATTCGCAACTGTCCATTCTGACTTAGTAAGTTCAACTACTTCTTGAGCAGAATAAAATTGTGACTGATAAGGGTCTCCGGTGGCTTTACTCATAAGACCTGCACGTACCCAACCTTTTTCATGTTTATATCTAATAGAAACGATAAATTTCCTTCCTATGTCACTTGAAGTAAAACGACTTTCTGAAGTTAAAAAATTGAGAAATTTGAAACGCCCTGAATTTCCTCCTGTTAAAGAAATTCGATATGTTCCATCTTTTAAAGATTCTAGTGCGAGATTACCTTGAGCACCACCTTTAACACTATCTATAAGAATTCCATCCTCTGTGTACTGATTGCCAACACAATCTGATGGCACAGAAGCCGTTGGGGCATTCATAATACTATCAGGGTCAAAATTTAATTTATAAGAATAACCACCAAGAGGGACTTCTTTATTAAGAGTCAAAGACGTATCTTTAAAAGTCTTTCCTTTAATGTAAACATCTTTGGCATACCAACCGTTTCCTTCTCTATCTAAAGTGCGAACATTTTTTCTATTGTTATCATCAGTACCATAACCCACAATGTCTAAATATTTTCTCTCATAATCGATTTCAGCATATTTTCCTTGCATATGTAAATAATCTGCAATACCAATATTGCCTAATCCTTCAATATGTTGGTACATACCTAGACCTAAATTGTTTCCACCTTCAACATGAGTAGCTTTTTGTCTAGCCAATGAGAATGGATTACTTTTATAAGTTTCTATCAATGCTTCAATTGATTTAAGCGCGCCTTGTTCATCAAAGATATGATTAAATGCTCTTTTTGAAGAAACACCTTCTATATGTCCACCAAATCCGGTTACTGCACCTCTATCTCCTTCTGCGTGAGTATTTTCTTCAAGAGCTGCAGTTTCTCTGCCTTCACCGTGTCCTGCATAAGTAGCAATAGTGTCTCTTCCTTCAACATGAGCATATTTGCCGATAGCTCTTGTTCCTGCTCCTTCACTATGCGTAGCAACTGCTAAAGCTTGTGTTTCATATCCGTCTGCATTTGCTCCTGTGCCCATATTTTCAGTTCCTAGTTCTGCATAATCAGGAAAGTGCACGTAACTACCATCATACAAAGTTGTTCCAACATCGGCATTAATTTCCAAGTAGTTGGTTACCTGAATATAAGTGCCTAGTTCATCTGTTCCTACTCCTACAAGTTTGCCTCGCAAATCATAGTTGTAATTTAGCACTACTGTATAAAAAGGTTTATAAGCAACTATTTCTTGAAGTTTTGAAAAGATTTCATCTGTTACATCTTTTATATAATACTTGTCCTCGTGATTGTATTTTTGATTACCAACATATACAGTATCGTCAAATTTAAAACACTTACTTCCAGCTCTAGTTCTTATACCCGAAGCACGAGAAAAATCTCCATCTGCTATGTTGTTTTCGTAGTCATTGAATATTTCAGCGCCGACTCCGTTGCCTTCTTTGCCAAATTTCCCGTCTTCTCCATCAAAATAATCAACATTCTTTCTTGGTGTGTATCCGTCTTTTCCGTCAACACCATCTCTGCCATCTTTGCCTTTAAGCATTTCTATGTTGGTTGAAACAAACGATTTAATGACATCGTTAATCTTATCAGCGCTTAAAGATGCGCTAAAATACTCTGTAAGAATATATGTCATATCTTTTTTTAGGTTTTCATATTCTGCATCGGAAAGACCAACATTTGCGCCTGCAGGAGCATTTGCTTTTCTTGGCTTTGTTACATCAAGTGGCATATGCGTTTTGTTGTAGTATTTTCTGTACTCCATCATATATGTGTTGTATAACGCAGCAGAGTTGTTGTACCTTGTGGTTTCTCCGTTTTCTTCGTCTATCTTCATTTTTAGATATGCCGTATATAATCTGTCATATGGACTTTGAACAACAAGAGAAACAGATAATTTGTCTTCTGTATAACCTTCAAAATCGTCATATCTTCCGTCATATCCTTCATGAGTCTTAAGTACTTCGTTTATGATTATCTCTTCTATAAACGAAAGCCACATAACTTTTTCTTTTATCGTGTATTGGTTTGGCTTAATGTTATCAACAATATCAATACAATCCTTTATTGTCATTGCTTTCACTCCTTCCAAATATAAAAAGAGGGATAAACATCATATAATGCTTACCCCCTCTCTTTTTTTCTTTGTTATTAGAGTCCTAATTCTTTTTCTTTATCTTTTTTGGCTTTTTCAAGTCCATCTACATATTTCATTGCATATTCTTCTGCTTTTTCTGCATTGCGAATAACTTCTGCAACTTCTTCAGGGATTTCGACTGTTTCCCCACGTTTAATTATGTAATTCTTGCCGTTAACTGAAAAGAATTCTTCCTGATTTGCATTCTGACCTGATAATCTTGGAAGACGGACTTCTACTCTTCTTTTTTTCGTAGCATTATCTACTGCTTTTTTAGTTGTTTCTGCCATTATAAATTCCTCCTAAAAAGGTATTTAAGGAGCAGATGGCGAGTCTGCTCCCCATATATTTATTTTAAATTAGTTTGCTTCGTCTACATCTCCGAAACTTGAGCCGGATTCTACACGAAGTAATCTTTCCTGATAAAGAATTTTAGCACCATGACAGAATTTGTAACCGATTGTACCAAACTGATTCAATGGTCCACCAATCTGTTCTTTAGTTTTAATAATCATTTCCATTCCTTCGCCCTGTGGGTCAAGAATACCAAATGATTTTGCACCTAAAAATAGTGTTGCATATACGCAAGTGCCATCTTCTTTCCAAATTTTTGCGTTGTTAGATTCTATGAATCTTACACCATGTAATTCTCCGATTTCGCCTTTGAAAATAGGAGTAGGATTAGCATATTTCTGATATTCTTCCCACTCTTTTCCTCTTAAGTCATGAGCAACAGATGGATGAATAACTGCAACATAATATCCGTTGATTTTTGGTGCTTTGTTTTTCTTAAGCCATGTTGCTGCTTTTTTAACTACATCAGGAGTAAGTATACAAGTTTTTGTAACATTACTTCTTGATGCAACTTCTGTATCTCCATCAGGGCAATACATAACAGAGTTACCACCAACAAGAATATTTCTTGTAAGTGTATCGTATGTTTCGCCTTCTGCAGCACCCATTTCTTCAGTAGCACCGAAGATTACATCATCATAAGACTCAAGTTCAAGTCTGTCTGATACTGCAACATAATCCCCATGCTGAGTTGTTTCGGCTTCGATTTTTGTCATACCGAAGTTCTGACCTGAAGGAATAACACCTTCCTGTAGTGGTGTTAGTGCTTTAGCAAAAGTATTGAATTTTCTCCATTCTACTTTATTGCCTTTAAGCGCCTGTTTTTCCCCTAACTGTGTAAACACCATTGTCTCTCTTGCATTTTCAAGAAGAGTTGTGTCATAGAATGTCTTCATAGTCGGAGACATAGATGCCTGTGTAGTTACGTTAACCGGATTTGTGGTTGGTGCTCCCGCCTGACCTTCTGACCAAGCAAAAAGCTGAAGTTTAAGTAATAGTTTATTCAATTTCATTTCCTCCTTGTTTTAAACACAGGGAGAAATATTTATATTTTATTTGTTTTTATCTCCCTGTCTGTTTTCGTCTTTGTTCTTCGGCAAATTTTCTTATTTGCTGAAGATTCATATTTCTAAAGTCTTGTTCTACAACAGAAGGAGCTTGTGAAGATAATCCGTTTTCTATTGGTCTTGCCTTATTAGATGCTACTGCCTGTGCAGTTTGCTCCTGTATCTTTTTAGATGCTCTTTGCACGGTATTAGTAAGTATCTCATTATAATGACAAGCCATAAATGCTGCCGTAGTATCTCCGTTATTTGCAGCACAAAGCCGTCTAAATCTTTCGTCTTGCATTTCAGTTTCAAGGTCAAAGTCAGGGAATTGTGCTTTTGTCTTTTCGGCATTTTGTCTAAGCACCATAATGTGCTGACGCATCTGTTCCTGTCTTTGTCTTTCTTGTTCCTGTGCATCGAATTGTCTTGCTTTTCTTTCCATAGTAACAATTCTACGGGCCTCTTGGGCAGAAATATCATGCTCCATAGCATAATTATCATAGTATGAGTCATCTTCATCCACTTTTTGTGAAAGTGTTTCTAAAAAGTTCTCATCGTCAGGACTTACTCCGTACTTTTGAGCAACTGTTTCAAGGATTGCCTTGTGCTTTCCTAAATTTTCTTCAATGCCTTTGTACTTTTTAAGTCTTTCGCCCATTGTTTTCTTTATGTATGCTTCGTGCTCTTCCTTATGTGATTTTATGAAATCGTCATAGGAAACTTCGTCTGTTGCACCTTGCTCATTGGTAGTTTGAGCATTATCATTATTCTGTGAATCAGCATTGGTTGTACTTCCCTTTTGCTTTTCCATAGCTTTTTGATAGTATTTTTTTGCTTTCTCAGGGATGAAAGCAGGTATTTCTTCTTTTTCTCCTGAATTGTCTTTTCCTAAAGTTTCTCCGGTTGATTGAGATGCAGAGCCACCATCTCCACCATCTCCACCACCATCAGCGAATAACTGTAGGTTAAGTAGTAGTTTTTTTAGCATATAAAATGCTCCTTTTTAAAATCTGTAGTTTCGGATACGAGCCGTTATGTTAATTATAAAAATATCGTGTATAACCTTTCTACCCCACTACGATTAGTTTCACGTTTTTTTTATAATTTTTTTCTACAAGTTGGAATCCTGTAAGGATTGTCCAATAAATAAGTGAAACATTCGCCATGTATTCTTCCTTTGGAATGATTGCAAGGTGTCCGTTTCCGTCTTCATCACTAAACTCTATATCTTCCTTAAGCATATGCCTTGCCTCATACAAAGACTCTGCCAATGTGTAAAATAGGGTAGATATAGCCGAGCAGACTATATCTTCTCCCTTTTTGCCATGCTCTGCATGCCCTGTAATGTCGAGTGTATATGATTTAGGATTAAATGTTATGTTTATCATATTTACTCCTTAATCTGCCTGTGTAGATGAACGTGCACCTTTTCTTGCCTTTTCTACGAATGGATGCTCGTCTGTTTCTTCAGTTTTTACATCTGCTTCTGCGCCTACATCTTGTGGAATAGGCATTCCACCTTGATTCAGTATTTGATTTGCAACTTGTTCTGCGAGGGCAGGGTCAAGTTTCTGTGCAAACTGTAATGCCATCTGCTGATACATAAGCAACATTTCAGCAAGTGTTCCGTTCTCACTTATCTTACGCATAACTTCATCTTTTTTGTTAAAGTCCATCATTCCAAGACAAGCAAGTGCTTGGTCGGTCATCTGTGGATTAAAGAATCCTGCGTTATAGAATGAAAGTGCAAGGTCATTGATTTCCATTTTCTTATATGGATTTGCTTTTTCACTTGTAATTTCTATATCAAATTCAGGTAGTCTTAATCCTATATCATTACCCATTGTCATTTGTGATTGTGGTTTTAGACCTGAATTGTTATATGCCACAAACTGTTCTTCCATTCCATCAGGATTTATACGAAATGTTCTCGGCACATCGTAAAACTGACGAATAAGTTCAACTATCTGATAGCAGACATCTCTAAACTGTCTATGGAATGTTTTGTTAGAACTTCGTGCATTTTTGCCTTGTGATTCCTGTAGTGCTGCAATACCGGATGCACTTGTTACACCACTTGGCGCAACACCATTGTTAACATCCTGATTACTTGTTACATACTTAAGTTCGTCAATCTTCTGTGTTAGGTAGTTAACGTATATACCGTCAAGTCTTTTGTACTCAATCGGTCTTATAAAATCATCACTTAAATTGCCTTCTACATGCACAAGTTTTTGGCTCTTATCATTAAATTGCTTTTCGTTAATTGTACCATCCGCCTTATAAAAATAACGAGCAGATGCGCCTTCAATAGCATTATCTACAATTGCCTTGTTTAGTTGGTCTATCTGTAATTGTGTATCTCGACCTATATCTGTAATGCCATACCCACAGATGCTTCCTTCGACAGGGTATAAAGCCATAGAAACAAAAGGATATAATGCATGGTCATATAGTCCTGTTTCTGCAATAGGTTTGCCTAGCGGAATTGTAAGTGGTATTCTTGTTTCAGGGTCAACTGTAACCTTCTCAGGTGCTACAATTTCATTTTCTGTGGCATATAAAACAATGTCATTAACATACTTAACATACTGAAGTGTTTTTCTGCCGTTAACATATGTATGGTAGTACCAATCAACTACAACAGACTTGTCCGATGTATCTACTTTGTCATCGTATAAGTATTTGGCAAGTGTAATGTTACTACCACCAAGTTTGCCGACGCACCCAGGGTATCTTTGCTCAAGTATGCTATTTGATACAAGTTCTGTATTGAATATGTTCTGTGATTCCTGAATATCAGTAATACCCGGTTCCCAAAAGAAGTTAATGAAATCAATTTTCTTGACAACTATATCCCCAAGACCATTGTGCTTTGAGCCATCCCAAAATACACCTTGTATGTTTCCACCATGTTTCAATGTGTACCATACAATATCCGAATATGTATCTTCGTATCTGTTCTGCTCCAATATAACAGGCACTATGTTTGAAAGTTTAATTGCTTCTGCCTTATCATCACTCTGTCTTGGTTGAAAGTTGCAAGTAGGATAAGAATCCAT
This sequence comes from Oscillospiraceae bacterium, assembly GCA_015069095.1. Taxonomy (GTDB): domain Bacteria; phylum Bacillota; class Clostridia; order UMGS1810; family UMGS1810; genus SIG430. The sequence continues at coordinate 69,183 of SVJH01000008.1, read as the reverse complement.
AGTATCCGAATATCTTGATTGAATACAAGACCATAGCCATGCCGTTGCAGGTTTAAAGTCATTATTTCCATCGTTCATATAATTCCATTGTCTAAGTTTCCAAAACTCTTCATTTGCAATGATTTTCTGCTCAAGTCTTGCTTTGCCTTCTTTGTACTTGCGTAGTATTTCCGATGCTTTTATAACGACCTCAGAATCAATTTTCGGCTTCATCTGTGCTTGCAGTTGTTTCTTTTGTGCAGTTCGTTTAAGCATCTTTATTTCGTTTTGTGCCCTTATTTCAAGTTCACTTGGCTGACTTTCTGCCATAGGCATTTCTTCCTGTGGCACTTTTGCTATGTCATCTTCAGGCACTTGGTTTTTGTTTCTCTTATCCATCATATCCTCCTAAATATTGCTTTGTTATATGTACTCTTCTCATACTGATTAAGTGGGTCATATAACGGTATTTCCTTAACTTCTATCTTTCTTGGTGTTATTGGTCTTGACATACAGAAATATCGCAAACTGTCTGCGATATGGTCTTCTCCGTCTGTGTCAAGGTCTTCCACCTTGTGTTCGTCATACATCATAAGTGGTAAGGTCCTTATGGTATCTTTGCAATTCTCAAATATATATAGCATTGCTTTGCCGTACTCATCGAATTTAAGTCTTTCGTGTATTTGCATCCATCCGGGTATTCTGTCATTTATACCTTTTTCAAACCATAAATGTTGTTTCTCGGCTTCTTCTATAATGGCAATACCTCTTGAGCCGTCCCATATCGAAGGGTCGGCAACACCTTGTATTCTCTTCCCCTTAAGGTATGGATGCTCTTTTTCTATCCTTGCAACTTCTCTGAATTGTTGTTCAGGAGACCATTTAACCCCTTCGTTTGGAGTTCCTGTGCAGCCGTATAACTCTAAAATCATATATGCAATACCTTCATAGTCTACTGCATACCAATTAACTGCAAACGGCTTACCAAAACCGAAGTCATAACTTCTGTATATCTTCCAACCACTTGGTATGTTAAACGGCTTAATAACGTGTGTCCATCTATGCTCCTTAAGAGCTTCTTCTACAGTTATTCCTGCATCATGGCAACATTGCATATCAGGTGTTTCTCTAAATTCTTCAAAGAAAGCACCTTCAAACACATCCCATCTGCCTTCAAGCCATGCTTTTTTAAGTTTTGGTGGTAGTGCTTCAAGTTGCTTTATATAGTCAGGATTCTGCTCCATAAGCGCCTTGTTGTCCGTAACAAGACTCTGTATGAACATATAGTCATTTGCATCTTCGCCAACGTCATATTTTTTATCTATGAATAATCTTTTAACCCATTGATGCCCTTCATGTCCGGGATTCATTGATAGATATACTCTTTTAGGAAATTCATTAACACCACGCACACAAGCAGATAACTTTTTAAATTTATCTTCGCTTTGGTGTGTGGCTTCGTCAACGAATAAGCAATCAACTTCAGTTCCCTGAAATCTATCTGCATCTTTTTCTGTATCGCAATATCTGAACAGTATTCTGCTCCTATTTGGAAATGTAATATTCTTTTTTGAATCGTTGTATGATGCAATTCTTTCTTTTTTGTTTGGATGATGGCATCTTAATATTTCGCATAATGGATTTATATGATTCTCTGTTAATTCAGGATATGTTTTACGGACTATCATACACTTGATGCCCGGATATTCTAAACATAACAATATGCATTTTGTTCTTATTGCCCAACTCTTGCCACCACCTCTTGTCAGGCACCTCCAAAGGCAATATACTTTTTATCATTCGCAGTTAAAAACAATTCTTGTTTAGGACTTGGTCTTTCTATTGTCAATGTAGGCATTTGGCATCACTCCCTTCTACTTACTCCATTTTCCAATTTCATCTTCAAACTTTACAGTAACAGAAGTGTTTTCCTCTTCATCCATAGCATCCTTACGGAGTTTATTTATTCGTGCTTCCTGTTCTCTTAAGTCAATATCACTCTTAATGCCTTTAATATCTTTAATGTCTTTAAGAGCAGATGTGCATTGTTTAATAGATTGACTATCAACAACTTCAAGTGCATCCAACAATCCAATTATCTTATCAAGAAGTTTATCAGCCACATCATCTATCTTCGCATTCCGATTGGCTTGTTTTTCTCCCATAAGATTTGCAAAATTTGTGTCTGCTTTGTGTCTTGCTTTTTCTCTTAACTCTGTCCATTTTTCTCTTCTTGCATGTTCTTTGAGAGTGCTGAACGGGACACCATATCTTTCTGCGAGTTTTCTGTAGCTTATTCCCCCGGCAATGTATTCTGCCTTAATCTTTTTCCAATCCACAGAAATCTCCTTCCTTCGTGTTGTTATACATATATTTTAATTATCTCGTGTATTATTTTTCTACCCCACCAGGAGCACAAAAAAGAACAGGGCAAATATCCCTGTTCAATCTATTTCAAATCTTTATTGTACTTTAATATTTCATGTCTTTTTCTCACAATAGGAAAACATCCATACTTTTTAATTCGTTTCATTGCAAGTTTCATTTTATCCGTTTGCTTTAAGGCATTTTCTATATCTTCGTTACTACAACTGTATAATAACCTTATAGTATCAAATGTATCTCCGGTAAGCCACCAAATAATCATATTGTATTCTTTGTCTGAAAAAATGTTTTGTGTATAATTCTTATACAATCCCATTCTTGCGCGTTTTGTTGAAATTACATGTCTTGACCGCCCTAATGCTTTTGCAATTTCTGCATCTTGCATCTTAAACCAATTGTCTTTTATAAACTTTTCTTCTTCCGGTGTAAACTTTCTTTTATTTCTATTGTATGATACTTTGTGGAGCTTGCATTCACTTCGCCATTTGTCGTATATATAATTTGAAATATCATACTTTTGCATAAGTTCAGTTTTAGAGAGGATATGAAAATCTTTTTTAAATTCTTCGTTAAACTTTATCATCTAAAACACCTACCTTTCTGCAAAGGTTTCTTCAAATGGTTTTCCTACAACTTCGCACAATCGTTTTATATGCTCAAGTTTAAAATGTGAATCATGTTCCCCTGTAATAAAACTTTTAAACTTGTCAGTATTGCCTGTTGCATATCCATACACTTTTTTGCACATAGAAGATATGGTTTCATCATAATTATTTTCAAAGTGTTCGTATATTCCTTTATAAACAATTTTATCAATTAATAATCGTTGTTTTCTTTTTCCCCTTATTCCGTACACCTTTCTTTCATACAAAACCATTCTCTGATGTACGGCTTGTTTTGATATTCCACAAACATCAGCAATTTTTTGAAATGTATCTCCATTTTGATACATCTTATACATTTCTTCATTCGTCATTTACCTAACTCCATTTCTTTTACAAGGTTGTCAATAAGTTTTTCAATCCCTTTGAAGTGAATATTCATAACTTCATCCTCTTTTTCGCCTTGTTCTTTACAAAGTCTTTGATATTTTAACCTTACTTTTTCTACTTTTTCTTTCAATCTCTCTGCAAACTCTTTTATTGCTTCGAATTTGGCTTCCACAAGCATTTTCGGAATGATAGTGTGTAATTTTACATTGTCGCTTTGTAACCTCTCAATCTCTTCCTTTTCTCTGTTGATTAGGTCAAGAATATCTTGCTCATCAATTTCCTTGCAGCCACCTGTTTCTTTGTTGTAACAAGGGCATTCTTTACATTTACAATCTCGGCAACACTCCAAAGCCTTTATAATCTCGTTATCTTTCATATTATCACTCCTTACACATACTCTGCTTCACAACCTATGTATCTCAATAATACTAACGCAAAATGATACCCATATTCTGTGAATGTATATGCTTCTTCGTCTGTTTCAAAATCCCACACGTATATATCATCATTGTCAACCATAATGACATATCTACTCTCTTTATCATTTTTGCATATTTCAAGCCATTTTTTATCTTGTTCATTCATATATTATCACTCCTTTGAATTGCGATTTCATCGGTTTAATCATCAATTTCATCTACTTCTCTTACTTGTACGCAATACAATTTACCATCAAGTGTAAAATAAAAATCATCGGTATGTTCAATTTCTATATGTCCTTCGTGATGCCACTCGTTATAAATTGTATCAATTACTTTTTGAGCAAGCGTGTTTGTTATTACATCCATCTGCATTATTTATCAATCCCTTTCACATAACGCTGAAATTGCTTCATTTTTATCTCTGTTAATTTTCTGTATCGCTCTTATGCAAGATGACATCTCAGCATTTTCACTTTCAATTTTATTCATATTGCCTTTTATGCACGCTATAAGTATTTCAATCGCCTTGAATTCTTCGTTAAGTTCGATTATTGTTGATATAGCTTTTTCAAAACTCATACTCTCACTCCTTAAAATCGTTCTTTTATTGTTCTTTTGGTCTTACACAATAGCCAATAGTGTATGTTTCATTATCTTCTTCCAAATTAAGAATATTGACATTTCTACTTATTGCGACGTTATAGCCATTGTTTAAGAGCAATTTTAACTGTGTTATCATTTCATCTTCGGTCTTAACATTTATGTGCTTTATATCAGCCATTCGCACCACTCCAATCTATACGCTGACCGCAATCACTACAATAATTCGGCTTATCAACGCATATATCTTTACCGCAAACAGGGCAATAAAGCCAACCATCTTCTCTTGCCGGTTTCGGTGTCGCTCTTTCCAAAGCATTCGCAACCGCCTTTTCATTGATAATTATTTTTGTTTCAATGCCGTTCTCAACCGCTATTTTCTGTATTTCGCCCATTATGGCACTATCAACCGTTTTGTTTCGTTCAATGATAATCTTCTCAACTATGCTCTCTATGTTCTCCACTTAATCACCGCCTTATATATCAAAATCAACATCTAACGGAATAACTGTATCAAGCATTATTTTGATTTTTATGCCCTCATCATAAGACAACATCAATACTCCATTATTCAAGGCAAAAACAAACTCGTCATCTTCTTCAAACTTAAAATCATCGCCATACATTTCTTTTAATTTTTTAGTTGCTAATTCTAAAATATTTTCCATATTTCCTATCACTTTTCCCCACCTCTTTCTTTTGGTGTGCGTGTGTTTCTTTGTTTGTCAACGCAATTATAAGTAACCCAAGTATGGTAATTACATTCGTCACAGATATATCCACGCCCACCCTGACTATCATTAGCGAAATGTCGAAGTTTGGTGTGACAAATTGGACAATAACCGAAATTAAACCCTTTTTTTTCTAAGATAATCCCAATAGGGCATATTAACAATACAACCAAAATTCCAAATATAAAATATAATACTTTAACCATTATGTATCTCTCCTTCCGTCCGTTTTCGGCTTTCCTACTGCACAAAATTTCATACTATCAGCCATTCTTGCAGTATTGAATGTATCTTCTACAATGCAACTTCCTTGCATGTAGCAATTATCACATAATACAACTTTTCGCACATTCAAATCATAAAGAACATTCGCTTTTTCATCATCATCAATAACAATGGTATTAACATAAAACAAATCTTGTCTTAATTCTTCAATCTGTTTTTCTTTTGTTGCCATCACTCTGCACCTTCTTTCAAATCTTCAAACTTCAAAAGATATTGTGCTTCGTCATTAAATATCTTCTTCCGTACCATATATTTTTTTGGATTTTTCTTTATATGGTGTAATTTTACTGATTTTATTACATCTTCAACCGCACTTTGTTTGTCAAGACTTGCCCTACTTGCATAATGGTGTCTTGCCCTTTGTTCTTCCAAAATAGAAATAACTTCACTAAATTTTATATAATCACTTTTCTTACCGAAAAATATCACTACTGCACACCTTCTTTCAACAGTTCAGGATTATCGTGTATGTTGCCGATTACTTCAAGCATATCCAACTCGTCGCCGTCAACACTTAAATTCCAATACAGTTCCCACAAAGAAACAAAATTGTCGTTTTCGCAAGAAAAGTCAAGTTCTATCGGTATGTTGTCATTTGCACCAATTCCAAATGCACCACTTTCAAAAACAATTTGTCCGACAAATTCGCATTGTTCTTCGGGATAATATCCTTCTTCGTCAACATATAGGACAATATCCCCCTCGAAAATCTCGTTTCCGTTCTTGTCGGTCAATCCTGTAAATTGTCCTACTGTTTCGGGGATAACTTCTATCATTGAAGTCATACCATTGTTTATACAACTGTTTATTTGGCATAATGCAGAAACACAAATATAATATCTATCTTTACTGACAATTAAAGAGCCATATACAAAACTACCCTCACAATTATCTTTCCAAATGTCACCAAAAAACACCCCGTTGCCGTAGCTTTTGGGTATTCCCCTGTACAAATGTTCTCGCATCATTCCTGCACACCGCCTTTCTTCAAATATTTTGCAAACATAGAAAGTTTAATATCTAAAAGAGTGTCAAACATTTCATCTGCTTCATTTTTACATTTTTCGCATAATTCAATCTGTCTTGTATAACAACTAAGTTCAAACCCTATCTGTTTTTGCACAGGTATTTTTACAGAAGTAAGCGTTTTGGCTTCATTTCCACATCTATCACAATAGTATTTAATCATTCCGCACCGCCTTTCTCGGTTGGGTGGTCTTGCTTCATAAAGCATAGCCAATGTGTCTTTTCTCTTTTTCCGCTTTTGTGGCCGAACAATGGAGTTTGTCCGATAACATCAATAATTGTTGAAACAGAAACATCGGTTTCGTTCCATTTGAAAATAAGCGTTCCGTTCGGTTTCAATACTCTCATACATTCTAAAAACCCCTTTTGCAGAATTTCCTGCCAATTATCCTTCGGCAACTTTCCATACTTTTTGGACAACCAAGAATTATCTCCAACTTTAATCAAGTGAGGAGGGTCAAAAACAACAAGGTAATATGTATTGTCTATCATCGGCAAACTTGTAAAGTCGCAAACAATATCAGGCTTAATTTCTAATGTTCGGCCATCACAAAGAGTATCTTCCAAAACCCTCAAATCGCAAAAGTCAACATTTTTGTTTTCTTTATCAAACCAAAACATTCTACTTCCGCAACAAGCATCAAGTATCTTTTTCATTTCCCTCATCTTCCTTTCTCAAAATGGCAAACTATAATATTTGCACTTTGTACTAATTTGACTAAACAATTCAAATATTGCCCTTGTTTCTTCGTTAGAGAATATAATAATCTCATCTTTATTCTTGTTGCTTCTGTCATAATTCCTTAAAGTGATATTTCCGTCAGAATTAAAACTCGCTTGACAATTTGGCAAATATTCATCAATGTTATTATCTGCCGTTTTTATTTCCTGTTTTAATGTTGTTTCTCTTTTAAGTATTTTCATTTCCCTTCCCCCTTCAATGCTTCTTTGGTTAGAAATACTGTTTTGCCTATTGCTGAAAATGGAACTCGCAAATTATATCTCATATTCTGTGCCTGTGCATTTATTGGTGTTATTTTTATTAGCTTTTGTTTCTTTGTTCTCACGATAGAAATAACTTCGCAAGTGCTATATCCTGTATATCCGTTTGTGAATTCGGAAAATATACATCTGTTGTCAATATATACAAAATCCCCAACCTTGCAAGGTGCAACAATAGTATTGTTATCAATCAAATACTCTGCTATATATTCTTCATATGGTTTGTACAGTTCGCCTATATCCCTTCTATGCTCTGCATACTGCATTGCTTCTTTTATTAGTTCTGTTAGTTTATTTATCATTTTCGCACCTTCTAAAAAATATCATTAAGTTTTCAACTATATTTGGCACAAGCATATTTGCTGTGTGCAAATCTACCCTGCCATATATACTTTGCTTTACTATTTGTGTTAGTTTGTCTTTCATGTTTTTTACCTCTCTAAATCAAATAAAGACATCTGTGTATTTATATTACTAAGCATCTGAGTTTGAGCATCATTATAAAATTGTTTTACTATTTCAAATCCATAACTACTTCGATTTAATTCTGCTGCAGCTCTTAAAGTTGTTCCACTTCCGGCTACAGGGTCAATTACTACATCGCCCGGGTCGGTAAATATTTCTATAAGTCTTTTTAATAATGATACCGGTTTTTGTGTAGGATGAATTTTTGGATATGTTTTTGCATTATCTCTTCTCCACTCAAACCAATTGAATATCATTTTTTTGTTATTATTAAACTTAGGAAGTTTCTCTCTATAAAGAACAAGGCCATATTCTGTTGCTCCTACAATTTTCATATTTGCTTTTAATACCTGTGCGCTATAATTTTTTATAAATACAAGTGGTATATGATGTTTAAATCCATGTTTTTCGGCATATTGTAATACCATAGGAATTTGTTCAAATGCACAAAATACAATCATTGCAGGCGCTTTTCCTTTTTCTTTCGGCTCTTTTATGAGTAGTTTATTGCAAAAATGAAAATACTCCGCGATATTAAAATTGTTATCTGTACCAAAGAATTGTTTTCCTGCTTTTTTACTCTCTCCATTCTTGTTATCGCCATCTATGTACCAAACAGGATTTGATGCATATGCATTCACACCCAAGTTGTATGGAATATCTGCTATAACAAGTTGTGCTTTCGGTATGTTATATCTTTTGTAATTTTGAAAGTGGTCATTATATAATTCCGTTTTTATTTTTCTTAAAGTATTTATTTCTTCCATTCATATCTCCTTAAATCATATCTCCAATTATTTCTTTTATTTCATCTTTGTATCTGTTGTAATCAGTAAGTCCCATTGGAGAATACACACATATTTCTCTTGTTTTTTCGCTGATTACAATGTATACATAATTTCGTATAAATCTTTTGTACGTCTTTTTCTTATCATCATAATTAAAGTTTTTACTTCTTAACTGTGATATATCAACGTCATTTTTTAAAGTGAGCATTTAATCACACCTTTGTTATCACTATTTCCGTTCTCGGATTTTCTTTATCGTATAAAACTCTGCTGCCATCATGACTTTGTATTACAGTAAAATCATCATCCTTTAGCAAACCTGCCTTTACCATTACATCATCTATTGATTCAAGTAAATTTGTTAAATCGCATCTTCGTTTTGTAGGCATATAGAATAAACATTTCACGTTTACCGGCTCTGTTATATGTATTCCTTTAGGTATAAACCACATGGCCGATTGTTCATACTCTCTATACTCTTTTGAAGGCATAACAAACGGCTTGCCTGTTCTTGTATTTCTAAATATCTGTTGATGATTCTTCTTTGATATAGGTGGCAACTTAACTGTAAATTTAATTTCCATTTATCCTTCTTTCTAACATCTGTTTTTCAAAATCGCTTAAACTTCTGTTTTCGCTATAGTTATTTAAGCCCTTTTTATTTTTGCGCTTATAATTTTCCTGATGCTTTTTAACATCATCAATATTTTTAAAACCTTGCTCTTTCCAACTTTCAAGTATTGCATTTATGTACGCATAACTTTTCTTATTTTGTGATACTGCTTCTTCTATAGCCAAAATTATAAGTTCTTCACTTACAGAATTTTTCCATAAAGTGAGTTTTGTTTTTGTTGCTGATGATGCTTTTTCTATGTTTTCTTCGTATGCTTTCATTACATCATCTACTTTATTTTCATTTACTTTATTTTCATCTATTTTATTTTGTGCATTATCTATACTTTTTTCGGGGTTTTCTTTAATTTTTAAAGGGTTTTCTTTATCGGAAACTTTTTTAAAGGCAATCTTATTAAGAATACTCTTTGGAACATCCTTTTCATTGTTGATGTCAAGCAAAAAGTATTCTTCGTAAAATGTAAAATTTTCACGGCTGTTAAGCATCCTTACAAAGCGCCGTTGGATTCCGGCTGACGTTAATACTTTGAACAAGTTAAACACGGTCTCATCAAATATGCCACATCTAACACACCCTAAAATAAACTCAGCCACAAAGGATGGGACACAACCACAACCCGCACCATCTGACACAAGGAAGCACTTGTTTTTGTCCCACTTTGTGTAATATCCATTTTTGCCATATAAGTCGCACAAAAGATAATCTAATAAATACATTCCTTTTGCACCAAATTCGCCTCTTAAGATTTTTACTTTATCATCGTTGTAAAAATCAGTATCCTTAGGAAAATAGCCCACCCCATCTTTTAGAGGTCTTGCCACTTTCTCACTCTCCTTTTAAAATGGTAAATCATCATCATTTGGCATCGGCATGAAACCCGACATATCAGCATCAATATCATTATGCTTTTCAATCTCTGTTGTTTCTGTCTTACTGCCTGTAAAATATACTTCTTCTACGTTTACATCTGTTGTGTAATGCACCTGTCCGTCTTTTTCATACTTGCCTGTTTGAAGACTTCCTGCAAGGGAAATCATATCCCCTTTATTAAAATACTTTGCTACAAATTCTGCCGTTTTTCTCCACGCAATACAACTTATAAAGTCTGCATTGTCTTTATCAAATCTTCTGTTTACGGCAACTGTAAAACTTGTTACCGGCACATTGTTTTGTGTTACTCTTAATTCAGGGTCCTTTGTTAGTCTCCCGAGAATTACCACTTTATTCACGAACATCTCTCCTTTATAAATAATTTCGTCCTATTAGTTTCATAAACTCATTATGTGAATGTGTTTCTTCGTACTTCCTTTGACAATCTGCTTTTAACTTGTCCATATTTTCACGATTAAAATGCACTCCAAAAGGTGGCTCATTATGACAATAGTGGCAAAGATAAACCTTAAATCCGTTTCTTTCGCTTATCTTCCTTCCAGGGTTGCCCGGAAATATATGATGCTCTTCAAGCCACACTTTGCTTTGGCACAAATAACATTCTTTTTCAGTTTGAAGTATGCTTTTCATTTTTTATAAACTCCCTTGCACCCTTCAAACTCCAAAATACACTTTTACCTCGACGTTCTTCTTGTGATATGTACTTTTTCACATCTTCTATTTCATCTTCTGTCGGTCTAAAATATCCCTTGCCATCTTGCATATTTAAAATAGGCACATCACGTCTTAAACGAGATATTTCTTCTCTAAGCATTCTGTCTGATAATCCTGTTACCATCATAAGTTCATTTTGTGTTATTGCATTTTGTTTTCCAAAAGGAATAAAATCAATTACATTCATTTTCCCTTCTCCTGCATCATTATTAGTTTTTCAATCTCATAAGGCGGAAGTGTTTCAATGTTTAATGCTCTGCAATCTTCTACCGCAAGATTTATAAGGTCCGACATCTGTTTTGTATTGTATGTACTTGAGCCGTAATACAAAATAACATTAGTGCATCCTTCAAGTTTAGAATCAAATACATCTGTTACCCATCCAATGCCGTTGTGATGCCAACCTGATATAAGTTTGTCAAGTGCATCGTTAACAACACAAACAACCTGATTATTTCCGCCAATATTTCTTATGTGCATTTTGTATATCTCTTCTTTTGGCAGTTTCATCTTTTCTGTAAGCTTGTCAAGCAAAGTCCAATAGTACGCATTTGCATCGTTTGACCGTTTTTTCATTTCTTGCTTTATTGTAAGTACATATTCTTTTCCTTCCTTAAATGTATCGGCAAGGCGAAGCGCATCGCCGATAACTTTAGGAAATGTTTGTTTTGTAAATTTAAACTCTGTCATATTACTTTACCTTTTTCTGCTGCCAAGTATATGCTATGCTTCTTTGTGTTTCGTTGCCTATACCAAGTGATACAATCTGCTTGTCCACTACATCCATATCAAAAACAACAAATCTGTCTTTGGTTTTGAATTTGCCTTTGTCCTCTTTAATATCAACAAGTTTCTTTTCTTCGCCTTTATCGTTTTTTACTATTTTGTTCGGTATCCATATAAAAGGCGCGGTGTAAAGTTCTCTGCCAATTCCCCAATTAAAACAAGCACGTTTGAAACTGTCAGATGCTTCGCCTTTTTCTTTTTCCGTATAACTTTCTGCACCGCAGTCCCATTTTGTTACCCACATACCTTTTACTTCGTCATATATAGCAACACCACAGTATATATTGTTTTTAAGTTCTTTGTGGTCTCTTTGCCATCCATTTATGCCGACTGTTTCATCAAGTATGTTCATATCACATCTTGCATCTTTATATAATAAAAGCGAAACACCACTGTCGGTAACAGTTGCTACTCTTACATCAACTTCATCGGCCCTCAAATCCCTAAACTTTAAATTGTTTATATCAATCATTTTCTTCCGCCCTCATTTCCGTTACTCTTGAACAATATAAATCGGCAAAATGCAATACTAATTGTAATGGTCTTTCTTTGCCATTCAAACTGTATTTTGCATCGCCATACATTCCGTTATGATGATATATTGCAAACTCTTCATCTTCAGTTAAATCAATGAATTTGCATATATTTTTAAGACCCCTCGCTTCGTGGCTCATAAAACTTAATGACGAATCAACAACGTATGGCTTTGACTTACTTCGTTCCCCACTCTTTAAAACGTTTGGTGCATAATACATCTTGTCAATTTCTCCTGCTTTGCCTATATCGTGTAAAAGACAAGCAATTATCAAACTGTCTTCTGATATAACATCTTCAGGAATATTCCAGGCAACGCATAACGAATATGCAAAATCATATACATTTAAAGAATGTTCTAAAAGTCCGCCCTCATAACACAAGTGATATCCGGTTGAACACGGCGCATCAAAAAATCCCGTTTTTTCCAAAAAATTAACTAACGCACCAATATTAAGGCGGTCAGTTTTATAAAGTAATCCAACAAATGTGTTTTTAAGTTCTGTTCTATCCATTTTCTATCTCTCCTAAAATTTATTTACCGAAGCGGAAAAGGACTTTGCCTGGCTGTACTCATATATATTAAGGAGATTTAATGTCAAAATTGCTTCGGTATTGACAAAGTCCTTTATTTATGCTATTATAAATTTGGTTGTTGGGTCGCTTTTTTAGCGGCTCTTTTTTTGTCAAAAAAACATATTATGTATATTGCTAACGCACATCCTGCACTTTGCAATAATGCTTGTACTAACGAAATATCGTCAATCTCCCACGAACCAAATGAGCCGACAATCGCAAGTGCAAGCAACATAATCACTACTTCTTTTATCGTTTGTTTCATTTTTACACCTTCTTTCTTTTAAACATATCCACCAGGTGGAAAATATTCTACAAATTCATCATGTGAAATATGTAGATAATCAAGTATTTTATATGCTTCATCAACCGTGAAACTTTCTTTTCCTGCAAATCTATTTGTGAGCCACGTTGTAGATTTTTTAAGCAGTTTTCCTATCTCAGTTTGATATATACACTTTTCATACATTACTCCTCTGAGTTTGCTATATTTGCGCATATCAACATCTCCTAACATAATCAATTTTTTGATTTTTTTAAAGAAAACAAAATAATGTAAAACAAAAACTTATGTAAAAGGGATTTATCCCTTATCCATCATATTTTGCATCAAGCATTTTAAATATCATGCAGTCTTTGTATGCCAAATTGCAGTACTGTTCTCGATGTAGTCTTCTCTCTTCAACCGATGCAAACAATAAGTTAATGTTGCACTTGTCTGTAATTCCTTCACACATTACACTCTTTTTTCCGCTTGATATAAAAAATGGACATCGAGCAAGTATGCAATCATATATTCTTGGCAATACAACACCTTCTTTTTAATTATTCAGTATTTTTGACTTATTTTTTGTCCTGTGTTATAATCACTTTTTAAGGAGTGATTATAATGAATTTTGATATTTGCCAAATTTACAAAGGAAAGAAACTCATGTGGACTCTTCCTTGCAAATTTATTAAAAAAAGTGATTTGTGCGACGAACACTTTCTGATTCCAAACAAACAAAGAATAAAACCCGGACATATTATTTCTATTAACAATCAGGAAAAATTTTATGTTACCGACGTTCGTCTACATCGACCTCAAGATACCCATGTTGAAATATATTTTGAAACCATTACTAAGCACAAAGCAAAATTTTTTAATTTTTGGATACCTACAACCATCTCAATAGTTGCTCTTCTTCGACCTGAAATTATAAAACTTATAAATTTTTTAATAAATCTCATAAAAAAGTTCGTATGAGAGCAAGAATTGATATTGCAAACGGAATCCACCAATACTTATCATAAAAACTCTTTTTCTTTGATTCCATTCTCTCGTTATATGTCATGGAAGTTCTTCTTTTTCTCTTCAACCCTTCACACCTCATTTCTCTAATTTGTTATCGTTTAAGCAACACTGTCTGTAAAAAAAATTTCGCTACTTAAGTTATATTTTTTTCTTAATGCATTTATTTCCGATAGCGAAAAGTCTGATTGTCCATTGATTTTGTTACTTACTGTTGCAAGATTTAAACCCAAAAAATCAGCTATCTCTTGATAATTTAAGCCATTTTCTCTAATCCAACCTTTAAATTTCGCATATGGTTTATGGATTTTTGTAGGCATAACATCTACTCCTTTCACTTTGTTGCTTTTATGATAACACCTTTTTGTTGCTTTGTCAACAACTTTTTTTGTTTTTTTAAAACTTTTTTTGTTTTTTCCTAAAAAACTATTGCTTTTTCGATAAAATGATGTTATTATTTTGTTGCGGAGGTGTAAACATATGTTTGGAAAAAGATTAAAAGAATTGCGAGAACGCAACAAATTTTCAATGGACAAAGTCATTGAGTTATATAATGAAAGATTTAACGGGAAAATGAACAAGAGTACTTTAAGTAGATACGAAAACGGATTGCAAGAGCCAATTTATACTGTTGTTGTAAATTTAGCCGAATTATTCAACGTTTCTGTAGATTACCTTTCCGGGAACGATAACATAGACATTTTCAAATTTGATAATATATCCCCTATTAAAACAAAAAAATTCCGTATGCTTGGCAAAATTGCTTGTGGCGAACCTATATATGCAAATGAAGAATACGAAACATTTATAGAAGCAAGCGCTAATATAAATGCAGATTTTTGTTTAACTGCAAAAGGCGATAGTATGATAAACGCACGAATATTTGATGGCGATGTTGTATTCATTAAATCACAACCTGATGTTGAAAACGGAGAAATCGCAGCAGTTATTATCGGAGAAGAAGTTACATTAAAAAGAGTATATAAATATACAAATCGAATTGAACTTCGCCCGGAAAATCCATTATATGATGTTCAAAATTACGAAAATGAAAAACTTGAAGAAATAAGAATACTCGGTAAAGCAGTTGCTTTCCAAAGTTATGTGAAGTAGGATAATATTAGAGAGGTTGATTAAAAATGGATTTTGAATCCACACTTTTATGTATAGTGTTTTTCGCTTTTTTAGGTGGTTGGAGATTTTATGAACATCTAAAAAAACTTCATTATAACCAAAATATGTTTAAAAAAGTCGGATGGATAGCAGAAAAAGAAAATATAACAATGTATTACGATAGTTCGGTAGATTTGCGCAACGAAGAATTACTCTACTATATTATGCAAGAGCAAAGCAATTCTAATCTATCTAAAGAGTTTCGTGTTAATTTTGCGAATGATAGCGAAAAAAAGTATGCAGAAGAGATATTAGAATATCATAGAAAAAGTGTTATCAAATCATACTTTTCTAATTTCTTAACAAAAACAAAAAACATTTGTAAACTCAATTCATTAGAATATTATTTGTATTCATTGTATAATTTTATCTGCGACGAACTTAATGAATACAAACATAATCAAGATAAAATATATGAGAATAAAGAATGGCTCGATGAAACTTATTTCACCTGTCAATTAACTGATTATGGAAGAACATATTACAAACTATATTTAATTACGCATCTATTCATCATAAAAAATGAAAAAACAAGGTTACTTTTTGAATATATAAATCCCGAACAAAAAAATAATATTATGAAATATTTGCAAAATAACGAGGTCAAATTTTGGAGTTATAGACCTTAAAAAACGGAAGGAATGAAACCTATGTCAGAAAAAATTATTGATATATGCACAGAATGCGGAGAAAAAACAGAAGTTATTATTGTAGATGAAGAAACAAGATTGTGCGAAGATTGTTTGGATGAATTGAATTATATAAAATGCGACCGTTGTAACGAGTATTGGTTGTGGGATGTGGTCGAATTTCATGAAACAGAAGACGGAGAAAACATATGTGAATATTGTAATGAAAATTAAGACAATAAAAAATCGACCTGCTACCAACAAGTCGATTTATGTGGTACTACCAATACCACGCAAGATATGCTAAACACATACCCTTAAGCAAGTATATTTTAGCATATCCTTTTTTAAATGTCAAATTTTATAAAGGAGTGTAAAATATCATGGCAAAAAGAACAAATGTTGCTACGTGGCTTGAAAAATATCAACGTTGGCAAATAAAAGTACAAAAAGATGGAATAAGAAAAACATTCACTTCATCAACACCCGGAAGAAAAGGGAAAACTGAATGTCATATAAAAGCAGATGAATGGCTTGAAGATGATATAACAAACACAAAAGAAAAAATATCTTCTTTGTTTAAGAAGTGGCTTGAAACTTTAAAAATCACAACCTCAGAAACAAATGTAAGGCAATACACCAGTTACTATAATAATTGGATAAATCCAAACATAGGAAATATTCAAATTGGAAATCTTAATGAGCAACACTTACAAGATGTTATCAACAAAGCATACCGAAAAGGATTATCAAAAAAAACATTGTCTAATATTAGAGGGTGTTTATTAGGATTTATAAAATACTGTCGAAAAACAAAACACACAACACTCTTTCCCGAAAGTCTTTGTGTTCCAAAAAATGCACCCGAAGGAGAAAGAACAATACTGCAGCCAAACGATTTAAAAATTTTATTTAACAGTAATAAAACAATAAGATATAAAGATGAAACAGATGAATTTTATATAAATGCATACCGCTTTGCAGTTCTTACTGGATTGCGACCTGGCGAGTTAATAGGATTACAATGGCAAGATATAGAAAATGATACAGTTAAACTCAAACGTTCTATAAATTCTGATAATAAAATAACGAACGGAAAAAACAAAAACGCCATTAGAGCATTTGATTTGACGGAATTTGCTAAAAAAGTAATACAAGACCAATGGCATCTGCAAATGCAATGCCACATAAAAAGCAAATTCGTTTTTTGCAATATATACGGTGGTCAAATAAAACAAGATAATCTTTTAAAACGATGGAAAGCATACTGCAAATATAATAATATTACAAAATGTACAATGTACGAAATAAGACACACTTTTGTTTCACTTGCAAAAACACTTCCCGAAGGTATGGTAAAATCGTTGGTAGGACATAGCAAATCGATGGATACTTTCGGAACGTACGGCCATGAAGTATCCGGAGAAAGAAAGTCAACCGCAATGGAACTCGAAACAATTTTTGAAAAATACATTTAAGTGGGTTAAAAAGTGGGTTATTTCCATATATTTAAGAAAGAGAAAAACGGCATTACAACTAAAAAAACAAAATATGTGTATGGGTTCAAGTCCCATTTGCCGCACCAAAATAAAGCATCGACTTTATGTCGGTGCTTTTTTAGTTTAATCGGAAAATGGGGCTTGAAGCCTAAGAGGGTTTTTGCGGTTTAAAAAATAGTCCGGTGGACTATTTTTCAGCAAAAAGGTGTGCAGTCGGGTACCGAAACCGTAGGTTTGGGTCGACAAGCAGTACGGATGCAAAGCATACGTGGTCCCATTTGCCGCACCAAAATAAAGCATCGACTTTATGTCGGTGCTTTTTTAGTTTAATCGGAAAATGGGGCTTGAAGCCTAAGAGGGTTTTTGCGGTTAAAAAAATAGTCCGGTGGACTATTTTTCAGCAAAAAGGTGTGCAGTCGGGTACCAAAACCGTAGGTTTGGGTCGACAAGCAGTACGGATGCAAAGCATACGTGGTCCCATTTGCCGCACCAAAATAAAGCATCGACTTTATGTCGGTGCCTTTTTAGTTTAATCGGAAAATGGGGCTTGAAGCCTAAGAGGGTTTTTGCGGTTAAAAAAGACGATGCAAATCGTCTTTTTTTATTGACCTTTTTTAGTATTTGTGTTAAACTATAATTTATTATAAATATAACGGGCAAAAAATATTAAAAATAATTTAGCGATTTACTTGACTAAAGCACTAAAGTGTGATATAATTCCTTTAAATTATTTTTTAAGAAAGGTTGAATCTTTTGAAATTAAGCGAAAAAATACTAAAAACTGAAGAAAAAGCGACTCTTAATCTTAGAGCACTTTATGAATCGTACGGATACAAAAAATACAAAATGCAAAAGTTTGAAGAGTACGATTTTTATCTTGAAAATAAAAGTTTTTTAAAAACTGAAAACATAATTACATTTACAGACCTTACAGGTAAACTTATGGCATTAAAACCAGACGTTACCCTATCGATTGTAAAAAACACAAAACATGACCAGAGCCAGAAAGTGTACTACAGCGAAAATGTTTACAGAACAAGTCAGGGTACACGCGAATTTAAAGAAATTATGCAGGTTGGTCTTGAATATATCGGAGATATTAACACTTACGAAACTTGTGAAGTTATATATCTTGCTGCAAAAAGTTTGGAACTTATAAACAAAAACTACATTCTTGACATTTCGCACATGGCATTTGTAACAGGACTTTTAGAAAGCGAAAATGTTGGATATGAAAATTCACAGAAACTTTTAAAATACATAAGCGAAAAAAATCAGCACGAAATCTTATCACTTTGCAAAGATGAAAATCTTTCAGATGATTTTGCTCAAAAACTTGCTACACTATCTCTTTTATACGGCTCATTTGAAAGCGTTCTTCCAAAAATGAAAAACCTTATTTCAAACGAAAAAATGGAAGTGGCATATAGCGAAATTAAAACAATATATAGCGCTCTTAAAGAACTTGGAATTGAAAAAAATGTTCATCTTGATTTTTCAATTATCAACGATTTAGACTACTACAACGGAATTATTTTCCAGGGATTTATTGAAAATATTCCTTGCAACATTTTATCTGGCGGACGCTATGATAATCTTGTATGCAAATTTGGAAGAGATGATGGTGCAATCGGCTTTGCTGTATATTTTGATATATTATCAATGTACGACAGTTCAATTTCTAAATACGACGTGGACAACCTTATAATTTACGACGAAAACGCAGATGCAATTTCGCTTTTGAAAGAAGTAAATGCCCTTACACAAAAAGGCGAAACTACAAAAGTACAAAAAGAAGAAATTGGAAAAATAAAATACAAAACACTTTATAAATATACTGACGGGAGGCTTTTAGAAATTGAGAAAAATGATTAACATTGCACTTCCTAAAGGCCGACTTGGCGAAAAAGTTTATAACATTTTTGAAAGTCTTGGCTATGGTTGCAAAGAAATTCTTGAAAACAACAGAAAACTTATTTTTGAAGACGAAAAAAACGGCGTCAGATACTTTTGGGTTAAACCATCCGACGTTGCAATTTATGTAGAGCGTGGTGCTGCAGACGTTGGCGTTGTAGGAAAAGATATTCTTCTTGAATACAATCCCGATATATATGAACTATTAGATTTGAACATTGGCAAATGCAGAGTTTGTGTTGCGGCTAAAAACGGATTTAGAGATAACAGAGAAAAAACACTTAAAGTTGCTACTAAGTTTTCTAACATAGCAAAAAAATACTACAATTCAATCGGAAGAGAAATTGAAATTATTAAACTTAACGGCTCGATTGAACTTGCTCCTATTTTAAATATGAGCGATGTTATAGTCGATATTGTTGAAACAGGCACAACTCTTAAAGAAAACGATTTAAGCGTTGTTACTGAAATTGTTGATATAAGCGCAAGATTTATTTCAAACAAATCAAGTTACAAGTTTAAAAATGAAGAGATTTCTCTTATGCAGGAAAAAATAAGGAGTGTTATTAAGTGATTAAAACATTTTATTACGGCAAAGATAACGATACTGATATACTATCAACAAAACTTTCAAATGCAACAGGTGTTGAAAAAATTGTTGCCGATATAATTGAAGATGTAAAACAAAACGGCGACAAGGCGCTTTTTGAATATGCTTTAAAATTCGACAAGGCAAAACTTGACAGTTTAAAAGTTACAAAAGAAGAAATCGACGAAGCAATTGGGAGCGTTGACAAAGAATTTTTAGAAATTATTAAAGAAGCAAAAGAAAACATATACAATTTTCATATTAACCAGTTAAAAGACGGTTTTAGAATTGAAAAGGAAGACGGAATAGTTCTTGGTCAGAAATATACTCCTATTGAAAAAGTAGGTTTATACATACCAGGCGGTACAGCAAGTTATCCTTCAAGCGTACTTATGAATGCAATTCCTGCACTTATTGCAGGTGTTGAAAAAATCGTTATGGTAACACCGCCATCAAAAGATGGAAAAATTAACCCGGTAATTCTTGCGGCAGCATCAATTGCAGGTATTGACACAATTTATAAAATCGGCGGAGCACAGGCTGTAGCAGCGCTTGCATACGGAACAGAAACTGTTGAAAAAGTATATAAAATTGTAGGCCCTGGTAACGCTTTTGTTGCCGAAGCAAAAAAACAGGTTTTCGGACTTGTTGATATTGATATGATTGCAGGACCAAGTGAAGTTCTTGTTATTGCAGATGGAACTTGCAATCCCGTTTTTGTTGCGGCAGATATGCTATCTCAGGCAGAACACGATAAGCTTGCCTCTGCAATTTTAGTTACAGACAGCGAAGAACTTGCAAAGGGCGTATCGGCAGAACTTGAAAGACAAATTCCGCTACTTGAAAGAAATGAAATTGCAAGAGCGTCAATTGACGACGGAAGCAGAATTATAATTGTTAAAGATATAGAAGAAGCAGTTGAGATTTCAAACGAAATTGCTCCTGAACACTTAGAAGTTTGCGTTGATAATCCATTTGATTATCTTGACAAAATCAAAAACGCAGGTTCAATATTCCTTGGTAAAAACTGCCCAGAACCGCTTGGCGACTATTTTGCAGGTCCAAACCACACACTTCCAACAAGCGGAACTGCAAAGTTTTCTTCTCCTCTTTCAGTTGACGATTTTGTTAAAAAATCATCATATATGTACTATACAAAAGAAGCACTTGAAAAAGTTAGCGAAAAAATAAACTATTTTGCAAAAAAAGAAGGTCTTACTGCTCACGCAAAAAGTGCAGTAATAAGATTTGAATAAAAGGAAAAAACAATGAGTAATTTTTTAAATAATTCATACAAAACTTTAGAGTCGTATGTGCCCGGCGAACAGCCGACAGATATGAAATATATAAAACTTAATACAAACGAATTTCCGTATGAGCCATCGCCATATGTTATTGAAAAAATAAACGAAGATGAAACTAAAAAGTTAAATCTTTATCCCGACCCTAAAAGCACTTATCTTAAAGAAACAATTGCCAAAAGATATGGCTTTGATGCAAAAAATGTATTTGTAAGTAATGGCTCGGACGAAACCCTTTCATTTTACTTTATGGCATTTTGCGAAAATGGTGTTGTCTTTCCTGATATAACATACGGATTTTACGAAGTTTATGCAAATTTATATAATTTGGATTACAAAAAAATCCCTTTAAAAGATGATTTTTCGATTGATGTCAGCGATTATATCGGCATAAACAAAAACATTATTATTGCAAATCCGAATGCTCCTACAGGAATGGTTTTAAGTATTGATGATATTGAAAAAATTGTATCATCAAATAAAAATAACCTTGTGGCAATTGATGAAGCGTATGTTGATTTTGGTGCAGAAAGTGCACTTGGTCTTGTAAACAAATACGATAATTTAATAGTAATTCAGACTTTTTCAAAATCAAGAGCGCTTGCAGGCGGAAGATTAGGATTTGCCATTGCAAATGAAGGTATAATAGCCGATTTTGAAAAAATAAAATACTCAACAAATCCGTACAACATAAACCGTTTAACTCAGATTGCGGGAATAAGCGCGATTAAAGATGATACATACTATATGGATTTATGCAAAGAAGTTGCAAAAACAAGAGAATTTACAAAAAATGAACTTACAAAACTCGGATTTACTTTAACAGATTCTTATGCAAATTTCGTTTTTGCATCGCACAAAAATTTTGACGGCGAAAAACTTTATCTTAACCTTAAGTCAAACGGAATTTTAGTACGACACTTTAAAGGCGAAAGAATTAAAGACTACCTAAGAATTACAATTGGTAAAATGGAAGATATGAAAGTTTTAATTAAAACACTCAAAAATATTATTGGGGAGTAAAAATTATGAGAATATCAAAAATCGAAAGAAAAACAAACGAAACTGATATTAAACTGTCGCTTAACATTGACGGCACGGGAAAAAGTGAAATTTCAACAGGCGTTGGATTTTTAGACCATATGCTTTGTCTTTTTGCCCGTCATGCAAGATACGATTTAAACGTTACTTGCGTTGGAGATACATATGTTGACTTTCATCACAGTGCAGAAGATATAGGCATCTGTCTTGGAAAAGCATTTAATGAGGCGCTTGGTAATTTGAAAGGCATAAACCGCTACGGAGATATTATTCTTCCTATGGACGAAGCACTTATTCTTGCCGCAGTTGACATCAGCGGAAGAGGCAATCTTGAATATGATGTTGACTATCCAACACAAAAAGTTGGAGATTTTGACCTTGAACTTGTATGGGAATTTTTAATTGCGTTTGTACGAAATGCAAACATCACTCTTCACATAAGAAAAATGGCAGGCAAAAATTCTCATCACATTGCAGAAGGAGTTTTTAAAGCATTAGCAAGAGTGCTTTCGGCTGCTACAAAAATAAATCCTGACTTTGCAAACGAAATTCCGTCAACAAAGGGTGTGTTATAATGATAGCAATTGTAGATTACGGCGTAGGCAACATTTTTTCTCTTTACAGTTCGTTTAAATTTATTGGTGTCGATGTTTGCCTTACAAGCGACAAACAAAAAATAAAAGACAGTGAAAAAATTATACTTCCGGGTGTTGGTGCTTTTAAAGATGCAGCACAAAAACTTAAAGAAACATCACTCGGCGATGTTGTGGTAAACGAGGCAAAAGGCGGAAAACCGCTTCTTGGAATTTGCCTTGGTATGCAAATGATGTTTGAAAAAAGTTATGAATACGGCGAGCATGATGGTCTTGGACTTATAGAAGGAAGTGTTGTTCCGATTAAAGACGTTATACCTAATAACTTAAAGATACCTCACATTGGTTGGAACAGCCTCGATTTTCCTAAAAACAAAGAAAAAAGCAAACTTTTTAAATACATAAACGAAAAAGATTTTGTATATTTTGTTCATTCTTTTTATGCAAAAGATTGTGAAAAAAATGTTATTGCAACTTCTAACTACGGAGCCGACCTTACTGCGGCAGTTGAAAAAGATAACATTTTTGCTACTCAGTTCCACCCTGAAAAGAGCGGTAATGTGGGACTAAGCATTTTAAAAGCATTTTCTGAAATTTAGAAAGGACATATTATGAATATTTTTCCTGCAATAGATTTAATAGGCGGCAACGTTGTAAGACTTTTTAAAGGCGATTACGATAAAATGACAGTTTACGGCACAGACCCTTTAAGTGTTGCAAAACAATTTGAAGAAAAAGGTGCCACTTATCTTCACGTTGTTGACCTTGATGGTGCAAAAGAAGGTACAACTCCAAATTTTGAAGTTGTTAAAAGCATTATTGACAATACAAATTTAAAAGTTGAAATTGGCGGCGGCATAAGAAGCGAAGAAACCATAAAAAAATATGTCGATGCTGGAGTCTTAAGAGTAATTCTTGGCACAATTGCCGCTAAAAATCCTATTTTTACTTGTGAAATGGTAAAAAAATACGGCGAGCACATTGCGATTGGTGTTGATATTAAAAACGGCTTTGTTGCCACTGACGGCTGGATGGAAGTATCAAATATAAGTTGTAATGATTTTTGCAAAAAATTAGAAGAAATCGGCGTTAAAACAATTATTTGCACAGACATTTCAAAAGATGGTGCTATGCAAGGTACAAATCTTGATTTATATAAAGAATTATCAGAAAATTTCAACCTCGATATTGTTGCTTCTGGAGGAGTTTCATCGATTGACGATGTTAAAAAACTTGCTAAGATGAATATGTATGGTGCAATACTCGGAAAAGCATTGTACACAAATGCAATCGATTTAGAAGAAGCAATACTTATTGCAAAAGGAAGTGAAAAATAAATGATTACAAAAAGAATTATCCCTTGTCTCGACGTTAAAGATGGCAGAGTTGTTAAAGGCGTTAACTTTCTTGGTTTAAGTGATGTTTCATCTCCTGTTAAACTTGCAAAATTTTACAGTGAAAACGGCGCAGACGAACTTGTTTTTTATGATATTACAGCATCTTTTGAAAAAAGAGCGTTATTTACCGATATTTTAAAAGAAGTTGCATCAACTATTTTTATTCCGCTTACAGTTGGCGGTGGAATTAACACAATCGAAGATTTTGACCGCGTTTTAAAATGCGGTGCAGATAAAGTAAGTGTTAACTCGGGCGCAATTAAAAATCCTGATCTTATTTCTAAAGCAGCGCAAAAATACGGAAATCAATGCGTGGTGCTTTCTGCCGATGTTAAAAGAGTTGACGGAAAATTTATGCTTTTTGCAAAAGGCGGAAGAGAAAACACAGGTATTGATGCGATAGACTGGATTGAAAAAGGTGCTAAAAACGGCGCAGGTGAAATTGTTGTTAACAGTATTGACACAGACGGCGTTAAAGGCGGCTTTGACATTGAAATGCTAAAAGCGGTATGCGATAAGGTTAATGTTCCTGTTATAGCATCTGGCGGCGCAGGAAAAATAGATGATTTTGTTACATTATTTAACGAAATTCCAGATATTGATGCAGGTCTTGCGGCTTCTATTTTCCATTTTGGCGAAGTTAAAATTTCAGACCTTAAAAACACACTTAAAAATAATAATATTAACGTAAGAATATAACGGAGGATATTAAAAATGATAAATATAGATGAATTGAAATTTGACGAAAAAGGACTTATCCCTGCAATTGTTGTAGATGCTTATTCAAAAAAAGTATTAACACTTGCATATATGAACAGAGAAAGCCTTGAAATTAGTTTAAAAGAAGGAAAAACATGCTTTTGGTCCCGTTCAAGAAACAAACTTTGGAGAAAAGGCGAAGAATCAGGCAATTTTCAGCACATTTTAAACATTAAAGCAGACTGCGACAAAGACGCGCTTACTGTTACAGTTGCAAAAGAAGGTCCTGCCTGTCATTTAGGCACAGATTCATGCTTTAATGATGAAGTTTTTTCAAAAGACGGCTACAAAGATTTTTCAATAAATTCACTTGTATCTCTTATTGAAGGCAGAAAAATCAATAAACAAGAAGGCTCATACACAACATATCTTTTTGAAAAAGGTATTGATAAAATTCTAAAAAAAGTCGGCGAAGAATGTACTGAAGTAATTATTGCAGGCAAAGCAGACGACAAAGCCGAAACAATTTATGAAATATCCGACCTTGTATACCACGTTTTAGTACTTATGATTGAAATGGGCATAAGTGTTGAAGATATTTTAAAAGAACTTGAATCAAGACACGTTGTTGACCACAAAGTTAAACAGGAGAAAATGACAAAATGATAAAATCGAATTATCATGTTCACTCTACATACTGCGACGGAAAAAACACTCTTGAAGAAAATGTTTTAGAAGCAATTAAACTTGGTTTTACATCGCTTGGTTTTTCATCACACTCACACACAACTTTTTCAAACTACTCAATGTCTCTTTCAAAGCACAATGAGTATGTAAACGAAATATATAATCTAAAGAAGAAATACGAAGACAAAATTGAAATTTACACAGGAATTGAAAAAGACCTTTTTACAGATGATACTTTCGGATATGATTATATAATCGGTTCTGTACACTATACTCATCCAAAAAGCGAGTGCGAAGTTGATGGGTATAAAGAAGATGTTATAAAAAACGTAAACGAAAATTTTGACGGCGATTATTTAAAGTACGCAAAGCACTATTATGAACTTACAACATATCTTCCGCTTAAAACAAAATGCGATATTATAGGGCATTTTGACATTGTAACAATTCACAACGATAACAATGCATATTTTGATGAAAATGACAAAAGATATCTTGATTACGCATTAACAGCGGCTGAATATTTAATTAAAAATCATAACTGCATTTTTGAACTTAACTCAGGTGCAGTATTTCGCGGATACAAAAAAAGCATATATCCTAACATAAACATTTTAAAAGGAATATATGATTTTGGCGGAAGAATAATGCTGAATACCGACTCACACCGTATAGATGCTTTATCGTTTATGCAAAGTGAAATGGCATCTTTTGCAAAAGAAGTTGGGTTTAAAACTGCGTTTGAGATGCACGGTGGAGAATTTGTAGAAACTAAGCTTTAAATTTTTTTAAAAAATACTTGATTATTTTTCAAACATATTGTATAATATGAAAGCAAGTTATTTTTGCCGATGTGATGGAATTGGCAGACGTAGCGGACTCAAAATCCGCCGGTAGCGATACCGTGCCGGTTCGACTCCGGCCATCGGCACCAAAGCATTCACTGTCGGGTTTTTCCGACAGTGCTATGCAAAAACTTAATATCTGGCCCGGTAGTTCAGTTGGTTAGAATGCCAGCCTGTCACGCTGGAGGTCGAGGGTTCGAGCCCCTTCCGGGTCGCCAAAATAAAAATCCTGTCGTAAGATGGGATTTTTATTTTTTCTCTCCAATTTAGAGATTGAATTTATTTATGTGATATGTTAGAATTATCTTTAAAGAGGTGTTGAATATGAACATACAGGTTAAACAAGTTTCAAGTTTGGAAAAAATACTCCCAAACGGAAGTATTGAAAATTATAGTGAAATAAACAAAAAAACTCTTTTAAAAGGTCAGAGTTTTTCGTATCAGATTGCGATAGAAACTTCTCACAATGCGGAACTTAAAATCGAACTTATTTCGCCTATTAAAGATTACGTAAATGTTTATGTAGTTAAAAATTCAATATGCGATATGCCTACATATTTTGACACAAAAGATGAGAACTTTATTACTAAAGAGCCGTGTCTTATCCCTGACGTTTTAATGCCATTTGAAGATGAAGGCAATGTTATTCGTCTTAACAACGAATCTGGCTCAATATGGGTAAATTTAAATCTTAGTGATGATATTCCAAAAGGCGAATATGAACTAACCGTAAACCTTTCATATGCTACTGCTACTGAAAAATTCACAGCAAGCAAAACAATGAAAATAAGCGTAACAGATGAAAAGATTCCATCACAAAAAACGATATTTACACAATGGTTTCATACAGACAGCATAGCAGATATACACAATGTAGAAATATACTCTGATGCACACTGGGATTTAATTGACAAGTATATGTCCCTTGCAAAAAATCTTGGTATAAATATGATTTTAACACCTGTTATCACTCCTCCACTTGATACAGAAGTAGGAAAAATGCGTCCATGCACACAACTTGTTAAAATTGAAAAGAAAAATGAAAACTATATTTTTGATTTTTCACTACTTAAAAAATGGATTTCACTTTGCAAAAAAAATAATATTGAGTACTATGAAATTTCGCATCTTTTCTCTCAATGGGGACTAAAATTTGCACCTAACATAAAGATAAGTGAAAACGGGAAAGAATATTTAATGTTTGGCTGGCACGTGAAATCTGACGATGAAAAATACAAAGAGTTTTTATGTCAGTTTTTGCCATCTTTAGTTGAATTTTTAAAGGGCGAAAACATTCTTGATAAATGCTATTTCCATATTTCTGATGAACCTTCAAAAGAACATATCGAAACTTACAAGTATGCACACTCAATTGTTTCTTCGTATGTTGACTCATCAAGAATTATGGATGCAATAAGTGATTATCAATTCTACGAAACAGGTCTTATAAAAACACCTGTTACTGCAACAAATCACATTGAAGAATTTTTAGAAAACGATGTTCAAAATCAATGGGCTTACTACTGTTGCGGTCAGTTTGAAAAAGTTGGGAATCGCTTTTTGGCAATGCCATCGCACAAAAACAGAATTTTGGGAATTCAAATGTACAAATTCGGTATAAAAGGCTTTCTTCAGTGGGGATACAATTTCTACTACAGTCAACTTTCAAGAAAGAAAATCAATCCTTACATTACAACTTCAAGTGATAAAGCCTTTCCTTCAGGCGACCCGTTTTCTGTATATCCTACAGACAACGGATGTACACCATCTCTTCGTGCCATAATTTTTAAAGAAGCGCTTGAGGATATTGAAATTTTAAGAAAACTTGAAGAAAAAATCGGAAGAGATGAAGTTATAAAAATGATTGACAAAGAAGCAAAAATGGATTTAACATTTAAAGATTATCCTACCGAGAGCAGTTTCATTCCTCAACTTATTGATAAAGCAATAAAAATGATAAATAAAAAGACGTCGTAAGACGTCTTTTTTATTTTATTTGGTCCGTTTTTGTATAAAAAAGGTACTTGTTTAAATATAAAAATATGATATACTGAATTTAAGAGGGTGATGAAAATGAAAATTCTTAATTTTGGTTCATGCAATATCGACTTTGTTTATTCAGTCGACCACATAGTTAGAAGCGGCGAAACTATTACTACAAATAAACTTGAAACATTCCCAGGCGGAAAAGGACTTAATCAGTCTATTGCCATTTCTAAAGCCGGTTCAAATGTGTTTCACGCCGGATGTATCGGCACAGACGGAAAAATGCTTAAAGATATTCTGCAAAAAAATGGTGTTGATATTTCGTATCTTAAAACAGTAGAAGGAAAAAACGGCCATGCAATAATTCAGGTAAATAAAGAAGGTTCAAATTCAATTTTTCTTTATCCCGGTTCAAACGAGATGGTTACAAAAGACTTTATTGACACAGTTCTTAATAACTTTGAAAAAGACAATATTATACTTTTGCAAAACGAAATAAGCAACATCGATTACATAGTAAAAAAGGCATACGAAAAAGAAATGTGCATAATGCTTAACCCCTCTCCTTTTAACGAAAAAATAACAAATCTTGATTTTAAAATGCTCTCTTATATCCTTTTAAACGAAGTTGAAGCGGAAGAAATAACAGGATGCACCTCAAGCGAAGAATGCATAGTTTATTTTAAAAATACATATCCACATCTAAAAGTAATACTCACATTAGGCGAAAAAGGATGTATTTACATCGACAAAAACTCAGTTATACGTCAAAGTGCATTCAAAGTTAAAGCAGTTGATACAACCGCTGCGGGCGATACATTTACAGGTTATTTTGTTTCGGGTATATCTAAAAAAGAAAACATAAAAGACATTTTAAAAACCGCTTCTGCTGCCTCTGCAATAGCAGTTTCAAGAAATGGTGCAGCACCTTCAATTCCTTCAAAAGACGAGGTTATAAACTGCATAGAAGGTTTAAAACCAAACGATACAAATAATAAATCGGAAATCTTACTTGGCAAAATTGAAGCATATATAAGCGAAAATTTCAAAAATGCTTCTTTAAAAGATTTAGCGTTAAAACTTGGATATTCATCGGTATACACCGGAAATCTTATTAAAAAACTTACCGGCAAATCTTTTTCTAAATATCTTCAGCAAAAGCGATGTCAATATGCAGCAAAAATGCTTTTAAACACAGATTTATCAATAGAAAGCATTATAGAAAATGCGGGATATGAAAACGAGAGTTTCTTTAGAAAAATTTTCAAAGAAAAATACGGTAAAAATCCGCTTGAATATAGAAAAGAGGTAAAATAATATGACAGAATGTGAAAGAATTAAAAACCTATCTGTGCCAAAAGGGAAAATCGACGTTGTTTTAGATACAGATACATTTAATGAAATAGATGACCAGTTTGCAGTTGCATATCTTTTAAAATCAAAAGATAAACTAAATACAAAAGCAATTTATGCCGCACCGTTTTTCAATCCGAAATCAAATAGTCCAAAAGACGGTATGGAAAAAAGTTATGCAGAAATTTTAAATCTTCTTTCTATAATGAACGAAAAAGTGCCTGTTTTTAAAGGCAGCGAAAAGTATTTAGATGATGAAACTTTACCTGTTATCTCCCCTGCTGCGCAAGACCTTGCAAAAAGAGCAAATGATTATTCGCCAAAAAATCCGCTTTACGTTGTGGCAATCGGTGCAATTACAAATATTGCATCTGCAATTTTATTAAATCCGCTTGTAGCAGAGAATACTGTTGTAGTATGGCTTGGAGGTCATGCACATCACTATCACGATACATATGAATTTAATATGTTTCAGGATATTGCTGCCGCAAGATGTGTTATGCAAAGCGGTGTTCCTTTTATTCAACTGCCTTGTCGTGGTGTTGTAAGTAGTTTCTATGTAACATCTTTGGAACTTGAATATTATTTTAAAGGCAAAAATACACTCTCTGACTATCTTGTAAACATCACAATAAAAGAAATGGAAGAAAGAAAAATGCTTTCAAAAGTACTATGGGATGTTACTGCAGTTGCATATCTTTTAAATGATAACGATTGTTTTATGAATTCTTATTCAATTCCACTTACGCTTCCTACATATGACTACCATTACAGCGTGATAAATACAGCACATCGAATGCAATATGTTTACAACATTAAACGCGATGAACTTTTTAGAGATTTAGTAAAAAAACTTACTAAATAATAAAAAACCCGGCTTAAAGGGCGTTGGTCTTAAGGATTTTTAAAAAAGGCTCCCTTGTGTAAAGGGAGCTGGATTTCCGTAAGGAAAGACTGAGGGATTGTTTCTATTTTGCATTTACAATCCCTCCACCACTAAAGTGGTCCCCCTCCCTTTAGGCAAGGGAGGCTTAACGGGACGTCGAAGACGCCTGTTGCTTTGCGCGAAAAGTGAGAATTTTTAACATTTAATTTAATAAATTGCATAAAATCACTCAAAAAGAATAAAAAACGCTATTTTAAAAGTAATTTTTACTTAAGAAAATAGCGTTTTTATTATTTTAAATGTTTTTTTAAAACATTTTATTTTATTTTTTTAAAATTTCCTTATTTTTTATCACATTTTTTCTATCTTTAAAACACCATTTAAAAACATTTTAAAGATATTTTTAAAGTGTTTTTATTTTAATTCGGGCAACCCTGCAACCGATGTTAACACAGAATATAAACAAGCAACAATTGCACTGCTCCAAACAAGTCCCCAGTTTATTTCTGATATCATCGAACCTACTGTTATAAGTGATGCGGCTGTCTGCGCAAATGTTTTTATCGCCCTTATACTTGCAGCTTTGAACCATTTAAAAATATCTTCTTTCATCTTTGTTCCTCCTATACAGGTTTTTTATCAACTTTTCTGTCTATGTATTCTATTAAAGATTTATACATTGCATTGTTTTGCTCGTCAATCTTTTTATATACATTAAGAAGACCTTGTGTAAACTCTGCTCTTGTAACAGGTCGGTCCGGTTCAAAAGATGTTTCATTTACACCTTTAACAATTCCTGCTAAAACAGCACTTCTTATAGGTTTAAAATACCATTTATCTTCTGAAACGTCAGTAAATTTAAGTCCGGGTTTGTCCATCAAAATTAAATAAACTGAATTTACTTTATCTTTTGGAATGTATCCAAATCCTTTATCACGGTAGTTTTCGCCCCAAGAGTTTTTAAATTCATATTTGTCGTTTTCATCATCCCATCCGGTAAGCATGATGCAATGTCCTTCGCCAAAATAATTATTACTTACGGCTAAAAGACCATAACCATATTTTGTAAGAGCATCTTTTATTGTGTTATCCCTTCGTTCTTTATCAGCATAGTTTAACGCAACATATCCGCCTATAGGAAACTCTTTAGCAATTTTATATAAATCTTCTCTTGATTTAACTACTTTCTTTATATCAGGCATTTCGTAGAGCATATCGAAATATATAGAAGGTAAAGAACCAAGCAACCGCCAGTATTCCAATGCATTTGAAACAATCATTCCTTCTGCTGTAGAATCGTCATTCCTTAATGCTCCGTAAACCCATCCTTCTGAGAAATCTTTATATAAATCTGTTTCTTCAGTAAAACCTTCATTTTCTTTAGTTTTACGATATAACACTTCTGCAATGCTTGATATTACCATTGCAACGCAAGAACCAACGTTACCTTGATTTTTTACTTTTCCTGCATATTTTCTGTCTATACTGAATTTATTGGGAAACTGTGTTTGAGGCGCACCACAAACTACTTCATAATCATAATCAATAACCGAAGGCATTTCGAGTATTACACCATTTTTATTTTGCACATTATAACCTCCTTATATATTCCGCCATCTTTATAATTAAACAAGTTACATTTTCTTTTGACCAGGCAGCAGAAGATTTCCATTTTATAGGTTCTGATATAATTCCATTTTCAACCAAAATATTTACTGCATTGTCAATAGTCAAATCTTCCTCATATCCTGGAAATCCGCTTACTCCTTTTTCTGTTCCGTAATTCTCCCATCTTGCACGATTTTGTCGTACATCAATGTGAACAAAGGATGAATAAAGACCTATACCGCCTATTTTTGGCATTAAATATTCTGCATATTGCGCTATTTCTTTTGGTGTAATATCTTTTACAACAATATCCGCTGCGGTTCCTTGAACATGCTGACTATATGTCGCACCGCCTATTTTTTTATTATATGTAGCATTTCTATATGCAGAATTTATTGTTATAGGTTTTCCAAAATGGTCTCTTATTTTTTGCAATAATTCAACTAAATCACTTGAAATAAGGATGGTATCACTACCATCCTTACAAGCAAATTCACACACTTTAAAATTTTTGGAAAGTTTTATATTACCATCTTTTTTAAGACTGTATTTCTGTAGCATCTTCAGTTTCCTCCGTCTCAGTAGATTCTTTTTCTTCAACTTCTGTAGTTTCTTCTAAAACTTCATCTAATGTCATAATAGGCATAGCAACATTTTCATACTCATATACAAAAATATCATCTATATAGAGCCATTGACACTCATATCCCTTATCTTCTGTATTTTGGTCAATACCAAGAAGAGTATAATTTAAAGTATCGGCTGTAACAGTGTAATCGAGTTCAAATCTTGTGTAACCATTAAAATCATTTTTTGTTATTTTATCTACCGCAACAATCGGGCTTGTTCCATTCGGCGAAAAAATACCGATTCTTGTAAGATTGTCTCCACCTGCGATAAGCACACAAATTTTAAATGTTCTTCCGATATCTTCTTTGGTAAATTCTCTTTTACCAAATATATCATGAATTTTTATTCTTTCGCTTCTGGATCTTATTTCGCCCATTTCAATGTATTTGTTTCCGTCTTTTTCGCATAGGGATAATCCGCTTTTTCTATATCCTCCGCCCATAACGAACCTTGATGTTACAAAATTTGCAAACTCCGATGTCGTCATATTATCAAAAGTTTCTCTTGAAATTTCTTTTAAAAATATTGCATTTCCTGATATATCAAGTTTTGCAACACCGCTGACACTTTTACCTTTACATTTAAAATTTCCTGAATATGTATATGCATCAGTTGAATTACCCTCATTGTCAGGAACAACTGCAAACAAGCGTTTTTTACAGTTGTATCCGCCGTATGTTTCATCATTCTTGTCAACTATAAGTATTGTTCTTAATGCACTGCTTCCTGTGATTTCTTTGTCAAAAATATTTACAATATCATCCTGAACTTCATTTCCTTTGTATCTATCAAATGCAAATGACATAGAAGGCGAATACCCAATTACCGATGTTGTTTCAAAATCATCTGTTGTATATTGTCTTGTATATTCTTTAGGATTTTTACTGACATTAAGTTCAGAAAAACCAAGCATTTTTTTATAAATAACGCTTCCGTCTGCTTGTTTAAGTCCGTAATAAGCAACTTTATCACTTCTTTTAACTAATTTTTTCATTTAAATTCCCTCCTTTAAAATAACCAAATTTTATACGGCGGTATACCTCTTTGTATGAACCTATCATCGCCAGTTGAATATATTATTTTTTCATTGATAATAAACTGATTATTTTCAACAATACATGATACTCGCACACGTCCGTCACTAACATTGTACATATCGCCACAAAAACCAAGCGGATACATAGTATTGCCGGAGGTTATTTTTTGCATAGTGGAAACATTTTTTGATCTGTATCCACATGCTGTGATATTTGTTCCTAAATCAACAAATGCAATTGTATAATAATTGCCGTCGTTACTTTCCCATTTTATCAAAGCATAATTAAATCCAGTTATATCATCACATATAACAGTTGACAGCTCTCCTTCAGCAATTATCTCCCTACAAGATGCTACTTCTGTATAAAACGCCAGTCCCATAAGATTACTGCTTTGCGCCGCAATCTTTCCTTTGGCATAATGTCTTTCGTTTGTTATATTTCCTTCTTCATCAATTGTTGCAAGAAGAACATAATCAGCATTTTCGCCAGGTAAATTCAAGCTGACGGTAGGTTCATTGTCATTTGTCAAGTCGTTATTAAGTATATACACAAAATTTACGCTATTTTGTGTATAATCCAAATAAACACATTCTTCATCAACAATGCATATGCTTCCATCATTCAAAATTGCACGTCCGGGATTGATTTTAACTTTCCCGTCTGTAATTTCTACTTTTAAAGAATTATTTGATTCACTTACAATACCACTTGAACCCGATGCAGCTATTATGTCATTTATTGACTTTAAATTATAAGGAATTCCATCTTCAAATGTATCGCCAACACCGCCTGATACAAATGTTTTTGTTATTTCATTTAAATCTGCGCTGCCGTAAGTTTTTCCCATTTTAAAACTTGATTTATAACCCATTTTATAAAACCTCCTCAAAAATCGGTTTTTCGGTCATAAGATTGTTTTCATACACAATATCAATTCCGACAACCTTTTTTTCTGTTTTCTTTTTAAAGTTTCCTATTTCATATTCAACAGTAAATGTATCTCCTAAAAAATAGTCTTTGTTATACTTTAATTCTTTTACTGTAAGTGCAGTTTCATTTTTTATCTCTTTGCTTTTTAAATCTTTTTTTGCATCTTCTTCCGTTTCTGACGAAAGAATAGTATAAAAAGCATATATACCAGTTTTTGTAGCATCGTTATCAATAAGCACCCATTCTGTTTTTGTTTCTCCGTCATCCTCAATTTGCTTTTCTAAGTATCCTTTATTTGCAAATGAAAGCATATCCAAAGTGTAGGTCAAATCATAAGCGGTTTTATTATCTTCACTTAAAACGTATGGAACTTTATGCCCGGACAAAACATTAAAAACCCATCTTTTGTTCTTGACGTCAAATTCCATATTATGACCTCCGCCACATTTTTCCAAACATTCACGGATTACATCACTTGTAAGTGAGTATGTTTCTTTTTTGAAATCAAATTTTTCTAAAGATTCTTCATTTGCGTTACAAAAAATGTTTTCTACACCTTTAAATGCATCATTGACAAAATCTATACACATATTTGAAACGGTTTCTTTTTTCTCAAAAGACGGTGTTATTTTTTTTGATAAAAGATAATTTATACTTCTACCGAAAATCACAAATTCACTTTCAATTTGCACTCCTGTAATAATCGCCTGTTTTCCGTCCTGAACGGCAACAACATATTTTTTATCAAAAAGAGCATTTACAATATCACTTTTTATGGGAAAGTGCGCTTCAAATGTTCCGATATCATTAAATTTTGAAGACCATATAGACGATATACAATCGTGAGCAATATGTAAAAGATTAAATTCAAAATCATAAAATCTTAAATCAGGAATCATATAACCGCCTCCAAATACTGATTATCAAATTCAATCGTAACACCAATTTTGTCCTGCACATCGCCGTAAGGTGTAATTAAAATATCGTTTTGACCTTTTTCAAAGTATAAATCTGATAAATAAGAATCTATATCCAAAGCCGAAAGCATTTCCAATTCTTCCTTTATCGTGCTCGATATTTTTCTTTTTAAAATATCAATTGTTATTACTTCGCCTTCTGATACCGTTGTGTTTAACAAAATGCTCTTTTTTGTTGTTTTGTTTTCTATGAGGATACCGGATATGTTGTTTTCATCATATCCTATAACCCTTATAACCGGAAAAACATTTATGTCTCCTTTATTCTGTATTTTTCCGCCATTTGTAAAGTCGGTAAATACCATTGGAAGCACAAAACCGTCAGTAAGGCGGTCAGTCGTTCCAAGAGATGTAATTTTAGTCGTTTGAAAATCGGTAAAATACGGATTATCACAAACAAACTGCATAGTAAGTGTTCTATGCAGTTTTCCTTGCTTTTTGCCGTCATTAAAAGATGAGCAGTTTCCAATAATTTTTCTTTTTTTACTGTTTGATTCAACATAAATATTAACTTCTTTTGATAAAACTCTTATAATGTGTTCAATTTTCTCTCTTTCATCGTGCTTTACATCGCACGAAATTGTAATTGTTCTTGCATTTTCAGTAATGTTTGTTGTTTTATGACCAGGCATATTATTAAATGTAACATTTGTAAATGTTCTTTCTCCAAAGCCAAGACCTTCTATTTCTAAAATGTTAATATCTCCACTTCCGCCATAAAGAGAAAACGAACCTAATTCATTTTCAAATAATATCTTTGTCATCCTATACCTCTCATTCTATTTAATGTTTCGTTATTTTTAGCCGCTTGCAGATTTTCCGAAACACTTCCGTTTGTGCCATAGAAATTGTATTGTGTTTCATTATTTGTTACATTGTTTCCAACTATATCATCTACACTTAATTTAAAGTCAGATAAAATGCCGTCAAGTGCAAGTTGCATATCAGAAGAAATTGCTTCAAAGTATTTCATAAACTCAATTTTAAAGTTTTGTCCGCTTTCATCGCCGAATGTTAAAAAGTCAGCAGGAATATCGCCGAATTTTTCTTTTAGTTCGGTTAATATTTCATCAGTTGCACCATTTATTGAGTTTTTATATGCTTCGCTTGCTGCATTTACTTCATCCTGGAACTTACTTTCAGCAATACTTTCATTTGCTGTAAGGTAACTTTCATAACCTTCTGTATATTCATTAAAATCTTTGTCAGAAGCATTTAAAAGTGCTTTTGCATATTTTGTACCTTCTTCGATTCCCATTGATAGAAGATGTGATTTTATCTTATCTGATGCGCCTCTTTCAATAACAGAATTTAAAAGGTTGTCATATTCGTTTATTTCCTCGGCCGCTTTTTTCCAGTCGGTAAGTTGGACAAAACTTTCATCGCCTTCGTTGGCATTTTCAAAAGTAACAGTGCGATAAATCGGAGCGTGCTCATTTAATTTATCATTAAACGCATCTCTTCTTTTTTCGATATCGCTTAGGGTATCTTCAAAATCTTCTTTGATTTCGTCAAATTTTTCTTTTGCGGAATCCGCTATAACTGCATAAGCATCAATAAATGAGTCCTGGGCCTTTTCGGTATACTTTTTAATAAGTTCTTCTCTTTCTTCGTTTGTTAAGAAATCTGCCGTTTCAATTTGTTTTAAAAATCCAAGATAACTGTTTCCTTGTTTGCGAAGCATTTCGGCCTCATCTTTTTCATTTGCAATGCCAAGTTTTTCTTTTACATCGTAGAATCTTTCGGTTTGCTCAATTATCTCATCATTTCCTTTTTTGAATGAATCGACCTTCTTTTTTCTTTCGTCTTCGGCTTGTTTTTCTGCTTCTTCTTTCTTTTTCTCTTCGTAACTTATTAACTTTTTAGTATAATCCCACCACTGTTTTGTGCCTTTTTTAATGTGTTTGTCTCTTAAAACTTCCATTTCGGCATAATATTCATCATTAGAAAGTGCGCCTATGTCATGTTTAAGATCCAAATCATCAAACAC
Organism: Oscillospiraceae bacterium; assembly: GCA_015069095.1. Classification (GTDB taxonomy): domain Bacteria; phylum Bacillota; class Clostridia; order UMGS1810; family UMGS1810; genus SIG430. Next base: position 31,315 of record SVJH01000008.1, on the reverse strand, counting down.
ACTTTCAACAGCATCTAAAACTTTATATCCATTATCAATGATACCAACAGCAACACCATCAATAAAAGGTTTACCAAGTTCATCACGAGAAAGTCTTGACGGAGAATGTATATCAGCAGCTTCTTTACCTTTATCAAGTGCCGTTAAAATAATTTTTTGAATTGCGGCATTTAAAACATATCCTTGCTCTGTCGCACCTTCTATCATACCTTCGACAAGTGGTTTTCCTATTTCTTCTCCTGCAATTCTATCCAAATTTTCTATACTCATTCCCGATTTAACAAGTTCTTGTATAGAATTTTCCAGTCCTATCTTAGCTTGAGAAAATACTGTTTCGTAGCCCTCTTTAACGGAACCATCTTCAAGAGTTATACGATTTAATAAAGCTAAATTATTTTTATATTCATTAAGCCAATCATCCTGACTTTTTATTGATGTTTTAAATCCTTCTTGTTGAGCAATAGTAAATTCTGCTAATGCTTGTTCTTTTACATTTATATCTTCTGAGAATTGTGCTGCATAAAGTTTTCCATATGCAGCCATTTCACTTTCAATTTCCGATATAGCAACTCCAGTTTCTTCATAACTTGCCTTAAGATTTTCATTTGCTTCAACTAAATACATTCGTTCTGCTGCAGCTTTTCCACCTTCGCCGGAGAGTTCGTTTATCTTTTGATTATTTTCAGCAATTTGTTTTTCAATTTCATTTCTTTGCTTGACATATTCCACATATTGCTTTTCATTTTCTATTTGTTTTTCTTCTGCACCTTCAATTGCAGCCAATAGACGTTTGTTTATTATGGTTTCAGTAATTGATTTTGATAAGTCATCATAATTTTTTATTATGTCCCCGGTAAGTTTATATTCTGTACCAAGCGCATTATTTAATTCCCCTAAAATAAATTCTGCTCTTTGCTTATTTGTTTCAGATACTCTTCCGTTTGCATCCACGAGAAGATCCAATTGATTATATAAACTTTCAATTTTATTGGCTTCTTCCATATTGACACTTATATTTTCTTTTGTAACTTCATCAAGTTCTTTTCGTTTTTCTTTAAGTTTGTCAAGTTCTGTTCCAATAGCTTCTATCGGCTCCATCATTTTTTGGGATTCTTTTATGGATTTACTGTTGTTTTCAATTACTTTTGCTGTAACGGCTGTTATTGTAGCAACTGCAACTGCGCCACCTGCGGGTGTGAATAATTTACTAAGAAAAGCTATATTTTCCATACCTTTCATAGTATTTCCCAATTCCTTCAATGCTAACGAAGCTTTTGTTGCCCAAACACCTACTTTTACAGCAATTAAAGAATATAGTGCTAATTCAACTAAAGCTGTATTTTTTCCTAAAAATCCTAAAGCGGAAATTACAACAGGAATAACGTTCGTAGAAATATCAATAAGTAAATCAACCAAATTTGCAAGTAAATCGCCAACACCTTCCATTGCAGTTTTTAATTTCCCTGATTCCATTGATTCAGTTAATTCTTCTATACTTTTTGTTCCCGATTTTACTGCTTTTTTTAATGGTTCGTCTATTCCATCATAAAAAGAAAGCGCAAGACCTTCTGCAGCCGAAGATAATATAGTAAGTTGACCTTTCAAATTATCTGTCATTGTTTCTGCCATATGCTCGGCGGTGCCGTCTGCTTTAGAAATCGAAGATGTAAGTTTATCAAAATCTGTACTACTTGCATTGACTATCGCAAGAAGTCCACTCATAGCTTCCTGGCCTGCAATCATTGCCGCATATGTAGGTTTTTGAGCTTTATCAAGTTTATTAAATGCATTTCTCAAATCCTGCATTAAAATATTTAACGGTTTAATATTTCCTGAAGCATCAGTTAAACTAATGCCAAGCGCATTAAGTGCAGTTTGTACCTCTTTTGTAGGTTTAGAAAGTCTTGAAAGCATTGCACGAAGCGATGTACCTGCCTGACTTGATTTTATCCCGGCATTTGCCATAAGACCAATTGCCAAAGCAGTATCTTCAATTGTATATCCCAAAGCACCGGCAATAGGTGCAACATATTTAAACGTATCGCCCATCATTGCGACATTAGTGTTTGAGTTGGATGAAGCTGCCGCAAGTACATCTGCAAAGTGTGCCGAATCTGATGCTTTAAGACCAAATGCAGTTAATGCATCTGTAACGATATCAGAAACAAGCCCTAAATTTTCTCCTGAAGCTGCCGCAAGGTTCATAACCCCTTCGATACCGCTTAGCATTTCTTCAGTTTTCCAACCTGCCATTGCCATATATTGAAATGCTTCCGCACTTTCAGTGGCACTGAAGACTGTTTTAGCACCCATTTCTTTTGCTTTTTCAGTAAGCATATCAAGGGCTTCGCCTGTTGCACCGGAAATGGCCTGAACTTTACTCATACCGCTTTCAAAATCCATCCCTTTAAATAGTGCAGCACCTATCGCAGTACCTATAGCAAGAGCCACTTTTTTTCCAGCACTTTTAAGTTTATCTAAGCCCGATTGAAATTCATCATTATTTAATTTTGTATCAATTTTTAAATATCCATCAGCTTGTGCCAATTCATCCACCCCTTTATGTGAAATCTATCGGCACATCGGCACACAAAACAGATTATTATTTTTTAATTTCAAATACTTTTTTACAATCTTTATTTTTGCATTTAATAAAAACACCGTTACACTTTGCATCTTTGCTTAGCATAACGGTTGACATGTATTTATTACAATAAGGACATTTTATTTTTTCAATTTTAACCACCCACTAAAAGAAATTTTCTAAAGCAGACATCATTTCTGCCTCTTTTTCCTCCTCGGTTCTGTTGTCCGGGAGAAAATAAATATTCTTCATTTTTCTTAAATGTGCTTTTTGCGTTTTATCCTTAATTTGCGATAAATCAACTGAACGATATTGTATAATTTTCATTAGTTGAACATCTTCATTAAGTGATTTAAAATATGCTAAAAACTCGAACCAGTGCATATTTTCTTTAAGCAAATCAATATTGTATTGCTCTCTGAACGCAGAAAGTATATACGTTGCATCGTATTCAAAAGAAAAAGTACGCTTTTTGTATGCACTCTCTTTTGTTGATGCTTGTTTATCTTCTTCAGCATTAAAAAATTTCAAGATTCCTTTTAATGCAAGAGAAATATTTGGAGGACATTCGATATATGCTTTTTTAATTATTTTAGCAATATTCTTGTCAAGTTCATCTTTTTTATCAATAAGCATTATTGAAATATCAATCCAGTTTCTAAAATCAGTATGTACTTTGTATTCCTTGCCATCAAGTTCAACAAAGTCCGGTAATTGTTTTGTTAGTATATTCATTTTTTATTATGTCTTCTTTGCTGTCGGTTTTGGTATATTTTATTGCGTTTTCTTTCGTGGAAAAATGCCTGTTCATTACAAATGTAAGTCCAAACGTCAACCAAATCCCACAATTTTATTGTTCTTTCGCCGAAAATCTTTTTTGTACTTCCTTCGCCAAGAATTTCATCAATAGCACATACAACTTTATTACAAACATCTTCGTTTGTTTTATTTTCTGTAGTGTCAGTTCTGATATCTTCAAAAATCTTTGTGTATTTTGAAATTATATCTCCAGTTTTTTGAGCATCAACTTCAAATTTTAAATTATTTTCAAATTCTAAAATTATTGTATTTTTTTCAAACTTAAAAGCCATTTAAAACACTCCTTAAAATAGTTTAAAAAGGGGATTAAATCCCCTTTTTTATTCTTCGATTTCTGTGAATGTAATTGTCTGCCAATCATCTTCTGATTTAGCAACACCAAAAACTTTTTCGCCTTTTACTTTAAAGTTTCCTGAATATGTATATGCATCCATTGAATTACCTTCGCTGTCGCATATAACAGAAAAATCTCTTTTAACGGCTTTATATCCGTTTTCATCACTGCCGTCTGTAAGGTCAACAATAATAAGACTTCTTACAGCTGCATCGCCGCAAAGTTCGTTATCAGATATTGATGCCAAATCTTTGTGAATGTCATTGTCTGAGTATTTATCAAACGCAAATGACATAGACGGCGAATATCCGACAATATCGCTCTGTTCAAATTCTTCGTCTACATACTGACGATTATATTCTTTTGGATTTTTACTTGTGTTAAGTTCGGTAAAACCTGTCATACGTTTAAAAACAATAGTTTCTCCGTTTTTCACTCCAAAAAATGTTACTTTATCACTTCTTTTTACTAACATAATTCTTTATGCCTCCTGTTTTAAATAAATTAGTTTACATTGTATTTGATATCTTGCTGTTGTTTCCGTTTGGTCATATAAATAACCTCCGGCAACAACCTCAATTGCCTGTGCTTGTTTTTTGCCTTCCAAGACGGGAAGAAATCCGCTACTGCTTTGTTTTTCAATCCAGTCCTGTAATTTTTCATAAAATGCTGTTATTTTTCCGTTATTTATTATATCCTGGCCAAAATACTCTCTTGATGCAAACACAAAGTCATATTGTCTAAGCTCTGCACCATCAACATATCTTCTTATTACCGGTGTGTTTGGCATAGGTTCAATTGTGTAACTTGTAGGTTTTGAGCCAAGAAAGTTAATATTTACACCGCCATCTTCAAGAAAAGGACATAACTTTATAAATTCACAAACTGCATCATAAATCATTTTAACTCACCACTCGACATATTTTCTTGCGCCTCTTACAATATCATCCTTCTGACTTGCTTTCATTCTTTCAAACCATAGTTTTCCTCTGAGGCCTTGCCCTTTATTCTCTTTATACTGTTTTTTTGCATACGGTGTTTCCCAAACAACAAGTCCGCTTCCGATATCACTTTTGTCAGCACTGCTTTCAAGTATACCGCTTCTAAAAGGAACAAGCGGTTTACACCGCCTTATTACTTCACTGTCGATAAACTTCTGAACACGACCGTTTTCGTCTATTCCTTTTTCTTTAAGTATCCTGCCAAAAGACTTTGTAATTTTAAATTCCATTATTTACACCTTAATTTGTAGTGCCACAAATTTTTAATACCTCTTCGGTTGTCGCTTACTTCACATATTTTAAGACATTTTGAAAAATCAGGGCGAATGTCGGCTGTTTCCCCAATTACAATTAAATCACTTTCACAAACAAATATTTCTTCAGATGTTAAAATCCTGATAATATATTCGTTTCTTTTTTCTTCGCCTCCGCCTGATGTTTCAATTCCGTCTTTTTTATATATGCTAACGTTGTTATACACCTTTTTTTCATAGTTTAGTCCACAGTCTTTTGTAGAATAAACCGTTACAGTATTAGAAAACATTTAATTTAACCCCCTGTATAAAAGCCCTGTGCTTGCTAAATACATATTTACGATTTCTTCAAGATTTTGTGAAAAAGCGGTTTTATCTTGATTGTTAAAAGAAACAGACAAGCCGTCATTATTAACTGAAGAAATGTTCCCGGTTTCACTCATCTTAATAAATTCATCACTAAGGGCACAAATACAATCTGAAACTTCCGTTTCAAATCCCGTTGTATCTTTTGAAAGAATAAACTGTGTAAGATAAGATGATGCTTTTCTTGAAAATTGCAAAAAATCATCACGGGAGCATATTTTACTCCCGTGATATGTGTCTTTGTAATATTCAAATGTTACCTGCATAATTCATTACCTTATTCTGCTGCAGCTTCTGATGTAGTTCTGTGAACAATAACAGCATCTTTTTTAGATACTTTTGCACCAAACACTTTTCTTCCCTGTACTGCAGAAGCACCGATGTAATTGTTTGTAAGTCCTTTAATTGCAACCGGAACGCTCCATTCTTCAACCCTGTGGCACCAGTTTGGATGACCGGCAATCATATTTGTCGTAGAAAGTTTACCTTCTACCTGGCCTTCTTTTGCAACTGCAAGACGGCTACATTCAAAAACAGTAAAGCCGGCAATTTTACCAACTGCGCCATTTTCAATAAGTTCCTGAGATAAATTACCCTGACGGATAAAGTTTGTTGTATCTTTTAACAAAAGAGCATATATCTGTGGAGAAACAAGAAGCCATCTTCCTTCAGTCGGAACATTCTTTTCAGAAAGTTTTGTTCTAAGGTCAACAACGCTGTCGTAAATGTTACTTTTTGTTGGTGCTGAAGCTTCTTCTGATGTACCTTCTTTTTCAAGTGTTTCAATACTTACTGCATCTATTACCTGTGCAAGAGAATAACCTGCACTGTCAAGACGTTCTGCAACAATACCGTCAGGAACAGAAGCAGCATCGTAATTATCAATAATTTCATTCACTGCTTTGTCATGGTTAAGGTCAAGGTCAATATATGTTGTTGAACCTGTGCCAAGTTCCATGCCTTTTGCTTTGTCGTAATCGCCAACGGCAACTTCAGTATCTCTTACCGGAATTTTTACTTTTCCGCCTGTTGGACTTCCTTCGTAAGAAGTGTTAAAAATTAAATTATCTTTTGTAACAAGAGTAGCTCTAAGCTTCTTGTCAACAAGTTTTGAATATCTTTCCTGTGCTACATGTGGCATTTTTCATTACCTTCCTTTTTTTATTATTTGTTTAAATTTGGATTTTTTTTGTAGAACTCTTCTTCTACACCTGTTAAGCGTTCGCTTTTACCTGACATTGAAATTCCCGTTGCCTTTGCATCGGTATACTGAGGATTTTTCTCAATAAACATTTCAAGTGCCTTTTCAAAATTTGTTTTGTCATTAACATTTTTCATAACTTCAAACTCAACAAATTCTGCAAAATCATTTTTTATGCCTTTTTTATTAAGCATTTCTTTTCTGTCGTTTTTGTCAAGTTTGTCCTGAAGCTCTTTTGTTTTTTCTGAAACAATTTTATCAACCTCTTCCTGGGTAAATGTTTTTTCTTTACCTTCATCATCGGCAGTTGTTTCATCTTTTTCTACATTAGTTTCTTCATTTTTTGTTTCTTCCTCCTTCCTTTCTTCAGTTTCTGCTGCAGTGTTATGTGCAGTCTTTGTTTCCTGCTCATTTTCAATCTGTTTTCCTTCATCCTGAGCAGTAACATCAGTTTTTAAATCAACATTTTCTGTCATTTTAAAACCTTCTTTCTTAAAAAATTGTATGAAAAAAAGACCCCTAAGGGTCTTTTGTTCGTGAAATAATTGTTATTTACATATCTGTTATTACTAATTCTTTTGCAACATCATTTAAGCATTTTCCATTTATAAACGGTGTTGTCATTACTTCTTCTACACTATATACTGTTTGTTCATTACCATCAAAATACAGAAGATAACTATCTCCATATGGGTCAATATGACCGTCCTTACTTTTATATTCAAATCCCAATAGTGTATGACCATGTGTTATAAATTTTTTAATTTCATTTGCTGTCATAATATATCACTGTTCTCCTTTCGTTCCTCTGGAGTTAAAGGGCGTGAATGACGACTAATCAAATTGCCGTTTTCGTCATATTTGTAGTCATGTGCGTGTTCGCCATGCACCCCGTAATTACTTTCTGCTTTGTTGTTGTGGTCATTATTGCTTATTTGCTTTGTCTGTTTCCCATCTGAACCGTAATAGTTTCTATCAATTCCACCTTTTGCATTTACTTTCTGTGTAATTGTATTCGGGAAACCTCTTAATGTTGTTTTTTCTACTTTGATTATAGTTTTTCCTGCAGCGTTTGTCAAGGTGTTCGTCTTAAATCTTTCTACAGCTTTTTGACTAACACTCTTTCCGAAACCATATGCCTGAACACGAGAATTATCAATTAAAAGTCCTGTTTGTTTACACAAATCTTTAAGACGTGCTTCCTGATTTTTTAATTTAATACTAAATGAAGTAAAATCTTGTTCAAGTTTTTTTAGTGCTTCTTTATCAGCTGTGCCTTTAATTGCACCGTCAAGTGCACTTAATGACCTTCTTGTTTCTCTTATGCTTCGTTCATAATAGCGTTGTTTTTCAATTGCCTTCCATTTTGGAATTACTTCATCATTATATGTAACAGTTTCATTTTTAAACTCTTCAAGCTGTGCATTTGTATATACAGGTTTTGAAATTCCTTCAAAATATGGGGACCAACTATGTCTGCAGTTTGCGCCCATAAATCCCGTAACTTCGCCGTAGCCGATATCAAGTAAAGATAAATAACCGCTTCTTCCTGATAAACTTACAATCTTTCCTTGCCAGGATGCATGGTCAGGTCTTGCGCCTGAATGTGCACTTATTTCCATTAAGTCGCATTCCATTTCAAACGCATGTTCAATCTGAACTTTGGCTGCAGTCTGATTAACTGATGTAAGTATGCATCTTCGTGCCGCAACGTCCACTTTATCAACATGACCTGAAGGATACTTTACAGTAGCACTTCTTTTACTTATTGTATTAACAGCATTTCTTATTGCTGTATTGTAATCAAGTATTCCCGATGAAACCTGAAGATAAGCAGCACTGCAAGTGTCAATAAATAATTTTTCACTTTGTTCTGCGGTAGTGCTGACAAGGTTTTTAAAAGTACCGAATGTTTTTGATGCTTCTACAGTAAGTATCGTCATAAGACGTTTATTTAAATAAAGCGGTACGGGATTTTTCCCGGCTTTCCTGTAAATTACATCATCATACTCAAGTGTTGTTACACCTGCATCTTCAAACATCTGATAAACCTTTGCTTCAGTTTCATTAAGAAGTCTTGCAACCTCTTTTTCAACTGCATCACGATGCATACCTGCATTTTGAAGCATGTTTATCTGCCAGGCGGCAGAATCGGTTATATCATTTGTTTTTGCAATTCTTCTTGCAATATCGTTTATGGTAAATTCGTTAAGCGAATCATATAAACTTGTTATTTCATCAGATAAATTTTGTAAATATTCCGGGGTAAGCATATGCTATACCTCCGTTTCACTCATATTTTGTCTTTTCTTCATTTTGTTTGAAAACTCTATTGCAGCATCTTCAGAATACTTATACACACGCATTAAATATTCAACATCATCAATAATTTCTGCGTTAAGTTCTAAAAGGGCACGATTTGCAACAGCATTAGTATCTTCAATTATACTGTCGTCAAACGATACTGTTACAACTGTTTTTGAACTGTCATTGCCAAGAAGTTCAATAATCGCCTTTGCTAAATTAACAAGTGCTACTTCCAGTACAAGCTCATGCTTTTTAAGATTTGAATACAGGTCTGACTTTTCGCTTATTATTTCTGTTGCAGTCTTAACAGATGCATCATCAAATATATATCTGTCATTTCCCATACCGCATTTAGAAGATAATAAACTTAAGTTTCTCTGAAGACCTTTTTCGTGCTCATCAGAACGAAGTGTCATATTTATTTCTTTAATTTCATGTATATTATCGTTTGCTTTTATGGCATAAAACTCTGTGTCATTATCGTCAAAAACAGGAAAACTGCTTTTATTATCGTCATTTAAAAACTGCGCCATAGAAAGCGGAACAATAATTCTTTTTTTACCAAGTCGAAATTCATTCTGATAACTGTCATATACAAGGTCAATTCCCTCAAGTACATCAATAGAATTTGCAAAAACTGAAATTCCAAAAGGCGAATCAACATCGTAATTGTTTATAATGTTTGGTGTTATAATTTGAAAAAACGGTATTTTGGAATTTGTAATTACTTTTTCTTCAAGATTACATTTTGTTTCGTTTCCGCTTTTTGCATCAATTGCCTTGTTCGTAATAACATATGTACCGTTTCGCGAAAGTGTATGAATACTTATGTAAATAATATCCTCGTTGTTTATTCTCTTTTTACAACCAAAGGCACATTCTGTTATTTTTCCGTTTTCCCACGAAATAGGGAATATGTTCTCGGCTTTAACATAATCAATTCGTATGTTTTTGTTTTTGTCAAGAAACTCACAAAAAGCACCTGTACCATAAGCAAAAGTAAGTTCAATAAGTTTATTTCCCATTACAGTAAAGTTATTATTTGCAAGTACCGCTTTTACATTGTCATATAACTTGTTATCGTTAATAATTATATCAACTTTTTCGTTAAGTAAAAGGTTCGCCCAGTCCTCGCAAACCTTTTTTGCCATACAAAGACTTTTTCTCGTTCTGCCTATAAGTTTTTTACCATTGTATTGTGTATAATTGTGGAACGAAGTAACTTTTCCTTCGTACCAGCTGTGCCATTCATTTAACTTGCCTGAAATCATTTCACTATTAGGCACATCATATCCAAGTTTTTTAAGATATTGAGTTATCAAAGTTTATCGCCTCCAGTATATCTTTCATATATTCTTCAGTGCTGTATTCGAGTGCATCCAAACTATCAACATTCATATTGCCGTCATCAAGTCTTTTATCTTCTATGCTCTTGCTGTCCCATACCGCTTCAGATAATGCGCTGATTACATTTTGACATTCTTCGTTTACAAAATACCTTCCTTTACTCATAAGTGCATTGTAAAAACGTATTCTGTCAACAATCTTACCTTTTTTGGCAAGTCTTATATCAATCGGAACTTTATTTGCGCTTACAGCATTTCTTATTCCTTCAATAAGTGTTGTTTCCGCACTGTCGCAGTAAGCATCATAAACGTTGTAGGTTTTCTGTGCCTCTTTTACAAAATAAATAAAATTGTCTTCAAGCTCTTTCGGGCTTATCTTACCTTTGTGGTAATATTCTTTAAGTGTTACAACCTCTTTAAATCCCTTTGTAAACCCTGTAAGTACAAATGCATGTGCACTTTTGTTTCCGCCAAAGTCAACTCCTATTGTAGCAAACTGTATTTTATCGGGATTGTATTTTTTAACTGTAAACCGTTTCGGATCATCAGCAAAGTCAGGGTATATTACACCTTCAGCTGCAACCCATCTTCCTTTTATAAAACGCTCATAAAAAACTCCGGTATACTCATTTTTAACACTTGCAATGTAATCTTCATTTAAAAAAGTGTTATCATCAATAAGATATTTAAGTGATGTCATGCTGAGTTTTTCACTTTCGTCTATTTTGTCATTTTTAACTTCGTCTAAATGACGTTTTAAAAATTTCTTATAAACCCAATGGCTCGGATTGTCAGGGTTTGTAGTTGCAAAAAGTTTTGCACCTGGAGCAGAAAGTCTTGATAAAAGCATATTAAAAAAGTCTTCTGTAAACAGCGTAAGCTCATCACAATATGCGCCGGCAAGTGTCATACCTCGAATTTTATTTTCTGCCCTGGCATCGTTAACGCCCTCAAGGTAAATTTTATGCGAAAATAAAACTGCTTCTTTTTTAGAAAGACTGTAAGTGAAATTGTTTTCTCCTACAAGTCCTTGTAAAAGGTCTAAGCAGTTTCTTTTAAGTGTACTAAGCGATTTTGCGCACATTAAAAAATTTTGTGATTTATCCTGTGATGCAACCCAAAACGCCCAAACGATAAGACTTATATATGTCTTTCCGCTTCTTACGCTTCCTTCTAAAAGGTTAATTCGTTTAAATTTTTCTTCTTTAAGCATTTTAATTGTCTGTTTTTGCTTCTGGGTAAATACTTCACTCAAACTTCATTAACCCCCTTAATTATTTTATCAAGCATATTTTCTTCCTTTATTTCACTTCCACTGTCATAGGCACTTTTTCCAAGTGCATGAAGCACCTTTGATAAATCGTCTTTCGATTCCGCTTTTTTATAAAGTGCTTTTAATTTTTTTCTGCTTTCTTTTTTAGAAATTATCATAATTTAAAACCACCTTCAAAATTGACTTGTAATAAATTTTTTGTGTTTTGCCTTCAAGTTAGATTAAAGATTTTTTTAAAAAGCATTTAAAACCTGTTTTAAAACTCTTAAAAACACCCTTGTTACAAACAAGGGTGTGCTTCGCCACTCCAACAATTTAAATTTGTCGGATTGTTTAATTTTTTATGTCAATCTTACTTTTTAAATAAGGGACGAATCAACCTTAATAAAAAATAAAATATCTTAGAATTTACACGATAGTATAATTTGCTTTTTTTCGCCGCAAATAACACATTCAACTTTTACACGGTTTTGTCTTTTATCAATAGATTTAATGTTAAATCGTTTCAAAAATTCATCATCGAGCGATTTTAAAACCGGAATAGGTTTGCCGCCGTTCGAGAAAAACATAACGTTTTCTTTATCTTCTTCACTTAAGGGTGTTACTTCATGTGGCTTTAAAATGTAAATTACATGCGTTGTATTTTTTATCTTGTAGTACATCTTTTCTGTAAGGTCAAGATAAATAAAAACATATCCGGGAAAAAGAATGTATCTGTCATAATGATACTCTCCGCCACGTCTGTGGTATCTTGTTTCTTCAGGGAGGAAAACTTCAATACCAAGTTTTTTAATCAGTTGTGCAGCTTCTTTCTCTTTCCCGGTTGTAACTCTTACTGCATACATTTTCATTTTGCATCTGCCTCCGGCATATTCTCAAGAAATTTAACAACCTCTTTATATAACTTCGGTTCTTGTTTTGCCATTGTGTTAAATACCATTGTTTTAACATAATCAAGACCTTTTTCAAAGTTATCTTTATTTGTTACATCAACTCTTGATTTATATGCTGCAGCTCTTGTCAGTGCAATAGACTGTTTAAGTAAGTCTTTAAGTTCAAGTGTCTGCCACATTTCTTCAGGTGTTTTGTTTATTGCTTCAAGCATATATCCCGAAAGAAGTCGCATAATTCCTTCAGTAGTATCAAGGTTTGGATGCTTTTCAAGTTCGCTCATTATAACTTTGAAATTTTCCTGTGTCATTCTTAAATTTGTAACAGATTCATTTAAGCTCTGAGCGTGCCTCTGAACACCCGAAAGTGATGTTTCATATCCATTTTGGTTTATATAGTCAACAATCTGCTTATAAGTAAAAGTAGGGTCAAGCATCATCTGCTCAACAGTTTCTTTGATATTTACGGGTAATCGGTCTATTTTAGAGCATTTCCTGTTTTTCTTTCCCATTACTTAATCATCCTTTTAAATATCAATAAGTTCGTCATTTATGCCGCCTGCTAAAAGTCTTATTCCTTTTGCAGTAAGTTTTGCTTCCAAATCCTTATAATTTGCATCAGCAAAAACTATGTCGCATCTTGTGGCGATATCTCGAAGTTTTATATATTCCGCTTCGTTAAGATAGTTAACAGAATCAATAAATTCGCCTTCACTTACTCCTGAATCTTCACAAACTGCTTTTACTGTAGTAAGATTGTTAAATTTTGTTCTCAATATATTTATGGTACGAAGCACTAAGCCGTTGTTTCTCTTAAATGCTTCAGCTCTTAATCTTTCTTTTAATTTTTCGTTATCAACCATTTTTAACATTCCTTTCAATAAGTCTGTCTATTTTTTCGTGCAATGTCTTATGAGAATCTCTCGAATGTTCTTCCATAATTTCAAGAGTTTTTTGAATTTGTCCTATTCCTCTTGTAAATTCTTCTTTTGTAATGTAGTTTTGTTCTATTTCACGAAAGTGGTTTTCCGTATCTTTTTTGTCTTTTTCATAATCTTCACGTTTTACATATGTTTTTTCTATATTTGAAATCGCATCTGTATTATCATCAATTTTTTTAAAACGATGTTTTAAAAAAAATCCAAACGCACCTATCGCTGTTGTCAAAAGTGTTCCTAACAATAATACTTCCATGTACTTTAATTCCTCCAAATAAAAATAGCATTGCTTTTAATCACAATGCTATTTTACTTCATATTATATTAAGTAGTTAAATAAATTGTTTTAGGAAAATATTTAATCCAAATCATTTAAAAATGACATCTGATTCTCTCCCGGACGGTTGCGAACTCTTAAAATATGGTCCTTACAAATATGCCTTATTGCAATTTCAGTAAGTCCGTATTTTTTCCCAAGTTCCTTAAAATTATATCCGTTAAATTCTTCTAAAATTTTTCTGTTTCGTCCAGGTCTGCCCAGTGTTTCGATTTTTTTAAAAAATACCGTTTCGCCACTGAATACTTCGGCAAGTTTTAATGTGTTTTCAAACCCTATAAGTTCAATCATAAGTTCGTAAATTTCCGAAGCAGATGCTAAATCTTCTTTAGTAATAATATCGTTATTGTTCATTTTCATCGCTCCGTTTCTTTTCAGCACTTTTTACATATCTTTTAAGGTATTCAATAAGTTTGTTTCCATCTTCAAACGTTACCCAGGCAAGCGGATTTGATTCAGTTTTAGAAAGCCCTAATATTTTATTTATTGCACCCATAAGCCGTTCTTTTGCACTTGCTTCTCTTTTGTCTATTTCGCAAAGTTTATATATAAGCGCCCATACTTTTTTCTTTTGTGCACTTGTAATCATTCCAGGCACACCGTCAGAATTGTTTTTAACAGGTTTTAAACACTTCGATAATTCTCTTTTTAAATTTTCAGCTTCAAAGTATGTAAGGTCTTTTATAGACGTTTTTTTAAATCTTGAAAGCACCAAATTATGAAGGTCGTCATTTTTATTGCCTTTTTCACTTATGCCGATTTTATTAGCCATAGCATAAATTGCTTTAACCTGCTTATATTCAATCATGCGCATATTATTTACCTGGGCAAACGTCTATTTTTACGCTTGTTTCAACAACAATAGCAGTATCAACGTCCTTTAAAATTTTATTTTCATCGTAATCGGTTTTTGTTGATAATAGACGTTTAAATTCTTCGTAAGCGTATGCTTCTGAAATAAAGTATGCATAACTTTCTGCAGCTTCTCTGTCAAGTAAAACAAGTTTCATTAAGTTTTCAGTGTCTTTTTCAAAATTTTTGCCTTTACATTTCTTAATTATAGCGGCTTTCACTTTTTCATCATCCGTTATCTGATTAACAATATCCGATACATTTGATTTTAAATATTCGCCTTTGTAAAGTTGAGAAAGTAATTTCTTTGCATAAGGTTTTATCTTTATGCTTACTTCTTCAGTTATAACATCATTATAGCACTTTCCAAAAATGTCTTTTAATATAGACGGATATATTATTTTTACATTATCAGCATTTGTTACGGTAACACTGCATCCGTCCGAACCAAAATATTTTACAGATTTGTTTTTGGTATCTGATAAGTGCTTTTCAGACAGTTTTAAAATATCGGCTTCAAGGTTTGTTTTCTCAGACTTCAAATCGTTAATTTGCTTTTCAATAGCACAAATACGGTCTACTTTATTTTTAATTGGCATGTAAAAAACCTCCTGCACATTTTTTGCATAAACAAATATCATTCATTTTTTTAACATCTTCAAAATTTCCGCAGCATATACAAGTATCTGTGTGCTTTTTAATAAGTAAACCTCCATTTACTTCTTCAATGTCAACTGCACATGCACCTGTTAACCCATATTTTACCCTTAATTGTTTTGGAATAGTAATTCCGCCTTGCTTAGTTGTTCTTTTATTATACATTTTAAACATCCTCTCTCCAAATTTTTCTAAAAATCCGACTATCATAAAGAATATAAATATTGCAGTCAAACAAACTATAAATCCAAACATCGCATTTGCTCCTTTTATCAAATAGTAAGTTGCATAAATTTCGCCATTTCTATCATACTTTCATAATCAAAAAGCCCTGCTTCTTTAAGTTCCAAAACCAAGTTTACGGCATTTCTTATACCTTCTCTGCTCTGTGCTACTCTAAGAAGAAAATCAAGTTCTTTAGGAGAATTTTCATACTCAGGGAAAAGAGCAATTATATCACTCTTTTTAACATCTTTTGTAGAAAATATTGCAGGAAAACGGCATCTTGATGAAATCTGTGCAAAGTCTGAAACGGAATCGCCTTTTATTTTAAGTGCAGTTTTAATATTTCCCATAAACATAATACCAAGTATGCTGCCGTTGTTTTTCTTATCATCCATCATTGAGCGAAACACTTCAATACTTCTGTATGGTAAAAACTGAGCTTCGTCAAATATAATTATTGATTTATCAGGAAGCGCATTTAAAATACTGTCCCAAAGCTCTGATGTACTTACTTTTTTTAGACCAAGTTTTTTACCTACAAGTTTTAACAGCTGTTCTGCAGTTGACATACAGGGATTTACCGCTATATATATTACACGCTCAGGATCCTCATTTAAAAACTTAAATGCAGTTTTTGTTTTTCCTATTCCCGGGTCTCCGCAAACAACTGCCATACCTCCACGATTTTTGCAGTTTTTAAGTCGTTCATAAATATCTCTTGAAATGCTCGTTTCTACATAATCTAAATCAATTTTATCCGATATCGAATAGTCAACTGATTCAAAATATTTTTCAAGCACCTCAAGGTACTTATCTGTATTACCTCTGTAATTTCCGTTTTTAAGGCCCGAAAGTATCGACCCCGAAACTCCTAAAAGTCCTTCTGCCTTATTTGCGCTAAGACCTCTTTTTTCAAGTTCCTCATACGCTCTTTCTACTAATTCTTTACGTTGTTCATCTGTATATCTTGCCATTTAAATCATCCTTTCAAATTTCTGTTAATATCAAATATAGTAATTGGTTTTCTGTGCGTTTCGCCTACGGCTTTTTTATATTCACTTTCTTTTGCAGATACTCTTACAATATCTGTAGGATGTTTGATAACAAAACTTTCCCTACCTTGATTTGCACGTCTTATCTGCATATCAATTATGCTGATACGTTTCTCTGGTGAAAGATTTGTAATGCGATTATTAAAATCATCCTTAATTGCACGTCTGACTTCTTTAACTTTCGACTGTGCAATTTTAATTTCTTCGCCTGTTGCATTAAACGGTATCCTTGTTTCCTCACTCATTGGAAGTGTTCCGATATATCTGTCAGTATCTTCTTCATAAATTCTCACATAAGATAAATCTTCAGGGTCATATCTTACATACACTTTTTTGTTAAGAAGTTTCCATGTGTCTTTGTCCCAATAGTGAAGTTTTACACCCGATATATTAAGTGTTACACCGTTCCTTCCAACAGTAAGCGGTCTTGTTGTTCTAAGAAGCATTAAGTTTAAATCTTCTTCGCTTTCAGGATACCTTATTTGTTTTACGTTATCGTTCCACACGTCAATTCTCTTTTTGCCCCTGTCTTTTTTTACATCGCCGCCATACGCTGATACATTGTAAATGTTGTCAATCATATCGCTGACAAGATGTGAAAAATCACTGTCGCATATTATATTTCCGTGTTTAAGTTTCACTTTTAAATTTTCAGGACGTTCCAAAACATTTCCGCCGCAGAAGGTTTCAAACATTCTCGAAATAGTTCCTTTAAAAGTGGAAAATGTTCTTTCAATCGGTTTTGCTTTCGCATTTTTAACAATTGCATTTGTCATATGCATACCAAGTCGTTCAAATACTGCAGGTGGATTTTTAATAAGAGATTGGCTTTTTCTTGTTCTGTGTCCACGTCCTGCAAGGTCATGTGTTAAAAATTCGCTACCGTTATCAAAATAAACATTTGTAGGTATGCCAAATCTTTTAATTGCATGTCTAAGTGCCAAAACAGTTGATTGACTACACGGATTGTCTGTTAAATTCCAGCCAACCATTACACCGCTTCTTGCATCTATAAATGCAGTTAAACTCAATCTGTGTGTCATATCGCATCCGTCTCTTTGAGTAATAACGTCAATAGTATGGTTGTCTGCAATCCAGTATTCATTTGGCATAAGGTCATCATAAATTCTTTTAATATACGGCGATGCTCTGTCTTCAAACGCCTTGTTTCCGAATCTTCCGTAAATTTCAGTAGCTTTCGGTATTTCGCTTTCAATTCGCCTTTTAAACGTAACGTAATGGGGAATACTATCGTAAAGTTCCGGCTTATATTCCTTCGCCCATGCTTTTGTAAGCTCGTAGCACTGCATAATAGGAAGTCTTCTTTCATCTAAATACACATAAACAAAATAGTCCCAAACATCTTTGTCTATGCTGCTTTTACCTTTTTTGTCTTTCCCGCGCTTGTCTATCAGACCGTCAAAATCCTTGTTTTTATATGCACTGTATTTTCTATAAAGTGTAGGGATACTTACATTAAATTCTTCGCCGTAGTCAATTTTTAAAGTTGCTACAAAATACTTGTCGGCTTCGCTTTTCTTTGTAAAATCTTCGCGCACCGTCTGCCATTTTTCAAGAATATCGCACCATTTAACAATAATTTCACGTTCTTTTTCTGAATAATCTTCAAGTTTTTTTTGCTTTCTATTGGCATTTAAACAGTATTCTTTACCTGTTTTATTAAGTTTTGATTCGTAATATCTATCCTTAATTTCTTCACTAAGCGCATTAACCGGAATTTTGTATTTTGTCCTTCCGTTCGGTAATTTAGATGTTTCAAATACTATTTCATCGTTTTCAATTTTCTTTCGTATCCAACGTTCAGAGCACTCAAAAAGCAAAGCAGCTTGTTTAACATCTATGTATTCTATCTAAAACACCTTCTTTTTTATTTTGTAGCCGCAGGAATAAATCTTGTTTTTCCTGTAGCTCTGTGCAAAAGGGTAAGCCCTGTTTTATCTTCACTTTTCAAAAGCCAGTTGTCAGGGTTTAATCTTACTTCTTTTACTCTTATTTTCTGCCTTCTTGTAAGCCGTTTTCCTCTCATAGTTTATTCCTCCGCAAATTCAAATACAGGTTGACCGTCAACATGAACTGAACAAATATCAAAAAGTCCGTATGCAGCCCAATTGCATCCTTTGTCGTTGGTGTATCTTCCTATACATTCACAATACATTGCGTTTGGTTCTGCTCCTGCTTCTTTAAATTCTTTACCTGATGCAACATTGCCACATTTCGGGCATACAAATTTCCAGTTTTCAAAATTATCTCCAAATCTTCTTTTTCCTTCTTCTTTCCACTGTTCTGATGTATAATTTTTTGTGTTATTTTCTTTCATAACTTTTATCCCTCTTTTTTCGTATTTTATTTTTTATAACAGTAGACCGTTTAGGTTTATATTTCCCATTTGCTGCAGCCATTTTTCGACTATTCACACCGATTTTATATATATCTAATATTTCAATCATAAAATCTGCTCCTTAATCACTCTTTCAATGGTGTCTAAATACTGTTGTCCTAAATAAATGCCGTGTTCTTCTACCAAAGTGTCATATATAATCTGTGTAAGTTTATCAGCTGAAGGCACAAAATTAACTATATTTTTTTGCATAAGCCCATCAGTAACAATGTTCGTTATTTCCTTTGCTATATGTAGATGAAGTTTACCTTTTATTAAGTTGCCTACTATTTCACAAATCCGTTCTCTTTTCTTCTTGTTTGTAATGCTTTTTTCTTTATCAGGCATTATTGCTTCTCCTTTCAAAATCAGGACAGTATCCGTTTTTAGATGCATTTAACGCTTGATTGCATATATTGTTTTCAATATAATATGTGCAAATATAACCTTCGCTTTTAGATGCAGCATTAAAATACCTGCAGGTTTCACAACACATTTTGTCGCTCATTAAAACTTCCTTGTTTTTTATCTTCTCAATATCTTCAGGGCTTAAACGTGTGGCTTCATATCTATAAAGTTTTTCAATACATTTTAAAATTAGTTCATTTTGATTTTCTCTATTCATACCGCAAACTTTAATTTTGCCATCTTCCATAAACGTAAGTCTATCCATATTTATTTTCCTTTCTTTATATGTAGAGTTAATCCAAATGAACTTATTCCTGGATACCTTTCCGGAAACATAATTACAATTTCGTATTCATCATACTTTTTATCAACATATCTAAATTCATTTGCTGCTACAAATTCGCCGCTTTCATAATCTTCTACCCACACAGTAGTATGGTTAGGTACAATTTCTCTTAATTTCCCTATTGTCATATTATCTTCTCCTTTTTCGTATGCTTTTTTAAATTCACACTCAGAGCACTCTTTCAAGTAGCAATATCCAAAATCTCTTTGTGCATCGCAAACTTGTATAAAATCCTCTTTATTCATTTTTAAGTACCTTAAGTACATTTAAATCATCAACATCAAGTTTTAATATAAGCTCCAGTTTTCTTTCTTCATCTGCTATTCTTGTTCTGATGTCATAATCTAATATACCTTTTATACAAATACCGTTTACAGAAATTTTTACACTGTTCTTATCTTTTAAAATAATTACATTATTCATTTTTAATACTCCTTAAATAGCTTTTTTAATATCTTCCTTTTCCCATTCATCAAGTATCTCTCTTGCAATGGTTAAAACAACTTCTGCTTGTGGTCCTAACACATGACCGTTAATGTATGAACTTAGCGCACACGGTAAAAGTTTCGGATATCCCTTCTTTCGTATTTCTTCCAATAGTTCAGTTTGTTTTTTCCCAAGCTGCATAAGTCTTACCTTAATATCTTTATTCAAATTAAAACCTCCCTTGATATTTTAAAAAATGTGTGATATAATCACATTGAGATTTATTGCAATGGCTGTCGCCTTGCAGTAAATCCTTTTCGTATTGTCCGGACTTGTAAAAAAAATTTTTTTTACAATACCATTATATCTAACTAATCTAACTTTGTCAATATAAACTTCTTACTTTGTCTAACTTTGTGCATTGTGCACAATTGTTCTCTGGTTAGATTAGTTAGTATCTACAAGAGGTGTATAAAATGTTTTGGGAAAAATTTGTTGAACTGTGCAATAAAAAAGGATTATCGCCAAATAATGTATGTGCTCAGCTTGGGTATTCATCAGCAATAGCCACTAAATGGAAAAACGGTTCAACTCCACGAAGTACAACACTGCATAAAATTGCTGATTTTTTCGGTGTTTCAGTAGAATATTTATTAGGAAAAGAAGTAGATACATCTGAAGATGCTGAACTTAATAACTATTTACAAGAATTAAGAACAAGACCTGAAATGAGAATGTTATTTAATCTTGCTAAGGGTGCAACAAAATCCGATGTTGAAAAGGCGGTAAAAATAATAGAAACAATTATTCAGGATTAGCATCGGAGGAATCATATGGAAGATATAATTGTAAGAACAATAAATCTTCCGTTGTTGGTAAAAGGGGTTACTATACCTTGCAACGATGGGACCTATAACATATATATAAACGCAGCGTATTCATACGATGAACAAAAAGAAATTCTTAATCACGAATTAAAACATATCAAAAATTTTGACTTTGATAATTTTGAAGACATCAAATTTATAGAAGAAAGGGCCAAAAATAAGTATACTGTTAAGGTGGATTTCTAAAAATATTTAACAAAGGAAGAATCAAATGTTTATTATTGTAATGGCAATACTCATTTTATTTGCATATTCTTTAATAGAATCCGGCAAAAAAACTATAAAAGATGAAGAAGAAAAGCAAAAATATACAGAATCGCTTGAATATTATAGAAATAAAAACCATACTTATGAACAACAAAAAAACGTATATTTAGATAATAATGCAACAGAATCGTTTAATGTAGAAGCGTATAATAGAAAGAATGCATCTATGATACAGGACTTTGAAAGAAAGTACGACTTAACAACAGTAGAATCAATTTTAAGTATTCCGGTACCTTCTCACAAACAAACTACCGAACCGTATTCCGTTGTATCAGTTCCTGAACAGATCCTACAGAAAAAAGCTACTCAGTATTCTAAAGAAAATAAAATGGATTTAGCTATAGCTTGTCTAAAAAAATCAAATGAATTTATGAAAAAATCCTTCTATGCATATCAAATTAAAGACTATAACAGATTAGTTGATTTTCTTTATAAAGCAGGTCGCTTTGAGGAAGCAAAAACAGAACAACAAAAAATATATTTATATTTTGGAAAAGATGAAATACAGGTGCTTAAAGAACTGATGCAAAATCTGCCTACACAGTCTGAAAGAAATGAATACTACAAAAATATAATCGTGCCGGCAATTGAGGAAAAAGCAGACAGACAAGACTATTATTGGATATTGGAACATTTGCCGGAATCTGCTCCTAAATCCTTCGGTGGATACAGAAGAATGAAAAAAGCAAATACAGAAAACTATCTAAAATTAGTTCAAAAAGTTAACAACAAAAAAGCCATCTATAAAAAACAATAAAAAGTATTTTTTAAACTTCTTTAAAATAGTTTTTAAATTCTTATTTTTACTTTTAAAATTACAAAAAACAAGCAGAAATCACAAAAATTTTTGCTTGTTTTTTTGTGCCTTTTTCTCGGCCGCAAATAATAAATTAAAAATCGCATTTAAATTATGCATAAATTCAAAAATATTGCATAAATCTTTAATTTTGTTCAAAAAATCAAATATTAACTTTTTTTAAAAAATACGTTTAAACCCTTGATATTACTTAATCGGAACAGTTCCGCATAAAGAATTAAAAAGTTCCGTAGTTCCGAATAAACCGTATTTTTAAAACCTTCAAAATATTTTTTAATAATTTTTTAATTTTTAAAGACTTTTTTAAAAACCTTTTAAATTTTAAAACACTCTTTTTTACGTTATTTGCTTATTATGTTAATTTTGCTGTTCTGCCACTGTTACGCTCTGTAAAGCCATTTTTAACACTCTTGCAGTTGCGTTTTCTATACACAAATAAAAAAAGCCGGGATAATTTTTCCCGACTCCTTAAAAACATTTTTAAAAATCTTAAAAAGGTATTTTAAAACTTTTTAATAACTTTTTTAAATATCCTTTAAAACAAAGCATTTAAGCAAATTTCCCTTGTTTTTATTTAACATTCATCCTTTTAACATTTTTTCATCTTTGCCCGGTCCTTATTCATCAAAACCCACTCATATCGGACTTTTTACTTTGTTTTATCTTTTATTTTCGTCTTTTCCCACCTGATCATCTATTTATCATTTCTCTTGTTTAATTACAACGCCGTCCCCTACAATGTTAAACCAATAAAATAACCGAGTGATTTTAGTTTCACTCGGTTATATTTTTTCCTTAAGACCACCCCACATATGTGGGTTTATTTTATATTCTTTTTATATTCTTTTGGCGAAATTCCAGTTTTCTTTTTAAATGCATCGCAAAAATATGATGGTGAACTGTAACCTAATTTTATTCCTACTTCCTTGACTGAAAGATTTTTATCGTGCAAAAGTTCTTTTGCTCTTTCTATTCTTATTTTGTTTCTGTATTCTATAGGAGATTCGCCCGTTATTTCTTTAAACACTCTTAAAAAATGGAATTTACTCATTTTACAAATTTCGGCATATTCTTCAAGTGTATTTTCAAAATAGTCCTTTCTTCTCATAAGTGTTATAACAGACGCAATCTTATCGCCATACTGCATCATTTCAAAATTCAATGGCTCTTGTGTTCTTTTTAAGTTAGATAATATTTCAAATAATTTTGAAGCACATATTTTTTCAAAATGAGGATTTCTAAGTTGTATTTCCTTAATAATTTCTTCAAATGAATCACAAACTTTCATAACAAGGGGCGCATTATACACTTTTCCTGACTCAAACCCCAATAAATCAAAATCATCAGGAGCATTAAAACATATAAAATACGATTCTGCTACAACAGAACTCTCGTTTATTCTGTGTTGCTTTTCATATGGTTTGAAAAATATAAAAGAACCTTCTTTTGCATCACTTACTATACCGTCTTTTAAAAAGAACTTTTCGCCGCCTTTAGTGTAATAAAGCAGTTTCCAGTATCTTTCACCTTTGTCAGTTTTAAATCTTCTTTCTGAAGCAGAAAAAATTCGTCCGCTTATTGCTACAGATATCCCCATCAACCCGTCATTTGAATTTGTATAATTATTAAATACCATTTTTCCTCCAAGTCAATAAATATGAAGTTTATATCAATTTGTTATATTTACATAGTACCATTTTACCACTATAATTTATTATTGTAAATACTTTTTAAAACAATTTATATGAAGTTGAGGTTAAAATGAATAGTGATTTAATTGGTAAATTAAAAGACATAACATCTATTTCCATTATGGATAACATCTCTGACGACAAATTATTGCCTGTTACAAATGCGCTTATTAACGGTGGCATCAACTTAATTATGTTTAATTACAACTCATTTTCAAACGATAAAAAGATTTGCGACAACATAAAACTATTAAAAGAACATTTTGGCAATAAAATAATAATTGGCGCAGGAAATGTAACAAAACAATCACAAATTGTTGATGTTAAAAATGCGTCAGGTCAATTTGTTTTATTGTCGGGAAAAGATTATGCATTGGTTAAACTTGCAAAAAAATCAGGTCTTATTTCCGTTTCAAGTGCAGTATCTATTGATGATATAATTGATGCGCTTAAAAACGATACAGATTTTGTAAAGATTTTCCCAATCAATGCATTTTATGACGGATTTAAAAATATTACACTTTTATATTATGAAGATGAGTTAAATGAAAATAACCTTTCTACTACTCAAGTGTATAACTCGCTAAAAAAAATCAATCTTGATATCATAAATATGAACATAGCTTATTGAAAAACAGCTTAATATGTGCTATAATCCATTTAAGAGGTGACTTTTAAATGGATTTTTTTGAATCAGAATTTAAAGAACTTAAATATTTAATAAAATATCCAAAGAATTTCAACCAAAACAACAAATATCCTGTAATCCTTTTTTTGCATGGTGCAGGCTCAAGAAAAGCTGATACAGAAGTTCTAAGAGATAACCCGTTTTTTAAAATAACAGATGAGCACAAGGATTTTCCTTTTGTTTTAATTGCACCTTTATGCAGAGAAAATGAAGTGTGGTTTGACCGTTTTGAAACATTAAAGGAATTTGTTTTAAAAATTACAGATATGCCGTTTTGCGATAAAGAAAGACTTTATGTTATGGGAGCATCAATGGGTGGCTACGGCACATGGCAACTTGCAATGAGTATGCCAGATTATTTTGCAGCAATAGTTCCTATTTGCGGAGGCGGTATGTATTGGAGTGCTTCACGTCTTAAAAATATTCCCGTATGGGCTTTTCATGGTGCAAAAGACAGCACTGTAAAATGCGAAGAATCTGAAAAAATGGTAAATGCCGTAAACGAAAAAGGCGGAAATGCCCGACTTACAATTTATCCTGAAAATATGCACGATTCCTGGAGCGACACATACAAAAACGAGGAAGTTTTCAAATGGCTTCTTTCACATAAAAACCAAAATACAAAAAAACTCGAAAACGAATATATTGGCAGTAAAAATTTTGGCTAAAATTTATTTTAAAAATTTTGATTTTCTTATTGACAACAAGTAAAGTTAGTGATAAGATAATAAAAAATGATTTATGAAGGTAATCCAAATGAACTTGTTTCTTACTACAAGTAAATATTTCTTTAGCTTTAGCGTAGTCTTTTATTTTGGCTATGCTTATTTTGCTATGAAAAAGTTACTTGTGAGTTAATAAGAAAATTTTTAAAAATTTTTGTGTTATATATAAACCTCACTTGTAACTTAAACAGGTGGGGGTTTTCTTTTTTGGAGGGAATAAAAATGTCAAACAAATTAGATGAGGCGAGAAAAATTATAAACGAGGTAGACTCTAAAATGGCAGAGCTTTTCGCAAAAAGAATGGAAGCTGCTAAAATGGTTTACGAATACAAAAAAGAATTTGGTCTTCCTATTTTAGACCAAAAAAGAGAAGATGAAGTTATCGAAAAAAATTCCAAAATGATTGATGACGAAATCATAAGAGAATATTATACAGACTACCTTAAAAACGTGATGTCTGTTTCAAGAGCATATCAGTATCGTATGCAAAAAGGACTTAATGTTGCTTATAGCGGCGTTCCGGGTGCATTTGCTCATATTGCTGCAGAAAGAATATTCCCAAGCGGCAATAAAATATCATGCAGGGATTTTAAATCTGCTTACAATTCTGTTTTAAACGGCGAGTGTGATGTTGCCGTTCTACCTATTGAAAACAGTTATGCAGGAGAAGTAGGACAAACAATCGACCTTATATTTTCAGGTTCACTTTATATAAACGGAATTTACGAACTTGAAATACATCAGAATTTACTTGGCGTAGAAGGTGCAACAGTAAGCGATATTAAAAAAGTAACAAGTCATATGCAGGCGCTTAGTCAGTGCCACGATTATATTGCACTTAAAGGATTTGATACAGAAGAAGCAACTAACACTGCCGTTGCCGCAAAAACTGTTGCAGAATCAAATGATAAATCGCTTGGTGCTATTGCAAGTTGTGAAACTGCAAAAATTTACGGACTTAAAGTACTTGAAGCAAACATAAACAAAAGCAACGAAAATACTACACGTTTTGCTGTTCTTTCAAAAGCAAATCTTAATTCACTTAAGAACTCTGTTTTAATGTTTACAGTAAAAAACGAGGCAGGTTCTTTGGCAAATGCAATAAGCATTATAGGAAAATACGGTTACAATATGACGGCACTTAGAAGCAGACCGCTAAAAAAACATTCATGGCAGTATTACTTCTATGTTGAAATTGACGGAACTACCGAATGCGAAAAAGGCAAAAAAATGATGGAAGAATTAAACGGCGTGTGTGATAAACTAAAAGTAGCAGGTTCTTTTAAACCACACTGTGAAATATAAAGGAAGCAAAAAAATGATAGTAGATATAAGTAAAAAAATACTGATAGTAGGGCTTGGGCTTCTTGGCGGAAGTTACGCTAAAGCGCTCAAACGATTTGGGTTTTATATAAGTGCAATTACAAAAGATGAGCAATCTATTGAGTATGCACTTAAAGAAGGAATAATAGATGAAGGCTCAACTAAACTTGATGAAAAAATAATAGGCAGTGCAGACCTTGTAATATTTGCACTATACCCTCACGTTTTTGTTGAATGGATAAAAGAAAATCAGCATCTTTTAAAAGAAAATGCACTCCTTACAGACGTTACCGGCGTAAAGGGAAGCATTGTATATAAAATCCAGGATATGCTAAGAGATGATTTGGAATTTATTGCGGCACATCCGATGGCTGGTAAAGAAACAAGCGGTGTAGAAAACAGCACAGAAAAAATGTTTTTCGGAGCAAACTACATTGTTACTCCAACTAAAAAGAATACACCTGAGGCGATAAGTACGTGTTTAGAACTTGGAAGACTGCTCGGCTTTTCATGTGTTACTACACTTTCGCCCGAAGAACACGATGAAATGATAGGATTTTTATCACAACTTACGCACTGCATAGCAATTACGCTTATGACGTGTAACGATAAAGAAAACATGGAAAAATTTACAGGCGACTCTTTCCGCGACCTTACTCGTATTGCTAAAATTAACGACATTATGTGGAGCGAACTTTTTATAGCAAACAAAGATGCTCTCCTAAAGCAAATGGATATGTTTATAAACAAATTTAATGACCTTAAACAAATGCTTGAAAATGAAGATGTGAGCTCAATGAGAGAAATGATGAGACATTCAACAAAACGAAGAGCGCTATTCGATAAAAAATAACACACTTGGAGGAAACTTAAAATGAATATGAATTTCAAACGCAAATTGCCAATTCCAATGGAGATAAAAGAGCAATATCCCCTAACTAAAGATCTTGAATCCTTAAAAGAAAAAAGAGATGTAGAAATAAAAAATATTTTTGAAGGTAAAGATGACAGATTTATTCTTATTATAGGCCCTTGCTCAGCAGATAAAGATGACAGTGTTATAGATTACATTTTGCGTCTTAGAAACGTACAGGAAAAAGTATCTGATAAAATTCTTATTATCCCAAGAATTTACACTAACAAGCCAAGAACTACCGGCGATGGTTACAAAGGTATGCTTCATCAGCCTGACCCAAATAAAGAATCAGATATGCTAAAAGGTGTTGTAGCAATAAGAAACCTTCATCTTAGAGCAATCAAGGAAACAGGTTTTACCTGTGCTGACGAAATGCTCTACCCTGAAAATTACAGATATCTTTCAGATTTATTGTCATACGTTGCAATCGGCGCAAGATCTGTTGAAAACCAAAAACACCGTCTTACTGCAAGCGGTCTTGATATTCCGGTCGGTATGAAAAACCCTACTGCAGGCGATATTTCTGTTATGATGAACTCAATTACTGCAGGTCAGCACGCTCATACATTTATTTACAGAGGCTGGGAAGTTGAAAGCAGTGGAAATCCTTTAACTCATGCAATCCTTAGAGGATATGTAAATAAACACGGCCAGTCTATGCCAAACTATCACTACGAAGACCTTATTCATCTTGCTGAAGTTTACAATGAATCAAACCTTAAAAATCCTGCGGTCATTATTGATACAAACCATGCAAACTCAGGCAAAAAATGGGATCAACAACCAAGAATTGCAAAAGAAGTTCTTCACAGTATGCGCCACTCAGATGACATCAAAAAAATAGTAAAAGGTCTTATGATAGAAAGTTACATCGAAGACGGATCTCAAAAGGCAGAAGAATGTATCTATGGGAAATCTATTACCGACCCTTGTCTTGGATGGGAAAAGACAGAAAAACTTATCTACGACCTTGCAGATATACTTTAATAAATGTCTTATCGAGTTTATTTTAATGTCTTAAACGGATATTGAAAAAAATAGTGTTTTTTGTTACAATGTGTTTATAGTAAGGGGGAAAATAATGAAATCATCTTACATAAACACAAAAAATATTTTGACTTTAATAGCTTTTTTGCTGGTTGCAATATCAGGTATAACAGTTAAACAGAATTTCTTTTTTATGCTACCGCTTTTTATATCGATATGCGTAAGTTTTCTTTCATCAGAAGCGAACAGATACGCATACCTTATAGGCGGACTGAATTCTATAATTTACGGGTTTGTATATTTGAATTTTAACACTTATGCAACTGCATTAAATGCGTTTTTGGTGTCTTTCCCTGTTCAGATTGTAACATTTATAAATTGGCAAAAACACGCATATAAAAAATCGGTTTGCTTTAAAAAAATGTCAGTTAAACTTCGTATTTTTGTTACAATAGCATTTGTAACTATATGGATTGCCTCATTTATTGTGTTAAAAAGTCTTGGCACTGATGCTGCATTTTTGGATAACACATCTTCACTTATTGGTACACTGGTTACCATTTTACAGTTTTTTGCTTTTATAGAATATACATATTTGTGGATAATAAACGCAATCAGTATAATTTTATTAAACATTCAACTTACACTTGACGATGTAACAAAAATTACATATCTTATTTTTTCATTATATTCAGCATACTGTATTGTACTTTCATATATCAGTGTAAAAAAACTTTATAAAGAACAAAATGTAAAAGGAGATACTCAAAATGAAATGTAACACTAAAGTTATAAGAAAGGGTTTCGATAAAGAAAAATGTTTTGTTCATCCAAAATGTTGCTACACTAAAGACCTTATGATTACTACTGCTCAATATTTAACACTTGCGGGAAGCGATTTGTTTTCGGGAATTTATATGAGTAAAAGTACCGACGAAGGAAAAACGTGGTCAGAACTTACATTGCAGAAAAATCTAAAACCCATAATAAAAGATGGACTTCTTACAGTATGTTGCGACGCTACACCATTTTATCACAAAAAAACAGGTAAAATCATCATAATTGGTCATACAGCCTCTTATGAAGAAGGAAAAACATGGCCTACGGGAAAAACAAGATATACATTTTATAGTATTTACGATAGAGAAAAAGACGAATTTTTGCAACCAAAGTTTTTAGAAATGCCAAAAGGCTTTGAAAACTGCGGAAGCGGATGCTCTCAGTATGTCGAACTTAATGATGGTAATATGTTAATCCCAGTATATTACGCTTTGAATGAAAATCCAAAAATGTTTGAAGTAATGGTATTAAAATGCTCATTTGACGGAGAAAATCTTAAACTGTTGGAAATGGGTGCACCACTTTCTTTAAACATCGCTCGCGGACTTTGTGAGCCTTCTGTTATCCTTCACAATGGCGCATATTATATAACAATAAGAAACGACGAATGTGGTCTTGTTGCAAAAAGTGAAGACGGTCTTAATTATACAGACTTACAACTTTGGAAATGGGAAGATGGAAGCATTCTTGAAAACTATAATACACAACAACATTTTATGGAAGTAAACGACAATCTTTATCTTGTATATACAAGACGTGGTCTTGATAATGATCACGTTTTCAGACATAGAGCACCTCTTGTTGCGGCAAGAGTCGAAAATATGCGTGTTGTAAAAGACAGTGAATTTTTAATTGTCCCAAATCGCGGAGCACGTCTTGGAAATTTTTGTGCTGCACCATACAAAGATAAAAAATCGCTCGTTATGGTTTCTGAATGGATGCAACCTATTGGATGTGAAAAATACGGAAGTGATAACTCACTTTACTTATCGATTATAGAAGAATAATATGAAAAATTATAAAATTACTATTGAATATGATGGTTTAAAATACAGCGGATGGCAAAAACAGGGAAATACAAAAAATACAATTTCACAAAAATTTGAAGATGTACTTAAAAAAATGTGCAACTGCGACGTTGAAATTTTTGCATCAGGAAGAACAGATGCACTTGTACACGCTAAAGGTCAGGTTGCAAATTTCAAATGCGAGTCGAGTCTTAGCGAAACTGAAATGCTAAACTATTTAAATAAATACCTTCCTTTAGATATTCGTGTTTTATCTTTAGAAGAAGTTGACATGCGGTTTCATGCAAGATTAAACGCCGTATCAAAAACGTACGAGTATAAAATTGCAACTAAAAAGCCTGATGTTTTTATAAGAAAATATGTTTATGCTACTGATGATATCCCCGACATTTCAAAAATGAAAAATGCCGCAAAAAAACTTGTTGGAACACATGATTTCTTGGGATTTTCATCTCTTAAAAAATCTAAAAAATCAACCGTAAGAACAATAAATTTTATAGATATAGAAAAAAACGACGGAGTTATTACCATTAAAATTAACGGCGATGGTTTTTTGTATAATATGGTTCGTATAATTTCAGGTACTCTTTTAGATATCGGCACAGGAAAACTTAGCGAAGATGTTATCGACAAAGTTTTAACCGAAAAAGTAAGGGAAAATGCAGGAACAACACTTCCGCCTTACGGGTTAACACTTAATAAAGTATTTTATTAAACATTAAAAAAGGCACTCATTAGAGTGCCTTTTATTTTGCCTTTAGCAAAACGAACGTTTTGCTTATGTAAGTTTTTCGCCTTGCCTTTTTTTAAAAAGGCGAGCGGGTGTGGGCAGAGCCCACTTAAAAATTACTTTACTTACCTACTTTGTCGTTCCAGCTTACGTTTGATTCCGAAACCGAAAATGCTTTTGATGTAAGTGCTGTAAGTGGATTGTTACTTGCTACGCCCGAAGTTGTAATAACATCTTCACTAATGAATTTTTTAATCTGTACGTTTGGTTTTTTATAATTTTTCATATTACTCAATCCTCCTTACTCACTAAGATAAGACTTAACGCCTTCAAAGTTTTTAACAAATGTTTTTACAATAAATTCGCCTGCAAAATCGTTTGGAACATCGCCAATTGCACCTG
>SVJH01000034.1 GCA_015069095.1 Oscillospiraceae bacterium | reverse complement strand
GATGATTTGAGTTTGATCTGTCTGACATTTTAAGTGATTTTCCACTGCCTGTTGTAGCATCTTGTTCGTTTGTAAGAAGTACTTTTGCAGCATCGTAACTAGCACCTGTTATAAAGTCAGATTTATTTTTAAATTCAGTAAGGTTATCAAAAGTCCATTCTTTTATAAGTTTTGCTTCGCTTGTGATTATAACTGTTCTTGTGTTCCCGTCCCAATCAACTTTTTCACCAAGTGATTCAGAAATAAATCTAACAGGAACAAGTGTTCGGCTATTTACAATCTGAGCAGGTACATCAAGAGTAACCGCGCTGCCATCAACGAAAGCAGTTGTGTTGTTTATTGTAATTTTAATTTCTTTTCCATCTTTGATACCTGTTGCAGTTTTTGTAGCATCATCCCATTCTACGCTCGCACCAAGGCCTTCAAAAATTGCTCTGAGAGGAACAAGTGTCCTTCCTTCTACAATAATAGGAGGCTGGTCCATTGTTAATGCATTTCCGTTAAGTAAAATTTTTATTTCGTCATCTGCAAATGCTATGCATGAAAAAGACGAAATAATCATTACTAACGAAAGGATTAGTGATAATAATTTTTTCATTTTTCTTACCCCTTTTTTATTTGTTTTTTATGGATTTTCCACTGTTTTTATTATATCATAGTAAACAAAACGTTTGCAATACATTTTTTGGACATATAAATTAACAAAAAAACCGGATAACTTTTATCGTTACCCGGGTGTTTATGTTATTTAAATTTTAATAATTTTCTGCTTTAACCTGGAAGTAAGCCTGTGGATGAGCACATACAGGGCAGATTTCAGGTGCTTTTTTACCAATTACAATATGTCCGCAGTTTCTGCATTCCCATATAGCATCGCCATCTTTAGAAAATACAAGACCGTTTTCAACGTTTTCAAGAAGTTTTCTGTATCTTTCTTCGTGTGCTTTCTCTATTTTTGCAACGCCTTCAAACAAAAGTGCAATTTCTTCAAATCCTTCTTCTTTTGCATCTTTTGCAAACTGAGCATACATATCAGTCCATTCGTAGTTTTCGCCTTCTGCAGCGGCTTTTAAATTTTGGGCAGTATCGCCTATTCCGCCAAGTAATTTAAACCACATTTTAGCATGTTCTTTTTCGTTATTTGCAGTTTCTTCAAAAAGTGCAGCAATCTGATTATACCCTTCTTTTTTTGCTTTAGATGCAAAATAAGTATATTTGTTTCTTGCCTGACTTTCGCCTGCAAATGCTTCCATTAAATTTTTTTCTGTTTTTGATCCTTTTAATTCTTTCATTTTTTAGTCTCCTTTATTATTACATTTTTTACATAATCCGTTAAAAATTATCTGATGCGAAAAAACTGTAACATCTTTATCGCTATTATGATTAAGATTATCCATAAAAGGAATTTCCATATCGTAAACTCTTTGGCAGTTTTCACATTTTAAATGATAATGATTATACGTCTGATGGTCAAAAAAGTCTGCTCCAGATGTACTTACGTACCTCTTTGCACTGCCCGACTGAGCCATTACATTTAAAACTCTGTAAACTGTTGCTCTGCTTATCGAAGGGTAATCTTTATGAATAAAATCATAAACTTCATCTGCAGTAGGATGATTTGCAAGTGAAATAAGCGCATTTTTTATAATGTCTTTTTGCATTGTATTTCTCAACACTATCACCTCACAGATTTGTTTCTTAATGATATTATATCCTAATTAGCAATAAATGTCAATAACTTTTTTAAATAAAATCTGAAAAAATTATATTTGATACAAAATATGCCTTTTTATCAAGATAAATTCTGCCGTTTTTGTCGTGAATCATCTTTGTTATATTGATGTGTTTATCAAGTTCATCTTTAAAAACATCGTATATATCAGTTTCAAATCTTTTGCAAAATTCATTTTTATCTATTCCGTCTGTCATTCTTAGTCCCAAAATAACAAACTCACTCATTTTATCTTTTTCATTTAATAAATCTGTTTCTTCTTTTAATAGCGGATTATTTATATACGACAAAATATCACTTGTCATTTTAAATCTTTCATTATTTATATATCCGCTTGCGCCTGCTCCAAAGCCAAAATATTCATTACATTTCCAGTAAAGAGTATTATGACGTGAATGATACCCTTCTTTTGCAAAGTTTGATATTTCGTAGTGTTTATAACCTGCGCCTTTAAGCATTGTGCAAATTGTTTCATACATAGTGCTGTATGTTTCATCTGAAAGCGGAGAATACTTTTTATTTTTTACACTTTCAAAAAACGGCGTTCCCTCCTCAATGCTAAGTGCATATGTTGATATATGCTCAGGATTTAAACTTATTATTTTTTTAAGTGATTTTTTTAAGTTTTCTACCGTTTGTCCAAAAAATGCATACATTAAATCAAGACTTACATTGTTAATACCTGTTTCGTATGCAATTTCAAATGCAGTGTATATATCGTCTGCTGTGTGTATTCTTCCAAGTGTTTTAAGTCCTTCGCCCGAAAAATCCTGCGAGCCGATACTTATTCTGTTTATTCCGTTTTGTTTATATGATTTTATTTTTTCTTTATTTACTGTACCGGGATTTACTTCTATTGTAATTTCTGCATCTTTTTTAACATCAAAATGCGAAAAAACACCGCCAAGTATTTTTGCGATGTTTTCTTCTTTTATTGCAGACGGAGTTCCGCCGCCGATATAAATTGTATCGATGGCGCCGTCATTTGAATTTTTAATTTGTTTAATAAGTGCATCTGTGTATTCATCTTCATACTTAAACATATTTTCGTATGAATTAAAACTGCAATAGTTACATTTTTTTACACAGAAAGGTATGTGAATATATATTCCTTTTTTATCAGTCAAGTTTAAGCACCGCCATAAATGCCTCTTGCGGAACTTCAACTGTTCCGACCTGACGCATACGTTTTTTACCTTCTTTTTGCTTTTCAAGAAGTTTTTTCTTTCTTGTTATATCACCGCCGTAGCATTTTGCAAGTACGTCTTTGCGCATTGCTTTAACTGTTTCACGAGCAATGATTTTATTACCTATTGCCGCTTGAATTGGAACTTCAAAAAGTTGACGAGGAATAGACTCTTTAAGTTTTTCGGCAATTTTTCTTCCTCTTGTATATGCTTTTTCGCTATGAACTATAAACGAAAGCGCATCAACAACATCGCCGTTTAAAAGGATATCAAGTTTTACAAGGTCAGATTTTTCATAACCTTTAAGTTCATAGTCAAATGATGCATACCCTTTCGTACGTGATTTTAACGCATCAAAAAAGTCATAAATTATTTCATTAAGCGGAAGGTCGTAGTTTAAAGATACTCTTGTATCGTCGATATATTGCATATCTTTGTAAAAACCGCGTCTTTCCTGGCAAAGTTCCATAATGTTTCCTATATAATCTGTAGGAACCATTATAGAAGCCTCAACAATCGGCTCTTCCATCATTTCAATTTCAGAAGGACTTGGAAGATTTGTAGGATTATCGATGTTTACAACTTCGCCATCTGTTTTTGTAACTTTATAAACAACGCTTGGTGCTGTTGTTACAAGGTCAAGATTATATTCTCGCTCTAATCGTTCTTGTATGATTTCCATATGCAAAAGTCCTAAAAATCCGCATCTAAAACCAAAACCTAATGCAAGTGATGTTTCAGGCTCAAAAGTAAGCGCAGCATCGTTTAGTTGCAGTTTTTCAAGTGCATCTCTAAGGTCAGGATACTTTGCACCATCTGCAGGGTAAATACCTGAGAATACCATAGGATTAACTTTTTTATAACCTGGTAGTGGCTCTTTTGCTCCGTTTTCTACAAGCGTTACTGTATCTCCCACTCTTGCATCTCGTACATTTTTAATACTTGCTGCAATGTAACCTACCTCGCCTGCTTTAAGACTTTTTGAAGGAACTGTTCCAAGCGGAGAAAGATATCCAACTTCAACAACGTCAAATTCTTTTTCTGTTGCCATAAATTTAATTGTGTCGTTTGCCTTAACCTCGCCATCACGAACACGCACATAAACAATT
This sequence comes from Oscillospiraceae bacterium, assembly GCA_015069095.1. GTDB lineage: Bacteria > Bacillota > Clostridia > UMGS1810 > UMGS1810 > SIG430. The sequence goes on along the minus strand of SVJH01000034.1, from coordinate 14,728 downwards.
ACGCCTTTGTATGCATCGTAATATGAGTCAAATATAAGTGCTTTAAGAGGCGCATTTATATCGCCAACAGGATGTGGTATTTTTTCTACAACTGCTTCAAGTACATCCTCAATACCTATTCCGTTTTTGGCAGAAATAAGCGGAGCGTCGTGTGCTTCTATTCCAATAATATCTTCAATTTCTGTTTTAACTTCATCAGGTCTTGCACTTGGAAGGTCAATTTTATTTATAACAGGTACTACTTCAAGATTATGGTCTACTGCAAGGTATGTGTTTGCAAGTGTTTGCGCTTCTATCCCTTGTGCAGCATCAACAATAAGTATCGCACCTTCGCACGCAGCAAGACTTCTTGACACCTCATAGTTAAAGTCAACGTGTCCCGGTGTATCTATTAAGTTGAATATATATTCATTTCCGTCTTTTGCTTTATATACAAGTTTAACAGCACGCGCTTTAATTGTGATACCTTTTTCACGTTCAAGGTCCATATCGTCTAAGATTTGGTCCTGCATTTCACGCTGAGTAAGCACACCTGTTTTTTCAAGCATTCTATCTGCAAGTGTACTTTTACCATGGTCTATATGTGCTATTATACAAAAATTTCGTATATTGTCCTGATTATTTGCCATTTTTTTACCTCTCAATTATATAACTGAATACATTTTACCATATTTTATGTTACATTTCAATATTTTATTTTTTACTGCCGTTTGTTATTGTTCTTTTTCTGAAGAAAAAGAACCAAAAAGACTTACATATGCAAAAACATACGTTTTTGCCAAGGTTTATTATAATTAACAATGGACAAATATGATTTTTTGTGATACAATACGTTTACCACACAAAATTTGAATTTCAATGTATTAGGCAAGCATTTTTTACATATGTTAAAAATGCAGGCTCTTTTTTCGCATGTCTAATATTTTGATTATCGAAAATTTTGTGTGGTAGCAATCGGAGTCTTGCGTTTTTAGTGTGTAGGCTTCGGTCTGCACACTTTTTGTTTTAAGGGAGGTGAAATTATGTTTGATAATGTTGGTGAAAAAATAAAAAATATATCAAAACAAATATTTATGTATGAATTAGCAGTATTTGTATTGTTGGGTATTATACAATTAGGTAAAACGAACGACCTTGATGGCATTGAAGTATTTTTAAATATTATTTGGTCAGTTTTAATAGTTGTCATTGGGTTTGCAGTGTCTTATTTAAGCGTTATACTGGCTTACGGATTTGGCGAACTTATAGAAAATTCAAAAATTATTGCCGATGCTTTAAAAGATAACGACAATAAAAATAATACATATTGTACTAATAACAGCAATAAACCCAACGGTGTAAAAAGTGTACTTGAAGAAGTATACAGAACAGGTGATGCTGAGCCATCAGGCGAAAAGTTGAAATGTAAAGCTTGTAATTTATCAATCAAACATCTACCTTGTCCATACTGCGGATATGACGAATAAATCAAAAACCACCTATCCTTTTTAGGAAGGTGGTTTTTGACTAAGATGTGTTTGGGGGAATTTATTTTAGCATCAAAAGTATTTGTTAAAAATGATGCATCAAAGGGTATGTATCTTCACCCTTTCATTTATTTAACGGATAAGAAAACAAAAAAGTTCCGTAATTTTTCAAAAAATTTATGGAAAATTTTTGTTATATATGATATTATTGTTTTTAAGAGGTGTTACGATGATATCAAAAGTATTAAGTTGTACGCTTGTCGGAATTAACGGATGTATAGTTACAGTTGAAGCAGATACCCAAAACGGCATACCTTCTATGGACATTGTAGGTCTTCCCGATGCGGCGGTTAAAGAATCAAAAGAAAGAGTAAAATCGGCAATTAAAAACAGTGAATTTATTTTTCCACAAAGAAAAATTATAATAAATCTTGCACCTGCCGACACAAAAAAAGAAGGTACATATTTTGACCTTCCTATTTCTGTTGCTGTGCTTGTTTCATCAGGGCAGATTGTTTGCGATGATATTAGCGATTATCTTATCATTGGCGAACTTGCACTTGACGGAAGCGTAAGAAGTGTTAACGGCGTTCTTCCTATGGTAATTGCTGCAAGAGAAAACGGAATTAAAAAAATTATAGTACCGTTTGAAAATATGCAGGAGGCCGCAGTTGTAGAAGATGTTGAAATTTACGGAGCAAAAACGCTTTGCGACGTCGTTTGCCACTTAAATAAACAGGTATTTATTGAAAAAGCAAAAATCGATATAAATGAAATATTTAAATCAGACGAAACTTTTTTAAGCGATTTTTCCGATGTAAAAGGTCAGGCGGCAGTTAAAAGAGCGCTTGAAGTTGCGGCAGCGGGCGGTCATAACGTACTAATGATAGGTGCACCCGGCTCAGGTAAAACAATGCTTGCAAAACGTCTTCCTTCAATACTTCCCGATTTGTCATTTGAAGAGGCACTTGAAGTTACAAAAATTTATTCAATATCAGGTAATTTAAAAACACCTATAATAAAAACAAGACCTTTTAGAAGTCCACATCATACAATTTCACCTCAGGCAATTACAGGCGGTGGCGTAATTCCAAAGCCGGGTGAAATAAGTCTTGCACATCGAGGTGTATTGTTTCTTGACGAATTTCCTGAATTTAAAAAAGACACAATAGACGCAATGCGTCAGCCACTTGAAGACGGCTCGTTTACAGTAGGCAGAGTTGCAGGAAGTTTTACATTTCCTTCAGAAACAATGCTTATTGCAAGTATGAACCCTTGTAAATGCGGTTACTACGGCGATGCATCAAGAGAATGTACATGCACAGCATCACAAATACAAAAATATCTTTCAAAAATTTCGGGCCCTATGCTTGACAGATTTGACATTCACATTGAAGTGCCAACTATTAAATATGAGGAACTTGAATCAAATGCGAAAAGTGAAAAATCAAAAGATATCAAAAAAAGAGTAGAAACAGCAAGACAAATTCAACTTGAAAGATACAAAGACAAAAAAATATTTACTAATTCAAATCTTGCGCCTGCCGATATGGAAAAATATTGCCATTTAACTGACGACTGCAAAGCCATTTTAAGAGATGTTTTTGAAAAGTTGGGGCTTAGTGCAAGAGCGCATGACAGAATTATAAAAGTATCAAGAACAATAGCAGACCTTGACGGCAAAGAAGCAATAGAAGTAAAACATATTGCAGAAGCAGTGCGTTATAGAAGTTTGGATAAAAAATTCTGGTTTAAGTAAAACTTACATATGAAAAAGGTATCCCACTTTTTGAGATACCTTTTATTTTTTGCCTTTGCAAAAGCGTATGCTTTTGCTATTGTAAGTTCTTTGCTAAGCTTTCTTTTAAGAAAGCAGGTTTTGGTTACTTTTTCAAAAGTAACGGTTTAAAATATTACATAACTTCTTTTTTTGCTGCAATAAGAGAAAATACAAATCCAATAACGCACGTTGCAATCCATGTAATAATAACAACGCCCCAGTTTGAAACACCCAAAATATACGGGAACAAACTGCTTGCGCCTGCTGCCGTTATATACGATGTAAAATCTATAAATCCTGTTATTGACGAAACAAGTCCTGTTTCTTTAAAATGAAGTATGTACACACCGAATATCATATTGCAGGCACCCGTCATAAGTGCACTTGCTACAAAAAGCGATGTAATTGTAATAATAGCACTTTTTCCGTTAAACAAAAATACTAAAAGGAACAAAATTGCAGATAATAAAAATAACCATACACACATTGTTCTCTCGTTATTTTTAACAAATTTAAGCGCCCAAAGTGAAATAAAAGTTCCTGTTACATTAAGTATCGGCAATACCATCGAAATAAACGCTACACTTTCAAGTGGCATACCGAGATTATCTGCAACAAAAGTCGGAATCCAAAACGCAACGGCATTTCTTATAACACCATTTGCCATTGAAACTACTATCATCGAAATAAATCCAATTTTCAAAAAATCTTTAAGTGTTGCGGTTTTCGCTTGATTTTCATGTTTTATGTTAAGTTCGTTATTTGGCATAAATTTATCCATAATAAGCCATACTATACTGCTTACAATCATAAATATACCAGATAAATAAAACGCAATATCCGATTTGCACGTTTTTACACTTATAAATGCAAATACGTACGCAACAAGCATACCTAAAACAGACGCAACTGTTGTACCGCCCATTAAAATTTTGCCATATTTATAATCTGTATTGGAAATAATCTTTCTTGAAATCGGTCCCCAAAGCATTGATGATGCAAATCCGCACACTGCCCAGAACACAATTGTTAAATAAAACGATGATAAAAACGGAAACGAAAATACAATCACGCCCGATACAAAAAGTCCTGTAAACACCATTATTTTGGGGCTTATTTTATTTCCGACAAAGCCATTTATAAGTTGACCAAATCCATATGTTAAAAGAAACGAACTTCCCATAGCGCCAAGTTCTTTTTTATCAAACAAACCTTCTTTTGCAAGTTGAGGCATAACAGCGCTTAGAATATTTCTCCCTATATAACATGCACAATAAGCAAGAATTGTCGCTATACCTATAATTATTGCATTTTTAAGATCTTTATTTTTTTCCGACACTATTACACCCCCAAACAATTACAAGTGATTTTACCACAAAAGGCATTTTAAGTCAATATATAACATTGACAAAAACAGTACATAAGTAGTAAAATATCACTATCAATAAATAAAAGGATGATAACCATGTCAAATATATATAATTCACTTGATTTACTCATTGGAAAAACACCGCTTTTAAAACTTTCCAATATAGAAAAAGAACTCAATTTAAAATCAAATTTAATAGCGAAACTTGAATATTTAAATCCTGCTGGAAGTGTTAAAGACAGAGTTGCAAAAACAATGATTGATGATGCCGAAAAGGAAGGAAAACTTACAAAAGATTCGGTAATAATTGAACCGACAAGCGGAAACACGGGAATAGGACTTGCACTTATCGGTGCTGTAAGAGGATACAAAACTATTATTGTTATGCCAGATACAATGTCAAAAGAACGCCAGATTTTAATGAAAGCATATGGTGCTACCCTTGTGCTTACTGACGGAAAAAAAGGAATGAGCGGTGCTATTGAAAAAGCAAAAGAACTTGCAAAAGAAATTCCATCAAGTTTTATTCCGGACCAGTTTTCAAATAAATCTAACGCAAAAGCACATTTTGAAACAACAGGAAAAGAAATTTTTGAAGATACCGACGGAAAAATTGATATTTTTGTTGCAGGCGTTGGCACAGGCGGTACAATTACAGGTACGGGAAAATACTTAAAAGAAAAAAATCCAAATATAAAAATAATTGCGGTAGAACCAAAAGACTCTGCTGTTTTATCGGGAGAAAATGCAGGACCACACGCTCTTCAGGGAATTGGCGCAGGATTTATTCCTGAAGTTTTAGACACAAACATATATGATGAAGTTATTGCCGTTTCAAAAGAAGATGCTTATTTTGCGAGTCGCCTTATAGCAAAAAAAGAAGGTGCTCTTGTAGGAATTTCATCAGGTGCGGCTCTTTTTGCGGCGTTGGAAATTGCAAAAAAAGAAGAAGGAAAAAACATTGTTGTTCTTCTTCCTGATACAGGCGACAGATACCTTTCAACAGATCTTTTTGAAGAATGATTAAAACCGTTACTCAAAAAAATGAGTAACGGTTTTTTTACACTATATCTGCGTTTTCGAGATTTTCTTCAACTTCCATTTTTGAAATTGAAATTTCAAATGCTGTTTTTGTTATAGTTTCATCTTCAGAAAGTTTTTTCTGATACTCTCTTGACTGTATCCTACCCCATATTTTTATATTTGTTCCAACTTCCAAATCAGACGAAAAGCGCGCATTTCTTCCCCAAGCGATACACGGCATATAATCAGATTTATTATATGCTCTGTTTACTGCAATCAAAATATCTGTAATTTCGCGACCAAAAGGTGTTACGCGGTATACAGGTTTTTTACAGACAAATCCGTTTAAATATATGTAATTCGGATTTTCCCCATCTTCATCTTCTACATGGCTTAAATCAAGTGCAAACACAGTTAAAACAAGTTTATTGCCAGTTTGCGAGTAGTTATTATATGAACGGAACTGACCGCTGACTTTTATAAAATCATCTTTTTGTATCGGAGAAATTTTTACAAGTCTTTCCGATACAGTAATATTTATTATATCTGAAATATCGCTAAGTCTTTTTACCCTAAGCGGAAATATCAAAAATTTTTCACCGTAAACTTCATGACTAAAAATTGGCTCTGCATCTACATATCCTGCTAAATGTACTTCATTATTTATATTTTCCATATTCATTTTTTGCTCCCCTTTCGCTTATATTCTTAATTTTATTCAAATATCACGATAAATATTACAAATGTTTTTAAAAAAAACTTGACTTTTTTAATAAATAAGATAAAATAATATAGATGGAGGCGATTTTATGGCTTTTATGCAGTGCTCATTCAAATCGGAAGTGCTTGGTCAGGACGTATGTTTTAATGCCATCATTCCGCAAAATGTTACTGACAATATAAAAAGTATATATCTTTTGCACGGGCTTTCTGATAACCACTCAAACTGGTCAAGATTTACATCGGTTGAAAGTTACGTAAGAAATAAAGGCGTTGCCGTTTTTATGCCAAATGTTGACAGAAGTTTTTATACGGATATGAAATACGGCAGAAATTATTATACTTATATTTCAGATGAATTTATTAAATACACAAGACAGGTTTTTAAACTAAGCACAAAACGTGAAGATACATTTATAGCGGGACTTTCAATGGGCGGATACGGTGCATTTAAAATAGCACTCAGAAACCCTGACATTTTTTCTGCGGCTGCATCTTTTTCAGGTGTACTCGACATTGTTAACAGACTTTCTACAGAAACTGCATGGGAAAAAGAAAAAATGCTTATAGTTGGCGAAAATCCCGATTTTAACGGCGAATATGCAAAAGAAGATTTAAAATATCTTCTTGAAAATTTTGACAAAAATGCTCCGAAGGTAAGACTGTATCAATCTTGCGGAACAGAAGACTTTTTGTATGAAGACAACCAAAACTTTAGAAAATGGATTAAAAATACAGATTTTGAACATGAATACCACGAAGGTCCGGGAGGACATGAATGGAAATTCTGGGATAAACATATAGAAAAAGCAATAGAATTTTTTTTGAAAGGATGAAATAAAAATGTCAGGACATTCAAAGTGGTCTAACATTAAACACAAAAAAGAAAAAACAGACGCACAAAAAGGTAAAATTTTTACTAAAATCGGTAGGGAAATTGCTGTTGCGGTTAAAAGCGGCGGTGCTGACCCTGAAACAAACAGAAAACTAAAAGATATCATCGCAAAAGCACGTTCAAACAATATGCCTAACGACAATATTTCAAGATGTATCAAAAAAGCAGCAGGCGACGGAAACGATGCAAACTATGAAAACATTGTTTATGAAGGTTACGGCCCTAATGGCGTTGCTGTTATTGTTGAAACACTAACAGATAACCGTAACAGAACAGCAGGCGATGTTCGTCATTATTTCGACAAATTCAAAGGTAACCTTGGAACAAACGGTTCTGTTAGCTGGATGTTTGATACAAAAGGCAAAATTATTGTACTTAAAGCAGACGATATCGACGAAGATACAATTATGATGGATGCGCTCGATGCCGGTGCTGAAGATTTTGAAGCAGGCGAAGAAGTTTACGAAATCACAACTACTCCTGAAGATTTTTCAGACGTTGTAAGTGCTTTAGAAGAAAAACATTACGCTTTTGCATCTGCAGAAATTGAAATGGTTCCTCAGAACTACGTTAAACTTACAGACGAAAAAGATATTCTTATGATGGAAAAACTTATTGAACATCTCGAAGATAACGACGACGTTCAAAACATTTATCACAACTGGGAAGAGTAAAATTTAATGCTGTTACTTTTGAAAAAGTAAGCAAAAAAGCTTTCATTAGCAAAAGCATACGCTTTTTAAGGGAAATGTATTTTTAAAGCATCTCATTTTGAGATGCTTTTTTTATATTAGAAATAAGTATATTTAAAATATAAATACACTATTGATTTTAATTTCTTTTTACCTTATAATTAAATTATCCAATATAATTAAAAAAGGAGAAGTGAAAAATGAAAAAAATACTTTGTTTACTTCTTGTATTAACCATTATTTCATCACTTTTTGTTTCGATTCAAGTAATGGCAGATACTAATGAAGTAAATATGAATTTCGATGATATTACGTCATTCGAAAAAGGTAAAGACTACATCATCGGCGGTTCTGGTTATAGCGGAAAAATCACTGTAACAAATGAAAAAGACCACACAACAGGAAAAGGGAAAAGTATTAAAATGTCAGGCAGAGGCGATGCTACTCACCGTATTAAATTTTTAAATGCTATTCCTAAAGAACTTTTAAACAAAAAAGTAAGTGTAAGCGTATATCTTATGACAGATATTGACACAAAACTTAGTGTCGGTGCTTTTTCTGACACAGGTACTATCCACGCATATGAACCTTACAAACTTGTGGCTGTGGATTTAAAAGCAAACACCTGGACAAAAGTCGAATTTGATTTCGACTACAAACTTGATATTGTTACACAAATCGGTATTGCTCAGGATAAAGGCGCACTTGGAAGCCCACTTGCTAAAAATATTTACATAGACGATTTATGTGTAAAAGAATTTACAGGTACTACATCATCTGATAAAAAAGATGATACCGAAGTATCTTTGCCAAAGAAAAATCAGAATCTTGAAAGTATATACTACGATTTTGAAAACGTTGACAGTTTTGAAGAAAATGTAGATTATATCAAAGGCGGAGCATATCCGGGCGTTCCAAAAATTCTTTCTGAAAAAGACCACACAACAGGAAACGGTAAAAGTGTTAGAATGTCAGGAAGAAAAAGCCAACAGCACAGACTTAAATTTGTAGATACCATTACACCGCCTATGCTTAATAAAGAAATTACTGCTTCAGCATGGGTTTACACAGATGTTGATACAAAAATTTCTATTGGTGCATACGGAACAGTAAATACAACTTATGCAATAAAACCTTTTAAATCAAAAACTTATGATGTAAAAAAAGATACATGGACACACATTTCTGTAACATTTATTTACAATAACGAAACTGTTACACAAGTTGGTATTGGTCAGGAAGAAGCAAAAGACGTGGCAGTACCTGATACAATCTACATTGACGATTTGAAGGTCGGCTTTGATGGTGCTTTTGCTTCAGCCCCTGAAGGTTCAAGAAAAGAAAATGTTCTTACTTTTGATGATATGCAATCGGTTAATGAAGTAAGAATTGAAGGCGGCGGCGGTGCTGGTCCTAAAAACTTTGAATTATCGTCTGAATACTTCTATGGCGGTGTTGGTGAAGGCAAATCGTTGTTATTTAATGAAAGAACATTTACATATTACAGAGCAAAATTCTTAAGTGTATTTGACGGATTAAGCCAGAAAAAAGGTACAAAATACAATATTTCAATGATGGTAAGAATTCACGACAATGCCCGAATTGAAGCAGGTCAGTTTACTATTGGTATTGTAAACTTCTTGGGTACAGTTGGCAACGGAAAAGAATACTATTACGATAAAAACTACAGATATACTGTAAAAAAAGGCGAATGGACAAAAGTTGAAATGCAGTACGTTTCAACAGGCGAACCTGTTTATGGTGTTACAATTGACCAGGTACAGATAACAGAAGGTATTGCTCACGACGAATACGTTGTTACAGATATTTTCATTGATGATGTAACAGTTACTGTTTCTGATAAGGATGTTCCAAAACAGCCAATCCTTTCAAATACTGAACTAAAAAACCTTGCAAATATAGGAATCGAAGTTTATATAAACAATAAAAGAATTTCGTTCTTAAACGATGTAAAACCTCAGATTATTGACAGTCGAACACTTGTTCCTATGCGAAAAATATTTGAATCATTAGGTGCTTATATAAACTGGGATGACAGCACAAAAACTGTTACAGCAAAAAGAAGCGACAAAGAAATAAAACTTACTATCGGCTCTAATACTGCATATATAGACGGCAAAGCGGCTACGCTTGACGTACCTGCACAAATTATCGATTCAAGAACAATGGTGCCAGTAAGATTTATTGCAGAAGCTTTAGGCTGCGAGGTTAACTGGGACGACAAAAAACAAAGAGTTACTGTAAAAGATGGTAATATTAAAAACGAAGTTAACATTTACAAAGACGATTTAAAACAGGAAATTTACGGCTTTGGCGCTGCTGCTAACCACAATGCGTGGTATTTAATGAAAGCATCAGAAGAAATGCAGCAAAAAGCACTTAAAGCACTATACGATGTAAACGAAGGTATTGGTCTTAACATTGTAAGACTTGAAGTTAACCCTTATACACCAAATGACAAATCAAACTTCAATCCTGAATTCCAGTGGACAATAAGCCCTCAAAAAGATGTTTGGGATATGGATGCTGACGTTCATCAGATTTGGTATATGAAAGAAGCTTTAAAAATTGATCCTGACCTTAAAGTGCTTGCAGTGCCGTGGAGTGCTCCGGCATGGATGAAAGAAAACAAATCTGTTGTAGGTAAAACTGACGAACCTAACGAACTTGCAGACGAAAACTACGATTATTATGCAGATTATCTTGCAAGATGGGTTAAACACTACAACGATACTTTAGGTTTTGACGTTAAATGGCTTTCTATTCAGAACGAGCCTAACGTAAATACAACTTACGCATCAACACAGTTCAGTGCCGACAAGCTTCTTAAATTAACAAAACTTGTAACTAAAAAATTCAAAGATGAAGGCATCAAAACACTTGTTGGCGGACCTGAACATTCAAATACAAGCGGTACAAATTCATATATGAACAGATGGGAAATACTTGACCCTGATTTTGTAAATAATGAACTTGGACTTATAACTACACACAGTTATGGTAACAATAATACAACACTTGATGCAACAAACCTTGAAAGATATAACAAACCGATGCTTCAGACAGAAAAATGTACTTCTGTTCAGCAAAAAAGAGAATTTACAAATGAACTTCTTATGAGTTATTCAAACGAAATTATGGACCATTTAAACCATAATTACAACGGTTGGTTATACTGGTACGGAATAAGAAAAACAGACAACCTCGGAACTCAGAACTCCGAATCACTTCTTGATTTTTCTGATACTACAAAACAGATGCAGATGGCAAGAGAATACTACGCTTTAGGACAATTCTCTAAGTTTATAAGACCTGGATACAAACGAGTTACTTCTTACAGTTTAAATCCTGATATTAAAGTAACAAGTGCAATAAACCCTGAAAATGGAAAAATTGTAACTGTTGTTATCAATAATGGAAAAGAAGATATAACAATCGACATCACAGGACTTAGTGCATCAAGTGCATCACTTTACCGCTCTGGCGAAGGCGAAGACATTGCTAAACTTGACGATATTGCTATTTCAAACGGAATGGCAAATATAACATTTAAAGCACAAACAATTACAACTGTTGTTGAAAACTAAAAAAAAGGCACCCCTTTATGTGGGGTGGTCTTAAGGGAAAAATATAACCGAGTGAAACTAAAATCACTCGGTTATTTTTATTACTTGAATATTGTAGGGGACGGTGCGAAACGACGTCCCGTTAAGCCTCCCTTGTGTAAAGGGAGGGGGACCACTTTAGTGGTGGAGGGATTGTAATTATTAAAATTGCTATAGACACAATCCCTCAGTCTCGCATTTGCTCGACAGCTCCCTTTAGGCAAGGGAGCCTTTTTCAAAAATCCATAAGTCACACCAACTTAAGTGGTGCCTTTTTTGTTTCTAAAAGTATAAAATTTTCGTTTTTTATTATTTATATTGAATTATCTGTATGTTATAATTTTAATGTAGTAATATTTTTATAAAGGAGATAAAGAATGAAAAAAACAATTGTTTTGATTATTACATTAACTATTATCACATCATTGTTTACAATTTTACCTTCATTTGCTTTAGATGAAACTATTTTTAACTTCGATGACAAAGTATCATTCGAAAAAGATAAAGATTACATTATTGGCGGTGCAGGTTATACAGGGAAAATAGGATTAACAAGTGAAAAAGACCACACAACAGGAAGTGGAAAAAGTGTTAAAATGTCAGACAGAAGTGCTAACACACACCGAATTAAAATACTAAATGCAATTCCAACTTCGTTTCTTAATGAAACTGTAAAAGTAAGCATTTATGTTATGGCGGATGTTGATACAAAACTCAGTGTTGGTGCATTTTCTGATGTTAATACCAAATATGCTTACTCACCGCACGCAATAACATTTAAAGATGTAAAAAAAGACGAATGGACACTTATTGAATTTGAATTTGTTTATCAGGATGAAATAGTTACTCAGATTGGTATTTCTCAGGATAAGGAGGCAATGCAAAGTCCACTTGCAAAAAACATTTACATTGACGATTTGGTTGTAAAATGCAACAGTGTTAACGGGGACGATACAAAAACAGAAAATATTGTTGATTTTGAAAATATAACTTCGCCTAAAGATGAAAAAATTGAAGGTGGCGGAGGCGCAGGGGATTCTAATTTTGTAATTATAGATGACACCCAAAATAACAAAATCCTTTCATTTGCAGCAAGAAAATATCCTTACGAAAGAATTAAATTTTTAAATGTATTTGACAATATAAGTCAGAAAAAAGATACTAAATATGACATTTCTATGATGGTTAAAATTCCTGATAATTCAGTTGTAGAAGCCGGTCAATTTAAAATTGGAGTTGTTACATTTTTAGGTTCTGCCGGAAATGGAAAAGAATATTATTACAACGATAATTATACTTATACCGTAAGAAAAGATAACTGGACAAAAGTTAAACTTGCATACACTTCAAACGGCGAAAAAGTTTACGGAATAACACTTGAACAGGTAAAAATAAACGATGATACTCCTTTTGAGGAATATGTTGTTACTGATGTTTTGATTGATAACGTAACAGTTAAAGTTTCTAATGAAAACATACCAACACAGCCTAAACTTTCGGATAACGAACTTAAAAAACTTGCAAATGCTGGAATTAGTGTATATATAAATGATAACCGCTTATCATTTATCGGTGATGCAAAACCTCAGATTATTGATAGCCGAACACTTGTTCCTATGCGAAAAATATTTGAATCACTTGGCGCTTACATAAACTGGGATGATACAACAAAAACAGTTACTGCCAAAAAGAGCAATAAAGAAATAAAACTTACTATCGGCTCTGACACTGCTTATATTGACGGCATAACGGCTACACTTGACGTTGCACCGCAAATTATCGACTCAAGAACAATGGTTCCTGTAAGATTTATTGCAGAAGCTTTAGGTTGTGAGGTTAACTGGGACGGCGAAAAGCAATATGTAATAATAAAAGATACTACATTCAAAAATGAAATTAACATTTACAAAGACGATTTAAAACAAGAAATTTACGGCTTTGGCGCTGCTGCAAACCACAACGCATGGTATCTTATGAATTCGTCAGAGAGTATTAAACAAAAAGCACTTAAAGCGTTATATGATGTAAGTGAAGGCATTGGTCTTAACATTGTAAGACTTGAAATAAATCCGTTTACTCCAAATGATAAATCTACTTTCAACCCTGAAATGCAATGGACAATAAATCCCGAAAAAGACGTCTGGGATTTAAATGCCGATGTTCATCAGATATGGTATATGAATGAGGCATTAAAAATTGATCCAAATCTTTCGGTTTTTGCAGTTCCGTGGAGTGCACCTTCGTGGATGAAAACCAATAAAAGTGTTGTTGGAAAAACAGAACTTCCAAACGAACTTTCATATGAAAACTACAATGATTATGCAACATATCTTGCAACATGGGTAAAACACTACAAAGATACTTTGGGTTTTGATGTAAAATGGATTTCAATTCAAAACGAACCTAACGGAAATCCTGCTTATGCATCAACAAATTATAACTTTAGAAAACTTCTTGATGTAATAAAAATTGTTATGCAAAAATTTAAAGAAGAAGGTATTGAAACTACCATCGGCGGTCCTGAGTGTTCTCGTACATTTGTATCTTATGAATACTTAAATGGCTGGGAAATTATAGATAACGAATTTGTAAAAAATGAACTTCCGCTTATAATATCACACAGTTACGGATATACCGATACATCACTTGATGAGTTTAACCTTGGAAGGTTTAATATACCACTATTGCATACAGAAAGTTGTTACGGAGCAGATGTAAAAAGAGAATACTCAAACGAAACCCTGCTTCGTTATTCAAACGAAATTATGAACCATTTAAATCATAATTACAGTGCATGGTGCTACTGGTACGGCGTAAGAAAAACAGATAATTTAGGAAATCAAAATGCCGAAGCACTTATCGATTACAGCGACAAAACAGGCGAAATGGTATTTGCAAGAGAATACTATGCTTTAGGACAGTTCTCTAAGTTTATAAGACCTGGGTACAAACGAGTTACTTCTTACAGTTTAAATCCTGATATTAAAGTAACAAGCGCAATAAATCCTGAAAATGGAAAAATTGTAACTGTTATAATCAACAACGGCAAAGAAGATATAACAATCGACATCACAGGACTTAGTGCATCAAGTGCATCACTTTACCGCTCTGGCGAAGGCGAAGACATTGCTAAACTTGACGATATTGCTATTTCAAA
>SVJH01000033.1 GCA_015069095.1 Oscillospiraceae bacterium | reverse complement strand
TTAAGTTCTTATTTAAGTTTTTTAGCTCATAACTTTTACTAGCTTTAAAGCTTGTATGCTTTTTAAAACTCAATTCTCTTTAACGAGAACCTCTCTTTGCTGTTCAATTTTCAAAGACCAATTTGCTCGTTGCCCTCATTTGCGGCAACTTGTACATAATAACACATCTTAAAAAGTTTGTCAACACTTTTTTTGAATTTTTTTCAAATTTTTTTGTGTTGTTTCATTCCCTTTTCGAAAGGTGCTCTATCAATATATCACAAGGCAAAAGCATTGTCAACACTTTTTTTGAATTTTTTTAAGTTTTTTATTCATTTTGTGTATTTTAATTAACAAAATAGTCTAAAAACATGTTTCTTACGGGAATTTTGTATAAAAACTCTACTTTTTTACTACACTTGATTATCTTCGTTTATATATTACTTTACCATTCAGCAAGACAATTTTAATGCTGACAATCCGTCCTTTAAATGCCGTATTGTGTAAATTAACTAAAATTCATACGACAATTTGTGTATTATTGTCAATTTACTTTTCTACATTATATATGTTATAATGAAATCCGTGATTTTATCTTGTTAAGAAGTGCGAAAAACGCATCTTAAATAAAAATTATTTAAAGGAGAGAAACAATGAAAAGATTTCTATCACTGATTTTATCTGTTGCAATGATTCTATCATGTTTTTCATGCATAGCATTTGCAGATGGTGAAATCAAAATCACACTAAACGGAACTACTCTTACAACGGACCAGCCTCCTATTATAGTAGAAGGCAGAACACTTGTTCCTGTAAGAGTAATATTTGAAGCACTTGGTGCAACAGTTACCTGGGATGACAGTATAAAAACTGCAACAGGTGTTTTAGATGGTACTACTGTATCACTACAAATCAACAATACTGTAGCAAAAGTAAACGGAAAAGACGTTACACTTGATGTTCCTGCACAGATTGTTAATTCAAGAACACTTGTTCCTGTAAGATTTATTTCTGAATCACTCGGTTGTAAGGTTGACTGGGACGATGCTACAAAAACTGTTATTATTGAAAGTGCAAAAAAAGGTGCAGTAAAAGAATGGACATTTGATGATGTTACAAGTTTTACTGAGAAAAAAGATTTCATAATGGGTGCTAATTATGAAGCCAAAAATGTTTCATTATCAACAGATGTTGACCACACAACAGGAAATGGCAAATCACTTAAAATGGAAAATCGTACAAAAGCAGATCACAGAGTTAAACTTTTAGGTGCTTTTACTTCTGATATGGTTGGCAAAACATATAAAATCAGCGCATGGGTATATCTTCCTGAAAGCGCAGGCAGTGTATCACTTGCTGCATATTCAGACGTAGGTACAGAATTTGCATATATGCCTGCAGCATATAAAACTGTTGAAATGAAAGATAAACAGTGGACACAGATTGAACTTATTTATAAACATGAAAACCCAATTGTTACGCAGATTGGTTTTGACCAGAGACCTGCATCACTAAAATGTGTTAGTCTTATATACGTTGACGATATTATAATTGAAGAAACTGCAGAAAATACACAGACAGAACAAAAACCTAATACTCCTAGTGATGAAGTAAAAGCAGTTACTGTTACAGACGGACACAGACCTGTTCCTACAAACTTTACAACAGGTAAAGGTTTTGATGACATTATTTACTTCACAAGAGAAACTACAGATAATGACAAACTATTAGCAGCACTTCCTGAAGGAAAAGTCGTAGTAGATGAAAATATATTACTTAACAAAGTAGGTAAAAGCACTGGCAGTCAGTATGGTACATCTAAAATTATTGATGTTGAAGGAATGCCATTTAAAAAGGCTGTAAGAGTTGATGTTACAGAAGAACCTACAACAAATCCATACGCAATTCAGTTTGACTTTGGCACTCCGCTTGAAGGCAAAGCAGAAGATGGAGATGTAATGCTTTTAAAACTTTATATGAGAACCGAAAAAGGCGGAAACGGCGAAAGCCAGAACGGTCAGGTTCAGGTTGTTATTGAAGAAAACGGCGGTCAATACAGCAAAGTTCTTACAGGAAATGTTATCAACGGATATTACTGGAAAGTATTTTACTTCCCATTTACTTTCAAAGCAAACCACACAAGAGCAACAATACGTCTTGGATACTATGTTCAGACTGTTGACCTTGGTGGATACGAAATTGTAAACTACGGAAAAAATGTAAGCATTAACGATTTGCCTTCTAATTCAGGCGAAGACCCTGAACTTAGAAAAGATGCTCCTTGGAGACGTGAAGCATGGGACAGAATTGAAAAAATCAGAAAAGGCGATATTAAAGTTGTTGTAAAAGATGCAGCAGGAAATGCTGTTCCTGATGCAAAAGTTGACGTAAATATGTATGAACACGAATTCCAGTTTGGTGTTGCTGTAAACAACAATATTTATAGCAGCGAAAAATACAAGAGCGTTGTTCAGACAAACTTTAACGCAGCTGTTCCTGAAAACCAGACAAAATGGGTTGAACACGAAAAAGCTCCTGACAAAACAATAGCCATGTATGATACACTTAAAAATTTAGGTATTAAATATTTAAGAGGCCACGTGCTTGTTTGGGACAGAAAACAAGTTGATGAAAATGGAAAATGGAAAGAAAACACATCTATTCCTGAAGATTTAATAGGATTATATAATGATAAAACTGCTATGCAGAAAAGAATCAACGATCACATTGTTGAAATCACATCAAAAACAAATCCTTACTTTACAGAATGGGATGTTTTAAACGAAGCATGCAACAATAAAGTTATGCAGGATATATATGGCAGAGAAATTATAAACGAATGGTTTGATATGGCAAGAAAAGCACTTGGCGAAGATGCTATTCTTTACTACAATGACTTTAAAATGAATGATGAACTGTTTAACCTATTAGATATAATGAAAGCAAATAACGTTGATTTTGACGGTATCGGTATTCAGTCACACTACGGAAGCGTTGTTGCTCCTACAAAAACATATGATTTCTATGACAGACTTTACAAAACATACGGCAAAAGATTAAAAATTACCGAATATGACTTCCAGACAGGTGACCAGCTTCTTCAGGCAAGTTATACAAGAGATATGCTTATTACAGCATTTAGCCATGAGGCCGTTGACGGATTTATTATGTGGGGCTTTAAAGGTGGCACAAACAATAAATACGTATTATACGATAACGACTGGAACGAAAAGAAAGGTCTTGAAGCTTGGCAGGATTTAATCTATAACAAATGGTGGACTGATGAATCTGGTACAACTGATGCAAATGGTACATTTGCTACACGCGGATTCTATGGCGATTATGATATTACAGTAACAGTAAACGGAGTTAGCAAAACTGTTTCAGTTCCTTGCCATAAAGGTAACGATAACCTGGTTACAATTACACTTGACTAATTAGTTTTTAAAAATGCACTCTACGAATTAGAGTGCATTTTTTGTTTTTCAAAGATTCTACCCCCCCATTTTGTATATTTACATTACCTTTTCGTTATGATATAATTATTTTATAACCAAAAAAGGAGAGAAATTTATGAAAAAGTTTTTATCATTGGTACTTTCTGTTATGATGATTATTTCATCTTTTTCATGCATCACATTTGCAGAAAATGAAATAAAAATCACACTAAACGGAACCGCACTTACAATGGACCAGCCTCCTATTATTGTAGAAGGCAGAACACTCGTTCCACTTCGTGCAATTTTTGAAGCACTTGGTGCAACAGTTACTTGGGATGACGCTACAAAATGCGCAACAGGTGTTTTGGACAGCAAAACAGTTTCGCTTGTGATTAACAATACTCAAGCAAAAGTAAACGGAACCGATGTAACACTTGACGTTCCTGCACAGATTGTTAACTCAAGAACTCTTGTTCCTGTAAGATTTATTTCTGAATCACTCGGTTGCAAAGTTGACTGGGACGATGCTACAAAAACTGTTATTATTGAAAGTGAAATCGGTTTAAAACCTTATAAAGAATGGACATTTGACAACATCACATCTTTTGAAAATAATGTTGATTACATTCTTGGCGGTGCATACCCGGTTGGAAATGTATCTATTTCTGACAAATATGATGCTAACGGAAGTGGTAAAGCACTTCTTATGGAAAATAGAGAAAATCAGGTTTACCGCCTTAAACTTAAAAATGTATTTACTAAAGAAGATTTAGGAAAAACATTTACTATTGAAGCAAAAATACTTGCTCCAGATGATGACGGAACTGTAGTTGTTGCAGCATTTTCCGATACAAAAACTCAGTACGCTACTACCCCTAAAAAAGAGCAAAGAGCAAATGTAAAGAAAAATGAATGGCAGTTTATTACATTTACATATACACACGAAGAAGAAATTGTAACTCAACTTGGTTTTGGTCAGCCAAACAGTGCAAAAGCAATTAAAACTTTAGTTGTTGACGATGTTAAAATATATGAAGGAACAAAAGAAGAAAAAGAAGAAAAACCGGTTGAACTTCCAAAAGAACATAAACTTTTAGAACCTGGTGTAAAACTTGTTTCTGACGGACACAGACCTGTTCCTACAAACTTTAAAACAGGTAAAGGTTACGAAGATATCATTTACTACGAAAAAGAAATTCGCGATAACGAAGCAATTTACAACTCACTTCCAAAAGGAAGTATAGTTATTGATGACAGTATTTTAAGTAAATACTATGTTTCTGAAACAAATTCAGAATTTGGAACAATAGAAGTTGTTGACGTAGAAGGAATGCCATTTAAAAAGGCACTGCGTGCAACGTGTACAAAGCTTCCTCCTAACAATCCTTATCAGTTCCAGGCGCAGTTTGGTAACTTCCTTGAAGGCAAAGCCGAAGAAGGAGACATTCTTCTTTTGAAATTCTATATGAGAACAATATATAGTGAAAAGGACGAATCAGGAAATGGTCAGATTATGCCGATAATCGAACTTAAAGTTGCACCTAACACAAAAAAAATAGCAGCAGAAGTTGTAAACGGTTCGGAATGGAAAGCATTCTACTTCCCATTTGTATATGACGGCGAATTTACAAGAGGTACACTCAGATTCGGTTATGCTCTTCAGCAGGTTGAAGTTGGCGGATATGAAATATTTAACTTTAAAGATACAGTTAAAATAGAAGATCTTCCAAACAATGATGCACTTCCTATGATGCACCAAAGAGATGCCGCTTGGAGACGCGAAGCATGGGACAGAATTGAAAAAATAAGAAAAAGCGATATTAAAGTTATTGTAAAAGATGCTTTAGGAAACGTTATCCCAAATGCTGAAGTTAAAGTAAATATGTATGAAACAGAGTTTGAATGGGGTACTGCAATTGGCAGCGGAGTGCTTACAAAAGCCGACTATCAAAAAACTCTTTCTGAAAACTTTAATACAGTTGTATGCGAAAATGACAACAAATGGAATTACTACATTAAAGACCCTAATGCAGCAAAAAATCAATTTGAAGTATGTAAACTTTTAGGTATTAAAAACTTCAGAGGTCATACACTTATGTGGGATAAAGCAAGTGTAAATAACGGCATAAACAGCGCATTCCCTGATTATTTACCTGATTATTTCGACAAATATGACGAAATGCAAAAAATCATCAACGACCACATTGTTGAAACCATGAAAGAATTTGAAGGTACAGTCGGCGACTGGGATGTACTTAACGAAGCACAAAGAAAAGATATGAGAATCATTCCTAAATATGGCGTAAAAATGATTAAAGAGTGGTACGATACAGCACGTAATTCTGGTGTCGATTCTGAGCTTTACTACAATGATTATAAAACACAAGACGAAATGGTTAATTTTGTTAAATGGTTAATTGATGGCGGTGTTGATTTTGACGGTGTAGGTCTTCAATCTCATCATGACCAAAGCGGTTCAAATATTGAAACAACAATGAAATGGTGGCAAAAAATTGCAGATATGGGCAAACGTCTAAAAATTACAGAATACGATTTTGCTACAGATAACGAAGAACTCCAGGCATCATACACTCGCGACTTTATGATTGCCGCATATTCTATTGAAGCATTTGACGGTTTTGTTATGTGGGGACACTGCGGCGGAGGCGAAAAGAAAGCAAGAGTTCTTTATGATGGCAACTTTAAACCTCGTCTTACACTTGAAGTATGGCAGGATTTAATCTACAACAAATGGTGGACAAACGAAGAAGGTACAACTAATAACAACGGCGAATATACTACTCGTGGTTTCCACGGCGATTATGATATTACAGCAAGTGCAAATGGCAAAACAAAAACAGTTAATGCTAAATGCTCAAAAGATGGCGACAACACAGTTGTAATTACACTTGACTAAAAAACAAAGAGCACTCGTAAAAAATTGCGGGTGCTCTTTCATTTTTAAAAATATCAAAATTCTTCACAAAAATTTTAAAAGTATCAAAATTCTTCTTCTTTTTTTAAACTATGTTGACATCATCTTTTTATTATATTACAATTAAAATACAGTAAATTTTTTTAAAAAGGAGAACACTAAGATGAAAAAAGTTTTAGCACTAATTCTTTCGTTTATGATGATTGTTTCATGTTTTTCGTGCATAGTATTTGCAGATAATGAAATAAAAATCACACTAAACGGAACTGCACTTACAATGGACCAGCCTCCTATTATTGTAGAAGGCAGAACACTCGTTCCTGTAAGAGCAATATTTGAAGCACTTGGTGCAACAGTTACTTGGGATGACGCTACAAAAACTGCGACAGGTGTTTTAGGTGGCACAACTGTATCACTTCAAATTAACAACACTCAAGCGAAAGTAAACGGTTTAGACGTTACACTTGATGTCCCGGCTCAAATTGTAAACAGTAGGACACTTGTTCCCGTAAGATTCATTTCTGAATCACTCGGTTGTAAGGTTGACTGGGACGATGCTACAAAAACTGTTATCATAGAAGGCGAAAGCGGACCGAAACTATATAAAAAATGGGATTTTAATAATTTAGAATCTTTCGAAAACAATAAAGACTTTATTGTTGGCGGTGCGTATCCTGCAAGTTTTCTTTCTATTTCCGATAAATACGACGCAAACGGAAACGGAAAAGCACTTTTACTTGCAAACAGAGAACAGCCAACACACAGGATTAAACTTAAAAATGTATTTACTAAAGAAGATTTAGGAAAAACATTTACAATTAAAGCAAAAGTTTTAACACCGGATCAAGCAGGCAATGCTATGGTTGGTGTATATTCAGACACAAAAACAAAGTATGCTACAGTACCGATTATAAATAAAAACGTAACTACTAACAAAAATGAATGGACAAATGTAGAATTTACATATGTGCATACAGATGAAATAGCAGATCAACTTGGATTTGGTCAGCGCGACGGTGCTTCTTTAGTTAAAACTTTAGTCATTGACGATATTGAAATTTACGAAGGCGCACCAGAAACAAATGAATCACTTTCAAATTGGACATTTGACAATTTATCATCTTTTGAAAATAACAAAGATTTTATCTGCGGTGCAGCATATCCTCATGAAAATGTTTCATTATCAAACGAATTCGACCATACAACCGGCAACGGAAAATCACTTAAAATGACTGGCAGAACAAAAATTGACCACAGAGTTAAACTTTTAGGTGCATTTAATCCTAATATGGTTGGAAAAATTTATAAAGTTACTGCCTGGGTTTATTTCCCTGATGCAGAAGGCACTATCGTTGTAGGCGCTTATTCTGATACTGGTACAACATACGCATTTGACCCTGTATCTTCAAAGGCGTTTAAAGTAAAACAAAACGAATGGACTTTGGTAGAATTTCAGTATCAGCATAAAGAAGCAATTGTTACACAGGTAGGTTTTGACCAGAAAGGTACTTCAACCTGTATAAAAACAATTTTTGTCGATGACGTAAAAATCGAAGAAATTGATAAAATCACTGATGAAAGTATACTGGATGCCGTTAAATCTGTAAAAGTAACAGATGGCCACAGACCTGTTCCTACAAACTTTACAACCGGAAAAGGTTTTGATGATTTAATATACTTTGAAAGCGATAAAGCATCAAACGAAGAACTTGTCGCACGTCTTCCTGAAGGAAAAGTTGCAATAGACGACTCATTAGTTCTTGGAAATGTTGATAAAATGGTAGGTAAGCAGTATGGCTCTGCTGAAATTATTGATGTAAATGGTATGCCATTTACAAAAGCAGTAAGGGTAAATGTTCATACTATTCCTGAAACAAACCCTTATGCAATTCAGTTCGACTATGGTGCACCGCTTGAAGGTAAAGCACAGGTCGGAGATAAAATGCTTCTTAAAGTTTATATGAGAACAGAAAACGGCGGACTTGATGAAGCACAAAATGGTCAGATTCAGGTTATTATTGAAGAAAATGGCGGAGGATATGATAAATCTGTAGCAGGAAATATCAGCAATGGTTCTGATTGGAATGTATTCTATTTTCCGTTTGAGTTTATTGAAAACCGTACAAGAGCAACAATCCGTCTTGGATATGCTATTCAGACAGTAGATATTGGTGGATACACAATTACAAACTACGGAAGCGATATAGATATAAAAGAGCTCCCTACTGATTCAGGTTCAGAACCATCACTTAAAAAAGATGCAGCGTGGAGAAAGGAAGCCTGGGACAGAATTGAAAAAATAAGAAAAGGCGATATAAAGGTTATAGTTAAAGATTCCGCTGGAAATGTTATTCCAAATGCTGAAGTTAAAGTAAACATGTATGAACACGAATTTGCGTTTGGTACTGCAGTTCACGGTTCAATTTATGCAGATGAAATGTATCGCTCAGTTGTTCAGACAAACTTTAACGCGGCTGTTCCTGAAAACCAGACAAAATGGGTTGAACACGAAAAAGCACCAGACAAAACTGTTAAAATGTATGAATCTCTTATAGATTTAGGTATTAAAAACTTAAGAGGACATGTTCTTGTTTGGGACAGAGACGAAATTGACGATAACGGAAAATGGGAAGATAATACTTCTATTCCTGAAGATTTAACAAAACTATACGGCGACAGAGCAAAAATGCAAGAAAGAATCGCACAGCACATTGATGAAATTACATCAAAAACAAATCCTTTCTTTAGTGAGTGGGACGTACTTAACGAAGCGTGTAACAACAAAGTTATGCAGGATATGTACGGCAGAGAAATCATTAACGAATGGTTTGATATGGCAAGAAAAGCACTCGGAAAAGATGCTATGCTTTACTACAACGATTTTAAGACAGGTAATGAACTGTTTACACTTTTAGATACTATGTATGCTAACAACGTTGATTTTGACGGCATTGGTATTCAGTCGCATTATGTAACTGCAACAGACCCTGTTAAAATTTATGATTTCTACGAACAACTTTACACAAAATACGGCAAACGTCTAAAAATAACAGAATATGATTTTGCAACAAGTGATCAACTTCTTCAGGCTAACTTTACAAGAGACCTTCTTATTACTGCATTTTCACACGAAGCAGTAGATGGATTTTTAATGTGGGGTATTAAAGCAGGTCCTAACAACAAATACGTGCTTTACGATTCTGAATGGAATCCAAAACTTGCACTTACATCATGGCAGGATTTAATCTACAACAAATGGTGGACTGAAGAATCAGGCACAACTGATAATAACGGCGAATTTACAACACGTGGATTCTATGGCGATTATGATATTACAGTTACTGCCAATGGGAAAACAAAAACAGTTTCAACTCCTTGCTATAAAGGAAATGACAATACAATAACAATTACGCTTGATTAACATAACAAAAGCACTCTCTTTCGAGAGTGCTTTTGTTATGAAAAGGTTAATTAAATGTGTAAAAAAGGTTAATTTTGATGTCTTAATCAGCTATTGCAAACAATGATGGGATTTGATATAATAAATATATAAATATGAAAATAGTCAATGTTGTGTATAAAATTATACTTTTATTATATTTATTTAGGTTACTTTATAATGTGATGGTTGCTATAATCATATTAACAATAAAAACAAAATAAGAAAAGGGGTAAAAAAATGAAAAAATTATTGGCAATAATGTTATGTTTGGCTATGGTTGTTTCATGTTTTTCATTCAGTGTATTTGCTGAAGATGAAATAAGCATTATAATCAATGGTCAAAAACTTACAATGGACCAACCTCCTATTATTGTAGAAGGCAGAACACTTGTTCCGCTTCGCGCAATATTCGAAGGACTTGGTGCTCAGGTTTCATGGGATGACACAACAAAAACTGCTACGGGCATTAAAGATGGTAAAGAAATCAAAATTACTATCAACAACACAGTAGCAAAAGTTGACGGAAAAGATGTAACACTTGATGTTCCTGCTCAAATTGTAAATAGCAGAACACTTGTTCCTGTAAGATTTATTTCAGAATCACTTGGATGTAAAGTTGACTGGAATGGCGAAACAAGAACAGTTATTATTGCAAGTGAAGGCAAAGTAAAACAATGGATATTTGACGATTTAGACAAATTTGAAAGCAAAGTTGACTTTATTGAAGGTGGTGGATACGAAGCAGGCAAGGCGTCACTTTCAAGCGATGTTGACCACACAACAGGTACAGGTAAAAGTTTTAAAATCGACGGAAAAACAGGTACAAACAACAGAGTTAAACTTATAGATGTATTCTCTCCTTCTGATGTCGGAAAAACTTTTGAAATCTCTGCCTGGTTCTACTTCCCTGAAAAATCTTCAAAAGTAAAACTTAGCACATACGGTGCATCAGGTACTGAATATGCAACACACGCATATAAATTCGCCGAAGGAAACGTTAAGGCGGGCGAATGGACATGTGTTACACTTGTATATACACACGATAACGAATCAGTTACTCAACTTGGTTTTGAACAGTATATGACAGCAAATCTTCCACTATTCTACATAGATGATATTAAAGTTACCGAGACAGGTTATTCCTCTGTTTCTGATGATAAAACAGAAGGTAAAAAATGGATATTTGACAATTTAGATAAATTCGAAAACAAAGTTGACTTTGTTGAAGGCGGTGGCTACAAAGCAGCTAATGCATCACTTTCAAGCGATGTTGACCACACAACAGGTACAGGTAAAAGTTTCAAAATCGACGGAAAAACAGGTACAAACAACAGAGTTAAACTTATAGATGTATTCTCTCCTTCTGATGTTGGAAAAACATTTACAATTTCTGCCTGGTTCTACTTCCCCGAAAAACCTTCAAAAGTAAAACTTAGCACATACGGTGCATCAGGTACTGAATATGCTACAAAAGCGTACAAATTCGCCGAAGGAAGCGTTAAGGCGGGCGAATGGACATGTGTTACACTTGTATATACACACGATAACGAATCAGTTACTCAACTTGGTTTTGAACAGTATATGACAGCAAATCTTCCGCTATTTTACATAGACGATATTGAAGTTTATGAAAGCAGTGAGTCAAAAGAAGAAAAAATAGAAGTTGCCTTTGTTACAGATGGCCACAGACCTGTTCCTACTGAATTTTCAGTAGGAACATCTTTTGATGAACTTATATACTTTGGTACAGACAAAAAAACACCTGAACAACTTTTGGCAGCACTTCCTGATGGAAAAGTAATTGTAGATAACGATATGTTTATTAAATCGATTACAGGCGAAAGCAATAAACAGTATTACGAAAACACAACCGCCGGAAAAATGGAAATTATAGATGTTTTGGGTCAACCGTTTGATAAAGCGGTAAGAGCAACAGTTTATAATCCAATTGAACCTCCGTATGCTTATCAGATTTCAATGGGACCTCTTCTTGCAGGAAAAGCCGAAGTTAATGACGTATGTCTTTTAAAACTTTATATGAGAACTGAGTCTGGTGGCTCAGGCGAAGCACAGATGGGTCAGGTTCAGGTTGTTGTAGAAGAAAACGGCGGTGCTCATGATAAAACACTTGCAACAAATGTAGTAAATGCAAAAGAATGGAAAGTTTTTTACTTCCCGTTTAAATTTAAAGATAATCACACAAGAACAAACATAAGACTTGGATACTATACCCAAATTGTTGACCTTGGCGGATATGAAATTATTAACTACGGTCAAAATGTTAATATTGAAGATTTACCAACAGACTCAAATTCAGCTCCGTTTTTGATGCCTGGCGCTGCATGGAGAAAGGAAGCCTGGGACAGAATTGAAAAAATCAGAAAAGGCGATTTTAAAGTAATTGTAAAAGATGCTTTAGGAAACGTTGTTCCAAATGCTGACATTACCTTTAATATGTATGAACACGAATTTCAATGGGGTGTTGCTGTAAGTGATGCCGTATTAACAGATGCGCTTACTCAAAAAGTAGTAAGTGAAAACTTTAACGGCGCAGTGCTTTATGAACGTTGTAAATGGGCTCGTTACGAAGAAAATCCTCAAATCGCACAAGATACGTTGAAAAAACTTAAAGAACTCGGTATTAAATATATAAGAGGTCATGCACTTTTAAGGGATAAAAAGTGGTCAGAAGGAAATACGGATATTCCTGACGATTTACCGTCATTGTATAATGACAAAGAAGCATTGCAAAAAAGAGTTAAAGAACATATTATGGGAATTACATCCGACCTTAAAGAGTATATTCCTTACGAATGGGACGTACTTAATGAAGCAGTAAGAAACACTGTTATGCAGGATATTCACGGTATAGAACTTGTTAAAGAATGGTTTGATATGGCTCGTGAAGCCATGGGCGAAGAAGGTGTACTTTACTATAACGATTTCAGACGTGAACAGGAATTTTTCGATATGATTGACAAATACGTTGAAATGGGTGTTGATTTTGACGGTATCGGAATTCAGTCACATTACGGTTCGCCTGAAAATCCTGAAGCAATATACGAACTGTTTAACAAAATGAGTGAACACGGAAATAGAATTAAAGTTACAGAATACGACTTTATGACAGGCGATAACGAACTTCAGGCAAACTTCCTTCGTGATTTTATGATTATTTCGTTCAGCCACGAAAAAATGGATGGTTTCTTTATGTGGGGCTGGAAAGGTGGCGGCAAAGATAACAAATATCCACTTTACGATGGAGATGGCCAGCCAAAAGAAGGTCTTGCAATATGGCAGGATTTACTTTATAACAAATGGTGGACAAAAGAAAACGGCAAAACAAATGCAAACGGCGAATTTAATGTGCGTGGTTACTACGGCGACTACGATGTTACAGTAAATGTAAACGGCACAAGTAAAAAGGTTAGCGCACCATTTTATAAAGACAAAAATAACACACTTATAATTACACTTGACTAATATGCAAATAAAAAAGAAAGTATCGAAAGATACTTTCTTTTTTTATATCATTTTTCTATTGACTTTTTTTGCAAAAAAATATATAATAATCGTTGTGAGTTCGCTGTCTTAGCTCAGCAGGCAGAGCACTTCCTTGGTAAGGAAGAGGTCGGCGGTTCGAATCCGCTAGACAGCTCCACAAAAAAGAGTATTGCATTAGCAATACTCTTTTTATTTATTCTATTTTTTCAATATACCATTTATTTTCTGCTTTTACCATGTAAACTGTTTTTTCAACATCTGTTTTTTCAAGTGAAGGAAGTTTTATATCCTCAAACCATATTACATAACCTTTTAAAAGTGATGTATAATCTTCATAAGGCATAAAACTAAGTTCTGATGCATCAATCCCTTTGGAATTTAAAAACTCTTCCAAACCGCCATCGCTATTTATTTCATCATACTTAGGCTCATTTATAACTATTTTTACTGTTGCTTTTTCCTTATCTTTAGTAATTTCTTTTACAGTAACAGTTGTATGTTTTCCAATAGCGCCGAGCATTTTAAGCATATCTGCTTCTTCAAGATTTACCTGAGTCGCTTTATCATAACCAAGCATATAAAGTGCATCGCTTGTTCCCATTATTCTCACTTTTTTATATGCAGTACTATCTTTTAATGTACATTCTTTCATTGCGTCAAAATCTCCGATTTTAAGCGATGAAAAATATGCTTCAACTGTTTTTGTTATTTTCTCTTCATCGTGTTTTACATCTTCTTTTTTGGCTTCTTGTACTTGTTTTGGTTCATCTTTTACAGTTTCTTTTTTACCGCACGATACAAACAAAAGCCCCACTATTAAAAAACACGAAATTATACCTAAAAACTTTTTCATTTTACCACACCCTATTTTGTTTCTTACTTAAATTGTAACACATAAATCTAAAGTTGTCTACATAAAAAAACAGATGCTTTTCGCATCTGTTTTTATGTATTATTCATCAATTTTTTCCATGTCAGAAATTAACCATTTACCATCAACTTTATCAAGTGTAACTTCGCTTGTCTGTGTAACTTTGTCAAGTTTTGGCGCTTTTTCTTTAACCATCCATTTTAATACATCTTTCATTAAATCTTTAGCATCTTCACCAGATTTAATATCAGATTTATCTATATTTTTCTTTTCCATATATTCATTCATCATTTCGTTGCCATCTATAGATTCAAAATCAGGCATTTTAACTTCAAGTGTTGCTGTTGCTGTATCACCGTCA
Organism: Oscillospiraceae bacterium; assembly: GCA_015069095.1. Lineage (GTDB taxonomy): Bacteria > Bacillota > Clostridia > UMGS1810 > UMGS1810 > SIG430. The sequence goes on along the minus strand of SVJH01000033.1, from coordinate 5,286 downwards.
ATATCAATATTTTTAACTTCGTATTTAATCAATTTTTTGAAGTCATCCATTATATCTTCCATATCTTCGTCTTGAACGCCCATTTGTGAAAGTGGTGAACTGCTGATTCCTGATCCGATTTTATCATACTGGTCGCTTTCAGGATTTATATATTCCTGTGCTTTTTCCAAATCATATTCAAACATCGCATTGTAATAACCTGTTATTACTTTTTTAATTGCACCTTTTTCGCCACCGCATGCTGTAAATGATAATGTTAATAACATTGCCATTACAATTGCCATAATTTTTGTAAACTTTTTCATTTTATCATTTCCTTTCGTATTTAAGTATTTTCCAATACTTTCAAGACTCATTATATCATAACGGGTCCACTTTGTCTACTTATTTTTATAATAATTCCATCTCGCTTCTAAGTGCATCATCTTCACAAGGTTTTTCAACAAATACTTTATTTTTATCAACATATTTTTCAAATTCTTCAAAGTATCTTTTACCAAATTCATAAAGCGACGCTGTATTAAAATGAAGATTATCGTCTTTGCAATTTAAACCTTTAGCACTTGCAAATCCTGTCATAGGATTTTCTTTTGCTATGCGTTTTAGTGCATCGTTAATGTAAATATAGTTTTTTAATTCTTCATTCTGAATGCGATTTACAAGGTAATCTCCAAGTCCGCCAAGAATGAATGGAACATCATACAAGTCAAGATCACGTCTTAAAGATGCCATAAACTTTTCGAATCTTTCTTTATATGTTAAATACCATTCTTCTTTTTCACACTCTCCTTCGCCCTGATGCCAGAGAACACCTGCAATTGTTGACGTTCTGCTTGCAAGTTTTGCATTGAACACGGCATTATCATATAAAAGACTTCCTTCTTTCCACTGTTCAAGTTTTGTTCCACCATCTGCACAAGGAATAAGTCCGACGTCTACATTATATTTTTTTGAATACTCATAAGCAAAACTTTCAGCAAGACAAACTCCCGAAAACGGTCTGTCAAAATTTACAGGACGAAACATATTCTGCCATCTTCCGTTTCTTAAAACTTTTATACGGCTTGTATCTATATCTGGTGCTTCATCTAAAACTCCCCTACCCGCCATATTTGACTGTCCTATAAGTAAAAATGAATGTATCATATTTATTCACCCTTTAAATGTATTATTATATTCATTATAACTAAATTAGTTTTTTATGTCAATTAAATAAAAAAGACAGGCTAACTTGCCTGCCTTATAAGTTTATTTTATGCTTTTTAAAATTATTTCTGCAATAAGTGTATTGCTCCATCCGTAATCTTTAATTGTCTGCATTTTTACTTTTGGCATATACGGGAATACTGCGCTTCCTTTTCTATTTAATCTCGAAGGCGAAATTTCATCTTTTGAATCATAAAATTCATAAATAGTGCCATCATTTTTGTACCATTTTTTCATTACAGAAATTGTTTTTGCAAGTATTTCGTTTGCTTCTTTTTTAAATCCGTAATTTTTTAGACCTTCACTTATCATATAGTTGTAGTTTATCCATACAGGACCTCTCCACATATCTGTGCCAAATGTTTCGTCGTCTGTTGCAATAGACGGAATTGCAAAAGGAGTATTGAATTCATTTTTTAAATGGTCAACAAGTTTATATGCAACGTCTTTTTCGCAAACACCTGCAAAAAGTGGCAAGAATGAAGAAACTGCTTTTACTTTTTTGAAACTATTGTCAGATACAAGTACATCATAGTAAAAACCGTCTTCTTTGCAATATAGAACATCGTTAATTGATTTTTTAATTCTGTCAAAGATAACGTCCCAGTAAAGATGCTCGCCGCTTTTATCTAAAATTTTTGCCATTTGTGAAAGTATTTTAACTTCGTTTGCCATAAAGCAAGAAAAGTCAATTGAGTCCATTCTTGTAACGTTGTCAAATCTTGGTGAGTTATCCATTCCGCTCTCATCGCATCTGCAATTTATACTTGCATCGTTAACATACCATTCGTAAAGATAGTTATTGTTAACATCCCTGTTTTCCATATTCCACTGAATATATTTTTTAAGTTTATCGTAAGTATCATTTAAGAATGTTACATCGTTATCGTATTTGTAAATCTCCATAACTGCCCATGCTAAAATAGGCGGTTGTGTGATATCTGTGCTTTTTTCAGGAGTAGAACGATGAGCAATCATTCCGTCTTCTCTTTGTGAATCAAATACAGCAAGTATCACTTCTTTTGCAAGATATGGCGAAATATATTTTAATGCTACCGAATGGAATGCACTATCCCATAAATAAAGGTCTTTGTGAGGAATTTTATCAGGTGTAGTCCATCTTCTTTGGAACATTCCCTCAGGAGAATAAACCATGCCTTTAATATTTGAAAATGCTTTATAGTAAAGTTTTTCAACGTCTTTATCTAATCCATCTACAATCGGTAAATCATTAAAATATGTAAGTTTTTTAGAAACTTCTTTATTTATATCAAAAGTAAAGCACTCATAGCATATTTTTTCCGCATTTTCGCCTTTTGAAAAAACATAATATTTATATTCATCTTTACAATCTTTAAAAAGTGCATACTTTTCATTTTCAAAATCATATACAGTAAGATTTCCATCAGTTTTTTCCTTTGGATTTTCGCTATACCTTACGCAAAGTTTTGCGCAAGCAGGAATTCTTACATAAACTGCATTCTGAGCAATCATCATTATTTCAAAATCAAACTTTTCGTTTGTTCTTGTTGTAAATACACCTTTAATTATGTCAGATGCAACAACAACATAGGATACATCGCATATATTGTAAGGTTCAATATACAAAGATGCATTATTTTGTGTGATAAAATTAACACCAATTCTATCACCACTAAGTGTTCCGATAAGGCTTTTTTCTCTTGTACATTCTCCATCTATACCTGAAAATGTAAAAATGTTTCCTGTTCCCCAAATATTTGGTAACTGCATAAAATGCACCTCATTTCTAATCAAAAAGTCCGTCAGGAATTTTAACTTTAATATATTTTTCACTTATATTTATTTCTTTTATGTTTTCTTTTATTGCAGGAATGAGTATATCTTTTCCTTTTTCTCTTTTAATAACATACACATCGGCACCTGCAACAGGAATAACGTCGGATAAAACGCCAAGTTTTTCATCATCTTCGTACACACTAAGACCTATTAGATCTGCAACAAAGTATGTATCTTCATCCAAAATTTCAATATCATCTTTATCAACAAGTAAAACTTTTTCTTTAAGTTTTTCAGCTTGTTCGATAGAATTTATTGTATCAAGTTTTAAGATAACATTATTTTTCTGATATTTTACGTTTTTAATTTGCAATTTCGTATTTTTGTCCAAATATACAAAATCAATTTCTTCAAATATTTCAGGATAATCAGACCACGGAACAACTTTAACATCACCTCTAAGACCGTGAGTGTTAACTATTTTTCCTATTTCTAAAAAGATTTGTTCCATGGTATTCTCTCCTTTTTTTATATTCAAATAAAGCCTGTATAAAAATACAAGCTCTGTTTGAATACATATAAAATTTGCGAGGCAGGATTATTGAACTATTTCGACAACAACTCGTTTGTTATCTTTGTTCGCTGCTGCTTTTATAACTGTTCTGATTGATTTGGCAATTCTTCCTTGTTTGCCAATAACCTTACCCATATCGCTTTCGTTAACACGAAGTTCTAAAACAAGAACATTTTCCTCGTCAACTTCTGTTACTGTAACGTCTTCGGGATAATCTACCAACGCTTTTGCAAGGTATTCAAGCAATTGTTTCATAACTTTAATTCCCCCGATAATTATTTAATGATACCGCTTTTTTTAAGTAAATCTTTAACAGTATCTGTAGGCTGAGCACCGTTAGCGATCCATTTTGTTGCTTTTTCGCTATCGATGTTGATTGTGCCAGGGTCTGTGCTTGGATCGTAAGTACCGATTTCTTCGATAAATCTACCGTTTCTTGGGTATCTTGAATCTGCTACAACAACTCTGTAGAAAGGATTTTTCTTTGCACCTAATCTTTTAAGTCTGATTTTTACCATTATTTTTCACCTCCGTAAAATTATTGCAATTTATTATTTTGCTATCTGAAAAAACCGCCAAGACCTCTTGTAAGACCTTTTAGTTTTTTCGGATTGCTAAATTGTTTCATTAGTTTTTGCATCTGCTCAAACTGTTTTAAAAGCGTGTTTACCTCTTGAACAGTTGTTCCGCTTCCGTTTGCTATTCTCTGCTTTCTGCTTGAGTTAATTATATTTGGCTTAACTCTTTCATCAAGTGTCATCGATTGGATTATTGCCTCAATATGTCCCATTTTCTTTTCGTCAATTTCAGCACCGGCAAGTGCTTTGTGATTGACACCGGGCATCATAGCGAGTATTTCCTGCATTGAACCCATTTTTTTCATTTGTTGCATCTGAGTTAAATAATCGTCTAAAGTAAATGTCTGTTCTCTTATTTTCTTTTCTAAATCTAATGCCTGTTTCTCGTCAAATGCTTGCTGTGCTTTATCTATAAGTGTAAGCACATCGCCCATTCCAAGAATTCTTGATGCCATTCTGTCAGGATAAAACATATCAAGGTCGGTAAGTTTTTCGCCCTGACCGGCAAATTTAATAGGCTTTCCTGTAACGGCTTTTACAGATAGTGCCGCACCGCCTCTTGTATCACCATCAAGTTTTGTAAGTACAACACCTGTAATATCAAGTTGCGAGTTAAAACTTTCAGATACATTAACTGCATCCTGCCCTGTCATTGCATCGACAGTTAAAAGGATTTCAGAAGGATTTACGCTTTCTTTAATGTTTACAAGTTCGCCCATAAGTTCTTCATCAATGTGAAGACGACCTGCTGTATCGATAATAACAAGGTCATTACCATTTCTTTGGGCGTGTTCGATACTTTTTTTAGCGATGTCCACTGCATCGTTTGATTCATCTATTGAAAAAACAGGAATATCAAGTTGACTTCCTACTACTTTAAGTTGTTTTTTTGCTGCTGGACGATAAACGTCGCAAGCAACTAAAAGAGGTCTTTTGCCTTGTTTTTTAAAGTATCCGCCGATTTTACCGGAAGATGTTGTTTTACCGGCACCCTGAAGACCTACCATCATAATAACTGTTGGCGGTTTTGACGAAAACTGAACTTTACTTGCCTCGCCGCCCATAAGATTTATAAGTTCTTCATTAACTATTTTAATAACTTGCTGTCCCGGTGTAAGACTTTCAAGCACTTTTTGACCTAATGCTTTTAGAAACGCTGTTTACAAAATC
>SVJH01000007.1 GCA_015069095.1 Oscillospiraceae bacterium | reverse complement strand
TGCGAGAAAAAGAAAAGGAAGAATAATTTTTTATCCATAGACAGAAAAATCCCCCTGAAAACTTTGTCGTTTTCAGGGGGATAGTTTTTATAATCGTTTATTGTCTGCAATAGTAAAATAGTATCAATTTAGTATCATTGCAGATTTCAAAGTCCCGAAAAGCCTTATTTTAAGCCACTTTCGAGGATTTGATTACTTATTCCCACTCGATAGTGCCTACAGGCTTTGGAGTTAGATCTAAAAGGACTCTGTTGATTCCTTCTACTTCGTTTGTAATACGATTTGTTATTTTATGAAGGATATCATATGGAATTTCTTCGATTGTTGCTGTCATAGCATCTTTTGTATTGACTGCGCGGATAATTGCAGGCCATCCTTCATAGCGTTTGTCATCTTTTACTCCAACGCTTTTAAAATCAGGAACTGCAATAAAATACTGCCATACTTTTTTTGCAAGACCGCATTTATCAAATTCTTCTCTAAGAATTGCATCCGCTTCTCTTAATGCATGGAGTCTGTCACGTGTTATTGCGCCAAGGCATCTTACACCAAGACCAGGACCTGGGAACGGCTGACGATCAACCATTTCTTCAGGAAGACCAAGTGCTTTACCTACAACACGGACTTCATCTTTATAAAGAAGTTTTACAGGTTCAACAAGTTCAAATTTCATTTCTTCAGGAAGTCCACCAACATTATGGTGTGCTTTAACTCCGTCACTTTCTAAGATGTCGGGATAAATTGTTCCCTGTGCAAGAAAATCGATATCATCAAGTTTTCTTGCTTCTTCATCAAATACAACTATAAATTCATTTCCAATTATTTTACGTTTCTTTTCAGGTTCATAAACTCCTTCAAGTTTGCTTAAGAATCTGTCTGTTGCATCAATATATATAAGGTTAGCGTCAAGTTGGTTTTTGAAAACTTCAATAACATTTTCGCTTTCGCCTTTTCTCATTAAACCATGATTAACGTGCACGCACACAAGTTGTTTGCCAATTGCTTTTATTAAAAGTGCGGCAACAACGCTTGAGTCAACGCCACCGGATAGTGCCAAAAGAACTTTTTTGTCCCCTACTTGTTTTCTTACTTCTTCAACTTGAATTTTTATAAATTCATCTGCCTGCTCTTTTGTCTGAATACGAGCCATTGTATCAGGTCTTTTGTTTGTGTCCATAGTATCTCCTCCAAAATATTATTTATAGTAAATTTTTTCTTAATTCTTCATCAGATGCGGGATGCAAATATTTTGGTGCGATATCAAAAACTGTTTTGCAACCGTAATCTCCGTCTTTGTTTAGTCTGTATGCTGCTCTTGCATATGCAACAAGTACGCTTGATGTAAATTCAGGATTTGAATCAAGTTTTAATCTATATTCAATTATGTGTTTATTTTCGTCATTCAATCCAGTTGTTCCGGTTCTAAATACCATTCCGCCATGAGGAATACCTTTATGATCGCGCATAAGTTCATCCATCGAAATAAAATGAACAATTGTGTCATAATCAGCAAAATAGTTTGGCATAGTTTTAATTTCTGTTTCTATTTTTTCTTTATCGGCATCTTCTTTTGCAACAACAAAACATTCTCTTATATGTTTCTGTCTTGTTGTAAGAGAAGGGTTCTCGCCGTTTCTTACGCTATTTAATGCATCTTCAACAGGAATTGTATACTGTCTTGCATCAAGTACACCTTCAATCCTTCTTATAGCATCGCTATGTCCTTGACTTACGCCTTTTCCCCAGAAAGTATAATCATTTCCATTTGGAAGAATTGCCTGACCATACAAACGGTTAAGAGAAAATAGCCCCGGATCCCATCCGACTGAAATGATACTTACCTTTTTTCCGTTTTTGCTTTGTGTATCAACATTTTCAAAATGCTCAGGAATTCTTGCGTGAGTATCAAAACTGTCAATTACATTGAAATTCTTAGCAAGATCTGGTGTTTGTGTAGGAAGATCGTTCGCACTTCCGCCACAAAGTATCAAAACATCTACTGCATCTTTAAATTTTTTAATTTCATCAATGTGATATACAGGAATTTGTGTATTAGTTTTAATAGTTTTTGGGTCTCTTCTTGTAAATAGCGCAACAAGTTCCATATCATTTGATTTAAAAACAGCACTTTCTACTCCACGGCCTAAATTTCCGTATCCGACAATACCTATTTTTATTGACATATTATTCCCTCCGATGTATTTACTTAAAAAGCGGTGTTGAAAAATATCTTTCCGCTGTATCTGGTAAAACTGTAACTACAGTTTTTCCTTTACCAAGTTTTTTTGCAAGTTTGATTGCTGCGGCAACATTTGTTCCACTTGATATACCACACATTATACCTTCTTTTGAAGCAAGGTCTTTTGCTGTTTGTATTGCTTCATCATCTTCGATAATGCATATATCTGAATATATATTTTGATTTAAAATATCAGGAATTATGCCATCTCCTATTCCCATTTGAAGATGTGTACCGATAGAACCACCTGAAAGAATTGCAGCGTGTTTTGGCTCAACTGCCCAGATTGTAATATCAGGGTTATATTCTTTTAAAGTTTCGCCTATGCCTGTAATAGTTCCACCGGTACCGATTCCGGAGCAAAATCCGTCAATTGGTCCATCAACCTGATTTATTATTTCCATACCTGTCTGACTTTTTTGAATGGAAGGATTTGCAGGATTGACAAATTGCTGAGGGACATATACATTTGGGTTTTCATCTTTCATTTTAAGTGCAGTTTCAAGACACATTTCAATACATTCTCCAATATTCCCTGCATCGTGAATTAAAATAACCTGTGCACCATAATGCTCTACAAGTTTTCTTCTTTCTTCACTTACTGAATCTGGCATAACGATAATTGTTTTGTATCCTTTAACTGCGCCCACAAGAGCAAGACCGATTCCCTGATTTCCGCTTGTAGGTTCAACAATTATTGAATCTTTATTTATAAGACCCTTTTTTTCAGCATCATTTATCATATTTAAAGCAGTTCTTGTTTTTATTGAACCGCCAACATTTAATCCTTCATATTTAACTAAAATCTGTGCACTGTCGTCATCTACCATATTGGTAAGTTTAATCATTGGAGTATTGCCTACCGCTTCCAGAACATTATTATATACCATTGTTACCTCCGGATAATTTCAAATCATAGAAGAATATATTGTATTATACTCTTTCTTAAAAAATTTGTCAATATTTTACATAATAAAATCATTCGTAACATCGACTAAATTTGAGTTTTTACTATCATACATATACACTTTTCCAAATAGTTTTTCAAACCTTAAAAGAGAATACATTTTTTTGGGCGAACTTTCTTTAAAATATGAAAGATATTTTTTTACATTTCCTTCGTTTTTTAAAAATTCAAAACACTTATTTTTAAATTCTTCTGAATGCTCGTATTTCATCTTCGCTTTATTATTTAACATTCTGTCCATTTTTACACAATCAGAAAAGCCGTCTATATTAAATATTTTTTCTAAAATATCATATTGTGTGTCGTAAGATACAGATATTTCAAAAAATCCGTTTTTGAGATAGTAGTCAGATATTTTTTCAAATATTTCAAACTTTGACTCAAATTTTTCAAACAAAAAACCGATTGAGTATTTAAATTGTCCGCTATTATAATACTTATCTAAAATGTTTTCTATATTTTTAAGTTTGATAAGTTCGTCAAATGTAATAAAATCATTACTTATAACTTCATATGGTGCTTTTGATTTAAATTTATAATTATACTTTTTATATTCATTTCGGATTTTAGATCCCTTTAAAAGTTTTAAAAATCCAAGTTGAAGCATTTGTGCACGGATATTTATTACATCATCAAATGATTTTTTAAATGTTTGATAATCTTCAAAAGGAAGCCCTGCAATAAGATCAAGATGAACATGAATTGTATTTAATTTAAGGATTTTTTTTACGTTTTCTCTAATTTTTTCAAATTCTATATTTCTACCTATTGCAGTAATTGTTTCTTTGTTTGTTGATTGAACGCCTATTTCAAACTGAATTAAATCTTTTGGTGCAGTTTTTAAGATATCAATAGTTTCATCATCTATTAAATTTCCTGCAAGTTCAAAATGAAATTTTGTATTTTTCTTATTTTCGATTATAAATTTAAAAATCTCATTTGCTCTTTTTTTATCGGCATTAAAAGTTCTGTCAACAAATTTCACCAACGGAACATCATTTTCGATAAAAAACATAAGTTCTTTTTTTACTCTTTCAACATTTAAAAAGTTTACTTTTTTAGTATTTGATGAAAGGCAATAACTGCATCTGTACGGACATCCCCTGCTCGATTCATAATATATAATCTTCCCTTTGTAATCTTTGATTTCGTCGCCGTACATAAATTCATATTCATTCATATCAACAGGCTCTGAAAGTTTATTAGAAACAATTTCTTCGCCTAATCTGTATGTTATCGACGGAACATCTTTAATATTTCCGCCGTATTTTATAAATTTTAAAAGTTCTTTTAACGGTTTTTCGCCCTCCATACGGATAATATAGTCAATTGCACTATTTTCTTTTATTATATCATCGGCGTCATACGAAACCTCGTGTCCGCCAAGGATTATAATTACGTTAGGATTTATTTTTTTTAGGCACTCACTTATATAAAGTATTTTTTCGATGCTCCAAATATAACACGAAAATGCAACTACGTCTGCTTTTTGCTGATGAATGTTTGCAATTATGGAATCGATATTATCATTTATAGTGTATTCTTTAATTTGTGGCTTAAATTCCTCGCAGTATTTTGCAAGACACTTAAGTGCAAGATTTATATGTATATATTTTGCATTGAGTGCAGTTAAAAGTACTTTCATTAAATTCTCCAAGTTATAAATTTTCTAATTTTTCTATCATATTTACAACAAGCAAATTCCAACTTTGGAATCCTATATTGTGCACGCCTTCGCCTGTATCACCGTCATAGTATTCATGGAACTGACCGCTTTTTTCAACATCCTGACCAAAAAGTTTAACTGTTTTATATCCAAGTTCTTTTGCTTCTTCGATATATCCGTAGTTTAGTAAACCTTCAAAAACCATATAGTTTGCTATTCCCCAGATAGGTCCAAGCCAACACGAAGGATTTCCTGATTTTACTACACGATACATTTTTTCAAGTTTTGAAAGCGAACGAACACCGTATGGTGAATTGAATGTTCTTTCATTTTTATAGTTTTCTTCAACAATACGTTTTGCTTCTTCTTTTGTAGCGATACCAGCCCACATTGGCATAAAACCTGTCCACACATCAATTCTTTGGATAAGCGTACTCCAGTGTCTCGGGCATCCTGAGTGTCTTCCATCTTCTGGATTTACAGGGTACAAGTTCAAATCAACGCTATAATAAAAGCCATTTCTTTCATCCCACATATGTTCTCTTATTGCATTTTTGAGTTCTTCGGCTTTCTTGATATACATTTCTTTTTTATCTGAAAAACCAAGTTTTTCGGCTATTGTTGCAATTGATATAAGTTCTTTATACATAAGCGTATTAAGATAGATTGAACCAGAACTTTTTTCAGGTCTGTAAAAAGTACAAGGATCATTATCTACGCCAATTGCACCATCATCAAGCCAGAAAAACAAACCCGATTCATGCAAACAATTTTTATAGTAATATGAAATAAATTTTTCCATCACAGAAAATCCATCTTTTAGCCATTCAAATGAATTATTTTCTTCGCATATAAATAATGCGTGCTGACACAAGCATGGTTTGTGAATATTTTTATTACCCGGGTCTAAAGGTCCACCAAGAGTAGACTCCGGTTTAATACATATTGGCATTTGACCTTCATCAGTTGTATTTTCCAAAAAGTTTAAAATACATCCTTTTTCATATTCAAAAAGTTTATCGTTATCGCCCAGTTTTCTCATTGCTATATTTGTAAGCCAACTATCCCAGTCCCATAAATCACTTGAGTATTTCGAGCCTGGAACGATGAATTTATGTTTTAAAAGTCCGTCGGGTTCTCTAAATAATTTTTCAAAGTTGCTTTTTGCATATTCTGTTATAAGTTCTTTATAATAATTAAATTTTTCCATAATAAATTCCCCTTTTATTATAAAACTATTTTATCGATTGCATCAAGTTCATCGTTTGTAAACTCAGTATTTTCAATCATTTTAATGTTTTCTCTTATCTGCTCCGGCTTTGAAGCACCGATTAAAACACTTGTTATACCATCTTTACTATAAAGCCAAGAAAGCGCCATTTGTGCAAGTGTTTGACCGCGTTCTTTTGCTATTTTATTAAGTTTTTTTACTTTTTCCATCACATTTTCTGTAATGGATTTTTCACTCAAAAACCTTCCGTCAGTTTTTACTCTGCTGTCATTTGGAACGCCGTTTAAATATCTTTCAGTTAAAAGCCCCTGTGCAAGAGGACTGAAAATTATCATTCCTTTTTTATTTTCAATTGCTGATTTTAATATTCCGTTTTTTTCTACCGTTCTGTCAAAAATTGAATATTTATTCTGATTTATTATAAACGGGCAATGAAGGTCATTTAAAATTTTTGTTGCTTCTTCCATTGTTTCGCCGTCATAATTTGATAATCCAATATAAAGTGCTTTTCCGCTTTTAACAATTCCATCAAGTGCCCACATTGTTTCATAAAGCGGTGTGTTTTTATCCATTCTATGATGATAAAATATGTCGACGTAATCAATATTCATTCTTTTGAGGCTTTGGTCAAGACTCGAAACAAGATATTTTTTACTACCAAAATCTCCGTATGGTCCAGGCCACATATAATATCCTGCTTTTGTACTTATTACCATTTCATCACGGTAATTTTTCATATGATCATTTAGTATTTTACCAAAGTTTTTCTCCGCACTGCCTTCTTTAGGTCCATAGTTGTTTGCAAGGTCAAAATGAGTTATACCACTATCAAACGCCGTAAAACACATTTGGCACATATTATTAAAATCAGAGTTGTCGCCAAAATTATGCCACAGACCAAGTGATATAGCAGGAAGTTTAAGGCCAGACTCACCACAATTTTTATATTTCATAACATCATATCTTTTTTCGTTTGGAATATAAGTCACATAATCACCACTATTCAATTTGATATACATAATAACTATATCACAAACATGATGTAATATCAAATGTTTTTTTGCTTTTTTAAAAGAAAAAAGACTCGCTTGCGAGTCTTTTTATTATCTGAATGCCATTGAATTATTTAGTAATGTAGTGCTATACATAAAAAGTACATCCTGATTTGTAAACTTTACAAAATTTCCTACGAAATTTGACTGAACATATCGTATGTCAACAACAGTTATACTTTTGTATCCTGGTACTAAAAGCGGTACAAGACTGCTTCCGTATGAATCTCTAAATACAACGAGTTCTTTATCAGTATTTGCATTTGGATTGTCAATTTTTATAAGTGCACTTGTTCCTGACAAAAACATTTCATACGGATCTTTTCCATTTGCTTTTTCCATATTGTACATTTCGCCCTGTTTAGGCATACCTGTATCATAATAAGTAACTTTGCACTCATTCAAAATATCATTTGTAAGATACTTTATTGAATCAGGCTTAACATTTAATGCGGCTTGTCCAAGGTATACACCTCTAAACGGAGTTTCAAGAGTATTTACATCATATTTACTTTCAACATTTACTCCCATCTTTAATCCTAACTCATAAGCAACGTCGCCGATTTTTTCCTGTTTCCAGTGAGAATCAGTTCTGTAATAGTCATCTATCGATAAATACGGAATTACATCTATATATTTCATATATGAAAGCCTATCTTTAAACTCATTTATAAAAGACTTGTAATCAAGCGAAAGATATCCGTTTTTCGATGCTAAAAAGTAGTTTTTATCAGGTATAATCGAAAGATAAATGTTAACATCTGAATTTTTCATATATGTGTTATATAAAAAGTCAAACTTTTCAATAGCATTATCTATCATTTTATTATTTTTAGGATATTCAATTTTTGAAAGATGACCATCTGCAAGGTATAATCCATTATTATCTTTTTTATTAAAAAAGTAAGTTGCTGTTGTTGCTTTTATACTTCTAAATACTTCACGATACGGAAACTGATCCGTTGTGTAATTTTCAAATTCTTCCTGAAACTTTCCCGAAAGTACATTTTCAACCGAAAATTCAGGTTTTTTGCTAAGTTCACGCCGTTCACTCATTGAATATATATCAGGAGTTTTAAACCAACACATAAGCGAAATCACAGTAAAAACAAATGCAAAAATTAATGTAGTAATTTTATTTCGTGTTTTCATTTTTCACCTCTAAAATCTAAAATACAAAAACGGATTGAACGAGCCGTCTACAAGATATCCGGTAACTGCAAATATAAGTGTCATAAGAAAAACAAGTTCAAGTATATAAACAACTATAGAATCTTTTGCTTTTTCATCAATAAGATTTTTAATATACTTTGAAAATCCTACTGAACCTACTATTGCAATAATAAGTATAAATGCATAGTTTTTAAGATTATATATAAATTCATCAGATATAAAAGGAATACCTGAAAAGCCAAACATAGATGTTAAATACTTTACAACACCTTCCATATTTGGTGCTGCAAATATCATAAAACTTACAGTAATAAAAAACATTGTGTAAATATGACTTAATATTTTATGTTTTTCCAAATGTTTTAAGAAATAGAATTTTTCTAAAGTTAAAAGTACTCCGAAATACAGTCCCCATACAATAAAATTCCATTCTGCCCCATGCCAGAAACCAGTTAAAAACCAAACAACAAAAATGTTAAAAAGCATTCTTGTCTTTTTTACTCTGTTTCCGCCAAGCGGTATATATACATAATCTCTAAACCATGTTCCAAGCGAAATATGCCATCTTCTCCAGAATTCCGTAATACTTTTTGAAACAAACGGATAATTAAAGTTTTCCATAAAATCAAATCCGAAAAACTTACCAAGTCCAATTGCCATATCACTGTATCCTGAAAAATCATAGTAAATCTGTAGCATAAATGAAATTACATAAAGCCAATAGTACATTACAGAAAGATTTTGCGTGCTTAAAAATGCCTCACCAAGTTCGCCGATTGCATTTGCTATAAGAACTTTTTTAGAAAGACCTATTATAAATCTTTTTATTCCATCTGCGCATTTTTCAAATGTGTGTTCTCGATTTTTAAGTTGATTTTCAACATCAGAATATCTAACGATTGGTCCGGCTATAAGTTGAGGAAATAGTGCAACATATGTTGCAAGTGTCAACGGATTTTTTTGTGCTTTAACATTGTTTCTGTAAACGTCAATTGTATAACTTAAAATCTGGAATGTATAAAAACTTATTCCGATTGGAAGCGCAAGTCTCAAAAAAGGAATTGAAAATCCTTTTAATTTATTAAAGTTTGCAATAAAAAAGTCAGCATATTTAAAATAAACAAGTCCAAAAAGGCTTGATAATACAGAAAGTATTAAAAACAGTTTGGAAATCTTTTTATCTCTGAATTTTTCTATCAATATTCCGAAAATATATCCAAGCATTACTGTAAAAAGCATCAGAAATACATATCTTGGTTCTCCCCATCCGTAAAAAATGAGCGATGATATTAAAAGAACCGGATTTTTTAAAACTTTCGGAGAAAGATAGTAAACTAAAAGTACTACTGGTAAAAAATAGTACAAAAATGGTATGCTTGAAAAAATCATTTATAATCTCCTTAAAATTACATAAATAGAACGGACTTATTATGTCCGTTCTATGCTTGTAATTATTCTTCTATAGTTTTAGGGCACATTACAAAGAATACTTTGTTACCAACACTTCCTGCAATCATTTCTTCCGCCTCTACACAAACATTCCATCTTTTGTTAGCATTGCTTTTTAATGTTGAGATAAATGTGTTTACATCAGAAGCATTTTCAAGTTCAAAAACATATCCAATAAAAGGAATTGATCCAATCATCGGCATAAATACTGCACCTTTTTTAAACCCTGTAATTTCAGCATTATCAAATCCTGAAAGAAGTCCTTCTTCAACTTCCATAGCGCCACCCATAAATTTAATTTGAGGGTTCGTTAAAAGTGCTTCAGCAAGTGGTAAAACATCCATAGAAGATGCTTTTGCTTTAAAATCAGCTAAAAGTGCATTTCCAAGTGTTGATGATGAAACTTCTTCTTTTTTAGGAGACTCATTTTTTGGTGTTTCATTTTTTGGCTCCTCTTTTTTTACTTCTTCTTTTTCAGTTTTAACTTCTTCTTTTTCAGTTTTATTTTCTTTATCTACTTCTTCATTTTCTTCGTTTTCTTCATTTTCGTTATCTACTTTGGTTGTTTCGTCTTTTTTGCCGCCAACCTCTACTGTTTCTTCATCTTTTGTGTCAACTGTTTCTTTTTTTGAACATGCCGCAAATGATAATACAAGCGACAATATCAAGATAATTGATAATAATTTTTTCATAAAAATCCTCCTAAGTTTACTTTATACAACTATTAAACGTAATAAATTATAAAAAGTTCCATAAATTTTATAATTTTATGTTAATATAATTATACACTACATTTATCCGTAATTCAATATATATATGAAAAAAGGAAAAACTGAAATTTCAGTTTTCCCTTTTTATATTACTCATTCCATTTAAAAGTTCCAGAAAGAAGTATAACTTCAGTTGGAGAAACAGTAAGAATTCCGTCTTTTAAGTTTCCTTTTTTTAGTATGTTGTTTTCCATTTCAACTACACACTCACAAGGTTTTACCGGTGTAACAAAAGGAATATGACCTGCCATAACTGCAAGATCTCCTTCGTACCCTCTAAGACTTATTTTTACTGCATTATCGCGAAACAAATCACCATCCGGCGATGATATAACAAGTTTAAAAGGTTTCATTATTTTTTCCCTTTCTCAACTGCTTCATCTATTGTACCAACAAACAGAAAAGCAGATTCAGCAAGATCATCATGCTTACCTTCGATGATTTCTTTAAATCCACGTATTGTTTCAGAAAGCGGAACATATTTTCCTTTGATTCCCGTGAATTTTTCTGATACATCAAATGGCTGAGAAAGAAAACGCTGAATTTTTCTTGCTCTTTGAACAAGTAATTTATCTTCATCAGAAAGTTCATCCATACCCATAATAGCAATGATATCCATAAGTTCCTGATAACGCTGAAGTATTCTTTGAACTTCACGAGCAACATAGTAATGTTCTTCTCCAACAATTTCCGGAGACAGAATTCTACTTGTAGATTCAAGCGGATCCACTGCCGGATAAATACCTGATGATGCTATTGTACGAGACAATACCGTTGTTGCATCAAGATGAGCAAATGTTGTTGCCGGTGCTGGGTCAGTAAGGTCATCGGCAGGTACATAAACTGCCTGAATTGAAGTTATTGAACCTTTTTTTGTTGATGTGATTCTTTCTTGCAAATCACCCATTTCTGTTGCAAGTGTTGGCTGATAACCAACGGCAGATGGCATACGGCCAAGAAGTGCTGAAACCTCACTACCTGCCTGAGTAAATCTAAATATATTATCGATAAATAAAAGTACGTCCTGCCCTTCTTCATCTCTGAAATATTCCGCCATCGTAAGACCTGAAAGTCCTACTCTCATTCTCGCACCAGGTGGTTCGTTCATCTGTCCGTACACAAGTGTTGTATTACTTAAAACACCTGATTCTTTCATTTCGTTATATAAGTCATTACCTTCACGTGTGCGTTCTCCAACGCCAGTAAATACAGAAAGACCACCGTGCTGTTTTGCTATGTTATTTATAAGTTCCATAATAAGAACTGTTTTTCCTACACCTGCACCACCAAAAAGTCCGATTTTACCACCTTTTGAATATGGACAGATAAGGTCAATAACTTTAATACCTGTTTCAAGAATTTCTGTAGAAGTTGAAAGTTCACTGTAAGAAGGCGCACTTCTGTGAATGTCCCATCTTTCAACGTTCTCGTCAAAAGGTTCGTTATCAACAGTTTCACCAAGAACATTAAATATTCTTCCAAGTGTTTTTCTTCCAACAGGAACATTTATCGTTTTTCCTGTATCTGTTACTTTTGTTCCGCGTTTTAGTCCATCTGTAGATGACATAGCGATACAACGAACTGTGTTATCTCCTATGTGCTGAGCAACTTCAACAGTTAATGTTTTATCCTGATTTTTCATTGTTAATGCATTATATATAGAAGGCAGAGCACCCTCTTCAAAAATAACGTCGACAACAGGTCCCATAACCTGAAGTACTTTGCCTTTTGCTACATCTGACATTTCTATGCCTCCTTATAAGCCGCTTCCTGCGACAATTTCGGTAATTTCCTGAGTAATTGCACCTTGTCTTGCTCTGTTATATTCAAGACCAAGCCCGTCAAGCATTTCCTGTGCATTTTTGCCTGCAGCATCCATTGCTACACGACGAGATACAACTTCACACGCGAAGCTTTCGCGCGCTGCACTAAATATTGCACCTGCTACATATTCAGGAATAATTGAGTTTAATGCTGTAAGTTCGTCAGGTTCAAAAACTATTCCTATATTTGTTTTTTCATCTGATTTTTCAAGCGGTAATATCCATTTTACGCAAGGCTGTTGAGACATCATTGAAATATAATTAGTACAAATAATTCCCAATCTGTCAAACTTTTCTTCTGCAAAATCCTTGCATAATTTTTCTGAAAGAATTTTTGCATCTTCATACGAAAATGCTTCTACCGAGCGAAAATCACCGCCAAATTTATCAGCAGCATACTTTCCAATTGCCGTTATAGACGCACCATCATATTCTCTTGCAAGACGAAAAATATTTGCATTATAACCGCCTGCAAGTCCTCTGTCGCCTGCTATACAAATAAGTTGAATGTTTTTACCCTTTCTATTTGCAAGATAAGGACTTTTTAAACATTCTCTATTTGACGAAAGATATGCGACAGATTCTTCTACAGCTTTTAAATATTCCCTTGAGTTATTCATTTTCTCCGTTGCTCTTCTTATTTTTGAAGACGCAACAAGCCCCATTGCTTTTGTAAGGTGCAGTGTTGAGTTTACGCTTTTAATACGTGTTCTGAGTTTTTTAATATCTGTACCCATTCTATCACCTGTTCATTTCTAAAAGAGCTGATTTGAGCTCATTTATATCGATTTCTTCCCAACTGCCTGATTCAACACGTGTTAAAAATCCTAAATATTTATTTTCAAGAAGATTAAACAGATTTTTTTCGTATTCTTTAACTTTATTTACAGGAACATCGTTTAAATATCCGTTAATAACAGCATAAACTATTGCAACCTGACATCCTACTCTTACAGGAGAATTCTTATCTTGTTTTAATACTTCAACTATTCTTTCTCCAAGAGCAAGACGTGCTTTTGTATCCTGGTCAAGATCACTTCCAAACTGCGCAAAAGATTGAAGTTCTCTATACTGCGAATAAAGAAGTTTAAGTTCGCCTGATACTTTTTTCATTCCCTTAAGCTGAGCAGAACCACCTACACGGCTTACAGAAATACCAGGGTTTATAGCAGGCATAACACCAGCGTGGAAAAGTTCTGTTTCAAGGAATATCTGTCCATCTGTAATTGAAATTACATTTGTAGGAATATAAGCCGAAACATCTCCTGCCTGTGTTTCAATAATTGGTAATGCTGTAATTGAACCGCCTCCATACTGAGGATCTACACACGCTGCACGTTCTAAAAGACGTGAATGTAAGTAGAAAACGTCGCCAGGATATGCTTCTCTTCCCGGTGGACGACGGATAAGAAGTGAAAGTGCACGGTATGCTACCGCGTGTTTTGAAAGATCATCATAAATTATAAGTACATCTTTTCCCTGTTCTCTAAAATACTCAGCCATCGCGCAGCCTGAATATGGAGCAACGTACTGAAGCGGTGCAGATTCTGATGCAGATGCCGATACGACAATTGTATATTCCATAGCACCAGCCGAAGTGAGTTGATTTACAAGTTGTACAACAGAACTGTTTTTCTGTCCTATTGCAACATATATACAAATAACATCTGTATTTTTCTGGTTAATTATTGTATCTATAACGATTTCTGTTTTTCCTGTCTGTCGGTCGCCAATTATAAGCTCCCTCTGACCTCTTCCAATAGGAATCATACTATCAATGGCTTTAATACCTGTCTGAAGCGGAACTGATACGCTTTTTCGTTCAATAATACCCGGTGCTTCCGATTCAACAGGACGAAAATCAGCAGTGCTAATAGGACCTTTTCCATCAATAGGACTTCCAAGCGCGTTTACTACACGGCCTAAAAGTGCGTCACCAACAGGAACCGACAATACTTTACCTGTTCTTGTAACTGTTGAGCCTTCACGAATATCATTTTCATTTGACAAAAGTGCTACTGACACAGTTTCGCTTTCTAAATTCTGCGCCATACCGTAACTTCCGTCACTAAATTCTAAAAGTTCACTTGACATACATTCTGTAAGCCCGTGTACTCTTGCAATACCGTCTCCTACAAGAATAACAGTACCGGTTTCTTTCATTTCTATATTTGATTTATAATTTTTAATTTGTTCTTTTATAACATTACTAATTTCTTCCGGTCTTGTGTTCATCTGATAATCACATCCTTTATATCACGCAAACTATTTTTAACACTTCCGTCAATTATTTTGCCGTCTATTTCTACGACAATACCGCCAATTAAAGATTCATCAATAAAATACTCTATATCGACGCTTTTTTTAGTAATAGTTTCAAGTTTTTTCTTAAGTGAAAGTTTTTCATCATCTGTAAGTGAAACTGCGCTTGTTACTTTTGCATTTGCTGTATGCATTGATAAGTCTAAAAGTTCATTATAAATATCAACTGATTCTAAAAAGATGTTTATACGTCCTTTTTCACAAAGAAGCATAAGATATGATACCACATCCTGAGGAATTTTACCTGAAAATGCAGTTTCTATTGCGCCAAGTCTTTCGGAAAGCTTAATACTTTTTGATGCTAAAAAAGGAATATAGTCTTCCTCTTTTGTAAACTCATCTTTAAGAAAGTTAAGCACATCAGCATAGTCTTTTTTAACATCTTTTTCACAGGCAAGCATAAACAGTGCAGTTGCGTATTCTCTACTTATCTGATTCATCACTGTCACCTATTTTCTCAATAAAAGAATCAATCAAATTACGATGGTCGTTAGTGTCAATTTCACGTTCAAGCATTTTTTCTGCAATTGCACTTGAAACTTCAACGATATCTTGTTTAATTCTTTCCTGAGCCTTTTTATGTTCTAAATCCGCTTCAATTTCTGCTTGACGGATTATGCCGTCTGCGCGCATTTTTGCATCTTCAACAATTTTTTCGCTTTGAAACTTTGCAGATGAAGTTGCATCAGATATAATATTATCTGCTTCTTGTTTAGCACCCGAGATGGCATTTTCCCATTTTTCTTTATTTGCATTTGCCTCTTGCTCTGCTTTTTTTGCTTCATTATACTGATTTTCAATTTCGTTTTCGCGTTTTTGAAGAATATTATTTACAGGCTTAAACAAAAACTTTTTAACCAGCAAAAAAAGAATCAAAAGATTTGCAAGAGAAATAATTATCTGCCATATATTGACAGATATTACATCTAATGATTGTACCATAATTATCTCCTAAATTAGCGAACCGCATTAAGTAAAATGTCAACAAGTAGATTTGGAGCAACAAATATTAAAAGAATTGCTATAACCAAAGAATAAAGACCTGTTGTTTCAGCAATAGCACAACCCATAAGCATTGTACTTGTTACATCACCTTTACATTCAGGCTGACGACCTATTGCTTCACATGCTTTTGCAACTGCGTTACCTTCACCAATACCAGGGCCGATACCACCTATCATTGCTGTTCCTGCACCTAAAGCACAGCCACCCAAAATAATCCCAATTGCTAAGTCTAACATCATTTTAAACTACCTCCTGTTTTTTCTTTCTTTTTTTAAAATAATCTTCCATAGGGAATCCATCTGATACGTACATCATTGTCAGCATTGCAAAAATGTACGCCTGAAGACATCCACTAAATATGTCAAAATATATTGACAAAATTGCCGGTATACCTATCTGGAATAAAGGAAATTCTCCTATAAATCCCGGTAACCATCCAAGCAATATATGCGACAGTCCGCTAAGACCTGCTGCAATCAATACTGAAATTACCGAACCCGAAATAACATTTCCATAATGACGGAATGCCATCGAAACCGGTGTTGCCACTTCACCTATTACATTAAGCGGTGTTAAAAGAATAGGACTTGCAAGACTTTTCAAATAATATAAAGGACCGCATTTTAATTTATAATAGGTAATAAGAACGAATGTTATAACTGCCCATCCTGCTACAACATTTAAATCCGATGTCGGCGGAAACAACCCCAACAAAGAAATTAAACTTGAAAATCCAGACAGAGCAAGCATAGCTGCTATAAATGGGGAAAATCCTATAAAATACTCTCCCATATTTTGTTTAACAAGATTATTTACCTTTTCAACTATCCACTCTGCAATGTGTTGCCTTGTTGATATATTTTTAGTTTTTAAACCATGTGTTAAAAACAAACACAATCCTAAAATTCCTATCATTACAAGGAAAGAGTTTATCTGCGCACTTGTAATTACAAGATTTTGAATTGGCATTGGAATGGTAAAATAAATTTGTGCACCCGTTATTTGTATTCCTTCAGACATAGGTGTTGTTAATACTTTTAAAATCATACCTAATATTATAGGTACTACCATCAATGAAATGTAAAATATATCAGCTAAAAGAAAGCGGATTCTTTTTTTATCCATTTTCATAAACCTCTTCACTGTTAAGATTTTTTGTTTTTATCAATAATCGGTCTTATGCCGACTGCAATTCGTGTGAAAAACACAGGAATAATTACAGCCCAATTATTAAAGCATTTAAATGCTACACCAATAATCAGCACTACCGCCATAAAAAGTGTTCTGTACATCTGCGAAATTTTTATCATGGACTTTGCTCTATCCGGCGTGCAAAGCACAGCTTTTTGAACTGTTATTCCCATAAATAAAAAGTTAAGTACAGTCGCACCACCACCAAGCAGATTTCCAAGCAAAACTGTATAGTCCCATTTTGACAAAATCAAAAAGATACCTTGCATAATTAAACTTAAAATTACGACTGAACAGAGTATATACATCGTCTCTTTTTTTACTGTTTTATCTAATTTCATCTTTGTTCTCCATATTATTTTATCAAATTATTGTTATTATATCAAAAAAATTAGATTTTGTCTATAATTATAATGTAAAAAAATCCAATTTTTATAAAAAAAATTTACTTTAAAAATGTTAAATAATTCGCAAATAAATACCCATCGGAACACCGATGGGTATTAGCATTATAAATTATAATATTTTTCAAATTCTGCAGGATGCGGAATTGCCGCAAGAGCTCTTGTTTCTTCTCTTTTTGTTTTAATAAAGTTTTTAAGAAGTTCTTCAGGGAATACTCCGCCTTCTGTTAAATAATCATGGTCTTTTTCAAGTGCATCAAGCGCTTCATCGAGCGATGTTGGAAGATGTTTAAGTTTTGCTTTTTCTTCATCGCTTAGGTGATAAAGGTTAACATCGTATGGTCCCCATCCATTTTCGTGCGGATCAATTTTATTTTTGATACCATCAAGACCTGCCATAAGAATTGCAGCATAGCAGAAATATGGGTTACAAGTTGCATCCGGATTTCTAAGTTCAAAACGTCTAAGTTCAGGTGATTTAGCATATGCAGGAATTCTTATTACCGCACTTCTGTTAGATGTAGCATAGCCAACAGTAACAGGAGCTTCAAATCCTGGAACCAAACGTTTAAAAGAGTTTGTGCTTGGATTTGTAATTGCACAAAGTGATGCAATATGTTTTAAAAGTCCACCGATAAAGTAGTGTGCTTCTTTGCTTAGGTTAGAGTATCCGTTATCATCAGAGAAAACAGGTTTTCCATCTTTAAGAAGCAACATATGTACATGCATGCCATTTCCGGCTTCACCCATTACAGGTTTTGGCATAAATGTAGCACTCATACCATATTTTTGTGCAACATTATGAATAATGTATTTAATCATCATTGTAGCATCAGCCATTTTTGACATTTCACCAAGTTCAGGTTCGATTTCAAACTGACCTGCAGCACCAACTTCAGGATGATGGTAGTTTAGCGCAATACCTGCCTGTTCAATAAGCATACACATTTCACTTCTTGCTTCGTAAGAAACATCAAAAGGTTTTGCAATATGATAGTTTTTCTGTTTTGCAACAATATTACCTGTTCCTTCTACCATACTGTTCCAGTGTGCCTGAACAGCGTCTATTGACATTCCGATTGAATTAGGGTTAACTTCCCAGCCAACCTGGTCAAATAGATAAAACTCAAATTCAGGAAGAATTTTCATTGTATCTGCAATGCCTAAATCTCTCATATATTTTTCAGCAGCAAGAACAATATTTCTTGGATACTGTGGAAGTGGTCTGTTTTCAGGATTATCAATAATCATTGCATTACCCGTCATAGAAAGTGTAGGAATTTGGCAGAAAGGATCAATCACTGCTGTATCAGGATCCGGAATAAATACCATATCACTTTTTTCAACAACAGCATATCCATAGTTTGATGCATCAAAACCTATACCGTTTTTCATTGTCTTTTCAGAAAAGTTATTTGCAGGAATTGTAACATGACGGTACTGTCCGTTTATGTCTACCATTTTAAAATCAACCATTTTAATATCATTTTCTTTGATGATATTTAAAATATCTGAAACTGTTTTTTTCATTAAATTCTCTCCTTTTTTATTCATTTGTAACCTCTTGGTTTGTTCATTAACTATAATTATATCATAAGTATTTTTTATTTACAATATTTTTTTGCACATTATCCTGTAACCTGTATTTTTTCAGTTTTTTTGTACTGAGATAAAATCCAATACATTGCCTCTTCCATATCAATTTCGTGTCCACCATCAAAGATATCAAGAAATACTCTCGACTTTGGATATTTTTTCATTATCTTATCATATAAAGAAAGACTTTGTGTTACAGGAACAACATTGTCGAATTTTCCATGGAAAATTTTTAAATTTGCCTTTTGAATAACATCAATGTAGCTTATAGGCGAACGTTTTTTCATTTCAACTAAATCGTTTTTACAACAAGCAAGAACGTGCTTTTTATATGTATCGTTTTCATATATCCATTTTTCAAGATTGCAAATTGGTACATAAGATGCGATTGCCTTAAAATATTCAGGACAAAATCCCGCCATCAAAAGTGCCATATGTCCCCCACCACTAAGACCTATTAAAAATATGTTATCTTTATCGACATTTTCATTTTTAACAACATAGTCAATTGCATCTTTTATATCTTGTTTTGCATACATTGAACCGCAAGCATATGTACAATTTTTATTTGTATCTAAATTCTCACCGCGAAATTCAGGCAGAAGCAAATTAAAATCATATTTTTCAGCATACGAGAGCATATTATCTATTTGATTAAACCTATTATAACTCCATGTGTGAAGGCCAACCAAAAGCGGTCTTTTTTCATTTGATGTACTTCTATAAAAAATAGAAGGTTCATTTGAATTATCTAAAGAAGATTTCACATAAATTTCAGTTTGTTTCATTTTTTCATCTCCTTTCAAAGTAATTTTTTTCTTATGCAAATTAAACAGTTTCCGTAATTATACTACAACACCATTTTTAGTCAATATTACCTCTCTTTTATAAAAAAAGAGCAACTAAAGCTGCTCTTTTTCCAAATTGATTATTTATTGTTTTCAAGCCATTCGTTTGCTTTTTCTTTAGACATTCTTGTTATATTTTCTTTGTTATATTTTGATTCTTCGCCGCCGTTTACATATAGAAAATATTTTCCGTCTTTTGTAACATAAAGACTTTCTTCATAGCCGTCTTTATCGCCAAACTGACCGAATGTACTTTTTAAAATCAATTCTGAATTTTCTGTATCATATTCAACTTTACAGATTATTTTTTTCATATTTTTCAACTCCTTTCTCTATAATATGCATTTTTATAAAAATTGATACATTTACATTATAACACAAAAAATAAAAAATGGCAACCTTTATAAGATTACCATTTAGTTTTTATTCTTTGCACAAGTCGCATCCTGTACAATAAAATGTTTTTTTGTCAAATATATGTTCAACAGTGTTTAATATTTCTTTCGTTTCAAAATTTTCTTTATTGTGTATTATAACTTTTTGCGGACAAAAATTTATTAAATCATTTATTAAAACATCATTTATACAGAAATTTTCATCAGCAAATTCAAACATAAATTCATTTTTTGTATTGTTATTTATTATTTTTTTATTCTCGTCGTAAAGTTCGTAAGAACCGCTTAAATATTTTACAACATTTATTTCTTTATACTTTGACATATGCATATTCACAAAATATTTTAGATAACCTATAAATTCGTAATATTCATTTTTTATAGCCATATCTTCTAATATAATATCAATTCTCTCGGAAATGGATAAAAAATAATCTTTCAATCTGAAATCAACATATCCTTTTACGATAAGTGAGTGTTCATTTTTTATATAACCATAAACCTTTTTTGATAAATACTCATCTTCACTTTCACTTAAGATGTCAGATAAAATTTCATCTTTTTGATTTTCAGAAATACTATCATAATAATTACTCAAATATAATAATATAAAAGGCTTTACATAATTTTTTAAAATATATTTGCTAAATGTTTTACTGATTTGTTTGATTATTTCTTCTTTATCCAAGAAAGTTTTTATAAATGTATTGTTCTTTGTATGGCAAACGCTATAAAATATTTTATTCTGATTAAAATCAGTAAGTATTTCTTTTATATCTAACTTTTTTTCAAGTCCAATCGTAAAACACAATAAAACCACATCCCTTTCACATGTAGTATGTGTTATACTTTTTAATATATACTAAATCCGCTACCAAAATCTATTAAGTTTTCAAAATCAAAATATTTAATTTTTATGTTTTTCTTATCACAAAATTCTTTTATATTGTGGTAATCAGAATGTTTTGTAATATCACCAAAAAACAAAATTTCGTCTTTATTTAGTTTTAAACTTGCTCCTCCAATAAAACCATAATCATATGGCTTAAGTTCAATTTGTGATTTTTCTATTTTAAGAACATCTATCCTGTTTTCTTTGCACACTTTTTCAATGCCGTCATCACTTGTTATAACTGAATTATCATCCACTTGACAAATACTGCATTTTGCGTAGCCCTGATTTATATTTATCATTTTACAATTTATGTTTTCGAGTATTTTTTTGTCGGTATATTTTAAATTACAAAGGCACTTATTTCCTACCCTAATTATATTATATGCGATATCGCGCGGGTAGTTACTTTGAAGATATGTTTCTCCCATAATAATATTTTTATCTTTTAAAACGCTTTTATAATACTCAAAAACTGTCGGTTCACAAACAAAAGTATCATCATCTATCTGAGCAATTTGGATATCAGGATGAAACTTTAGCGGAGTGCTTATTGATTTTATTTCTTTAGTAAGAATGATTTTGTATTCTTTTTTAAAAAACGAAAGCATTTTTTCGCTTATTTCTTTGTTTAAAATTAAAGTATTCATATCGCTCTCCATATTATTAAGGATGTATAATCTATATGACAGTCCTTTTTTGCCGATACACAATCTAAATCATTAGTTTTTTTAGTGAATCGACCTCAGCTATATATACTGTAGCAGTTTCTCTGATTTCTTCCTGCCCATAGTTGTATTTATCATAAATTCCTACAGTTTTAATCCCTATCTTATTGGCTGTGCAAATTGCGATATGTGAATCTTCAAAAATACATGTTTCATCCGCAGACGTTCCAAGACTTTCCAAAGCCTTTAAATATATATCGGGCTTATCTTTACCCTTTCCTATATCAGCACAAGACAGAATATCTGTAAAATAATTTTCAATATTGCAATGTTTAACAGCAATTTTTATCAGTTCTATATCAGTTGCAGATGCTATGCACATCTTAATTCCCTTATTATAGCAGTATTCCAAAAACTCTGCCACTCCGTCTTTAAGCATAACTTCATTGGAGTAAAAATCGATTATTATTTTATTTGCAGTTTCAAGCAACTCGTCTCCTGATTTTCCAATATTGTATTGGATATGTATGTAGTCCATCGCATCTTTTAACGTCATTGTCCTTACTGCTTTATCATCTGCCAAAGTTGGTGAAAAAATTCCGTCTTTACAAAACTTGCTACCGAATTTTGTCCAGAGTATATCCCATAACATTAGAGAATCAATCAAAGTTCCATCCATATCAAATATTGCACCCTTAATGTTTTTAATCATAATTAATTTCTCCTTTCGACAACATTATACACCCTTTATATAAAGTCTGTATAATTTAAATGCCACGCATCAAAGCCTCCCTTGCCTAAAGGGAGGTGTCAGTCGCAGACTGACGGAGGGATTCTTTTACCGTAATATCAATATACTGGCATACTCCCTCAAAGTTTCTGTTTAATTCGTTGTCAGGTATTCTGATAACAACCAAGTTTCTTTGTTCAATTCTTTCTGTTCTGATTTTATCTTTCAACAAACCTTTTTCCTCATAATGCTGTGAGCCATCAAGTTCTATGATTAACCTAGCACTATGACAATAAAAATCAACTATGTAATTATCAATTACCTTTTGCCTTAAAAATCTAACAGGATAACTTTTCAAGAAATCATACCAAAGATGTCTTTCTTCTTTCGTCATGTTCTTTCTTAATGTTCTTGCATTGGTTGTTAATTCTTTGTTATGTTTTCTCTCCATATTGAATCCCCTCGCCACTTCGTGGCCCTCTCCCCTTTAGGCAAGGGGCGCATTTCTCCACAACCTTCGGTGGTCCCCCTCCCTTTAGGCAAGGGAGGCTTTTTTGATTTCGACTTTTTTCGACAATCTTTATACTCTCGCATCAAATTAAGAACAAATTTATTTATATATATTACTCATTTTTAATTTTATAAATTTAATTATAACACATTTTTTTAAAAAGTCCATACAATAATTATTGTCAGCGTATTTTTCGCTGTTTATATAGCCATGGCGTTATAATTTTTAGCGCCGTGGCATTTTAAATTAAAAAAACCGATGCATTTGCACCGGTTTTAACTTATCATTTTTTTCATTGAAGATAATATCTTTTTTTCAAGTCGCGATACCTGAACCTGACTTATTCCGAGAAGTTTTGCAATTTCTGTTTGTGTTCTTCCTTTAAAATACCTTAATAATATTATTTTTTTGTCTCTGTCGCTAAGTGATGTTATTGCATTCTTTAAAGTAATTGTATTTATTAGTTCTTCTTCATCATTTTTATTAGACAACTTGTCCAAAAGGTAGGTGTTATCGTTTTCCCCTACCGATTTATACAGTGATTCAGGTGCAGTTGCACTATCAATAGCAAGAGATACATCTTCTGCGCTTTCGTTTAAATATGAGGCAATTTCAGAAATTTTTGGTGCTCTGTTTAAGTCTGTCTCTAAGATTTCTGTTGCACATCTTACTCTTTGCGAAAGTTCTTTTATGTGTCTTGATACTTTTATTATTCCGTCATCACGTAAAAATCTTTTTATTTCGCCCATTATCATAGGAACTGCATAAGTAGAAAATTTTACATCGTATGATAAGTCAAAATTTTTTACAGATTTTATAAGTCCTATGGCACCAATCTGAAACAAATCGTCAAATTCGTATCCTCTGTTTTGAAATTTTCTTACAACACTCCATATAAGTCCCGAGTTTTCACTCACTATTATATCAAGTGATTTTTTATCGCCGTTTTGTGCATTTTTTATCAGTTCTTTTATCAACACTTCACCTAAATTCTGTTTCTGCCAATTCTTTTTGTCATAGTTATTTTTGTACCGACTCCTACTATCGAATCAACTTTAACACTATCCATAAATGTTTCCATAACAGTAAAGCCCATTCCGCTTCTTTCGGCATCTTTTGATGTTGTATAAAGTGGTTCCATTGCTTTTTTTACATCATCTATTCCTTTTCCGTTATCTTTTACGCTGACAGTAAGTTCGTCGCCAAATAATCGGCATGATATGTATATTACTCCTGTTGTATCTTTATATCCATGTACAATGGCGTTTGTTACAGCCTCTGAAACTGCAGTTTTGATATCTGCAACTTCTGCTGCTGTTGGATCTGCCAAAAGCGCAAACGAACCTACAAATGCTCTTGATAAAAATTCATTTTCAGATTTAGATAAAAAATCAATATTTACACAGTTTTCTCTCATTTTTGCACCTTTTCCTTCGTTATAGTTTCAATTATTTCATCAAGTGTATCTTTAATTACAATTATTTTTTCTATACTGCACATTCTTATAAGTTTGTTTATTGATTTTGACGGACACACTATATATAATTTTCCGCCAACAGAACTTATTACTTTGTATCTTCCTATTATTATACCAATTCCTGAACTATCCATAAATTTAAGTTCAGATAAATCAAGAATAAGACTTTTTGAATTTGACGATATAATTTTATTGTCAATTTTTTCTCTTATTTGTTCTGCACCATGATGGTCAAGTTCACCGATAAGTTTAACAATGAGTATGTTGTCTCTTGACTGAAAAATTATTTGCATTTTATCCCCTCCGTATAATTTTTATGCTTATTTCTATTTACTTTTTTAAATTCCTTCATAAAAAAATAAGAGGTTTTGTCGATTTAAAAATACTTATCGACAATACCTCTTACATTACCTGCTAAATACAAAGAACCAA
Source organism: Oscillospiraceae bacterium (assembly GCA_015069095.1). Taxonomy (GTDB): domain Bacteria; phylum Bacillota; class Clostridia; order UMGS1810; family UMGS1810; genus SIG430. The sequence continues at coordinate 67,142 of SVJH01000007.1, read as the reverse complement.
CCACAAAAACACAAGAATCGTCTTTTTTCATATACGATGCAAACTCAAGTGCTTCTTCGTTATCTTCATACAAAATTGCATTTTCTTTATATTCGAGTGCAGTTTTATATATTTTTTTAACATCATTTTGTCTTGGAGAATTGACTTTTGTAATTAAAAGTCTGTCAGCAATTTTTGCTACTTCTTTAATTGATGCTCTGTAATCTTTTTCTTCGAGCATTCCAAGTATTATAATTTTTTCTTTATCCGCATAATTGTTTTTTAATGTTTTGCAAAATTCTACTATCGCATGATTATTATGCGCACCGTCAATTATAACATCTTTATTTTTTCCTAATACTTCCATTCTGCATTTCCAGAATGCTTTTTTAAGTCCTGCTTTTATGTTATCATCAGAAATTTCAAATTTCATTTTAAGATGTCTTAGCGTATTTATAGCACAAATTGCATTATATACCTGATGTTCACCCATCATAGAAATTTCATAATCGATATCATTAAAAGTAAAACTCGTTCCGTTTTTATCCATTTTATTTATCGTAAGTCTGCCGTCCTCGGATGAAAGAACATTGTTTGCCATACACATATGCTTTACAACTTTTCTTGCTGCAGGATTCATATTCTGATAAACAACAACATACGAACCATATTTTATAATTCCGCATTTTTCAAATGCTATATCACTTATTTTATCGCCAAGATACTGAGTATGGTCAAACCCAATTGCACCGATTACAGAAACAATTGGCGCTTTTATTATGTTTGTACAGTCAAGTCTTCCGCCAAGTCCCGTTTCAAGTATAACAATATCACATTTTTGTCTTTTAAAATATTCCATTCCTATCGCAGTTATAACTTCAAACTCTATCGGGTAATAATCCTTAGCGTTAATTTCTTCCACTTTTTCTTTGACAAGCGTAACCATTTCTATAAGGTCAGCATCAGGAATATTTTCGTTATTTATTTGTATTCGTTCATTAAATACTTCGATATACGGAGATGTGTAAAGTCCTACTTTAAGTCCCGCTTCAATAAGTCCCTGCGATATAAAACGTGCTATACTGCCTTTTCCGTTTGTTCCGGCAATATGAACAAATTTTAATTCGTCCTGAGGATTACCCATTTTTTCAAGCAAAAGCCTTATATTGTCAAGACCACTTTTTTTACCGAATTTACTTAATGAATGTATGTAGTCAATTGCTTCTTTAATATCCATTTTTTCCTCTTTTAAATTAAACAGGGTGGTAAAACCACCCTGCTAATTAAATTACATATTTTTTAAACTTTCTTCAACTTGTTTAAGCATTTCTTTATATTTTTCGCCTTTTGCTTTTTCTTCTTCTACTACTTTCTGTGGTGCTTTTGCAACAAAGCCTTCGTTTGAAAGTTTGCCTTCAACACGTTTAATTTCAGATAAAAGACGCTTTCTTTCGTTTTCCAAACGTTCTTTTTCTGCGCTAAGGTCAACAAGCTCGCCAAGCGGAATAAAGATTTTTGCATTTTCCACAACTGTTGTAACTGTGTTTTCAGGAACAGATGATTCATCAGGTAAAATTTTTGTATCAATGCTTCCTGCAAGTTTTTCAAAGAATGTTTCGCTTCCTTTAAAGATTTCGCTTTTTTGTGTAACGATGTACACAGTTGCTCTTTTTGAAGGAACAACATTCATCTGACTTCTAAGATTTCTGATATTTTTAATGGCTTCCATAATGTTTTCCATTTTCTTTTCATCGTCTTTGAAGTTTAATTTTTCATCATAGACAGGCCATTTTGAAATCATAATACTTTCTTCGCCGTGTGGAAGGTAACTAAAGATTTCTTCTGTTATAAACGGCATAAACGGATGTAAAAGTTTTAATGTGTTCATTAAAACATATGCAAGTACGCTCTGTGCTGTTTCGTATCTTTCACCTTCTTTTTCATACAAGCGAGGTTTTACAAGTTCAATGTACCAATCACAGTAAGTATCCCAGATAAAGTCATAAAGTTTTGATACCGCAATACCAAGTTCAAATTTATCAAGGTTATTTGTTACTTCGCTTACAAGTGTATTGTATTTTGATAAAATCCACTTGTCTTCTATTGAAAGTTTATCGTTATCTGGAAGCTTAATTTTATCTATTGAAAGGTTCATAAGCAGGAATCTTGATGCATTCCAGATTTTGTTTGCAAAGTTTCTGCTTGCTTCAACTCTTTCATCGTAGTAACGCATATCATTACCAGGAGAGTTACCTGTTGCAAGAGTAAATCTTAGTGCGTCTGCACCGTATTTATCAATAACTTCAAGCGGGTCAATACCGTTTCCAAGTGATTTACTCATTTTTCTTCCTTGGCTATCACGAACGATACCATGAATGAAGACGTGTTTAAACGGTGCCATATCTGTATGTTCACAAGCTGAGAATATCATTCTTGCAACCCAGAAGAAAATTATATCATATCCAGTAACAAGTACGCTTGTTGGATAAAAATATTCAAGTTCTTTTGTTTTTTCAGGCCAACCAAGTGTAGAGAATGGCCAAAGTGCTGAACTGAACCATGTATCAAGTACATCTTCATCTTGTTTAACTTTACCACCGCATTTTGGACAAACATCAATATCTGTTTTAGAAACTGTTGTTTCTCCGCAATCCTGACAGTAAAATGCAGGAATTCTGTGTCCCCACCAAAGTTGACGTGAAATACACCAGTCATGGATGTTTTCCATCCAGTTAAGATATGTTTTAGAAAATCTGTCAGGAACAAATTTAACATCGCCGTTTTTAACAACGTCAATAGCAGGCTCAGCAAGAGGTCCCATTTTTACAAACCACTGTTTTGATGTTATAGGTTCAACAGTTGTTGAACATCTGTAACATTGTCCTACATTATGTGTGTGAGGCTCAACTTTTAAAAGAAGTCCTAAATCTTCTAAATCTTTAACAATTGCTTTTCTTGCTTCGTATCTGTCCATACCTTCGTATTTACCGCCGTATGAATTGATAGTAGCATCATCGTTCATAACTTTGATTTGTTCAAGATTATGTCTTAAACCAACTTCAAAGTCGTTAGGGTCATGTGCAGGAGTGATTTTAACTGCACCTGTACCAAATTCTTTATCAACGTAATCATCTGCAATGATTGGAATTTCTCTGTTAACAAGAGGCAAAATGAGAGTTTTGCCAACAATATCTTTATACCTTTCATCTTCAGGGTTAACGGCAACTGCTGTATCTCCTAAAAGTGTTTCAGGTCTTGTAGTAGCAATTACAAGATATTCATCACTGTCTTTTAGAGGATATTTAATGTGCCAGAAATTACCCGCTTGTTCTGCATATTCAACTTCTGCATCAGAAAGTGCAGTTGTACAGTTTGGACACCAGTTGATAATTCTTGAACCCTGATAAATAAGACCCTTTTCATAAAGGTTAACAAAAACTTCTCTTACCGCTTTTGAACAGCCTTCATCCATTGTAAATCTTTCTCTGTCCCAATCGCAAGAAGAACCAAGTTTTTTAAGCTGATTTATAATTCTGTTTCCGTATAGATTTTTCCATTCCCATACTTTTTCAAGGAATTTTTCTCTTCCTAAATCATAACGTGTAATTCCGTCTTTTCTAAGATTTTCTTCAACTTTAATCTGAGTTGCAATACCGGCATGGTCAGTTCCCGGAACCCAAAGCGCACTGTACCCCATCATTCTTTTGTAACGGATAAGTATATCCTGAAGTGTTTCGTCAAGTGCATGTCCCATATGGAGCTGTCCTGTAACGTTTGGAGGTGGAATTACGATTGTAAAAGGTTCTTTATCAGGATCACACTCAGCGTGAAAATATCCTTTTTTCACCCAATTATCATATATTCTATCCTCTACTTCTTTAGGATTATATGTTTTGTTCAATTCTTTATTCATTAAATAAAGCCTCCTATAAATTAAATACCATTACCGTACCGATAACTGCAATTATAAAACCAGCAATTTTTGATACAACAATGTATGAATCTGATTCATTTTTAAAAATTAGTAAAAGCAGTTGCTCTGTAAAAAAAGCAATCAACGCTCCAACTACAAGAAGTGTATAAGCCAGTATTTTCATCTTAACTATCCGACCTTGATTTATTTCTTTCTTTGAAAAGTTCAATCATATATGTAATAAGTGCACAAAGCATGATAACAACCATTGCAAATGAATAAAATGTCAAATCAATATCTGAATACATTGCAACCAAAAGGAAAAAGAACATAGCAAATGTTGCAAATTTGCCAAATATATTTGACGGAATAACTATATCTTCTTTTTCATAAAGGAATATTCCGGCAATAATCATCCCAACTTCTTTTACAAGCACAAAACACAAAAACCACGAGATTATTCTACCTGTAAAAGCAAGTGTTATAATGACACTCATTACCATAAATTTGTCTGCAAGAGGGTCAAACACCTTGCCAAATTTTGTAATCATATTAAATTTTCTGGCAATAAAGCCATCAAGCACATCAAGCATCATCGCAAGTATAAAAATGACTGATGCATATATGTGCGCGTTTTGTATATTCGACATATATACAAACGGGAAAACAGGAACAAGGCATAATCTTATTCCTGTAAGTATATTTGGCACCGACACCTTAATCCCTCCGAATTATAAGTTAAGAAAGTATATCTACAAGTTCAATTAGTTTTTCATCAATTGATTTTTTCATTTCAATAGCTTCGTTTATTTCATAATCTACAAGTTTGCCGTCTTTTTCACCGATAATTCTGTTTACAGATCCTTTTTCGATAAGTTCAACTGCATAACTTCCCATCATACTTGCTTTTACTCTGTCAACAAGTGTTGGGCTTCCACCTCTTTGAATGTATCCTAAAATACTAACTCTGCTTTCTATACCTGTCGATTCTTCAATTTCTTTACATAATTTCTGAGAACCGCCAACACCTTCAGAAACAATAATGATATAGTGTTTTTTACCTCTGTTGCTTCCTTCGATAATCATTTTTTTGATATCATTTATGTCGTAATCTCTTTCAGGAATTATTACTGCTTCTGCACCGTTTGCAATACCTAAATTTACTGCAACATATCCTGCATCACGTCCCATTACTTCAATAACACTGCATCTTTCATGGCTTGAAGATGTATCTCTGATTTTGTCGATAGCATCCATAGCAGTATTAAGTGCTGTATCAAAACCAAGAGTATAATCTGTTGAAGCAATATCGTTATCTATTGTTCCAGGAATACCAATTGTAGGAAGTCCTGCATTTGCAAGTTCTCTTGCACCTTTAAAAGAACCGTCTCCACCGATAACAACAAGAGCATCCATTCCGAAAATTTTAGCTACATCTACTGCTTTTTTTATTCCATTAGGTGTTGCAAATTCTTTACTTCTTGCAGTTTGAAGAAAAGTACCGCCTTTTTGAAGTGTTTCTGATACGCTTCTTGAATTTAATACTTCAATTTCACCTCTTAAAAGGCCATGATATCCCCTTTTAACACCAAGAACTTTATATCCTTTTTTTAGAGCAGCTCTTGTTACGGCTCTTATAGCCGCATTCATGCCGGGAGCATCTCCGCCACTTGTCAATACGCCAATTGTCTTTTGAGTTTCCATAATCACTAATACCTCCAAATATGTTACACATTAACTAATGCTTGTATTACTTTATAATATATCCCTACTATTCTACATTATTCTACAGAAAAAATCAATAGTTATTTTATCTTTACATTGTCTCTTCCCAACAAATTTTCTAATTTTAATATAATTTCATTACAAATTTCAATATTATTCTTGTCATCTGTTGTAATTATATTACCATTTTCAGCAAAATAAATGCAAATACTTGTTGTACCTTTGTAATCTTTTATTATATCTTTAACTTTTTGAAAATCATTAGTATCGTCTATTTTAAGATAAAGTTTTTTTGCACTGTCAATAGTTAAGTTATCGAGCAAATAAACTTTTAATACAGTTACATTTATTTTATCATTGTAATCATATGAAACCTTACCTTCAACACAAATTTTAAGATACGGTTTTAAAACGGTTTCATACCTTTCTATAACACCGTTAAAAAGCACAAGTTCAATATCAGATGTATAATCTTCCAAAATTAAAGATGCAATCTTTCCTGAAGCGATTTTTTTAACGCTCAACGACTTAACATTTCCGCAAATAAAAACTTTTGTTCCTTCTTTTGGAAGTGTTTGTTTTAAATTTAATATATCGGTATTTGAAAATGCTTTTATTTTTGCTGCATATTCATCAAGCGGATTACCTGAAAAATACACTCCAGTATACTCTTTTTCAAATTCCATTTTTTCGCTGAGTTTAAAGTCTGAAACCTCGTATTTGTTTTTTGGCTTTTCAATTTCGCCAAATAAAGAAATCTGTCCTCCGGCCATCTCGCGTCTGTGTTTTATAGTATCATCTATTCCCGTTTCGCACTCAATCATAAGTGCACGTCTGTTAGGTGATATTTCATCAAATGCACCGCATTTTATAAGTGCCTCTATGCATCTTTTATTTGACTGAAGAGGAAGATTATTTAAAAAGTCATCAAATGATGTGAAATTTCCGTGTTTTTTTCTTATTTCGCAAATACTTTTTCCAAAATCTTCTCCGACACCTTTTATCTGTGAAAATGCAAATCTTATATTGTCGCCCTCCGGTGTAAAAACATCAAAACTTTTATTTATATCAGGCTTTAAAAGTTTAATGTTGTATTTTGAAAAATCGTCAATATATTTTTCAAATTTTTCGCCTGAGCCAAGTGTGTTTTCAAGCAGTGCTGCAAGATACATTTTAGGATAATATACCTTTAAATATGCGGTCTGATATGCTACTTTTGCATAACTTGTCGCATGCGATTTATTAAAGGCATATTTTGAAAACTCGTTAAGTTCGTCAAAAATAGAAAGTGCACATTCTTTGCTAATATTATTTGCCAAACATCCTTTTATTATCACATTACCATGTTCATCTTTTAAACCATTTATAAATATTTCTTTTTCTTTTTTTAGTTCTTCGTGTTTTTTCTTTGCCATGGCACGTCTTACTTTATCGGCGCGTCCTAAAGAATATCCTGCAAGTGTTTTAAATATTTCCATCGCCTGTTCCTGATATACTATTGAACCATATGTCGGTTTTAATATGTCCTCTAAAAGCGGATGTTTATATGTGATTTTAGCATTATTTTTTCTGTTTTTAATAAAAAGAGGAATTTGTATTTTTGCTGTTGCAGGTCTGTAAAGTGAAAGTCCTGCAATTAAGTCTTCAAAGCAGTTTGGTTTTAAATCTTTTAAAAAAGATTTCATTCCGTCGCTTTCAAGTTGAAATACACCGTCTGTATCTGCATCCGAGATGAGTTTATATACTTTTTGGTCATTATAATCGATGTTGTCCAGACTGAATTTTTCATCTTCTGTTTTTATTAGTTTTTGTGCATCAGAAATAATTGTCAAGTTTCGAAGAGCAAGAAGGTCCATTTTAACAAGTCCAAGTTTTTCAAGTATATTCATCGGATACTGCGTAAGAACAATTGAATCACTTGTAAGAACAGGGACGTAGTTATTAAGGCTTTTATCGCCTATTACAAGGCCTGCTGCATGTGTTGTTATATTCCTTGGCATTCCTTCAATTTTAAGTGCCATATCAATAAGTTTTTTTACTTCAAAATCTGTATTATACAGGTTTTTGAGTTCATTAACGTTGTCTAATGCAAAAGAAAGCGTCATTCCTATATCACGAGGTATAAGTTTTGCAACTAAATCTGTTTTTTTATATGAAATATCAAAAACTCTTCCTACATCTCTTACTGCAGCGCGTGCCTTCATTGTATCAAACGCGACAATTTGTGCAACTCTTTCTTTGCCATACTTTTTTGTAATATAATCAATTACTTCTCCTCGTCTTACATAGCAGAAATCAATATCAATATCGGGCATAGTTACACGTTCAGGATTTAAAAATCTTTCAAAAATCAGATTATACTCAAGAGGATTAACATCGGTAATTCCAAGAAGATATGCAACTAAACTTCCTGCTGCAGAGCCTCTTCCGGGGCCTACACTGATTGAGTTTTCTTTTGCAAAATTTACATAGTCCCATACAATAAGAAAATAGTCGCTATACCCCATTTTACTTATTGTTTCAAGTTCGTATAAAAGTCGTTTTTCTACATTTTCTCCGCTTAAATTATGTTTATCAAGTCCTTCACGGCATAAGTTTTCAAGATACTTATCTGCATCAATTTTTTCGTCGTATTTTGGAAGATATATTTTTGAAAAATCAATTTCCAAATTACATTTATTTGCTACTTCTTCAGTATTATATATCGCATCGGGATATGAAGAAAAAATGTTTAACATTTCTTCTTCTGTTTTTAAATAAAACTCTTCCGTCTGAAATTTCATTCTATCTTCTTCATGAATCTTTTTTGCAGTCTGCACACAAAGAAGTACATCCTGAAGCATTGCATCTTCTTTTTTTGTGTAGTGAACGTCATTTGTTGCCACTACTTTTACATTTATTTCTTTTGAAAGTTTTATAACTTTATCTATAATTTCAATTTCTTCTTTTATATTGTGATTTTGAATTTCAAGATAATAATCATCACCAAAAATACATTTGTATTTAAGTGCTGTTTCTTTTGCTTTTTCATAATTGTTTTCTAAAAGATAAGTATTTACCTCTCCTCTTAAACAAGCACTAAGACATATAAGTCCTTCGCTATATTTTGACAAAATTTCAATATCAACCCTCGGTTTGTAGTAATATCCCTCAGTAAAACCGATAGATGATATTTTCATAAGATTTCTGTAGCCGGTTTCGTTTTTTGCAAGAAGAACAAGATGATAATACTTTTCATTTTTATCTTTATCAAATCTTGATTTTGCAGATGTGTAAACTTCACATCCAACAATTGGTTTTATGCCATTTTCTTTTGCCTCTGTATAAAAATCTACCACGCCGTACATAACGCCGTGGTCAGTTATTGCAAGAGAAGTCATACCTAACTCTTTTGCATATTTTACAACATCTTTAATTTTTGCAGCACCGTCAAGAAGACTGTACTCTGTGTGCAAATGCAAATGTGTAAACATTTAATTACTCCCTTTATACTTATTAGCAATTTCCTCTATTTTTTTAAGCCTGTGATTAACACCTGACTTACTTAGTTTAGGTGTCAGCATATCACCCAATTCTTTTAGACCGAGTTCTGTGTTTTCAAGCCTTAAATCTGCAATTTCTTTAAGTTGATCTGAAAGTTCATCAAATTTTCCTGTTTCTTTAAGATAATTTATACTTTCAATCTGCTTTAATGCCGCATTTACAACTTTGTCAAGGTTAGCAGTTGAACAGTTGACAAATCTGTTAACATTGTTACGCATTTCTTTCATTATTTTCGCGTTATGTACTTCCATAAGCGAATTGTATGCTCCGACATAACTTAACAAATCCGCAATTTCATCGCTGTTTTTAAAATATAATACATAATTTGTTTTTCTAAGAATTTCCTTTGGAACAAATCCTGATTCACAAAGTATTTTTAAAAACGAATTTTTAAGTGTTTCGTGCGATGTTGCAAATTCAAGATGATAATTTTTTTCGGGATCAGAAACTGATGCTCCTGCTAAAAATGCACCTTTTACAAATGATTTTAAACAACATTTTTTAGCATATATTTTTTCGTTTATTTTATAATTTGAAAATTCCGAGATATCATTGTTTATAAATCCCATAACTTTAAGCATTTTTACAATTTCATGCCTGTTTGTAACGTTAATAAGGTAATAAAACTTACTTACCTGTTTTTTCTTTAGAATATCAATTTTTGCCGTTACATCAAAGTTATATTTTATTAAATTGTATATTCTTCTTGTAAGTGCCGCACTTTCGGTAGTTATATAGAGGATGTGTTTATCTGCGTTTGAGTTAACTCTTCCTGAAAACGCAAAAATTGCGCACATTTCAGCGAGCAAACAACATCTTTTTGTAGCACCGTTATGAAGCACTTCTTTTTTTGCATCTGATGAAAAAGACATCTTACTACCTTCCCATTTTATCAGTTGTTTTCAAATTTAATTTTATAGGCAAGTTTCATTATCGCATCTGCCAAAGCAGTATAATCGTGTCTTGCATATCCGCTTGATGAATCAAGCATATTTTCACATATAAGTTCTATATTATTTTTTATAAACTTGTCCGCATCGTTTTTTACTTGAACAGATCTTTCAAATCTGTATTTTGCTTTAAGAAAATCGTCGATTGCTTCGTCGTTTAGAATGCAATAATCAATTAAATCATCGTGTGAATGATCAAGTATTGCCTTGGCATGGTCAAACGCTGTATAACCCTCTGTTTCACCTTTTTGAGTCATGATATTGCATATATAAACAACTTTTGCCTTGCTTTGTTTTATAGCATCAGAAACGCCTTCTACAAGCAAATTTGGTATAATACTTGTGTAAAGACTTCCTGGTCCTAAAATTATTATATCCGCTTCTTTTATGCTTTTTATACAGTCCTCAACAGGAGTTATTTTAGAAGGTGTTAAAAACATTCTTTCTATTTTACAATGGTTGTGATAAGCGTATGTTGGTATTGTAGACTCGCCAAGTACAGTTGAGCCGTCGCTCATTTTTGCACCAAGATTCACATTTTGATTTGTAACAGGAAGCACTCTTCCTTTTACAGCAAGAACATCGCTGCACTGACGGACTGCTTCTTCAAAATTGCCCCCGTTTACTCCACACATCGCAGCAAGAAGTAAATTACCAAAGCTTTGTCCTTTAAGTCTTCCTGACGGAAAACGATATCTCCACACTTTATCAAGTGTAGGTTCAGTATTTGAAAGCGCCAATAAACAGTTTCTTATGTCGCCCGGAGCAACCATATTAAGGTCTTCTCTTAGCATTCCGCTTCCGCCGCCGTCATCAGCAACAGTAATTATTGCAGTAATGTTTTCGGTATAATGTTTTATACCTCTAAGCATTGTAGAAATTCCCGTGCCACCACCTATTGCAGCAATTTTTATATTTGACAATTCGTTTCTTATAATTTCATCATTTAAATTTATCATAAAATCCTCCACGGATTATCTACCTTTGTTTATGTCTCTGTGAACTATTTTTGTTTTGTACCCAAGATTTAAAACTGTTTCATACGCGTGGCTTGCAAGTGTTACACTACGATGCTTTCCTCCTGTACAGCCAATTGCAATAACAAGTTGCGCTTTGCCTTCTTCAACATAATGAGGCATCAAAAATTTAATCATATCATCAAGTTTTTCAATAAAAATTTTTGTCTGATCAAACTTTTTAACATATTCTCTTACCTCTTCATCAAGACCTGTCTTTCCTTTTAGTTCCGGAATATAAAATGGATTTGGTAAAAATCTCACATCAAATACAAGGTCTGCATCAAGCGGTACACCGTACTTAAATCCAAATGATACAACATTAACCGAAATCTGTTTTTCCTCTTTTGTATCTCCGAAATTTTCTATAATATACTCTCTTAAATCCTTTGGAAGCATATTTGTAGTATTAACAACATATTTAGCCTTATCCTTAATCTGAGCAAGAATTTTTCTTTCTTTAAGTATGCCATCAATGATTCTTTCGCTTTTAGCAAGAGGATGCGCTCTTCTTGTTTCTTTATAACGTTTTACCAAAGTTTCATCATTACAGTCAAGGAAAAGGATATCATATGTATCACCAAACTTTTCAAGTTCGTCTATCCCTTTAAATATATCATCAAACATTTCGCTTGTTCTTGTATCAATAACAAATGCTACTTTGTCAAATTTACTTTCAGTAGCATAGCAAAGCTCTGCAAATTTTGAAAAAAGTTCGCTTGGCATATTATCTATACAGTAATATCCCATATCTTCAAGACAGTCAACAGCCTGGCTTTTTCCTGCTCCTGACATCCCTGTTATAATTAAAAAATCCATAAGTACCACCTCATCTTACTATTTTAACTTCTGCTTCAAGTTTAACACCAAATTTTTCATATACTACTTTTTTTACATATTCCATAAGGTCAGTAACATCTTTTTGGGTAGCATTTCCCTTATTTACAATAAAACCCGTATGTTTTTCAGAAACATAAGCGTCGCCTATATTTACTCCTCGAAGATTTGCATCGTCTATAAGTTTTGCTGCAAAATATCCTTCAGGACGTTTAAAAGCACTTCCTGCACTTGGATATTCAAGAGGTTGTTTTTCACGTCTTTTGCTATTAAGTTCACTCATATAAGATTTTATTTCATCATAACTGCCTTCTTTTAAAACAATTTTTGAAGAAAGTATTACTTCATCGTCAGTGAATGCACTTTTTCTGTATGAAAAACCTTGTTCATCCAAAACTCTTTCTTTTATTTCGCCGTTTTTATCAAGATATTTTGTACTGACAACAACATCTTTTATTTCGCCGCCATAGGCTCCTGCATTCATCTTTACAGCGCCGCCGATTGTTCCGGGAATTCCCGAGGCAAACTCAAATCCTGTAAGATTATTTTCAAGAGCAATATTTGCTATACGCGCAAGTGTTACACCGCTTTGTGCATAAATTTCATTGCCGTTTACTCTTACATTTGAGAAATTCTTTGCAATTTTAACAATTACTCCGTCAAACCCCTCGTCAGAAAACAAAAGATTTGAACCATTACCAATTACATAAAATTTTTCGTTATTATCTTTTAAAAACTTTATAAGACTTACTATTTCATCTTCAGATGAAGGAAGAATGATATATTTCGCCTCTCCGCCTATTTTAAACGTCGAATGATTTTTAAGCGATTCATTTTTAAGAATTTTATCTTCTGATTTAACTATTCTTAAAATTTCTCTGTACAATGTTTTCTCTCCTTATTTACCTAAAAATGCTGCTCCCACAATACCTGCGTCGTTACCAAGTTTTGCGATGCTAATTTTTGCGATATCAACAAGACCTGTACCATAGCAATATTTATAAACGTGTTCTTTAATAGGATTTAAAAGTTTATCGCCTTGTCTGCTTACTCCTCCGCCAATTACAATTGCCTGTGGCTGGAATATATTTACAATGTTTGTAAGTCCTTCTGCTATTGCGTTAAAGTAGTCATCAACAACTTTTTTTGCGACTTCGCATCCTGCCCAAGCAGCATCAAATGCAGTTTTTCCATTGACTTCTCCTTCTTCTTTTGCATTTTTTGCAAGAAGTGAATCAGGATTTTTTTCAATTGCTTTTTTTGTTTCTCTAATAATTGCAGTTGCAGATGCATATGCTTCCCAGCAGCCACATCTTCCGCAGCCGCATTTTTCTCCGCCTGATTTTATAACCATATGTCCAAGTTCACCAGCAACAGAGTTAGAACCTGCAAAAATTTTACCATCAATAATAATACCGCCGCCAACACCTGTACCAAGTGTAATTGCAATTAAGTTTTTAACACTTTCATCATTAAGCGCAAAATATTCACCAAGTGCTGCACAGTCTGCATCGTTTGCAAGATATACAGGAAGGTCATAATATTTTTTAAGTTCAACTGCAAGCGGTGCATGAAGCATATCTATATTTGCTGTATAAATAACTTCGCCTTTTGCGTTATCAACACATCCAGGTACACCAATACCGATTGATTTAATATCTTTTACTTCTTTATTTGTTTCTTTTAATGTTTCGCCTATAAGTTTTGCCATATCTTCAGCAATTACTTTATATCCGTCATTTGCTCTTGTAGGACAACTTGATGAATATATAATATTTCCACTTTCATCAACCATCCCTATTTTAATTCCTGTACCGCCAAGGTCAATTCCTAAATACATAATTTTATCCCCCTTAAATTAAAAAACAATTTTTTCTTTATTTGTTCGCGTATTTAAATGATCTATTACTTTTTGTGCTGATGTATTTATTATCAATTCAGTTGGAAACTCAATTTCTTTTAACAATCCAAGTGCATTATCGTAATTTCCAATCTGATAACAAATGTGCGCATCCGAATTTACTGCAACTAAAACACCATACTGTTTACATTTTTTTGCAATTTCAATACAATTTGGTATGTTTTGCTTTCGCACATTAAAAGTTGCATTATTTATCTCTATTATTTTATTATATTCTTTTGCCGTTTTTATTACAGTATCAATATCGTATTCAAAACGCGTTGAACCTGTATGACCAAGTATATCTATATTCGGATTTTTTATAAGATTTATATAAGCGTTTGTGTGCTCTTCTTTTGTTCCGGTCTCGGCATTTGGTATGTTATGAAAACTTGCAATTGCTATATCAAGTTTTTCCAACATATCTTTAGGAAGATCAACTTCGCCTTTTGGATTCATTATATTTGTTTCTGCCCCGCGAAGTATTTTTACACCATCTATAATACGCGGTACTACCTGCATATTTCTAAAATGCCATATATGTGGCGAATCAGGACCACCAGGTGTATGGTCAGTTATTGCAACCATCTCGATATTTGTTTTTTTTGCATATGATGCTATTTCACTAATCGTTGAATATGCATGTGTACACGCAATTGTATGTGTATGCAAATCTGCCTTAATCATTTGTTTTCTTCACCGCCATCTGATGTAGTTGACATACTTTCCATAATTCTTTCATTTAACGCCTGTGCAGCATTGTATCCCATTTTCTTCTGTCTGTTATTCATAGCAGCAACTTCAATAATTACTGCAAGGTTTCTGCCGGGCTTAACAGGAATTGTAAGTGATGGAACATCTATGCCAAGTATATTTGTATATTCAGTTGCAATTCCAAGTCTGTCATACTGTTTTCCCTGTTGCCAGTTTTCAAGATGAATAATAAGGTCAATTTTTTCTGTATCTTTAACTGCACCCATACCAAAAATCTGCTTTACATCGACAATACCAATACCTCTAAGTTCAATAAAATGACGTATAATTTCAGGTGCACTTCCAACAAGTGATTTATCTGATACTTTTTTAATTTCAACAGCATCGTCTGCAACAAGTCTGTGACCTCTTTTTACAAGTTCAATCGCTGTTTCACTTTTACCAACTCCGCTGTCTGCAAGAAGAAGTATACCTTCACCATAAACTTCAATAAGTACTCCGTGTCTTGTTTCACGCTGAGCAAGCATTACATTAAGGTACGCTATAAGAGCACTTAAGAAACGCGATGTAGAAAGCGATGTTCTTAAAACAGGTGTATTATATTTTGTTGCAATATCGATTATTTCATCAAGCGGTTCTATATTTCTTGATAAAACAAGCGCAGGTATACCTTGTTTAAAAAAGTTTTCAAGTGAAACTTTTAAAGTATCTTTTGGAAGTTTATTAAGATACGTATTTTCTGCTCTACCGATTATCTGAATACGAGCATTTTGAAAATAATCAAAAAAACCTGCAAGCGGAAGTCCGGTTCTGTTGACTTCATTTGTTTTTATCATTATGCTATCAATATCTTTAATTCTATTTAACTGTTCAAGTTTGAATTCTTTAATAATTTCGTTAAGTGATACACTAAACTCGGTTTCATGTATATTTTCCGGCATAAAAATTCACCTTTCTTTGGTTATTTTATATATATTATACATCATATATAAAGATTTTTAAAGTATTTTTTAAAAATTTTAAAAAAAATCTTGCAAAATTGGAAAATATCTGTTAGAATAGAGATTGTTTTATGGAATTTGTCAATTATTTGGAGGTGTATATAAATGGCAAAATGCGAAATCTGCGGAAAAGGAACTACTTTTGGAATTAAAGTAAGTCACTCACACAGAAGATCAAACAGAACTTGGAAAGCTAACGTTAGAAGCATTAGAGCACTTGTTAACGGTACTCCTAAAAAAATCAATGTATGCTCACGTTGCTTGCGTTCTGATAAAGTGACACGCGCTATCTAATTTAAAAGATATAAAATTTTAAAAGTTCGAACTTATTCTAATAATAAAAAGAGGCATTTTTGAAAATGCCTCTTTTTATTATGTATTCATCTTAAAAATACTCTTTAGCAGTTTGCTCCAAAGTTTTGAAGCTTTAAAAACAACTACCTTCATATAATACACTCTCCTTAAAACCTGAAAAGTTTACAGAAACACCAACATAGTACAAAAATATCTGCAACAATAATTACTACAGTTAAAAATGTCGGCAAAAGGTATGTAAAAAATACACCAAGAAGAAAAAAGAAACACGAAAATACTATCGTTTTTACGCATCTTAATCTTGGAAACACAATTATCACACCTTTTTTACTTGATAATGTATTATATGAATTTTAATTATATTTGTGATTGAATAAGTATATTTTCTATCGCATCCCATTTTTCTTTTATTCCGTTTTTTATAAAATAATCTGTTTGCTGACACAAAAATACCATTTCATCAAGTTTTTCTATCTTAATTTTTTTTGCTTTTTCAATATATTTACCCACAAAAAACGGCGGTACTTTTATTTTACCTGCAATTGTATTTTTATCTTCCTTTTCGTACATAAGTTTTGTTCTTCTTATTTTAAGATATTCTGCACAGATATTCGCAAGTATTCTCTCGGGCGGTTCATTTAATGTTTTTAAATCGCAAAACATTTCATACGATTTTTTAAATTCACCTTTTGTAAGCATATCAATCATATCAAAAACTCGATTTTCGATATTTTTGCTTACATTTAGTTCAACGTCTTTTAAAGTTATAACGCCTTCTTTTTTCTTGTAATTTGCAAGTTTTGTAAATTCATTTAAAATATTTGTCATATCGTTTAAGCATATTGAAATTAAAAATTCTATAGCATCATCATCTATTTTTATTTTATAACTTGCGCTTATTTTTAAAATCCATTTTTTAAGTTCTGTGTCTTTTTGTTTGTCAAATTCTGCGCATTTTGCTAAAGATGTAATTTTTTTGTACAAAACTCCCCTTTTATCAATATCATTTTCAGAAAAAATTATAATTAAATCTGGATTTACATTTTCAAAAACATCAAGCCATATTTTTTTTGCATCTTCTTTTATGCTTTTAAAAATACCGCTGTTTTTTACTACAAGAACTTTTTTATCTGAAAATACAGGCGGACTTGTTACAAAGTTTAAAAGTGCTTTGTAGTCTATATCAGAAAGCATTTTAAGATAGTTAAAACTATCGTTTATATCCATAATGTTTTCTTCAACTATCCTTTTTGCATAATAATCTTTAAGATACTGTTCGCACCCTGTAAATAAATAAAAATTTTTAAAGTTTTTTTCTTTAATATGATTTTGAATCTCTTTCATTTGCTACTCCTGATTAACATAAAGTTTTCCGTTATCATCCAGTGTAAAAACAATATCGCCGGCTTCATCAGTCCTAAAATACTTGATTTTTCTCTTTTTAAGCCTGTCAGTAACCTCTTTATGAGGATGTCCATACATATTGTTTTTTCCACAACTTATTACTGCATATTTAGGGTTTGCATTGTTTAAAAAATTCTCAGTCGATGATGAATCCGACCCATGATGAGCAACTTTTAAAACATCTGTTTTTAAATTCGCACTTTTAAGTTTGTTTTCGCCGCTTTTTTCTATATCTCCCGTAAATAAAAACGATGCAGCAGGATTTTCAAGTTTAATAACAAGTGATTCATCATTTGATGAATATGTTATGCCCCTAAGCGGAGAATATACTTTTAAAACAGTTTCATCATTAAGTTTTATTGCATCATCTTTAAAGAAATAATAAATTGGAACATTATTTCTTTTAGCAGAATTCTCTAAAAGTTCTTTTTCTTTATAATCCTCGGAATTTGACGCTCCCGAAAGCACAAGCACTCCTACATCAAAGTTATCAAGAAGATATGGAACACCCGAGTAATGGTCATCGTGATAGTGAGAAACTATAATATAGTCAAGTTTTTTAACTCCACTGCTTAAAAGATAAGGTTTAATCTTTTTCTTTCCTATATCCTCTATTGATGAGCTTCCGCCATCTATAAGAACAGTTTTTGTGCCAGCCTGAATAAGTGCACAATCTCCCTGCCCTACATCTAAAAATGATACTTTTAAATTTGTCGAAACATTTGTATTGGGAAGAAGATTTTCTCCTCTTTTTATAAAAAATACAGAAATTGCAAGTGCAATTACTAAAATTATTGAAACTATTTTTTCGATTTTCTTTTTTGTTTTAAAAAACACCAAAGATGACAAAATAATTGCAGCAATCATTAACATATCCATAACAAAATACGCTCCTGTTACATCAATACTTGAAAATGGCAGTTTTGCACCAAAAGATGCAATAAAAAATATTACTTTTGTTAAAATGTAGTTCATTCCAACCACTGCCGTTAAAAAATGTGGCATAATAAATGAAATTACAATAAATGTAAGTACAAACAAATAAAGCAGACTAAATACCGGCACAACTAAAAGATTTAGAGCAAACGAAAATATTTGAAGTGTGTTAAATGCAATTGCCAAAATCGGAAAAATCATTATCTGCGCAGATAAAGTAATTGAAACAGAATCCGACAGGTATTTGCTTTTTATTTTTGAATTTAGCCATTTGCTTATTGTCGGCGATAAAAAAACAATACCGAACGTTGCAAAATAACTTAATAAAAATCCGACATCAAATATAGAAAACGGATTTATTAAGACTATAACTCCGCCTGCAACCAAAATTGACGTTTTACTGTCGTATTCTCTAAAGCAGAGTTTTGAAAAACTTGCCAGTATCAGCATTATAGATGCTCTTAACACAGACAGAGAAACACCGGTTATTATAATCATAAGTGTGCAAATAGAAACTGTTGCAACAAAATCAAAAATGCGCCTTTTTGATTTTTTCATTCCTTCAAACAAATATGTAATAAACGCGACAATCACACTTAGATGAAATCCTGATATTGCAATAAGATGTGAAAGTCCTGATGTTTTAAAATCATCGTTAACTTTATCAGAAAGACTGCTTTTATCTCCTACTGTAATCGCTTTTAAAAATCCCGATACTTCCTCATTAAAATACAAATCGCAATTCTTTGTTATCGCATCTCTTAGTTTAAATATGTGTTTTTTAATTCCTGTTAAGGAATTTTTTTGGATTATGCTGACATTATAATCTTTAGTCGAAAGTGATGCATATTTTCCGTTTACTGAAGTTGTTTTATTGTCCTTTGTATAATGCTTAAGTTTAGCATTTTTTACTGAAATTACATCGCCGTAATCTAACAAGTCGTTACCTATGTAATTGGATATATAAAGTGATATTTCTCCTGTGCATCTTTTACCGTCTTTAATAATCTGCGCATCATATCTTGTGTAACCATCATATACAGAAGGATATGATAAAATACAGCATGTAATTGTACTTTCTTTATCAAAATATTCATTGTAGGGTTTAGTTACAAAATAAGCAGATGTAAAAGGGATAATTATACCCAAAACATAAGAAATAAGGCATATAATAGTTTTTTTATTGGCTTTTAATAAAAACACAAGAACGAGTGTCATAACTGCGCAAATCAACAAAGTTATAAATATACTATAAACTTCAAAAAAAGATGTACTTAAAATGCCCAGCACATATGATATCAAAAAACAAAATAAATACTTTCTCATATTCTTTACTTCACTTGACAAAAATTAAATTTCAGTTATACTATATAATATTGTAACACATAATTTTGGTATATTCAATTATTATTTTGGCAAAGGCGGTGGAAAATGAGCATATATACAATTTCGGATTTACATTTATCACTAAGCATTGATAAACCAATGGATATTTTTGGATATAATTGGCAAAACTACATGGAAAGACTTAAAGAAAACTGGCAAAGCACAGTAAAAAAAGAAGATATTGTTGTTATAGGCGGAGATATTTCGTGGGCAACATATATTGATGAGTGTTTTGACGATTTTTCATTTATTGAGTCTTTAAACGGCAAAAAAATTATTCTTAAAGGAAATCACGACTATTGGTGGGAAAGTCTTACAAAACTTAAAAAGTACATTTTAGAAAATAATTTTTCCACTATTTCTTTTTTACACAACACGTCTTTTTTAGAAGAAGATATCGCTATATGCGGTGCAAGAGGCTGGATAGACCCATCATATTCTAACTTTACAAAAGATGATGAAAAGATTTATTTAAGAGAGCTTGAAAGATTAAAACTTTCGCTTGAAAGTTCTAAAGATTTAAATGCGAAAAAAACTTTTGTATTTCTTCATTATCCGCCCGTTACAAAAGATTTAAAAATAAATGAAGATTATAAAAATATTTTCAAAAATTACAACGTTACAAAATGTTTCTATGGTCATCTTCACTCAAAAGCATCTAAAAATTCTTTTGAAGGAACAATCGATAATGTTATGTACAAACTCGTTTCTGCTGATTTTATGGAATTTATGCCATATAAAATCACCTAAATTACAGTAATTTTGGTGTGTTTTTTGTATAATTTGTATATTTTTTCAAAAAACAGTAGCATTTTAGAATAAAGTTTGCTATAATATATTGAACTTAAATTTATATTCTTTAATATTTTATACAGAGGAGATAAATATCATGAGAGTAACAAAAAAACAAGTAGAAAAAAATGTTATGAAATTAACAATTTCTGTTGATAGCGAAACATTCCAAAAAGGTATTGAAAAAGCATATCGCAAAATTGTTAAACAAATCAATCTACCAGGCTTTAGAAAAGGTAAAGCTCCAAGAAAAGTAATTGAACAGTACTACGGCAAAGAAGTATTCTATGAAGATGCTATTAACTTTGTTTGTCAGGATACATATCCTATCGCACTTGACAGATCAGGTATAAACCCTGTTGATATGCCTGAAATCGATGTAGAAAAAATCGACGAAGAAAACGGTTCTTTTGTTTACACAGCAACTGTTACAGTTAAACCTGAAGTTGAACTTGGCGAATACAAAGGTATTGAAGTTGAAAAAGTTTCTTACGAAACAAAAGACGAAGATATTGATGCTGAACTAAAAAAAGCACAAGAGCAGAATGCAAGAATTATTACTGTTGAAGACAGAGAAGTTAAAAACGGCGATATGACTGTTATTGACTTTGAAGGTTTTGTTGACGGTGTTGCTTTTGAAGGTGGAAAAGGCACAGATTACAGCCTTGAAATCGGAAGCGGTACATTCATTCCTGGATTTGAAGAACAAATCGTTGGTGCAAAACTTAACGAAGAAATCGACGTTAACGTTACTTTCCCTGAAGAATATCATTCAGAAGAACTAAAAGGCAAACCTGCCCTATTTAAAGTAACAGTTAAAGAAATCAAAGAAAAACAACTTCCTGAAATCAACGATGATTTTATCAAAGATATCAGTGAATTTGATACAGTTGATGAATACAAAGCTGACATTAAGGCAAAACTTGATAAATCAAATGAAGATAAAGCAAAAGCAGAACTTGAAAATAAATTAGTTGAAAAACTTGTTGAAGGTATTGAAGTTGAAATTCCTGAATGTATGATTAAAACACAACTTGACAATATTGCTCAGGATTTCGATTACAGACTTCAGATGCAAGGTATGAGTCTTCAGAAATACGTTGAAATGACATCAAGCACACTTGATGCTTTCAAAGAACAGTTTAAAGATCAGGCACTTAGCCAGGTTAAAACACAGCTTGCTCTTGAAGCAGTAGCAAAAAATGAAAAAATCACTTCTACTGCAAAAGACGTTGAAGCTGAAATGAAAAAAATGGCTGATATGTATGGTATGGAACTTGACAAAATCAAAAAAATGTTCCGTGATGAAGACAAAAAATCTTTAGAAGCAGAAATTATCACAAGAAAAACAATTGAGTTTCTTGTCGAAAATGCAAAAATAAAATAATAAATTGTTCTGAGCTGTCTTAATTTGTTTAAGATGGCTCATTTACAATTTACAAGGAGGAAATTAAAATGAGTTTAGTACCTATGGTTGTTGAACAGACAAGTCGCGGAGAAAGATCTTACGACATTTATTCAAGACTTTTAAAAGACAGAATTATCTTTCTTGCTGACGAAGTTAACGATGTAACTGCAAGTTTAGTAGTTGCGCAGATGTTGTTTTTAGAAGCAGAAGACCCTACTAAAGATATAAATTTATACATTAACAGTCCCGGTGGCTCAATCACAGCCGGAATGGCAATATACGATACAATGCAGTATATTAAATGTGATGTTTCTACAATTTGTATCGGTATGGCAGCTTCTATGGGCGCATTTTTACTTGCTGCCGGTGCAAAAGGAAAAAGATTTGCACTTCCAAACAGTGAAATTATGATACATCAGCCTCTTGGAGGTATGCAAGGTCAAGCAACAGATATTAAAATCCACGCTGACCGAATTATAAAAATCAAACAGACACTTAATGAAATTTTAAGTGAAAGAACAGGAAAACCACTTGAAGTTATCGAAAAAGATACAGACAGAGATAACTTTATGACAGCAAACGAAGCTATGGAATATGGTCTTGTTGATAAAGTAATTGTTAGCAAAAAATAAATGAGGTGTTTTAGTGATTATTGATGAAAACAAACAACTTAGATGCTCGTTTTGCGGAAAGACAGAAGATCAGGTAAATGACATCATTGCAGGTCCGGGAGTATTTATTTGTAACAACTGTGTTGAAATGTGTAACGACATTTTGAAAAAATCATATGCTGAAACTGCAACTTTATCAGATTTTGAAGATTTACCTAAACCAAAAGAAATAAAAGCAATTCTTGATGAATATGTTATCGGTCAGGAAGATGCAAAAAAAGCGCTTTCTGTTGCTGTGTACAATCACTATAAAAGAATAAAATCAAACGATACTAAAAAAGATGACGATGTAGAACTGCAAAAAAGTAATATCCTTCTTCTTGGTCCTACAGGAAGCGGAAAAACACTTATTGCTCAGACTCTTGCAAAAATAATTGATGTGCCGTTTGCCATTGCAGATGCTACATCGCTTACAGAAGCAGGATATGTCGGCGAAGACGTTGAAAACATCCTTTTAAAACTTATTCAGGCAGCAGACCACAATATTGAAGCTGCCGAAAAAGGTATCATTTACATTGACGAAATAGATAAAATTGCAAGAAAAAGCGAAAACCCTTCTATTACACGTGATGTAAGCGGCGAAGGCGTTCAACAGGCACTACTTAAAATTCTTGAAGGAACTGTTGCATCTGTTCCGCCTCAAGGCGGAAGAAAGCATCCACAACAGGAATTTATACAGATTGATACAACTAATATTTTATTTATTGTTGGCGGTGCATTTGACGGTATAGAAAAAATCATTGGAAACAGAATTGGTAAAAAGCAATTAGGTTTTAACACAGAATCTACAAAAAGTGTTAGTGAAAATGTCGGCGAATTATTAAAAGAAATTGTTCCACAGGATTTACTTAAATTTGGTCTTATACCTGAATTTATCGGTCGTGTTCCTGTTGTTGCAACGCTCGACTTACTTGATAAAGATGCGCTTGTAAGAATTATTACTGAACCTAAAAATTCACTTGTTAAACAGTACAAAAAACTTTTGCAGTATGATAATATTGAACTTGAATTTGACGATGATGCAATTGGCGAAATAGCCGAAAAAGCGTTAAAACTCAAAACAGGTGCAAGAGGATTAAGATCTATTATGGAAGATGTTATGCTTGATATTATGTATGATGCTCCAAGTGATGATACAATAAAAAAATGTACCGTTACAAAAGAATCGGTTACTAATAACGAGCCTTGTAAAGTTTCTTACAGACGAAAAATGAAAGAAGAAAAAGTTTCATAAAATTTATAAAATTTACCTGTTTAAATATGCAAAAATGTGTGCATACTTTAAATGGGTAATTTTTTTATAAAAGGAGCTTGATTATATGAATACTATTGATAATTTATCACTTGTACTCGTTATTGTAGGAGCTTTAAACTGGGCTTCTATCGGACTTTTTGGAATTGACCTTATAGGAACACTCTTTGGCGGACAACTTAGCCTAATCCCAAGAATTATTTACACAATAGTAGGAATTGCAGGACTTTGGACTATTACTATATTATTTAAGGATAAAGTACCTGCTGACACAAGAAGATAAAATTACCCTAAAAAAATCCCGCAATACTTTCGTATTACGGGATTTTTGATTATTTGATTCTTATTTTTCAACAATTGTTGTTATAGATTTAGCTTTAATTAAAAGCTGTGTTTCACCATTTGTAATTGTTCTTGTTCCAATACTTGTAAGTTTTTCGTTTTCTGAAGAACGGTAAAGTTCAGCGATCTGTGCATCTGACATACCTTTAATTGTAACTGTTTCGTCTGTTTCGCCGTTATTTGTAACAACAAGTACCATTTTTCCAGTTGTTTCATCTATTGTTGTAACAACATTTATATCTTTATTCTGGCTGTATGATGCAACACGGATTGAACCAGGCTTAATGAATTTTGAGAAATGTCCTAATGTATAGTATTCATCAGCAAATGCAATTTCTTTTGTTTCATCATTAAAGTCAATCAAAGATTCGCTATTTTGTGAGCCAAGATTTGATACTTTTCTGATTCCGTACCAGTATAGCCAAGCACCATAGTTATGATTTAGATGGTCCGTGATTTCGTTTGAGTATTTTAACAATTTATCGTTATTGTTAACACGTTTAACACTTGGTCCGTCATTCTTTTCTGTCTGAAGAAGCGGAACGTTGAATCTTTCCATATTTGTTGAATCAAGGTTTGTGTTTGAGTAAGAATAACTGTGTGCTAAGATAACCTGCATTTCATCAAGGAAATCAGGAGAATTTTTTTCAATCTGTTTTAAATAAGTATTTGTGCTTATAAGTGTTGAACTTTCAGGAAGACCAACAAGTGCTTTTATTCCTTCATCCTTGAATTTTTGCATTACTTTTCTTGCAACTTCTACCATCTGAAGGTCAGAATATTCACAAGAAGCATATTGTGTACTTCCGTCAGGTTCGTTCTGAACAGATACCCATTTTATATCAAAACCTAAGTTTTCTGTGTAGTATTTTGTCCATTTTGCAAGATATGTTGCATAATCATCATAATGTTCTTTTGCAAGTTCATTAGGAAGTTCTGTTTTGCCGATAACACTGTCATTTACTTTCATCCATGATGGAGGGCTCCAAGGAGATGCAAGGTAAATCATATTAGGATTGTATTTTTCTGCTTCATTTGCATACCAGATCTGATGAGTATCAGCATCCATATCCCATACGTCTTTAGCAGGGTTAATTGTAATCTGGAATTCATCTACAAGGTTTGATTTATCTTTACCTTTTGTAAACGGATTTACTTCAAGACGCATAATGTTAAGACCGATACCTTCATTCAAGTCAAATAGCGCCTTCATTGTTTTTTCCTGCATTTCTTTTGAAGAATTCATAATGTATCCGGCATTATGGTTTGCAGAAGCACCAAATCCGTAAATTTCCTGATATTTATTATCTGCATAAATATTGATTTCGTTTACTTTTTCAGGTGATGTAATATCAACTCTTTTTGATTTTTCAGTCCAGCCAACTTCACATCCTAAACTTTCTGCAATAAATCTTACAGGAACCATAGTTCTTCCTTCTAAAATCTGTGCAGGAACATCAAGTGTAATAGGATTTCCGTCGATATACGCTGTTGTATCCCCTATTGTAAGTTTTATTTCTTTGTTTCCTCTTTTTCCTGTAACTGTGCTTGTTGCACCGTCCCAGTATACGCTTGTTCCAAGTTTTTCAAATATTTTTCTAAGCGGTACAAGTGTTCTTCCGTTTATAATTTCAGGAGTTTTATCGCTACCGAAAATAAGTCTCTGATTATCAATAAACACCTGAACACCAAGATTTGCTAAATTTACAAGTTCTTCTGTTGTAAGAACTGGCTGAACAGGAGGAACTTCATCAGATACTTTTACGCAAACGTTATCAACGTACATATCTTTTACTGAAATGATTTCGTGTTCAACACCAGGAACGCCTGTCTGGTCAAGAGAAACACCATAAACTTGTTCTCCCTCATGAGTAAATGTTCGTTCTACTTTTGTCCATTCACCTTTTTTGATTGTGTAGTTGTAGTTTTTATCGAAATCATACTCTTTACCATTTCCTGGAGAGCCTAAAAAGTCAATTACACCAATTGTAAACTGTCCTGAATCAACAGGAGATTCGTCTGCTACCATTACCATCATAGAAATATGGTACTTTGTGCCTTTTTCCTGTGGAAGATTATCAAAAGCACTCATAAATTTTGCTCTTGCATATGTAAAGTTTCTTTCTGACATAAGAAGAGATTTGCCGCCTATGCCGTATGCGGCTTTATCTGTAATATAAAAATGTTTTAAAACTGCACCGCCTCCAACTTCAACTTTGGCTTCAGCAGGTGTTGAAACATCGTCAAATGTGATTAAGTTTTCAGTTTTTAAAACAATTTCTTCTTTTGGAACTTCTATATCTGTGCCTATTTTAATATCGTCTATGTATATAGTTTTGGCAATTTCACCTGCAAAATTTTCCTGACCGATACCAAGTTGAGTTACTATGTCATCGTTATGAGTGTATGTTGTATAAATTTGTGTCCATTCATTTGCTTTGATGTCATATGCTTTAAATACTATTGGTTTTGATGCATATGTCGTATTTACATCACCATACGCACCGATAGAAACTCTTGCATCAACTTCTGTATAAACCCATGCACTAAGTGTAAGAGTTTTACCTTTCATTGCAGGAGTAATTACATCTTTAAATTTCAAGCGATAATAATCTTTTTCTCTTCCGGCAAATTTAACACTTTTTCCTGTGCCGCTTGTATGGTCTTTTTCGCTTGTAATTTCAGGTGTGCCGTTATATCCGCCGCCTTTTAGATAATCTACATTATTGACAAATTCTGTTGTATTATCAAAATCAAGAGAAATTTCAGTTTCTGTTTGATATTTTGGCGCTGAAGGTTTTTCTTCTGTTTTTGGTGTTTCAGGTATAACTTGTGTTGTACCGTCTACTTCTTCAATTGTTATATCATCAATATAAATTGTTTTTGCAACAGGACTGGATGATGCTTCTTTTTCCTGTGCAACACCAATTTGGTTTGCAATTGCATCATTATAGTCAAATTCAAGTTCAAAGCGTGTCCATTCATCCGCTTTAACATTAAAGTATTTAATTGCATATGCTTCAAATGCATATTTTGTGCCTGTAGCAGAATATACACCAAATGCAAGTTTTGTTTCTGTATCACTTAAAACATAAGCAGAAACTTTTACTTTTTTGTTAAGCATTGATGAGTCAATTGCATTTACAAATTTGATTCGTTGTGTAGAACCTGTTCTGTCTCGCATTACAATACTTTTTCCTGTGCCACTTGTGTGGTCTTTTTCGCTTGTTGCTTCGATTGTGCCTTTATATCCTTGACCACCAATGATATAGTCTTTGTCTTTTTCAAATGATGTAACATTGTCAAAATTCATTGTTTTTGTATTATCTGCAAAAACAGGTGTTACAATAAACATCGACATTATCATTGCTAAAGCAATAAGCAAACTGATAAATTTTTTCATTTTTTACTTCCTCCTTTTATTATAGCGAACTTGCGCTGCATATATCTCTGTACTCAATGCCACGTCTTAATTTACCTTTTCCTGTAAAACTTAGACGTTTTTCATCAAGTTCATCAATCTTATTTATTTTTCCATCTGTAAAATCAGCAATTCTTTCTATCGCTGTATCAATTCTCATAAGTACTCCGCCGTATCTTATATCTAAGATTTCCCAACCGATAGGTTTGTACTCCTGTCTATGATACTTTTTATGCGCTTTTCTAAGTGATAAAACATCGTCATAAAGTTTTGGAAGCACAGTATCTTTTAGATTCTTTAGTTTTTCAATATCGTTTTTATAATACGCTTTTGCTATATCTCTTGATATATTTGCTTTAACTTTCAAAACTTTTGCAAGTTCAGAGTAAAACTCAAATATAGTTGAATGTTTTGGATTTTTAATTGCGTACTCTTTATATTCGATTTCAAGTTTTCTATAATGCTCATAAAAATCGAAATCTCCTAAATCCGCATCACAAAGCGGAAGCAAAATATCCTGCCACATAAACACTCTTGAAAGTGAAATGTTATCATCGTTATTTCCGTTATAATCTTTTGCACAATCAAGATATTTTATATTTTCAAACGAAGTATAATCACAATCTGTGCATAGTTTAAACTGTTTTTTCAAAAAATCTTCGTCAGGATTTTCATGATACATATGTTCCGCATAAAGCTGAAGCCCAATAAGCGCGTTAAAGAAACTGCTTTCGCGGTTATTATCGCCCCACGCCGTTGCAAGTACTTCTTTTACACCTTGATTTTTACATGCAATAAGAGATGGAATTACTACGTCAAACGCTGATTTATGATAATATCCAAAAGTCCTTCCTATGCCAATTGCATTAGCATAAATTACGTTGTCTGTAAGTTCTTTTGTTTTGTTTATCATATCTTCATAATGTTTAACTTCAGTGCTGTAATAATCCCAGTAAATAAGAGATAAATCATCCGGAATACCTTTTCTGTCTTCATCAGTAAAGACAATTGATGTGTCATAATACTCTTCTGTCATGCTTTTTGCCCGAAAGAACATATCGCCCCACATCATCGGACGTAGGTCATATTTATGTACAATTGCATATACTTTTTCAAGATGTTCTTTCATAATCAAATCTGCACTCACATAGCCATGCTTTTTAAAATAGTTCCCTCTTCCAAGCATCCACGCTTCATCAAGTCCGATGTGTACTCTATTTGATCTAAAGCATCTTTTTACTGTAGAAACCATTTTTTCAATTAACGAATATGATCTGTCATCGCCAACCAACAGTACACTTGGTGTATCACGCATTGACTTATGAGTATCCTGTCTTAAAAATTCAGGTAAATGTCCAAGTGTTTGAATGCACGGAATAAGTTCAATTCCAAGCGAATATGCATAGTCGTCTAAAAGTTTGAAATCCTCTTCAAAATACTTAGGACGCATATTGCCAAAATATGGCTCTTCTTTTATTTCATAACAATCTTCACAGTAAAGCATCATTGCATTATAGCCCATAGATGCAATATTAAGCATCATTTTTTTACACGTTTCAACATTCAT
The DNA here is from genome assembly GCA_015069095.1 of Oscillospiraceae bacterium. Taxonomy (GTDB): domain Bacteria; phylum Bacillota; class Clostridia; order UMGS1810; family UMGS1810; genus SIG430. The sequence continues at coordinate 38,070 of SVJH01000007.1, read as the reverse complement.
AAGTGAATTTGCCTGAGAGCCGTCAAACATTGCACAAAGTGTTTTAAAATAACACTTTTCACTTATTTCAAAACTATCTTTTTCAATATGTTCTTTTAAAAGACAAATTGCGCGAAAAATCTGATGATAACTGTTTAATGTAAATTTAATTTCATTAAATTCTTTTGAAATTTTTATTATTTCTTCATCTGTTATTTCAATTGTAATATTAAAACCATCTTTGGATGAATCTATATTGTGAAACTTTAAAAATTCTTCCATACCGCTTTTATAACGCGTATCAAGATTTGCAAATTTTATATTCACAAAAACCACCTCATAATAATTATAACAAAATCAGCAATTTGTGTCTATGTAAAAAACTGCTTATTTTTAGCACATATCTGCTAAAAACAAAAAACGCAAGAAATACATCTTGCGTTTTTGTTTAATTCGTTATTCATTTTCCGAATCTTTTTTTATCATTTGTTTAAGGTCATCGATTTCTTCGTTCCAAGTTGTGATTTCATCGCACCATGCTTCTATCTGAGTTGAATCTGCTTCGTCTTCAGATAAACTTTGCATATATACTGCTTCGCCGATTTTGAAATAGTTATCTTCTATTTTTCCGTTTAAACTTGAAATTTTAATTTTGCACTTACCAAAATCGATTGCATCATTTGAAACTTCAACTGTTTTCTTTACAAACTTTCTTGCAGACCTTTTTAGTTTTTTTAATAATTTTTCCAATTCCATATTTATCTCTCCTTTATTTAAAATAATCCAATTACAATACCTGAAATTGCACCTATAAAGTATAAAACCAATACTGCCAACATATTTTCTTTTACGTTTTTATTATGTTTAAAAAGCACCAAAAGTCCTACGCCTGCACCTGAAGATAATCCTGCTATAAGCGAGCCAAAAGATACTACACCTGACAAATACCCTTGTGTAAGCATAACAGATGCAGCACAATTTGGAATAAGACCGATAAGTGATGCTATAAGCGGTTGAAATATACTTTCTTTAAATAATATGTTCGAAAGAGTTTTTTCGCCCATAAATTCAATTAAAGCATTAAAAATAAACGTAACAATAAATATAAATACAAATATTTTTACACTATGTATAACTGTTGATTTTAAAATTCCACCTTCACAGTTTTCGCAATTTCCGTGAAAATGATGGTGGTCGTGCTCGCAATCACACAAACTTGTTTTTTTACTATTTTTGAAAATAAAATCAACAGTAAATCCTGCTATTAAAGCTATTACAAATTTAATTGCAACAACAAATGCTACCAAATATGCTTTTGTAGGGTTAGAAAACAAAATAGGTATTGCTTCATCACTTGTAGCTATAAATATCGCAATAAGTGTACCGAATGTTATTGATTTTTTTGAAAACAAATCTGATGCAATAACCGAAAATCCGCACTGTGGTATGCACCCAAGAAAAGCACCATAGAGTGGTCCTGTTTTTTTTGTTTTCATCAGTATATGACTTATGTCTGTATTATTTTTATGTTCAAGATATTCAATCAAAAAGTATACTGCAAAAATAAATGGTAAAATTTTAATGCTGTCTAATAATGCATGTTCTAAAATATGTAGCATTTTTTCCTCCTTGTTGTTTATATAATCATTTTATACCAATTATTTATAATTGTCAATAAAAAGCCTTTATTATGACTCCGTTCGACAAAAAAGCACTCTATATGTTGGTGCGACTTATGGATTTTTGAAAAAGGCTCCCTTGCCTAAAGGGAGCTGTCGAGCAAATGCGAGACTGAGGGATTGTGTCTATAGTAATTTTAATAATTACAATCCCTCCACCACCAATGTGGTCCCCCGTCTACGTTCCACTTCGGTCGGCGATAAGCGTTTGCCACTGGCAAACATCGCCCTTTACACAAGGGAGGCTTAACGGGACGTCGTTTCGCGCCGTCCCCTACAATATTCAAGTAATAAAAATAACCGAGTGATTTATTTTCACTCGGTTATATTTTTCCCTTAAGACCACCCCTTTAATAGAGCGTTTTTTTTATTCTTCTGTTTTTTCTTCTGTTTTTTCTTCTGTTTTTTCTAGTGCTTTTTTAACCTTGGATTTTTTTGATTTTTTTATAAGTATTACAACTGTAACTGATGCTGCAATAAATATTATGGCAAGTACTGAAATTCCAACAATCAAGCCATACTGTGAGTTTGAATTGTTATTAGTTGGAGAAATTGCATCAGGAACTTTGTTTATTATGTTATTTAATCTGTATAAAATCTTTGCAGCATCAAGGCGTGTTAAATCTGTATTTGGACGAATATAGCCATTATTGTCAATTATTCCAAGAGAAAGCAGTAGTGATGCTTCTTCTTCGCTGATTTCAAGATCTGCAAAACTTGTATAATCCAAAAACTCTCCGACTGATGTTTCAGTATTTAATATATATCCTTTTTCGTCTACAAGAATTTTTGCAACTATTTTCATTATTTCTTGTTTTGTAACAGGCTGATTACCCCTGAATTTTCCGTCATCTATATCATCAAAAAATCCGCCAGATACTGCAGAAGCAACATACAAATAATAATTATTCGATTTATCAACATCAATAAAATCAACTTCTGCATCATAATCGTGTAAATGAAGGATATTTACAATTGCTTTGGCAAGTTCGTATCTGGTAAATCTTTCTGTAGGATTAAAACCGTTTCCGGAAAGTTCCATTATATCTTTCGATACAAGATATTTCACCATATCTTTTTCATTTACAGAAAGTGTGTCTGCATCTGAAATAGTTTTATTGTTATTTACAATTAAATATTCACCGGCGCAAAATGCTGAAAAATCGATACCGTCCTTGATTTTAACATATTGCCCGCCTACAGAAACTTTTTTATCTTCATTCATATAATAAACAGAATCATAAACATTTTTTGAAGGTAAAGTAAATCCAATTCTTCCGTCAAGTTTATCTACCTTTTTGCCGTTTAAATTAAATGAAATTAAGTAAGATGATTTTTTCGGTTCTATTTTTATATGTAATTTTCCGCTGTTTCCTATTATTTTTTTTAGTTGTTCTGTTTTTACTTCTAAAACAAAGTTTTCATTTCCTAATATAACTTTTATTTTATCTGCATTTGTATACAATACTTCGTTTGTAAGTTCAATTGCAACTGATTTATTTGCTGATACATTTGGTACAAATACCTTTAGCGTTTTTTCAATCGGTCTTGAAAGTTTTATACTGTATTTTGAAATTAAATCATCAAATGCTTTTGATGATTCTATAATATCATTTGATATCTTACTCAAAGTTGCATTTGTAAGTGTTACAGTATTATTTTTTGCTTTAACTGTATTTGATACATATGATTCTATATTAAATTCAATATAGTCAACAATTTTTTCTTTATCTTCATAACTATCGTTTTTCTTTAAAAGTACAAGTTGTTTTTCGGTTTCACTAACCATACTTTCAAGTGAAAGGTCGCCAATTACATAATTAAAATTAAGAAGTGAATTTGCCTTTTTCAACGCATTCTTTGTAAGATATTCTTCATTTGGATATACACCGCCGACTTTCATTTCTCTTACAAAATACGGATAATCGATATAAGGTGTTTTTTCTAATATTGCAAATCCAGTTTTACTGAAAGTTGCACCATTTTTTACATCTTCTTCCCAATCATTTACATATAAATCAGGATTTGCCTTTGAGTAAACCGGAGATTTTTCGTCCCACGCATATACATTGAAAGTTACAAGAAAAATTTCATCACTTACTTTATAAAGTTTTTGAGGTTGATAAGAAATTTTTTCTTCTTTATAGTCGGTACTTTTTATATGATAATAACCGTCTCTTGAAAATACATCACCTGTCGCACACTCGTTATAATACGTTTCGTTTGGCAAAAAGCCAAGCCTTTTCACAAATTCTTTATCAATGTCATTTACATCTACTAAAATATAATCTTCGCTTTCTGTGCTGGCGTGCATTGTTACTTGTCCAGAATATGTAGTTTTGTACGCTACATAATCAACTACATCACTATATGAATCTAAAGTGTTTACATTACCAGACAATCCCTTTTGCGAAAAATATGTAATAAGTGAAGTTATGTAGGCTTTTTCGTCGTTGGATAACGCACCAAGAACATCAGTATATGTATATTCTTCTATTGCTTTACTTTGAACTGAATTAACAAAAGCGTTGATTTCTGACGCTATTTCGTTAAGTAATTCTGCCTGATTTACATCAGTTTTCAGTTTTGAAATATAAAGAGCATTATCAGCAAAATTATATTTGTAAAGTTCATCAAAAGCATCGTTTACATATAGCCCTTTTACAGCATCATATTCACTTTTTGAAATTTCTTTTTCATTACCATCTATAAGCGAAATACATTTTGAATACTCATCTTCATTACCATCTGCATCTACTCTTGTAACAACACCGAATTTATATGTTTTTGTATTTTTCCATTTGTCAGACTCAACAGTATAAACATCTATCTGTTCATCAAAATCATCATCTGTTTCTGTCTTATATACCACCAATTCCGCGCCATTTTCTCTGCTTGTAAGATAAATGCTTTTTTCATTCGCATCAATTGATTTTAACAAATCGTTTTCGCTTACAAGTTGAAATGCATATCCGTTTTCATCAAGAGACCATACTTCATAGTTGTATTTTCCGCCTGTCATATAAAAAACAAAAAGTTCAGGAACCGACGAAGAATCAAAATCAATAAGTCGTGCATAAGAAATTCCAAACGGATTTCCATCTTTGAAAGTTAATGTATAAGAATCATCATCACTTACTTTTTTTATATTATCTATTATATCACTTAAAACTTCACCATACGCAACAGCCTGATTCATCTGAAGGTCATTGACAGTTGATTCTTTTGAAAAAGAAACAAAACATGACGATAAAACAATCAAAAATGAAAGTATTATACTGATAGTTTTTTTCAAAAAACAACACCCCACTATAATATTTTAAGTTTATTATATCACTTTTTTTACATTTCGTCAATAAAAAACAGATATGCTAAAGCATATCTGTTTTAATTTAATTATCATCTTTTACCATTTCTTTTAATGTAGAAGCAAGTGATGCCATTGACTGAAGTTCACTTGGTATTATAAGTTTTGTTGATTTTCCATCGGCAACTTTTTCAAGAGATTCTAAACTTTTAAGTGCAATTACCTCTTTAGTTGCACCAGCCTCATTAAGACGTCTTATACCTTCTGCAGTTGCTGACTGAACTTTTAAGATTGCTTCAGCCTGCCCTTCAGCCTCTTTTATTGCAGATTCTTTTTTTGCTTCAGCACGAAGTATTGCAGATTCCTTTTCACCTTCAGCAATAAGAATTGCACTTTTCTTTTCACCTTCAGCAATAAGAATTGCCTCTCTTCGTTCACGTTCTGCTTTCATTTGTTTTTCCATTGCATCCTGAATAGCAGATGGTGGAATAATATTTTTAAGTTCTACTCTGTTTACTTTAATTCCCCAAGGATCAGTTGCTTCGTCCAATATTGCGCGCATTTTTGTATTTACAGTGTCTCTTGATGTAAGTGTTTCATCAAGTTCTAAATCACCAACAATATTTCTTAATGTTGTTGCAGTCAAGTTTTCAATTGCAGCTATCGGACGTTCAACACCATACACATACAGTTTTGGATCTGTAATCTGAAAAAATACAACGGTATCTATCTGCATAGTTACATTATCTTTTGTAATAACAGGCTGTGGTGCAAAATCCACAACTTGTTCTTTTAAAGATACAATTTTTACAACTTTTTCAAAAAATGGTATTTTAAAATGAAGCCCTACCTGCCATGTGCCTTGATATGCTCCAAGTCTTTCAATTATTGCCGCACTTGCCTGCGGAATAATTTTAATATTTGCTACAATAATAACAATTGCTATAATTACCAATAATATAATTAGTTCAGGCATATTTTATTCCTCTCTTTCAACAACTAATTTTACTCCGTCGATTGATACTATTTTTACTCTCTCGCCTTCTAACACAACACTGTTGTCTTTAGACACCGCCGACCAAACTGCACCATTTACTTTTACTTGTCCTGCAAACTTATCTTGTGTAATATCTTTTGTTATAATTCCTATTTTTCCTATTACCATATCGCTATTAGTAGGTTCCTTTTTAAGTTTGAGTTTTTTCTCTACAAATGGTTTTGTAAAAATCAAAAGTATTAAAGAAATTACAAGCGAAACAGTTAACTGTATCCAAAAAACATTACAAAAAGCACTTACAACAAGTGCCGCAACACTTCCTATTGCAAACCATATTGATGTAAGATTGTATGTTGTTGCTTCAAGCACAAAAAAAGTAATAGTTAAAAGGAACCACAATAATGTAAATTCACTCAATTAAAATTCCTCCTTATACTCTTATCTGCCCATCACCGTATATAATGTATTTGTATGATGTAAGTTCATCAAGTCCCATAGGACCTCTTGCGTGCATTTTTTGTGTACTTATTCCGATTTCTGCACCAAAACCAAATTCATATCCATCTGTAAAACGTGTTGATGCATTTACATAAACTGCCGCAGAATCTACTTCATTTAAAAACTTTGTAGCATTGTTATAATTATCTGTAATAATTACTTCGCTATGATGAGTTGAATATTTTTCTATATGATTTATAGCACAATCTATATCATCAACTATTTTTACTGCTATTATTTTATCTAAAAATTCATATTTGTAGTCATCTTCTGTTGCTTTTGTTGCTGTTTTAAACTTTTTACATGTCAAATCGCAACCTCTGATTTCTACTTTTTTATCAGTAAGTGCTTTTTCAAGTTTTTGATAAAACAACTCGTCTATATTTTTATTTATAAGTACAGTTTCAAGCGCATTACACACTGAAGGTCTGCTTGTTTTTGCGTTTATTATGATATCTATTGCCATATCAAAATCACAAGTTTCATCTACATATGCATGGCAATTTCCAAGACCTGTTTCTATAACAGGAACAGTTGCAGTATTTACAACAGTTTTTATAAGCGATGCCCCTCCGCGCGGGATAAGAACATCTACATATTCATTCATTGTCATAAGTTTTTTTGCAACTTCTCTTGATGTATCTTCTATTATTTCGAGTGTTCCTTTTGGAAAACCTGCTTTTTTAAGAGCATTTTTCATAACATTTGCTATTGCAACATTTGAATTTATTGCATCGCTTCCGCCACGAAGAATAACTGCATTTGATGATTTTATACAAAGTACGGCAGTATCTACTGTAACGTTTGGTCGTGATTCATAAATAATTCCTATTACTCCAAGCGGAACTCGTTTTTTGCCTATTACAAGACCGTTTTCTCTTTTTACCATTCCATCTACTTTCCCGATTGGGTCAGGAAGGTCCATAACTTTTTTAACACCCTCGGCTATTTTTATTATGCGATCTTTATCAAGAGTAAGTCTGTCAATCATAGATACACTTGTGCCGTTTTTTACAGCATTTTCAACATCTATTTTATTTTTTTCCAATATTAAATCAGAATTTTTTACAAGTTCTTCTGCAATAAGTTTTAATGCATTATTCTTTAAATCTGTTGATACATTTCTTAAAAATCTCGATGCATTTTTTGCATTTTTTCCCATAATTTCAAGACTCATTATTTATCACCTCTGCCAAGAAAAAGTGTTCCTGTTTTTTTACCGTCAAAAATGTCATATAGTATCATTGGATCTTTGCCGTTTGCAATTATCATATCAATACCTTTTTCAGTTGCTATCTGTGCTGCGGTAAGTTTTGTAATCATACCGCCTGTACCGCGGTTTGAACCTTCGCTTCCTGCACCTTTTTTAATTTCGTCTGTTATTTCATCTACAACATCAATAATTTTTGCATCGGGATTATTTTTAGGGTCCTTGTCATAAAGTCCATCTATATCAGAAAGTATAATAAGCAAATCTGCATTTGTAAGAACAGATACATATGCTGAAAGTGTATCGTTATCGCCAAATTCAAGTTGTTCTGTTGATATTACGTCATTTTCATTAACAACAGGAATAACTGAAAGATTTAAAAGTGTTTCAAATGTTGTTTTTGCATTTTTATACCTTTTTTCATCTTCAATTACATCTTTTGTTAAAAGAATCTGTGCAACTGTATGATGATAATCTTCAAAAAGTCGTCCGTAATAATTCATAAGTTCACACTGACCAATTGCAGCAAGTGCCTGTTTTTTTGTTATTTCATCGGGCTTTTTATCAAACCCTGCTTTACTCATACCTACACCAACTGCACCTGATGTTACTATTATGATTTCTTTACCCATATTTTTTAAATCCGCTAATACTTTAACGAATTTTTCAACAGTTCTTATATTTAGTCTTCCTGTCAAATGAGTAAGAGTAGATGTTCCTACTTTTATTACTATTCTGTTTGCGTCTTTAATGTTATGCATTTTTATTCTCCACATTTAAAATTACCTCCATTTAAAAAATGGAGGCAAGATAAAATTATTTTCTTAAATCTGATCTGCTTTTTTTGATAGCATCGCTCATTACTTTAAGCTGTTCATCAAGTTTAGAAAGCATAGAATCTGAATATTCCAATGTGCCAAGTCTGATTTCACGTGCATTTTTCTGTGCTTCAACGATAATTTCGTTAGCATGTTCATTTGCGCGTTTTGTTACTTCATGTTCATCTATCATAGAAATGATTTTCTGTTCTGCATTTTTAATGATGATATCTGCTTGTTTTTGAGCATCTGCTAAAATTCTGTTTCTTTCTTCTGTAATAGATTTAGCCATTCTGATTTCATCAGGAAGCTGCAAACTGATATCTCCTATAAGATTCATAATTTCTTCTTTGTTAACAAATGATTTTTTTACAATCGGTAGTTCAAAACTTTTTTCAACTTTTTCCTCAAGTTCGGCAATAAGTTCTATAACGTCCATTTTTATCCTCCGTTCTAATTTTTGCTGTTAGCTTTTTTAATAATATCGTTTATAATGCAATCAGGAACTAATCCGTCAAGCGAAGCAGAATGTCTTGCAACTTCTTTTACTATGCTTGAACTCAAATACGAATACTTACCGCTTGTAGTAAGAAACATTGTTTCTATACTTTTATCAAGTTTTCTGTTCATAAGAGCCATCTGGAATTCGTACTCAAAATCACTCATCGCGCGAAGCCCTTTCACAATTACTGTTGCATTTACTTTTTTTGCAAAATCGACAAGTAATCCTGAAAAAGATTCAACTACAACATTTTCGATTCCTTCAGTAGACCTTTTTATAAAATCTTTTCTTTCATCAACTGAAAACATTGGAGTTTTTGCACTGTTTGTAAGTATTGCAACATACACAGTATCAAAAATTCCGGATGCTCTTTTAATAATATCAAGATGTCCTTTTGTTATCGGGTCAAAACTACCCGGATATACTGCTATTTTTTTGCTCATACTAACTCCTTGGTAAGTGTAAAAATACTGACTTTGCCATATGATTTTTCTTTTAAAACTTCATATCCTACATAGTCAAATTCAGTTCCTTTAAGCACCTCGGCAACTACAATAGCGTTGCCGTTTAAATATGGTTTTAATTTTTTTAAAGCCTTTTCCACAAAATCCGAGGCATAAGGCGGATCTAAAAAAACCAAATCATATTTTTTATTGCAACGGTCAAGAAAGTCAAGAAAATCACAAATGTAAACACTGCTTTTGTCTTCCATATGTGTTTTTTTAATGTTCGTTTCGATAATTTGTTTTGCAAATTTATTATTGTCTATAAAGTCACATTCTTTAGCACCGCGGCTAAGAGCTTCAAGCCCGAGTGCAGCACTGCCTGCAAACAAATCGAGAACAACACTTTCTGATACATAAGGAGTGATGCTTGAAAAAAGCGCTTCTTTTACTCTGTCTAAAGTAGGCCTTGTGTCAAGCGAATCAAGACTGACAAGTTTAGTTCCTCTTGCGCTGCCTGATATAATTCTCAAAACTAACAACTCCCGCTTACAATTTTACATAATAATTATATATTTTAATACACATATTGTCAAGTAAAAATAACTATTTTGTTAATTTTTTTGTAAATGTGTATTCACCTTTTTTTAGTTTTGTTGCTTTTTCACCAAAAACAAAGGTTGCACTACTTGGAATTTTAAATTTAAAAGTGATTTTATTGTCTTTCTCTTTAATCCATTCACTCTCTACAATACCATATTTTGTTTTAATTGACGCTTTTGCAAAATCTAATCTGTCTGTAATTTGCGGTTTTAAAATAATATGTTCAAATCCCGGTTTGGTTTCGTCTATATTTATACCACATATTTTTTCATAAAAGAACGATGCTACACTTCCGTAAGCATAGTGATTAAACGAATTCATTTTATCACTCCAGAAAGTACCGTCTTTTTTTATACCGTCCCAATGTTCCCATACTGTTGTTGCGCCTTGATTTACACTAAAGAGCCAAGATGGATTTTCTTCTGAAAAAAGAAGGTCATATGCCACTAAGGTGTATCCGTTATCAGCAAGTGCATCTAAAAGATAAGGCGTTCCTACAAAACCTGTTTGAAGTTTTCCTCCGCTTTTTTCAATCATATCTGCAAGTTGTTTTGCTGTTTTTTCTTTGTCGGGCGCAAGGTCAAAAACAAGTGCAAGTGCGCACTCAGTCTGCGTGAAATATGTATCAAACTCTTTTTGGAACTCAGATACTATTCCTTTATGCAAATTTTCGTAATATGTACTGTCTTTTCCAAGCACTTTAAGTGCTTTTACAACAAGAGAAGTTGAATAAGCATAATATGCACAAGAAATAAAACCATCCCTTGTTGCACCTTTTAAATCGCCTTCTTTAGAGTCAAGCCCAAGCCAGTCGCCAAAGTTTGCATCTATATACAAAAACTCGTTATCACCGTGATTGTGCATATATTCAATCCATTTAATCATACTTTTTATATGATTTTTAAGTATTGTTTTATCTGCATAAGTTAAATAAATCTGCCAAGGACAAATTACAGATGCATCTGCCCACGCTGCACAACTTCCCCAGCCGTTTAGCAAATCAGGAATTACGTTTGGTATTCCGCCGTTTTCAAACTGCTCTGCTTTTAAATCTGAAAGCCACTTTGTAAAGAATTTCTTTACATTATAATTATACGATGCTGTCTTTATGTAAATTTGTGCATCCCCTGTCCAACCAAGTCGTTCATCACGCTGCGGGCAGTCTGTTGGAATATCTAAAAAATTACTTCTTTGTCCCCAGATAATATTTTCATAAAGTTTATTTATTTTTTCGTTTGAACAAGAAAAATGTCCCGTTCTTTCCATATCAGAATAGACTGCTATTGCTTTGAAATTTTCTTTTTTAATATTTTTGGGGGCATTTAAAATATGAATATATCTAAAACCCATAAAAGTATGATGAGGCTTGTAAGTTTGTCTTCCCTCTTTGCATATGTATTTTACAGTCTGTTTTGCAGTTCTTAAATTACCTGTATAAAAGTTTCCGTCTTTATCAAGTATTTCTGCGTGTTTATATTCAAGTATGTCATTTTCCTTTGCTGTAATGTCAAATTCTACATACCCCGCAAGATTTTGCCCGAAATCAACTACAAGCTGTCCGCTTGGAGTATAAAACATATCTTTGGCGTCTATTATTTCATTTTCTGTAACTTTTTCGCCCTGCTGTTTTATAAGAGTTGATTTTGTATATCTGTAATGTGTAACAGGCTCTTGGATATCGCATTTTTTTGTTGCATCAAAAGTTTCGCCATCGTATATCTCGGAAAACAAAATATTACTTTTACCGCATTGCCATGTTTTATCTGAAGGAATAAAAAGTTTTGTTCCGTCTTTAAAATCAATATTAAATTCACATATTATACTTGATACACCGCCCCATGTGTCTTTTCTTTTGTACTCTGTAAGCGGAGAGCGAAACCAGCCTTTTCCAACTGTTACTAAAAACTCGTTTTCCTCTTTTAGTGTATTTGTAATATCATATGTCTGATACTGGTGGCGTTTATTATATGCCGTAAATCCTGGCGCCATAATAAAATCCCCTACTCTTTTGCCGTTTAAATGCGCTTCATAAACGCCTGTTGCGGTAATTGAAACAGTCGCTTTTTTTATTTCTTTATCTATTTTAAATTCTTTTTTAAAAGCAGGGCAAACATCGCCAAAATCGTTATATGATTTTATCCAATTTGAGTTTTCAAACACCAAAATCACTCCATTTAAAATAATTATAATGATAAGATAACACAGCAAAAATGGAATGTCAATATTTCTTTTTTGTTACATTATGCGAATATTTGTCGAATTAGTATGCATTTTGTGTTAGGATTATAATAGAGTTTTATATTTTCGAGGTGATTTATGAGAAAAATATGTTCACTATTGCTTTGTGCCATACTTATTATGAGTCCTTTTGGTGCAAATGCAGAAGGCAATATTTCAGTAACTTTAAATGGTGATAAAGTATACTTCAAAAATGAACCTATTATAGTTGATGGACGAACAATGATTCATTTAAGGTCGTTTACCCAACTGTTTGATTACGATTTAAACTGGGATGATACAAGTAAAACAATTACCCTTTCATCAAATAAAAAAGATGTTGTTTTAAGAATTGATAGTCCCTATGTTATAACAATGACAGATAGTGGAATGACAGATAAAAAAATGGATGTTCCGCCTATGATTGTTGACGGTTCAACTTACATTCCGCTTCGCTCGATTGCAGAAATATTTGATGCACAGGTAAAATGGAATGAAAAGAAAAAACGTGTTGAACTTACAACTGATGACAGTGATGACTATGTAAGCAAAAAATCTCAGATTATATCAGATAAAAATGATGATAAAGAGATAGAAAAAAATCATACATTTTATTTTCAAAATGATGAACAATGGCAACTTCCAAATTGCGGTTCTTCGTACTGTTGGGTAATGTGTTATGCTATGATATTAAATGATATTGTTGGCGATGTTACCCCAAACGATGTAGCAGCTGTCAATGAAGAAATGTGTGGCGATGGTGCATTTTGCTACCACTACCCTATTGTCGAAAAATTCGGAGTAAAATTTGGAAAGGCAATAGATAGTGATTCTTTGTATTTTAAAGAATTTAAAGACGGATATGCAACGTATATTGAAAATGAAGAAAAAGACGACACTGTTGCAATTGCTGCTATAAAAGAGGCGCTTGATAAACACCCCGAAGGCGTTATGGTGCGTTTTGAAGGTAAACCTCATACAATAGTTGCTGTTGCATATGAAGATGATACAATTTATTTTAACGATCCTGTTCCGTACAATTACGGACAATACGAAACAGAAAATCCATATGAATATATTGAGTTTGAAGAAACATATCCTGCAAAAATGGGATTTTCAATTTCTGATTTTGTATTTTTAGAAGCAATAGATACATATTAAAAAAACCTGCCAAAAGGCAGGTTTTTCTATTTTATGTCATTTCCCATATCACAAGTATATATAAATTCTATTTTATCATTATTTTTCAATATATACTGCGATGAGCCAACGCCGGGAAATACATTGTTTACTTTATACAACCATCCCGAAAGTTCTCCGCAATCAAATTCATATATATTTGCTATTCCTTCAATATATGCCGTGTTATATACAGGTGTAATGTTAAACTCAAAATGTATTTTATTTCTTTTCATTTCTCTTGATAAAACATTAAAAGCACTTTCCCCATCATAAAAGATAACATTTTGGGCACTGTATATTATACCGTCTTTTGGAACAAACTCTCTTTTTTCTTCTTTCAAAAGTTCAGGCTTTTTAAGTATTGTATCACATCTTACAACAACAGAACATTTTAGGTCTTCGTCATATGTAACTTCAGGTTCTTTTTTTATCTCTTCTTCAATTTCATCATTAGGTTTTTCTGTTTCTTTTTGAGTTTGTACATTATCTGTATTTTCCAAAATATTTTCAGTTGTAGTTTCATCAGTTGTTATGCCTTTTTCATTTTCGTTATAACTTATAACTTCATTTACTTTTACACTTTTGTCATTTGAAACATCAGGCTGTGAAAAATACGCAAATACAAGTACAAGTGCAACAAATAAAAAACCTAATATTTTTTTTAAATGTTTTTTCATTATCTCACCTTTATTGATTTTGCCTGATTTACAAGATTATATACAATTTGTGCAATTTCTGCTCTTGTTACACATTCGAAAGGTTTTAATTCAATCAATTCATCAGACAGAATTTTTGAATCTATGCAGTAAGCAAAAGCATTATATGACCAGTCCGGAATATCTTTATAATCCGTAAACTGAGCAAGAATTATCTGAGAATATGCATCGTCTAATTTTGTGTTAAGTCCGTAAAGACGGGCTGCTCTTTCTATCATTGTAATCGCTTGACCACGCGTTATAAGACCGTTTGGATTAAACTTATTATTACCAACGCCTTTTATAATTGAGTAGTATGATGCTATATTTATGTAGTTATAATACCAATCGGAAGGTAAAACGTCATCAAATTGTGATGTTTTATCTGTATCAATTGAAAGTGCTTTAACTATAATTGTCGCAAATTCTGCCCTTGTCATAAACCCATCAGGATCAAAGACTGTTTCTGATTTTCCGCTTATTATGCCATCATGATGCAAATTTTTTATTGCATCTTCATTTTTATGTCCAACTGTATCTGTAAACGGCGATATGATTTCTTTAGTCCATTTTGCATAAAGTGTTAAATCTGATTTAACTCCTAAATTAAAATCATATTTTTCGTTAAATTTTTCATCCTTATACCAGCCTTCAAAAATATATCCTTCTTTTATAGGTGTTTCAGGCTCTTTAACAGTATCACTTCTTTCAACTGTGCAAGGTAATGGATCATTATCAGTAAATGATACAAAACTTACTTTAAATTTTGTTGTTTCAACTATTCCTCCTGTAAAACCTTCACCTCCCTGCTCTGACATGTAATTGTCAGTGTAAAACCATACGATATTTGAATTTGCTCTTAAAACAGTCTCTGAAGCAGGTGTATTTTTATGAAATCCGTTTACTGTAAACATCCAGCCGGAATTTAATCCGTGGTCAAATGCGCTTACGTTATCTATTGACGAAACATAACCATCGTTTTCTTCGTAATCAATGTTATTATCGTCTAAAATTTCAAGTAATATATCAAGTACATTTTCGCCTTTATTTACACGCACTGTTTCGTTTACAATAGCCTCGTAATCATCACTGTTTCTTTTATATGTATATAAGTTATTACATTCATCTTCATTATGTACCATTACTTTTAAATTTACTTTTATTCTGCTGTCTGAAGAAGATTTTTTATTTAATGTAACGTCAATTTGTTTTTTTATGTGATTTGTTTGTTCTTCTTCGCTTATTTCAAATGTTCCGCTTTTTGTTTGGTAATTGTTTTTTGAAACTGTATAAGAATATGTGCCTGATGGCAAATCGTATTTATTATGTGAAACTTCATCATATCCTTCTATTGTAACAGTCGCGCTATCAGGTGTTACATTAAACTCAACCGGACAATACTCTGCCCATGTGGCTGCAGCAGGATTTAATGAATTTGCAGAAAAATCGTATAATCTTTTTCCCGGATTATTTTTATATAATTCGTATGCAATAAGACCTCTAAATCCCTGCTCGGTAGCAAACGAATTTGTTGTTGGATTAAAAGAGTCAAAACTATCTGTTGCCTTACTTATAAGTCCTTCTATAAGATTTTTTCCATTTTCTTTTTTAACAAGCGAAGAATCAATTCCAATTGAGGAGTATGCTGCAATTGCAAGGCCTGTCGACTCAGCACTTGGAGTAAGCTCGCCAAAAAAACTTGTGCAAATAAGCCCGTCATCACCCTGAAAATCATTTATAATCGGAATTGTTTCATTTACAGCATTTTTTACTATATCGTTTGTGTTATAATATGGAGAAAGTGCAAAAATCATAAATGTCGCAGCGTCTGTTCCCCAATCTGTATTTTGCCACTGACTTTTTAATTCAATCGCTTTATTTATTACATAATTTAACTGAATTGAATTTGCATAATCATCGCTCTGCCAAAGTGCTACAATTACCCAAGGAAGTGTATACACGTTGTCAAGTGAGCTGCTTTGTGCATCAATAAGATCGGTAATTTTTTTTACTGCGTCAATTTTCTCAAATCCGCTCGTTGTTAAATCTTTTGCATCATAACCAAGAGCGCGAAGGGCAATTATTGATTTTGAAATATAAATTACGTCATTTGACACAGAAACTTCTTCAATAATTTTGTCAACGCACTTTTGTTTTTCACTGTCTGAAAGTTTTTTTGTACTTTCAGGATACAACTGATTGTAAGATGCAAAATCCGCTATAAACCAATGCATATTGCCGTCATTTAATACGCCTGTTTCAGAGTATTTTTCTGCGATATTATGAAGAATCTGTACTTGCGGTAAAACTTCATTTCCTTGTGCAAATGTCGGTACATACATACTTGTAAGTATTATAAAAATACTTAAAACTACTGATAATACTTTTTTTAATTTCATTTTTATTACTCCTTTGTGTATTTTTTGTTGTATTTAAGATTTGTGTAATATCTTCTCCTTTCCAAAATACCGAAGCAATAAAAAAGCTGCGGTAATTTTAAAATTACCACAGCAGAGTTTTTCTGTGATTATCACAAATCTACATAGCAAACAAAACATCAAAAATATATTTTGATGCCATGTGATACTACTATTCCTATGCATATGCACTTGCGAAATAGCATCAAAGCAGGTCTTCTGACTTATACCATATAAGAAATTCTTGCATTTTAATACTTTGCCTTCTCAGTTTCCCAATGACCGGCTTTCACCGACAAGCATTAAAACTTCGGTACATACAGCGACTGTTAACCGCAGAGGATTCGCACCTCATTCCCTTTTCACCTGTTATATCATTACAATATAACCGACACTTTGTGTGATACACATATTATAATACTTTACTTTAAAAAAATCAACAAAAAAATCCCTTTTTTAAAAAGGGATTTTTTATATTTTTTAACTTACTATATCTATTGCAGAAAGTTCTTCTTGCAAGATTGTACTTTCATATTTATCAATTATTCTTTGCTGTAAAAGTTCGCGCATTTCCATATTTATTGGATGTGCAATGTCCTTATATTCGTTTTCCGGCGTTTTTCTGCTTGGCATTGCAATAAAGAGTTTGTCGACACCTTCTATTATTTTAATATCGTGCACTACAAACGCGTTATCAAACGTTACCGATACAACCGCCTTCATTTTTCCTTCCTGAGCAATTTGTCTGATTCTGATATCTGTAATTTCCACTGTGAATACCTCCTGAAATTTAAGTTTCACAGTTATTATTTTCATTTTTTTCTAAATTATTCATCTTTTTTAAGAAAAATAAGACGCAAAAACATAAACACAGGAAATATCATCGATACAAACATTCCTGTTTTAAGTGCAACCTGTGTTGCTATACCTGTTGAAATTGCAAAATCCGAAATTTTTCCTATAACATAGGGGCCTAAAAGGCATCCTAAATCTCCTGCAAGTGCAAGGTATGCAAACATAGAAGAATTACCTTCTTTAAAGTACTGCGTGCTAAGACTTAAAATCCCCGGCCACATAAGACCTACTGAAAAACCGCAAAATGCACATCCTAACAAAGATACAACGCTGTTTTTGGCAAATACCGCAATACCGTATGATATTACGCACAAAAACGATGATAAAATAAGCGCATTTTTTAGTTTTATTTTCTTTCCGAAAAATGTATACATTGCTCTTGATGTTCCCATTAAAACCGCAAAAAAGCACGGGCCTAAAATATCTCCTACTTCTTTTGATACACCAAGTCCTATTTCTGCAAAGAGTGATGACCACTGTGCCATTCCCATTTCAGATGCACCGGAGCAAACCATTAAAAACAGAAATATAATAAACATTTTTGATTTAAAAATTCCTTTTGCGCTAAACTCGCCTTCTTCCTCAAGTGAAGAAGGAAGCTGAACAATGCCAAAATAAAATATATTAAAAAAAGGAATTAGTGCCCATATAAGCGGAACAAATATCCAGTTTTTAAGACCGAAAAGTTTTAAAAATATTGTTGTACCAAGAACTATAAGCACTGTCCCCCACGAAAAGAACGAATGAAGAAGACTCATTCTTTGCGATTTTTTCTCATCGGATGTATTTTTATCGTCTATTGAATTTACAATAGGACTTATTAGTACCTCTGTAAGTCCACCGCCTATTGATACAAAAAATGTTGAGATAAGTATTGCAACAAAGGGACTAAAAAATACATTAGGCAAAAAAGACAGTAAAACAAGCCCCAAAGATGCGCTAATATGCGCAAATACAACTGCACACCTCACACCAAATTTCGGGATTATTTTTGGCGACAAGGCATCAACCGACATTTGCACAGCAAAATTAAGTGTTATGATTATACTTATTTGTTCTAACGATATTTTATAATTATTCTGAAAAAGCACAAAAAAAAGAGGCAACAAATTTATTGAAATTGCCTGTGTTATATATCCTAAATAACTTGCTAAATATGTATGTTTGTATCCTAATTTCATTTTTTACTCCTATGTTGTATTTCGATATATATTACCATATTTTTTTGAAAAAATCAACATATTTAATTGCATTTTTACTTATATTAAGTTATAATATACAGGTAATATTTTGAAAGGCAGAAACTAAGATGGATAAATTTTTGATTATTGACGGAAACAGTATTATAAACAGGGCTTTTTATGGTGTCAGACTTCTTACAAACAAGCACGGCGTTTACACAAACGGCATATACGGATTTTTAAACATATTATTTAAGACTCTTGATGAAATAAATCCAAAATATGTTGCAGTTGCTTTTGACCTTAAAGCACCTACATTCCGCCATAAAATGTATGACGGCTACAAAGCACAAAGAAAGCCTATGCCTGATGAACTTAGAATGCAGATGCCTATTTTAAAAGAGATACTTATGGCCATGAATATTAAAATATATGAAAAAGAAGGCTATGAAGCAGATGATATTATAGGCACTGTGGGAAATATATGCTCTAAAAACAATACTGAATGTTTAATTTTAACAGGCGACAAAGACGATTTACAACTTGCATCTAAAACAACAAAAATCCATCTTATAATCACTAAAGGTCAAAATACAGAAACTACTGTATATGACGATGAAAAAGTTTTTGAACGCTATGGTGTTTCCCCACTCCAGTTTATCGATGTAAAAGGTCTTATGGGTGATGCATCAGATAATATTCCCGGTGTTAAAGGTATTGGCGAAAAAACGGCTACTTCACTTATTGCACAGTACGGAAGTATTGAAGGCGTTTACGAGCATATTGATGAAATAAAAGGCGCTACAAACAAAAAACTTACAGACGACAAAGATATGGCATATCTTAGCAAAGAACTTGCCACAATCAACACAGAAGTTCCTATTGACATAAATTTTGATGATGCGCTTTTAAAAGAATACAACAATAAAGAACTTGAAAAACTTTTTGTTAATCTTGAATTTAACACATTTTTAAAAAGACTTAATATTGAAACAGAAAAAGAAGAAATAAAACTTGATATAATAAAACAAAGCGATGCCAAAATTGACATCACAGATAAATTCATATACAAAATATATCAAAACGAAGGCGAGATTTATGCTCTTTCGTACAAAGCAAAAAATAGCATAAACTACATCATTTGCGATATGTTTTTATCAGGAAATATATATGAAGAACTAAAAAAAGTTTTTGAAGATGAAAATATACTTAAAATTTCATCGGATATAAAAAATGATATTGTATTTTTAAACAAATTTGGCATTGACTATTCCGATAATTATTTTGATACATCTGTTGCAGGATACGTTCTTAATCCGTCAAGAAACGGATACGAAATAAACAAACTTGCGCATGAGTTTTTAGATATGGAAATTGACGATATAAATTCGCATCTTGGAAGTGGCAAAAGCAAAAAACAAATATCTGCCATTGAGGAAGAAACACTTAAAAATATTATTAGTGCTGATGTTTATGCAATAGAAAAACTGTACGAATACGAAAAAAATGAAATAAAAAAATTAAATCAGTCTTTCCTTTTATATGATATTGAACTTCCTCTTATAAAAGTTCTTTCGTCTATGGAAATCGAAGGAATTAAAGTTGACAAGGAAAAACTTATTGAATACGGAAAACTTCTTTCTGACAAGATAGAAAATCTTGAAAAAAGTATTTATGAACTTTCAGGCGAGGAATTTAATATTTCATCTCCAAAACAACTTGGTGTAATACTTTTTGAAAAACTTAATCTTCCGGTTGTTAAAAAGACAAAAACAGGATATTCAACTGATATTGATGTTCTTGAAAAACTTAAAGGATATCACGAGGTAATAGAGAATATTATTGAATACAGAAGTGTTACAAAACTTAAATCTACTTACGCAGATGGACTTTTGGCAGTTATAAATCCGTCAGATAATAAAATACACTCTTCTTTTAATCAAACAGTTACTGTTACAGGAAGAATTAGTTCAACTGAACCAAATCTTCAGAACATTCCTATAAGACACGAACTTGGAAGAGAATTTAGAAAAATGTTTGTTGCATCTTGTGATGATTGTGTACTTGTTGATGCAGACTATTCACAGATTGAACTTAGAATTTTAGCACACATTGCAGATGACAAAATGATGATTGACGCTTTTAAAGAAGGCGAAGATATTCACACATCGACTGCATCAAATCTATTTGGAATTTCAAAAGACGAAATGACACCGCTATACAGAAGCCGTGCAAAAGCCGTTAATTTCGGCATTGTTTACGGAAAAGGTGCTTTTTCACTTGCACAGGATTTATCTATAAGCCAAAAGGAAGCAAAATCGTATATTGATGGCTATTTTGAAAAATATTCAAATATCAAAAAATATATGACAGACATTGTTGAATACGGAAAAAATGAAGGATATGTTGAAACACTTTTTGGAAGAAGAAGATATCTTCCTGAACTTAAAGCATCTAACTTTATTCAAAGGAGTGCCGGCGAGCGTATGGCGTTTAACACACCAATTCAGGGAAGCGCTGCAGATATTATAAAAATTGCCATGGTTAAGGTATACAGAGCACTTAAAGAAAACAACCTAAAATCAAAACTCATACTTCAGGTGCATGACGAACTTATTATAGAAGCTAAAAAAGACGAAGTAGAAAAGGTAAAAGAACTACTTGTTAAGTGTATGGAAAGTGCGGCAGATCTTAGCGTACCTCTTACTGTAGACGCTAATGTCGGAAGTACTTGGTATGAGGCTCACTAAAGGAGAAAAATATGATAATCGGTATTGCGGGTACATCAGGAAGTGGAAAAAGCAGTGTATGTGCCCTATTTGAAAAATCAAATTTTTTAATTATTGACTTTGATAAACTTACCCATACTGTTTATGAAAGTAACAATGAATGCATAAACGAAATTGATAATAATTTTTTTGGTGTTGTTAAAAACAATGTAATTGACAGAAAAGAACTTGCAAAAATTGTTTTTAATGATAAAGAAAAACTTGCATTATTAAACAGTATTGTTCATAAATATTTAATTGAAAGCATGAATAACATTATAAATGCGAACAAAGAAAAAGACGTTATATTAGATGCCCCTCTTCTTTTTGAAGCAAATCTTGACAAAATATGTGATTATACTATTTGTGTAACTTGCGATTTTGAAAAAAAGATTGAGCGAATTATAAAAAGAGATAATTTAACTTATGATGAAGCAAAAATGCGCCTTACAAATCAAAAAGACGATAAATACTTTATTGAAAAATGTGATTTTACAATTATTAACAATGATAATCTTGACGAAAATATAGTAAATGATATTATTAAAAAAATGAGAAATGGCGGTGAAAACATAAAATAATGAAAAAAATAACAAGAAAAATAACAATAGCATTACTAATTGTTTTCATTTTAACTATTTTTCTTTATAAACCTGTAATGAAAATGTACTATCCTTTAAAACACGAAGTTTTAATAGAAAACATTTCTTCAAAGTACAATGTTGATAAATATCTTGTAATGGGTGTAATAAGCGCAGAAAGCAGATTTGACATAAATGCAAAAAGTCATAAAGGTGCAAAAGGTCTTATGCAACTTACAGACTCAACTGCTATGTGGTGTAACAATAATTTTAATTTAAATTATAAAAATATTGATCTTTTCAGTGCAGAAACTAATATTGAAATAGGATGTATTTATCTTGAGTATCTTATAGATACATATGAAAGTATTGAAACAGCACTTGCTGCATACAACGCAGGTCCAGGCAATGTTAATAAATGGCTTAAAAATGAAAATTATTCAAAAGACGGGAAAACACTCGATGTTATTCCCTACGGCGAAACAAAAGATTATGTTGAAAAAGTAACAAAAAGACGAAACTCATATTTTGAATTATACGGAAATAAAAAATCCTGAACTTAATTGTTCAGGATTTTTAGTTGCTTAAGTAATTGTTTTAACGGAAAAATCCGTTTCCAAGACATTTATCGCAATACCCTTGCATACTTCTTACGATTTTTTTATATTCTTTTTCATCTTTTAGGTTTTCTTCATCAATGTAGAAATCTTCTTCATCGAAATCTTCGTCATGTTTTTGCTCTTCATAAATTTCTTTTATTCTTTCCATTTCATCTTTGAAATCTTCAAAGTAATCATCGTCTGAACTGTTTACAACAATTCCTTTACGATAACATTCAGGATTTTTACATGCATGAATAGAACAATAACTATACGGTTCGCATGGTTTTATAAAACAATCAGGGTGTGCGCATTTTACTTGATTCTTTTCACAGCCTACAAAAACAGTTAACATAGTTAAAACTAATAAAATTACTGATAATATTTTTTTCATTGTTATCCTCCAATACATAATTTAATATTTTGAATTTATATAGTATTTGTTTAATGTCATATAAAACCTTCCCTCTGTATAATTTTGCACTTATATAGGTGCATTTTTATTATAACATCGCATTATAATAATGTCAAGAAAAATGTTCTTATTT
Organism: Oscillospiraceae bacterium; assembly: GCA_015069095.1. Taxonomy (GTDB): domain Bacteria; phylum Bacillota; class Clostridia; order UMGS1810; family UMGS1810; genus SIG430. Next base: position 14,991 of record SVJH01000007.1, on the reverse strand, counting down.
GGGTGCAAAGGTGATATTATGAATAAAAAAATAGAAATTCAAATTGGTCAAAACATTAAGTATGCAAGAGAAAAAATAAAAATGACACAAGATGTACTTGCTGCAAAACTACAACTAAATGGATGCGACATTACCAGAAGTGCTATTGCAAAAATTGAAGTTGGTCAGAGGCATTTATACCCCGATGAAATTATTCTTATTAAAGAAATTCTTAATACAGATTTTGATACAATATTTTACGGAAATAAAAAATCCTGAACTTAATTGTTCAGGATTTTTTTGTTTACTCTTCTATTTTTGCTTTTTTAGTCATTGCATTTTTTAGTTTTTCTATTATTTATCATCAAACTTCATTGTTCTGTCGTAGTAATAAAGTCCATTTTGTTCTTGTTCTACATCGTAAAGTTGTGTATAGCAAAGACCACAAATGTAAGGATTTTCAATAAGTGAAGTTGTAAGTCTGATATATCTGTCAACAAACTCTTCTTCTGTTTTTGGTGCATTTCCGTATCCCCAGCCGTCTTCTGCATAAGGTGCCCATTTAATACCACCGTATTCACTTACAAATACAGGTTCGCCTCTATATGGCTGAACATCTTTTTCTTTTCTTCTTATCTGGTCATCTACGATGCCATCACCAATGTGTGCATAGTATTCTTTGAATTTTTCAGGGTCCTGTTCGTAATCGTGAACATCGTGAACTTCTTTTTTGTCAATATGATAATTGCCGCTTACATCGATGCAAGGACGTGTTTTATCATAAAGTTTTGTAATTTTATAAAGTGTTTCAATAAATCTTAAATCTGTTCTTGTTTCGTAATATTTCCATGTTTCGTTTACAGGACACCAACCGATAAGTGCGGGAGAGTTAAAATCCCTTTCTATTATTTCAATCCATTCGCAGAAATAATTATCGTGCGCTGCAGCATCTAAATAGTTTACGCCCCAGTTTCCGTGTTCTCCCCATACAATGTATCCTTCTTTATCGCAGTGATATAAAAAGCGTTTTTCAAATACTTTCTGATGAAGTCTTGCACCATTAAAACCGAACATTTTAGATAATAGAATATCTTTTTTTAGTTCTTCATCTGTTTTTGCTGTATAAATTCCGTCAGGGTAAAATCCCTGGTCAAGAACAGTACGCATAAATACAGGTTTATCGTTAAGCATAAATTTTCTGTTTGAAAATTCTACCTTTCGCATACCAAAATAACTTTTGATAACATCGTCGCCAAATTTAATTTCCAAATCGTAAAGACGACCGCATCCTATTTCCCAAAGATGAAGCTCATTAAGTTTAATTTGAGCACCAAATGTTCCGCCATTTACTTTTATTTTTGTGCTTCCCATTTCTTTTCCTTCGTAAGAAGCTGTAAATTCTATTTCACCGCATCCTTTTGCCATGCCTTCTACTGTAAGAATTGCGTTTTGTATATCTGCAAAATATTTTACATTTTCAACATACGCTTTTGGTGTAAATTCCATCCATACAGTCTGCCATATACCAGTAGTACGTGTATAATAACAACCATAAGAATTATATTTATGGCATTGTTTTCCGCCTGCCTGTTTTCCGCTTCTTACATCGTCTTCTGCAATAACAAAAATTTCATTTTCGCCTTCATGAACAAATGCTGTTACATCAACTTTAAATGATGAAAAACCTCCAATATGTTCATCTGCAAAGTTCCCATTTATGTATATGTATGAGTGATAATCGACTGCGCCAAAATGTAAAAATACATTGCCTGAAACTTCGTCTTTACTTAATGTAACAACTTTTCTGTAACATACAGCAGGTATAAAATCTGTATAACCTATACCAGAAAGTTTACTTTCCGGGCAAAATGGTACTGTTATCTCTTTTGAAAGTGCACCTTTTTTATATACTTCTCTTTCTCTGGCACTTTTGCCAAAATCAAAATCAAATTCCCACTGTCCATTTAAGTTTCTCCATGTTTTTCTTTCAAACTGTGGATTTGGATGTTCGCATCTTGGAATATTCATATTATCCCCTCCTATTTATTCCATTATATTATTTACTGCAATATAATTCAATATCTATGTGTTACATTTATTGACATTTTGTTTTATGTTTGTTAATATAAAAAACAGAGGTGATAAAATGATAACGTATGATATAATACGAACAAGACACAACGGAAAAGAAAGTGAAAGTTTTAATCTTAAAAGACCTGATGGTACTGATGATTATTTGTTTTTGCACTTTAAAACCCCTGTTGTATTCACTATTTTCGGCAAAAAGCACAAACTAACAAGTGGAACTTGTATTATACTTTCACCCGGCACACCTCATGCATTTTATCCTGATGGGTGCAAACTTTTACACGACTGGATTCATTTTATGCCATCTGAAAATGACATATTTTCAAAACTTAAAATTGACTTAAACGCTTTTTTATATCCATCAGATTCAAGTTTTATAACGGCATCTGTAAAAAAATGCGAACTTGAACTTATTTACAAAGATGAATTTTACAAAGAACTTGTTTCATCGGAAATGACAAAAATGTTTATTAAACTAAAAAGACAACTTAAAGAAAATGTACTTAGTTATCATACAAATGATTTTAAATCACTCAGGATTGATATGTACCGCAATCCTCACAAATATTTAAATACCTCTGATATGGCTAAAAGTGTAAATCTTAGCCGTTCAAGATTTTCTGTTTTATATAAAGAACTTTTTGATATTTCACCGCAATTAGACCATATAAATTCCAAAATTTCAAAAGCGTCATATCTTCTTTCAGTAGGTACACTCTCGCTTAATGAAATATCGGAAATGTGCGGGTATCAAAACATTTATCATTTTATACGCCAGTTTCGCCAGGTTGTTGGTGTAACACCAGGACAATACAGAAAAAATCACTAAAAAAGACCGGTTTAACCGGTCTTTTTTTAAATAAATTTGTATTCTGTTGTTGTATCGTACTTTTCGCTTTTTTTTAGAATAGGGCTTGGAAAATGAGAATAATTTATTCCGTTTGGGAAAACTTGTGTTTCAAGACAAACAGATTGATGAATTTTGTTTGGTTTTCCGTCTTTTGCAATAAGTTTTTCGTTTATTACATTTCCTGAATAAATTTGAACACCCGGAAGGTCTGTATAAATTTCCATTTGGATATTTGTTTTATCGCCTTTAAGTGTTCCTACCTTTCTGTAGCCAAAGCCATCAAGTACAAGGTTATGGTCATATCCGCCAAAAAGTTTTATCTGGTCAAAGTCCGACTCAAATCCTTCTTTGAATGTTTTTCCATTTCTAAAGTCAAACGGTGTACCATCAACTTTTAAAATTTCGCCATACGGCATACAATCAGGTGTATTTGGTGTATAGAACGAACTTTGCAGTGTAAGAATATGGTCGTCTATAAGACCATTATCATGTCCGTTTAAATTAAAGTATGCATGGTTTGTCATACTTAAAATTGTATCTTTATTTGTTGTACCTTCATAATGAATTTTAATTGAATTTTCTTTTGTAAGTGTATATGTTACTTTTACTTTGACTTTCCCAGGATATCCTTCTTCCATATCATCACTTACAAGACTTAAAATAAGCGAAGGCTCTTCTTTATCAACAAGTTTAAAATCCCACACTTTTCTATCGAACCCGCATTTTCCGCCGTGCAGATTATGCTCGCCGTCATTTTTATTCAAAGTGTATTTTTCGCCATTTAGCATAAATTCAGCGTTATAAATTCTGTTTGAATTTCTGCCGATAAGTGCACCCATATAGCCTGTATCTTCAAAGTATCCTTCAAGAGAATCTCTGCCAAGAAGCACATCTACTCCGTTATACCAAAGGTTTTTAATAATACCGCCATACGTTAAAATTTCGGCTTTTAGTCCCTTTTCATTATCAAGTTTTATAGAATATACATCGCATCCGTCTGCGACGCCACAAAGTTTTTTTACAATACTCATTTTTATTCTCCTTTTAAAAATGTTAATACAATTATACATTTTAAAAAGAAAAATGTCAATAAACTATACTATATTAAAGCACTTATTTCCAAGATATATACTCTCATTTTTAAGTTCTTCTTCTATTCTTAACAATCTATTGTATTTTGCTACTCTGTCGGTTCTTGAAGGTGCACCTGTTTTTATTTGACCGGCATTTAACGCAACGGCAATATCTGCAATAGTTGTATCTTCAGTTTCGCCTGAGCGATGAGATATTATAGATGTATATCCTGCATTTTTTGCCATCGACACTGCATCTATCGTTTGGGTAAGTGTACCTATCTGATTTGGTTTTATAAGAATTGAATTTGCAAGATTATTTTCAATTCCCATTTTTAATCTTTTGGTGTTTGTAACAAAAAAGTCATCGCCTACAAGTTGAATTTCTTTTCCAAGTTCATTAGTTATTTTTTTCCATCCGTCTATATCTTCTTCCCCTACTCCGTCTTCTATTGAAATTATCGGGTATTTTTTGATAAGTTCTTTATAATAATTTATAAGTTCGTCGTTTGTCATGATACTTTTTGCTTTTGGAAGATGATACAGTCCGTCATCGCCAACCCACTCGCTGCTTGCCACATCTATTGCAATTTTAAAATCATCATAAGGCTTATACCCTGCTTTTTCAACTGCATTTGTGATATACAAAAGTGCATCTTCATCTTTTTTAAGATTTGGCGCAAATCCGCCTTCATCTCCGACTGATGTTGAATAACCATCTTTTTTTAGAAGGTCTTTTAATGTATGGAAAACTTCTGCACACATTCTAAGTGCCATTTTAAAACTTTTGGCACCGACCGGCATTATCATAAATTCTTGTATATCAACACTGTTATCTGCGTGAGCACCGCCGTTTAGAATATTCATCATAGGAGTAGGAAGTGTGCACCCTCCTACACCGCCAATATATTTATAAAGGCTTATACCAAGTGAATTTGCTGCGGCTTTTGACGCTGCAAGTGATACTGCTAAAATTGCATTTGCACCAAGTTTTGATTTATTCTCTGTTCCGTCTAATATGCACATTTTTTCGTCAATTTCTCTTTGATTTAATACATTCATACCAGCAATCGCTTTACAAATGGTTTCATTTACGTTTTCTACCGCTTTTTCAACTCCGCGTCCCATATATCTTTTTTCGCCGTCGCGAAGTTCACACGCTTCAAATACACCTGTTGATGCTCCTGACGGAACAGATGCACGTGCCTTTATTCCGCACTCGAGTATTACTTCTGCCTCAACTGTAGGATTTCCCCTTGAATCAAGTATTTCTCTTGCTTTTACTTCTAAAATTTTATGATTCATAAATACCTCCAAAAAAATAAAGATAGCATATGGCTATCTTTATTATTGACATTATTTAGAATATTATTAGTTATTTAAAAGATTATAAACAATTACAAGTGCTTCAGCCCTTGTTAAGTAGTTATCTCCATTTAACTTGTCAACTTTGTCCGATACAATTTTAAGTCCTGCTGCAAGCGAAGCATAACCTACCATATCGGAAGGAACATCTGTAAAATGTGTTTTGAACATTGAATAAATCTTTGCAATTTCTTTATATCCTTTATAGTTTACAGCATATCTTATTGCATCCATTCGTTTTAACGGAGCATTTTCATCTACTTTATCTTCATCAAGGAAATCTCTTTCTGCTCTTTTATAAAAACGTATAACATCGTTGTATCCGTTTGCTTTTGACAAAAGTGAGATAAAATCTTTCTGAGTTGCAATTTCATCAGGTCTGAAGTTTTCATCTTCATAATATACACCAAGTTTTGCAAGTTTTATTGCATAATCTTTAACATAATGATTATCTAAATCTTTATATTCTTTGTATGATGTATCCTTTATTATTTCGCCTTTATAATCGAGCCAATCAAGTGTATTTACATCGAATGAATCGTGTGCATTAAGTGTATATACAAGCACAGCATCGTATTCTCTCTGGTCATAAGGAGCATTTAAATCCTTCTGAACAAGTGCATATACTAATCCAAACGAATTTTCGTTTATAATTTCGCTATACAAATCATCAAGCGATTTTTTCGGTGTTATCTTTTCAAATTCTAAATCGTGCCATGTTGTCCATATACTTTCAAGTTCGCCTGTTACTTCGTTCATATTTATCGAAATGCCATTTGAGTTAACTTTTATACCATTTTCATATCTCTGATATTTAATACCGTTTGTATTTTCAACATCGAGTTTGCATTTTTCAATTTTTTCGGCAAAGTATTTTTCCCCAATATCTTTTGCACTTTCTTTTAGAATACCAGAATCAATTTTTGGCATATCTTCTTTTGCTGTTACATCATAAAAACTGTAACTTAATATTTCAAAATTATCAAGGCGCATAGTTAGGCTTTTATGAGATGTCATAACCTTTGGATCTTCATTTTCTATTTCAAATCTTACTGTACAAATATATTTGCCGTTTAAGTCTTTATATATTGAATAATCAATGGCTTTATATTCATCTGTAATTTTAAATTCTTCAATTCCTTTCGCATATGCTATTGCGTCTTCTTTTGAAGGAAGATTTTTAAGTTCATCGTAAACTATTTGCTCTTCTTTTGAAAGAGAGCCCATAACACTTTCTTCTTTTGAATTTGAATCAAATGTTGGGTTCATCATAATATATGAACCTTTAAATACCTTGCCATCTTTTGCTTCAATTGAATTTGAATATGGAAAATTTGGTGCATAGTTAAGATATGATTTTACATTTTTTCCATCACTGTATATGTTATATATAAGCGAATAACCGAGTTTTTCTTTGTAGATTTCAACTGCTTCGTCGTATGTTTTTATTCCTTCAATAGAGTCAATATTATCGATTTTTTGATAATTCATACTGTAATTAACTATTTTTTCTGTTTTTTGGTCTATATCAAAAGTTAAAGATGAAGTACTTACGTCAATTCCGTTTATGTAACGTTTATACTGAACACCAATAAGTGGTGAATTTATATCAACCAATATTTTATCAAACTTATATTCTTCACACTTATTAGGTGCAGCTTTATTTATAAAATCCTGTGTAATCTGTTTTATTTTTTCATTTGAAATCTCACTTGAAAAGTCATATTTTCCTTCATATTTAAAATCAGTAGAATAATTTAAAACGTCGCCTTCTGTGTCAATTGTAACATTTACATATCCATTTTGAGTCTCATCTTTTGATTTCCACATAAGATTAAGTTTATCGCCTCGTTTTGAATATGTATCAAAAACGTATTTTTCCTCATCAATATCAAGTGCATTTTTTGCAGTTAAAACAAGTTTTTTAAACTCTTCCTCCTGCGGTGTGATTTCTGTGTTTTGTGCGAAAACAGCGTTTGAAAAAACCATCAATAAAGATAAAATCAAACATAAAACTTTTTTCATTATATTTCCTCCTTTGGTATTTGATTGTTTGACGGAATAAAAAAGAAAAAAGTTCCATTTTTTTATGGAACTTTTAAAATTATTATATTTCCTCTTTATATAAGCAATTATTTTTTGGAATTTACAAATTTAACAAAACCTACGGCATACTCATATTTTTCAACATCTTTTTCGCTGTTTAATTGTGAAACCTCTCTTGGTCTTAAACACAAATAAAACTTTCCTTTAAAATGCTCATTTGTAAAAACTTTATCTAAACTTATTTTGATATCTTCATCACTGTCAATACCGATTTCTTTATATGTGCCTATAAGTCCGTCTGCTTTAAATGCTTCAAACATATCGTCATCAAGAACAAAAACGTACGAATCGCCTGATGAAATTTCGCCTATAAGTTTTGTTATATCCGCAGAATAAGCCTCGGGGTTATGCTCGGCAATTTCTATGTTATTCTGAACATAAGTTGCCTTATAGTTATGATCTTTCGCCTTAGGATATGAATTTTTAAAATCTGTTTCAATCTGATGAATTTGTTCTTCATTCATACTGTATTTACAAGTTACAAGAATATTCATATCGACTTTTTGAGAAAAGAAAACTGTACTAAAAATCCAACCAAATAAAACTAACAGCGAAACTATAATGATAGCAGGAAGTCTCCAGTAATCCCATATATACTGCAGTTTTTGTCCTTTTGGTACGTCTTTAAATTTTACTACGCCTTCCATTTTACACCCACCATGCATCAGTTGTTGACCCGTCAATTATAACATCTTTTAAAAATTCAATCGCTTTTGTAAGACCTTCCATTGGTGCCATCAAGGTATCTTCGTGTTCAATACTTATTGCACCATTGTATCCAACAAGGCGAAGTGAGGAGATTATATCTTTCCATACATCATAACTGTGTCCGTATCCTACTGTTCTGAAAATCCAACTTCTGTTAATTTCGTCAGCATAAGTTTTTGTATCTAAAACACCATATGTTTTTGTGTTAATATCATCAATTTTTGTATCTTTTGCGTGGAAATGATAAATAGCATCGCCAAGTTTTCTTATTGCATAGTTTATGTCAATTCCCTGCCAGAAAAGATGACTCGGGTCAAGATTTGCACCAATTATATCACCTACTGCACTTCTTAGTTTTAAAAGTGTTTCAGGATTGTATACACAAAATCCCGGATGAAGTTCAAATGCAATCTTTTTAATGCCATATTCTTTTGCAAATTCACTTGCGGTTTTCCAGTAAGGTATTAAAACTTCATTCCATTGATAATCAAGCGAAACTGAAAAATCTTTAGGCCAAGGGCAAGTAATCCAGTTTGGAGTTTTATCTTCTTTTGAACCGCCAGGACAACCTGAGAATGTAATAATAGTTTCTATACCAAGTTTTTTTGCAAGTTTACAAGTCTTTTCAAAATCTTCATGAAATTTACGCGCAATTTCCTTATCAGGATGAATTGCATTACCATGGCAACTTAATGCGCAAATTTCCACATCATATTTTTTAAGTAGTGATAAAAGTTCATCTACTTTTTTATCATCGTTTAAATAATCATCAGGATTAACGTGTTTTGTACCAGGGAAGCCTCCTGTACCCATTTCTATTGATTTTACGCCGTGCTTATTTAAAAACATAAGTGCTTCTTCTAATGTGTTTCCGTTAAAAACGGGAGAAAATACAGATAATTTCATAACATTCATACTCCTTTTTTCTGTTTATTCTATTATAAAACAAAATACTTATAAAATCAATAAAAAACCTTTTATTTAAAAGAATATTGACATTTTTTTAGAAAATAAAAATATTTTTGATATTTTTAAAAATCACTGGACAATTTTCATATTATGTGATAGAATGTTTATGTATGTGAAGAAAGGACGTGTAATTTTGAAGAAAAACGAATTTACATTTATGGATATATTGTCGATGATACTTCGACATTGGCTGATTATTGGAATTGTAGTTGTTGTGTTTGCAGCTGCTGCATTTATAAACACTCACTACTTTTCAACCCCGATGTATTCTGCTGATGGAACGCTTTACATAAGTAACGTTAACAAAAGCGATACGCCGGTATATCAAAATCAAACAAGTGAAGTTACGCTTACTGAACTTATGACTTCGCAAGAGCTTTTAAAATCGTATGTTGAAGTTTTAAATACTGACAGATTTTTCAGCCGTGTTAAATCTGTTTCGGGATTAAGATATTCAGTTGCTTCTTTAAAATCAATGGTATCGATGGATTCGCTTAATAAAACCGAAATACTTAAAATTAAAGCAGTTGCTGCAGATCCTAAAGTAGCATTTGTACTTGTTCAAACAATAATTTCGCTTGCTCCTGATGAAATTGAGTGGGTATTTGAAGGCGGTAGTTTAAAAACACTTGACTACCCTGCGTATAGTTCTACTCCACTTCCTAATAACACAACAAGAAATACTGTCCTTGCAGGAGTAGTTGGTTTTATACTTGCTTTTGCACTTGTGTTTATAATTGAAATTAGCGACAAAAGAATTAAAAGTCATGAAGATATTGCAACAAGATATGATTATTACATTCTTGGAGAAATACCGTCGTTTAAACCGGTTAATTCATAAAAAAATGTCTGCCAAATGGCAGACATTTTTTATTGCATATTTATATATTTCGTTTTCCAGCAGGATCTATTCTTTTATCTGTATAGATATCAAATTCATCCATACTTTTTGTTGAAAATTCAGAAACAACAGCACCTTCATCCCCTGCTTTAAACCAATGAAGTGTGTTTGGCATAATTGTGTACTGTTCGCCAGGATTTAAAACTACTTCATGTGCACAAGTAAAACATCCATCAAATCCTTCAGGGATTTTATCTGAAATGTCGCAGTTTTTTTCGCCTTCAACATAAAGATAAACTTTTCCGTAGCGACATCTGAATGTTTCTTCTTTTCCGTCTTTTCCATCAACCGAAGGATGTCTGTGTTCAGGACAAGTCTGATTTGGCAAAAGTACAAGTTCTTTTGCACAGCATTTTTCTGTATTTACATAAACTACAAGTTCAAGTCCTATTTTGTCAAGACATCCAAGTTCATATTCTGCGACTTCAAGTTTTTCTATTTCTTCATCTGTTACTGCAATATGCGCTTTTTCCAAATATTTTAGCGCTTCATTTTTGTACTGATTGTAAAGTTCTTTTGTAAGCATATTACTATCCCCTTTTAATCTTCATAAGTTATTGTATGGACTTTTTCTTTATATTCACCTTTTTCAAGACACATAATTCCTTTTTTGTTTACAAAATCAAAATCAGAATCAATATCATCAGGTGCGTTGCACCAAGGTTCAAGACAAATATAATCGCCCTCAGGTTTAGTCCAGAGCATAAATGTTTTAAATCCGTCAAATTCAACTGTAACTTTTCTTGTATTATTCTTATTAACAAGTGTTACTTTATCAAAATCAACTTCTTTAAATACTAATGCATCAATTGCAAAAAATTCTTTTTTAAGGTCAAGTTTATTATTGTTTTCTAATACAGTAACTGTTTTATGTTCTAATAAATTTCCGTTTAATACACTGCTTTTAAGTGTAACGTTTTTATCAAACAAAATGCTGTATTCTTCGATACCTTCCGGGCAAGCATACGCTTCATGACCACCGCATGAATAATACATTTTTCCGTCAGTTTTATTTAAAACACCATATGTAACAACAATTGATTTTTCTTTTAGTTCATATTTAATTGTAAATTCATAGTCAAACGGATAAGATTTTTTGCTTTCTTCGTTTGATTTAAGCATAAACACTGCTTTTGTGTCAGAATTTTCTACTACTTCAAAATCGCAAAATCTTGCATAGCCGTGTTTTTGAAGTGTATATTCTTTGTTTTCATAAATGAATTTATCATCTCTTAATCCGCCACATACAGGAAACATAACAGGTGCGCTCATTGGCCACACGTTAGGATTTGCATCCCACATAAATTCTGTTCCTTTTTTACTTTTTACACTTCTTATTTCTGCGCCTTTTTTTAGTATTGTTACATTTAAAAACTCATTTTTTAAATTAACCATTTTATCCCTCCGTAAAACATCATTACCTAAATTATAACACCTTGAATTTTTTGTGTCAATCGTTATTTTTTAGGTATAATAAGTCTTTCGCCGATGTTTAATATTTTATTTTCATCAATGTTATTTACTTTTGAAATTTCTTTAATAGTTGTATGATATTTTTTTGCTATATCCCAAAGCGTATCCCCTTTTTGAACAAAATAAACTGTTATACTTGGAATTGATGATTTATCAACAGGTTTTGATTTATCGAGTGATACACTTGTTATGGCTGTTTTTTCTTTACATTCAAAAACATCGCCTATAACTTCAAATGTAATTTTAAGTTCAATTTCACCTAAAGCATTAACACTTATATTTATTAAATCATAAAATACGTCTGCATTTGAGCATAAATTTTCATGATTATTTTTAAGTTTATACGAATATGAAAATGGTATGTTTTTTGACTTATTTGACACAACGTTATCTGCGTTGTAATAAATAACTTCTGTTTTTACTTCTCCTTCTACAATCATCGACATATCGTGTACAAAACAATTTTTGACATCCGGATATATCAAAACATCATATATTGATGATATTCCGTTTCTTGATACATCAAAAGTATCCGACAAAGTAAACTTATCCAAAACGCTTTCAATCAGGCTTTCATATGAAAAAGTTTTTGTTTCTGTTTTTGTTTCATAATCTATTGAGTATACATCAGTTAGTATATCGTTTTCGTACTCATCATACGAAAGTATGTATGCACTTAAAAATGTTGTAATACTTAGTTTTTCTTCATCTAAAATATTTGCATCTGTCTGTCTTATTTGTAAATCTATTTTTGTTTTCATATCAGGCATAATCGAATTTACATCGAATACCTCTGTATAATCGTTTAAAAACTCTTTATTTTGTATTTCGCCATTTTTAAGTTCATAAAGAACATTTATTTTCAGCGTTCCCTTTAATATTATTTTGTTGTTTATTATTTTTATATCTTTTGATACAACTTTTGAATATGCACAAATTAAATTTTCTGCATCTGCAAGTTCTGTTTCATACTCTACGCAAAAATCTTCTTTTTTGTTTATTACATTACAATATGACGTAATCTGCTCTGTTTTTGCTAAAAGAAATTCCTCGTCCGAAAAAGAAAGCTGTTCATCTATTACTTCAGTAACAAGTACATCAAGTGATAAAAGTGCATCAAGTGCGACTTTTCTGCTATTTAAGAATGTAGTTTTTACATCTTTTACATATGCTTTAACTGAAAAATCAACGTCATCTGCGTTTTGTATTTCTATTTGATGCGAAAATGGCATTTTATGATTTAAAGAAAGTGTTTTTTCTTCGTCGCTTGTATATATGGTTGTAAAATAAACCATTCCTGATATTGTTATTTTATCTTTTGTTAAATAACTTTCATTAGCACTGACCGTGGCATACGAACAAACAATATTTACGATATCTCCTTTAAAATCAGGAACAATCACATCTGAACGTACATTTGTTTCAAATTTCTTATTTAGTTTTGTTTTATTCATTGAAATACTTGGCATTATAAATCCTCCTAATGTAATTTTTATAAAAGTATATGAACATAAAATATTGAATATTACTTGTAATTATGGTAAAATCTACTCATAGAGGTGGTTTTTTTGAGTTTTTATAATGCAGTTTATGATATAGTAAAACAAATTCCAAAAGGCAAAGTTGCAACTTACGGACAAATTGCAATACTGTTAGGATCACCAAGAGCCTCAAGAGCAGTAGGATATGCACTCCACTTTAACCCTACTCCATATGTCATTCCGTGTCATCGTGTTGTTAACAGATTTGGAAATTTAGCACCTGCATTTGCATTTGGCGGAATAGATATTCAAAAAAATCTTTTAGAAGCGGAAAATGTGGTTGTAGATGAAAACTACACAGTAAACTTAAAAAAATATTTATGGGACGGAAAAACTGATATAAGCGGAGAGTAAAATGGACATAATAGATGAAAAAGAAATAAATCTAAGATTAAAAAACAAATTAAACATTAAAATATTTGACGAGATTTCGTCAACAAATACGTATTTAAAAGAAAATCCATCATCAGACAAAGATGTTATAATTGCAAACATGCAAACAAAAGGTCGAGGAAGGATTGGAAAAAGTTTTTATTCCCCCTTGGGTAGCGGCATATATATGAGCATTATTTTAAAGAACAAGTTTGAAAAAGAAAAACTAAGCCTTATAACTCCCCTTGCTGCAGTTTGTATGTGCAAAGCAATAGAGAATACTCTTAATATAGACACAAATATTAAATGGGTTAACGATATTTTTGTAAAAGGTAAAAAAGTATGCGGTATTCTTACAGAATCAAGCATCGATTACAATACAGGACTTTCAAATTATGTAATAATTGGAGTCGGAATAAATGTTTACAAGCCAAAAAACGGATTTACAAGCGATATAAAAGATAGTGCAACTTATCTTTTAGAAAAAGAACAAAATGGCATAAAAAACGAAATTATAGCATCTTTTTTTAATAATTTATTTGGATATATAAACTTTGAAAACGACTTTTTTGATGAATACAAAAAAAGATGTTTTATACTTGGCAAAAAAATTGGAGTAATAAAAAACGGAAAAGAAATAAACGCTATAGCAAAAGATTTAAATAAGGATTTTAATCTTTTGGTCCAATATGATGATAAAAGCGAGGAATTTTTGTCAAGCGGAGAAATTAGTATAAAAATAAATAGATAATTTTTCAAAAAAGTATTGACAAATCAACTAAAAAAAGGTATAATTATTTTCGTTGCATAAGCACGGAGAGGTGTCCGAGAGGTTTAAGGAGCTAGTCTTGAAAACTAGTGATGCGAAAGCACCCAGAGTTCGAATCTCTGCCTCTCCGCCACTTTTGTTTTATTGACAATAATCTTTGTTTATGCTACAATCAAATACACGGAGAGGTGTCCGAGTGGTTTAAGGAGCTAGTCTTGAAAACTAGTGATGCGAAAGCACCCAGAGTTCGAATCTCTGCCTCTCCGCCACTTAATATTTTTTATATTCTGCCTACGGAGATGTACTCAAGTCGGTCGAAGAGGTGCCCCTGCTAAGGGTATAGGTCGCGAAAGCGGCGCGAGAGTTCGAATCTCTCCATCTCCGCCAAAAGCAAGTCGAAAGTTTCGGCTTGCTTTTTTGTTTGCTTAAAATTCGAACTTGAAGCGCCGCGTACGGCAAGAGAGGGACGTTTGTGAGCGCGTCCACACGGACGATGAAGCGAGCAATAAGGAGTGGCAGAAACTTGCAGAGTGCAAGTAAGTACTTTGCACGATGCTTAGTTTCAACAGTGCCCGTTAGGGCGAATCTCTCCATCTTAAGCCAAAAGCAAGTCGAAAGTTTCGGCTTGCTTTTTTGTTTTGCTTATAATTCGAACTTGAAGCGCCGCATGCGGCAAGAGAGGGACGTTTGTGAGCGCGTCCACACGGACGATGAAGCGAGCAATAAGGAGTGGCAGAAACTTGCAGAGTGCAAGTAAGTACTTTGCACGATGCTTAGTTTCAACAGTGCCCGTTAGG
>SVJH01000032.1 GCA_015069095.1 Oscillospiraceae bacterium | reverse complement strand
GTTCTTGGAAGGATACCAACACTTGATGCTAAAGGTCTGATTTCATCAATTCCTCTGCCATCAACACGTTTTTTATCTTCTTTAAGCCATTTTCTAACAATTTCTTTCTGTAATTTGTATAGACATTCGCCAAAAGCTGCTTCGCTTTCTGGATATTCTTCTGCAAATTTTTCGTTAACTTTTTCAGTTACAACAAACATTGCATCGTCTCTTACTCGTTTGTCATCTGTATCTAAAGCTTCGCTTACCATATCGTAAGCAAATTCTTTAATTTTTGCGTACATTTCTTTGTCAACATCAATCTGTTCGTAACTGAACTTTTCTTTACCTACTGCTTTTTGAATTTCATCGATAAAATCACAAAGTTTTTTGATTTCTTCATGTGCAGTTTTAATAGCAGTCATCATAACTTCTTCTTTAACTTCTTTTGCACCTGCTTCAATCATAACAACTTTTTCTCTTGTAGCAGCAACAGTAAGTTCAAGATCAGATTTTTCTCTTTGTTCAAGTGTTGGATTGATAACAACCTCGCCATCAACAAGACCTACAAATACACCTGCAACTGGGCCGTTAAACGGAACATCTGAAATTGCAAGAGCAACACCTGTACCAATCATAGCAGCAATTTCAGGAGAGTTGTCAATTTCAACAGACATAACAGTAGCAACAACGCTTACATCATTTCTTAAATCTTTAGGAAATAGTGGTCTTATAGGTCTGTCAATAACACGAGATGTAAGAATTGCTTTTTCAGTTGGTTTTCCTTCTCTTCTTGTAAATCCGCCAGGGATTTTACCTACTGCATATAGTTTTTCTTCGTAATCTACACTTAGTGGGAAGAAGTCTACGCCTTCTCTTGGTTTTTGTGATGCTGTTACGTTTACTAAAACAACAGTGTCGCCATATCTTACAAGTGCAGATGCATTTGAAAGCTGTGCAAGTTCGCCAGTTTCAACACTAAGCGGTCTGCCAGCTAAAGTAGTTGTAAATTTGTTTACCATAATAATCCTCCAATTTTTAAAATTATTGTCGGTTTTCGTTAACTCTTAGCCATTAAATATAACATCTTTTTTGAAAAAATATCATATTTAATTGCTAAAGTCAACAAATAAAAAACCGACTTTTTATATTTTTTACTTTAATTTTAAAACAGACAAAGAACGGTTTTATATAAAACCGCTCTTTGCCCTATTTTTAAATTATTTTCTGATGTTTAATTTTTTAATGATTTCACGGTATCTTTCAATATCGATTTTCATTAAGTAGTTAAGAAGACCTCTTCTGTCCCCAACCATCTGTAAAAGTCCACGACGTGAATGATGGTCTTTTTTGTTGTTCTTAAGATGCTCTGTTAAGTGATTGATACGATATGTTAAAATAGCAATCTGAACTTCAGGAGAACCTGTATCATTTTCGTGTCTTTTGTAAGTATTGATGATTTCCTGTTTAACTTCTTTAAGCATTATGCTTCACCTCCATAAAATATTTAATCGCCTCGTGCCAAAGCATAAGGTCTGGAGAGTCCATAAACCTAGGCACGGGTTCATAACGTAAAGTATTATAACACAGTTTTTTCCATTTGTAAATACTTTTTACTCATTTTTCAAAATATTTTTTTGATTTTTCTTTATCTGATGCAATTTGGCGCATAAGTTCGTCAATATTTTTAAACTTTTTCTCATCACGCAAATGATATAAAAATTCTATTTTTATGTTTTCTCCGTATATCTCCTTTGAAAAATCAAATATATACGTTTCTATTTTTGTTTTTTCATCAATATCAACTGTTGGATTTATACCGACGTTTGTTATACTGTCAAACTGTTTACCTTCAAAATGTGTTTTTGTAACGTAAACTCCGCTTTTTATATCAATATTTTTTTCAGACATCAAATTAACAGTTGGAAATCCCATTTTTCTGCCAAGTTTTTTACCTTCTGTTACATTTCCGCAAATTGAGTAGTTTCTTCCTAAAAACCTGTTTGCATCACTGATATTTCCACTTTGTATAAATTCTTTTATTTTTGTACTTGAAACTTCAATACCATCAATTTTTAGCTTATCTACTATTGTAAATTCAATTCCATTTTCATTACACAGAACTTTTAAAATATCAATATTTCCCTCTCTGTTTTTTCCAAATCTGTAATCTGTTCCAACTACAATATGTTTTGCCATAAGTTTTTTAATAATTATTTCACTAAAAAACTCTTTTGGAGAAAGATTTTTAAAATCATCACTAAATTTTTCAAAAACAACTTTTTCTATACCATATTCATTAAAAAGTTCTTCTTTTTCATTGTTGGTCGTCAACATATGAGATATATCTATAACGTACGCAACAGGTATTAAATTTTTTTCTTTTGATATTTCAACAGTCTTTTTGATAATCTTTTTATGTCCCAAATGAATACCGTCAAATTTACCTAATGCAACGCATGTAAACATAATATCTCCTTTACAAAAATAGTTTATCGCTTTTTATAACATTTCGTCCGTTATAAAAATATACTTTACCTATACAAAAAAATTTGCCTTTTAAATTTTGTACTCGGTACATTCCTTCTTTGAGTTTTACAGATGACACAGCACCATTTATAAGACGCTTTTCTATTTCGTCATTTGCTCTAAACAAAGGTAAATCCATAAAAACATCTTCGGTAGGCATAATTACCTTTTCTATATCCATTTCTTTTAACTCATCCAATGTATATGCATTTTCCAAGGTAAAGACAGAACTTTTTGTTCTTTTAAGACTTGTCATGCATGCACCAAAGCCAAGTTTTTGACCAATATCGTGGCATAGTGTTCTTATATATAACCCCTTTGAACATTTAACTTTAATTGATGCATTTGTATTATCAATCTTAAGAATTTCAATATCGTAAACTGTAACATCGCGCTCTTTTCTTTCGATTTCTTTGCCTTCACGCGCATACTCATAAAGTTTTTTGCCGTCAATTTTTATTGCTGAATACATCGGCGGAATTTGTTTTATATTTCCAATAAAACTTTTTATCGCAATTTCAAAATCAGATTTGTTAACATTTACATCTTTTTCTTCAATAACATTTCCCCAGATATCCTGAGTATCAGTAACAACGCCAAGTTTTAATTCGGCTATGTACTCTTTATCTGATAAAGTTATCATATCAGCAACTTTTGTTGCATTACCAAAGCAAATTGGAAGAACGCCTGTTGCTTCAGGGTCAAGTGTACCTGTATGACCTACTTTTCTTGTTTTTAAAATTTTTCGCATGACATTAACAACATCATGCGAAGTAAAACCTTTTTCTTTATTTACTATAATAATTCCGTTTAAATTATCGTTCATTTATCGCTTTTTCTACCTTTTCAAGTATAATTTTTATAGCATCATCTACCGACTTATCAAGTATTGAACACCCAGCTGCTCTTATGTGTCCGCCACCGCCAAATTCATTTGCAATACTCGATACATCAACATATGAATTTGATCGAAGACTTACTTTTATTTCATTTTCAGAACGAACTTTTAAGTAAATTCCAACTTCAACATTTTCAATATCCCTTGGAAATGACACAAAAAAGTCTGTATCGTCAAAATCAAGACCATTTTTTTCAACAAAATCATATGTTATATAACTTACACATACTTTTCCGTCAAAATAAAACGATAAATTGTTAATACATTCTTTCATCGCTATTATTTGTTTTTTAGAACGTTGGTCAAGTATTTTTTGTGAAAAATATGAAGGATCAATTCCATATTCTAAAAGTTTTGAAGCAACAAGTAAAGTTTTACTGGTAGTATTTGAATATTTAAAACTGCCTGTATCGCAAACTAATGCACAATAAATATACTTTGCAAGTTGCAAATCAAATTCTACTTTTAATTCATTATGCAAAAAATCATACATAATTTCTCCAGTTGCTGCTGATTTTGCGTCAATGTAATTTGCATCAGCAAAACCTTCATTTGTAACATGATGATCTATAAGTGCAGTGTCTTTTGCGTTTATAAATATTTCTTTCTCGTTTTCGTCAAATCTGTCAAAACTTGCACAATCAAGAACAATTGCTGCGTATGGTTCTTTTATATCCAAATGTTCAAACTCATCAGTCCATATATCATTAAGGTTTTTAGGAAAATCGCCAGAAACTAATATTTTTGACTTTTTACCAAGTTTTTTTAATGCATACGCAAGTGCCAACGACGAGCCAATAGCATCGCCGTCGGGATTTTTATGCGGTATAATTGCAAAGGTATCGTTTTGATCAATAATTTTTTTAATTTTATCAAAACTCATTATTTATCACCTTCACTATTTAATTTACTTATAAGTTCGTTGATGTGAATTCCGTATTCAACAGAATTATCAAGCACGAATTTGAACTGTGGTGTGTTTCTAATATTTAGTCTGTTTGCAATTTCACGTCGAACATATCCTTGAGCGCTGTTAAGACCTAAAATAGAGTCTTTTTTTGTTTTTTCATCGCCCATAACGCTTACAAAAACCTTTGCAAATTTCAAATCTTTTGTAACGTCGCATGAAACAACAGAGACCATCGCTCCAACGCGTGGGTCTTTTATAGTTCTTATAACTGATGTAAGTTCGCGTTTTATTTCTTCTTTTATTCTATCTATTCTGTTTAATGCCATTTTTTTGCTCCTTATTGTTTAATTTCTTCCATTATGAAAGATTCAATAATGTCGCCCTCTTTAATGTCATTAAAGTTTTCAATGCCAATACCACATTCATATCCTGCAGCAACTTCTTTAGCATCATCTTTGAAACGTTTTAAACTTGCAAGAACACCTTCGTGAATGATAATACCATCACGAACAATTCTTGTTTGTGAGTTTCTTGTAATTTTACCATCCTGAACATATCCACCTGCAATAGTACCAACACCAGACACTTTGAATGTGTTTCTAACTTCAGCATGACCAAGAACAGTTTCTTTGTATTTTGGTGCAAGCATACCTTTCATAGCGGATTCAATTTCTTCTATTGCATGGTAAATAACTCTGTATAGTCTTATATCAACATCTTCTCTTTCTGAAGCAGATACAGCACCACTATCAGGACGAACGTTAAATCCAACAATAATAGCATTTGATGCAGATGCAAGCATTACGTCTGTCTCAGTAATACCACCAACACCGCCGTGAATACATTTAACTCTTACTTCTTCATTTGAAAGTTTTTCTAATGACTGTTTTACTGCTTCAACAGAACCTTGTACGTCTGCTTTAACAATAATGTTAAGGTCTTTAACTTCGCCTTCTTTAATCTGATCAAATAACGCATCAAGAGAAACTGCCTGTCTTGAACCAAGAATTTCATCTTTGATTTTTTGTTTTCTTTTTTCAACAAGCGCTTTTGCTTTTCTTTCGTCTGTTACAACGTAGAATAAATCTCCACCTGTAGGAACTTCGCTAAGACCGATAACTTCAACCGGAACAGAAGGACCTGCTTTTTTAACATTATTTCCTCTGTCATCAACCATTGCTCTTATTCTACCGATACTTGTTCCTGCAACAATTGTATCTCCTACTCTTAATGTACCATTTTGAACAAGAACAGTCGCAACAGGTCCTCTACCTTTATCAAGCTGTGCTTCAATAACTGTACCTTTTGCACGTCTGTCAGGGTTAGCTTTAAGTTCTTTCATTTCAGAAACTAAAATTACCATTTCCAAAAGTTCATCAATATTCTGTTTATGTTTAGCAGAAATCGGAACGCAAATTGTGTCCCCACCCCATGCTTCAGGAACTAAATCGTATTCAGTAAGTTCCTGCATAATTCTGTCAGGGTTTGCACCATCTTTATCAATTTTGTTAATTGCAACAATAATTGTTACACCAGCAGCCTTAGCATGGTTAATTGCTTCGATTGTCTGTGGCATAATACCATCATCTGCGGCAACAACAAGTATTGCAACATCAGTAACCTGTGCACCACGAGCACGCATTGCGGTAAATGCTTCGTGTCCTGGTGTATCAAGGAAAGTAATTTTACTGTCGTTAATTCTAACTCTGTAAGCACCAATGTGCTGAGTAATACCACCTGCTTCACTTGCTGTAACATTTGCACTTCTTATAGCATCAAGAAGCGATGTTTTACCATGGTCAACGTGTCCCATTACAACCACAACCGGAGAACGAGGTTTTAGTGTTTCAGGTGCATCTTCTGTATCGTCAAATACAATATCTTCATCTGTTATAATGATTTCTTTGTCAATTTTATAACCCAAATCTTCGCCTACAAGAGCAGCTGTATCAAAATCTATAACCTGACTAATTGATGCCATAATTCCAAGTTCAAATAGTTTTTTAACCACCACTGCAGCAGCAACGCCAAGTCTTTCTGCAAATTCGCCAACAGAAATTTCATCAGGAACCATAACTTCTTTAGGTTCATCTTTAACTTCTAATGTTTCTTTTTGTTTTTTATCTTTATTATTTGCAGCGATATTCTTTTCCTGTTTTTTGTTTTGACCGCCTTTTTTAAGTTTCTGCTTTTTCTCAACATTGTCTGCAATATCAATATTTACAAGTTGTTCAATTTTTTCTGTGTCAAGTTTTTCAAGATCAACAACATTCTGGCGAGTGTCAACAACCTTTGTTTTGTCTTCTTTAACAATTTTAAGACTTTCTTCTGTTATTGGTTCACTTGTACGAGTAAGTATTTTTTCTTTCTTTTTAGCAGGTTTTTGTGTGTTTTGAGAAGGTTTATTTACAGGTTTCGAAGGCTTATTTTCTGTCTTTTCAGCCTGCTGTTTCGCTTTTTTAGCAGCAATAGCCGCTTCCTTTTCGGCCTTTTCCTTATCAGCACGTTCTTTTTCTTCTTTTGCTTGTTCCTCTTTTATTTTTTCTGCTTTGGCTTTTTCTTCTTTAATTTTTGCCGCTCTTTCTGTATCTTTTTGTTTTAAGTAATCTTCAATTGTTGTTCCATCGTCGTATTCATTCATATAAACGGTAAAAATAAGATTTATATCATCAGGTTCAAGTTTAGCCATATGATTTTTCATTACTCTGCCATATTTAGCAAAATCTGCAATCATATCCTTGCTGGCCATATTAAAATCTTTTGCTATTTCATGTAATTTTGGTTGTGCCATTATAATACACCTCCGTTAATATTTTTAAGTCTTTCTGTTATTAGATTTGCAAGTCCTTCATCGGTAACAGCAACTGCTGCGTTAAATTCATTTCCGATTGAATGACCAAGTGTTATCATATCACCCAGCGTATAACAACTTATATCATAGTAATTACAACTGTTTGTAATACTTTTTTTAGTGTTTTCTGATATGTCTGATGCAATAAATACAACATATGCCGAGCCTTCTTGAATTGATTGTTTAACATTTGCCTCGCCACTTTTTACTTTACCCGCTCGCTTGGCAAGACCAATAAGTTTATAAACTTTATCCATTTTTTATTTCCTCCAAAAGCACATCGTATATTTTGTCATCTACATCGCATTTTAATGCGCGCCTTAAAGCATTTTTCTTTTTCGCTTTTATTACACATTCTTCTTTTTCACAAATATATGCGCCTCTTCCGTCTGAGTTGTTTTTATTGTCAACTTTTATGGTGTTATCAGAGTTTTTTACTATTCTTATAAGTTTATACTTATCATTTTTTGTCATACAACCTATGCACATTCTTTGCTCTTTATAAATTGTACTCACTCCTATTTTGAATCTCTATCGCTTTTTATATCTATTTTATAATTTGTAAGTCTTGCTGCAAGTCTTACATTTTGACCTTCTTTACCAATTGCAAGTGATAACTGATCAAATGGTACTACAACATGTGCCTGTTTTTCATCTGCATCTATTTCAAGAGAAATAACTTCTGCAGGAGATAAACTTGCTTTAATAAATTCTTTTGGATCATCGCTATATTTAACAATATCAATTTTTTCGCCATTAAGTTCGTCAATAATCCCCTGAATTCTCATTCCTTTTGTACCGATACAAGAACCTATAGGATCTACATTTTCATCATTTGTTTTAACAGCAATTTTTGATCTTGAGCCAGCATCACGAGATACACTCATAACTTCAATAATTCCGTCTTTAATTTCAGGAATTTCTTGTTCAAAAAGTTTTGAAACAAGTTGTGGTCTTGTTCTTGAAACAGTAATCAAAGGACCTTTTGTAGTCTTTTTAACTTCCGTAACATATACTTTAAGATGCTGATGAAAATCATATTCTTCTGTTGCTACCTGTTCATTAGGAGCAAGATAAGTTTCTGCACTTCCTACATCAAGGTAAATATTTTTCTTTTCAATTCTTTGAATAACACCTTCGATAACAGTTCCTTCTTTCTGAGAGAACTCATCGTAAATGTTATTTCTTTCAACTTCTCTTATTCTTTGCATTACTAACTGCTTTGCAGTTTGAGCAGCAATTCTTCCGAATGTTGCTGGAGTAACTTCAATATCAACAAGATCACCAATTTCGTAAATTTTCTTTACTTTTTTTGCTTCTTCAAGTGAAATGTGAAGTTGATCATCTTCAACATTTTCCACAACTTCTTTTTGTGCATATACTCTTATTGCGCCTGTTTCGTTGTTAATGTCAACAAATACATTGTTGTGCACAGAACTATAATTTCTTTTATATGCAAGAATGAGTGCCTGTTGAAGTGTTTCAAGTAATACATCTTTACTTATATTCTTTTCTTCACAAATTTGTTCTAAAGCAAGTAGTAATTCGCTCTTTTTACTTTTCATTTTTTTAATCTCTCCCTTTTATTTAAAAATCTATTGATAATTTTACATAAGAAGTATCTTTTTTGTTGATTTCAACAACTTCACCATCAATATCAATTGTAATGATGTCATCTTTGTAACCCGTAAGAGTACCTGTTAAAATTTTTGATTTATTTATTGCTTTGTAAAGTCCAATGTCAACATCTCTACCGTTATACTTTTCAAAATCCGCTTCACATCTAAGTGGTCTGTCAATTCCCGGAGATGAAACTTCAAGCATATACGGATTTTTAATCGGATCAACTCTGTCAAGTTCATCACTTAATTTTCTGCTTATATTTTCACAATCATTGATAGAAATGTATTCATCTATATTCTCTTTTTCAATCAACACGCGAAGTACATAATCCGAACCTTCTTTTTTGTACTCAACATCAAAAATCACACAGTTTTCTGACAAAACTATAGGAGTTGCAATTTCTTTTATTACATCAGTTATTTTAGCCATTTTATCACCACACATTTTTCGCAATATAACACAAAAGAGTGGGCACAACCCACTCTCATGTTAGTAAATATTTATCATTGTAGTTAAACTATAACACATTTTTTAAAAAAAATCAAGTGTTTTTTAATATTTATTTAAATTCCATCCATTAACATCTGTTTCTTTTGAAAAACCTTCGCCAGTTGCAAACACCTGACCATTTTTATCAACTGCAATAACCAAATTTTCATACGCAGAAAAATCAACTATGTCTTTCCATGCATCAACATTAAGTTGACCATATTCGTAAGTTTTTGTATCATCTTTAATTACTGCAATGGTCTTATCTTTTTTTAATGCAAGTGCAAACATATTTCCTGCACACACTTTTGTCGCATCATCAATATCTGGTTTTATACCTTTCAAAAATCCCATACACTCAACTGTTCCATCTTTTTTCATAAAGATACTCGTTTCTTCGCCACAAAGATCAAAATCAACAACACCAGTCAGTTTTTCAATTTCCTCTTTATCTAAAAGACCTTTTCCACACATAACAATTGTGCCGTCTTTTTTTAGTCCTACCGATGTTTTCCCCACTGCTTTAACAGAAACAATGTCTTTCCACTCAGAAACATTACATTGACCAAAATCATTACCGCCCGTTGCCACAACCGTACCATCTTTTTTTAGCCCTAACGTATGAAATTCACCACTGCTTATAGCAACAATATCGGACCAATTTGAAAAATCGCCTTTACCAATACTGTTCTGACCAGCAAAAACTACTGTTCCATCATCTTTAAGTGCCGCAGTATAGTCATACCCACAACTAACATAAGCAATATCTTTCCAATCTTCCACATTACATTGGTCCTGAGTATTTCTACCGGCAGCAACCACAGTTCCATCATTTTTTACTGCAACAGTATGATGACGACCAGCCGAAACCGTATTCCCATATAACGCCATCATTCTTTCTGTAGAATCTTTATATCCATCAAGTTGCTGAAGCATAGAAAACGCTTCGGGATAATTATAGTTATCAATCATACTAATTGCATCTTTATAATTTTTTTCCGGTTCTATGTATTCTTTATACGCATAGTAACCGCCGAACGCCAACGCAATAACAATTAGGATTAGAATAAGTTTTTTCATAGTTTCCTCCACAATAAGAAAACTCCCTTTTGCAAGGGAGTTTTTAGTAAATAAGAATTATTCTTCTTCACAATCGCAGCAATCGCAATCACAATCAAAATCAAGTTCAATTGTTTCGTCGCAATTAGGACATACGATATCATCACCGTTGCAAAGAGCTTCTTCATCTATACAAATAATTTCTTTACATTTTGGACATTCGATTTCGTAATATTCATCATCGCAATCGCAATCACAACATTCGTCGCATTCTTCACAGTCAAGAAGTTCTTCTTCAACTGCAGCTAAATCTTCGTCAATAGAATCAACTTGTTCAGCAAGTTCATCCTGATAGTCATATAAGTCATCCATTGCAAAATCGATTTCTTCAAGAACACTTAAAATTGCATTAAAAACTTTGCCTTCTTTTGTTTCTTTGTCGATGTCAAGGCCTTCCATAAGACCTTTTAGGTATGAAATCTGATTAGAAATATTTTCCATTTTATTTTATCTCCTTTTTAAATTATGCTCTTTCCATGTATTCGCCAGTTCTTGTGTCAATTCTTATCATATCACCCTGGTCAATGAATAATGGAACGTTAATCTGTGCACCTGTTTCAACAACTGCAGGTTTTGTTGCACCTGTTGATGTGTCGCCTTTGAATCCAGGTTCTGTATCAGTAACTTCAAGTTCAACGAATGTAGGAGGTTCAACACCAAATACACTGCCTTTGTATGATAGTACTTTTACAACCATGTTTTCTTTAACAAATCTTAAAGAATCACCAAGTGCTTCTGAGTTTAGAGGCATTTGTTCAAATGTTTCCTGATCCATAAAGTAGTACAGTTCACCATCTGTATATAAGTATTCGTAATCTTTTCTTTCAATATGCGCTTTAGGCATTTTTTCTGTAGGACGGAATGTTTTTTCTACAACACCGCCAGTAATAACGTTTTTAAGTTTTGTTCTAACGAACGCAGCACCTTTACCAGGTTTTACATGTTGGAATTCTACGATTTGGTATACGTTTCCTTCAAATTCAAATGTAACACCGTTTCTAAATTCTCCTGCTGAAATCATTTTTTGTACCTCCCGTATTTAACTTGCTGCATTGCAGCATAATTTTAATTATAGATTTATGTAAATTCTATACATAAAAACACATTTATTCCAGTATATTTTACAACATATATAAGAAAAATTCAAGTCATATATCAAATATATATCAATTTTTTAGTAGATTTTGTCAAAACCTCACATCCGTTTTTGGTAATATATACTAAATCTTCAATTCTTACTCCGCAAAGACCAGGTATATATATTCCAGGTTCAACGCTCACTACATTTCCTACTTCAAGAATTTTTTTGCTTTTGGGACTTAAAGTTGGCAGCTCGTGTATTTCAAGTCCTACTCCATGTCCTAATGCATGTCCAAAAGTATTTATGTATTTTTTATCGATTATATCCTGTGCAGTTTTGTGCATTAAACTTGCGCTTTGACCATCTGAGATTACTTTTAAAACACTCATCTGAGCATCTAATACTGTGTTATAAACATCAATAAGTTTATCATCAACGTTTCCTACGGCCAATGTCCTTGTCATATCGCTTGCATATCCGTTATAAAAACAACCAAAATCAAGAACAACAAGTTCGCCGCTTACAAGTTTTTTATCAGTCGGATAACCATGTGGCATTGCACCTCGTGCACCTGAAGCGACTATTGTATCGAAAGAAAGTTTCTCTGCACCGTTTTTTCTCATATAGAACTCAAGTTCATTTGCTACTTCAATTTCGCTCATACCTTCTTTGGCATATTTACAAATGTGTGTAAATGCATCATCTGCAATTTTTACGGCATGTTTAATGTTTATTATTTCATCTTCATACTTTTTCTCGCGAAGAGTAGTAATCAAGTCATTGACACAAATAAGTTTTTTAAACAATTTTTCAAATTTTATATAATTTTTGTAAGAAATTGTCTCATTTTCAAATCCGGTATTTTCTAATTGTTTAGTAAGCAATTCTACATCTTGAGCATTATGGTCTATAATTTCAAAATCAGGGCACTGACCATTTGCTTGCTCAATATACCTAAAATCAGTAATCAAATAATTATTATGTTTTGTTATTATAAGATATGCCGTAGTCCCTGTAAATCCGCTAAAATACCTGACATTATTAAGATCTGTAATAAGTATACTGTCTAAGTTGTTTTCATCTAATTTATCAATTAGAAGTGCTAATTTCTGTTTCATCTGATTCACCATCAATTGATTCTTTAAAAATGTATCTTATGAGTCCCATAATCGGTACTGCAAGCAAAAGACCTGCAAACCCAAATAAGCCTCCGCCTAAAATGACACCAAATATTACCCATAAAGGCTTTATTTCAAGCGAATCTTTAACAAGTTTCGGCTGTATAATATTTGAATCTATCTGCTGAAGTATTACAATAGCCACTGCAAGAATAATTGCAGTCTGTAAATCAGTTGTGAATATTGTAGTAACACAAACCAATACACCTGCTATTATTGCCCCAAAATACGGAATAATATTGAATAATCCTAAAATTATTGCAAGCACTAAAGAATATCTTATTCTTAACACTGACATAAGTATGAACGAAAGCACAAACATAACAAGACCGTCAATAATTAAGCAATACAAGTATTTATACAAATACTCATGTAACTTACTGCCATACTTCAACAGATTGTTATATGCTTTTTCTTTAAATACTTTTTTTCCTATTTTAGATAACAGTTGCTTTAATTCTTTCCTATCAAGCAACATATATATCGATGCTATTATTGCTATAAAAAAGTCGATAAAAATCGAAGAAAAACTTACAACACTTGTTGTTGCTTGTTTACTTAATGTGTTAAAATCAATTTTCGACAGAATTTCATTATAATTGATTGTACTTAAAATATAGTCAAAATCAATATTTATCCATTCATATGAATTGAGAAACGCCTCAATATTAGCAATATACAAATAAATATTTGACACAAAGTTATAAATGCTTTTTATTAAACTTGGTATTAAAAACCATATTATCAAAAATAATATAGCAAGAAATATGGTATACACTATGAGAACAGAAAGTCCTCTGCGTCTTTTTCGTATAAATTCTATAGTAGATTTATCTATAAGTTTTTCAAAAAAAATGCAAATCGGGTAAACGAAAACCGATATAAAAAATGCTATTACAAAAGGGACTAATATTGAAAATACTTTTCCTATGAATGCAAAAATAATGTCAATACTATCAAACATTTTATATACAGCAATCAGTAGTACACCGAGTAAAAATATACTAAAATACTTACTAAGTTCTTTTACCTTCACAATTTTCCCGCTTTCTATTATGATAATTTTTCGATAATAGCATCAACTATTCTTTCAGATGCTTTTCCATCTCCATATGGATTTGCAGTTTTTGCAATATTTTTATAAAATTCTTCATCGTTTATAAGTTTATCAGCATATTTAACAATATTTTCTGTTTCTATGCCACCCATTAGTACAGTGCCTGCTTCAACTGCTTCAGGTCTTTCTGTTTCTGTACGCAAAACAATAACAGGTTTTCCAAGGCTTGGTGCTTCTTCCTGAAGACCGCCAGAATCTGTCATAACCATATAACATCTATCCATTGCATTATGCATTTCAACTACATCAACAGGCTCGATAAGATGAACTCGTTTGTGATGTCCTAAAATTCTTGAAGCAACTTCTCTTACTGCAGGATTCATATGAACAGGATACACTACTTCAATATCAGGATGTTTTTCAACAATCTGATTTATAGCATTACAGATATTTTCCAATGGTTCACCAAGGTTTTCACGTCTATGTGCTGTTAAAAGAATAACTTTTTTATTTTCAAAATCAACAGAGTTAAGGACATCGTCTTTAAAAGTATAGTCTTTTCTTACTGTTGTTTTAAGAGCGTCAATAACCGTGTTTCCTGTTATGTAAATATCTTTTTCATCTACACTTTCTTTTAAAAGGTTATTTTTATTAGAAACTGTTGGCGAAAAATGCATATCTGTCATTGCACCTGTAAGTTTTCTGTTCATTTCTTCAGGGAATGGAGAGTATTTATCGTAAGTTCTAAGACCTGCTTCAACATGACCGATTTTTGTCTGATTATAAAATGCCGCAAGAGCACCAGCAAACGTTGTACTTGTATCTCCGTGAACAAGAACAATATCTGGTTTTTCTTTTTCAATAACATCTGAAATACCAGCAACTGCATTTGTTGTAATTGAAACAAGCGTCTGTCTATCTTTCATAATGTTTAAATCATAATCAGGTTTTATATCAAAAATTTCAAGAACCTGATCGAGCATCTGTCGATGCTGTGCAGTTACACAAACAATAGATTCAATTTCTTTTCTTGATTCGAGTTCTTTTACAAGCGGAGCCATTTTTATAGCCTCAGGTCTTGTTCCGAATACTGTCATTACTTTAATCATAATTTGTCTCCATTATTTTCATCATCAATAACTTCTATTTTATTTACAATAACATTTACTGATTTATTCTCCGATTTAATAGTTTTTGCTAAATCATCTTTTTTATTTGTAGAACTATTCTGCATTGATATAAACATACTTACTGCAATCGCAGCAAGTATAGCTATTACAAACCAAATTGCCTGCTGTGCTCCGTTTCTTACAACAACAACAGCCAAAATAGCGAGCAGTATACTTATTACATATAAGAAAGCTACTGTTTGCTTTTGTGAAAATCCCATATCCATAAGTTTATGGTGAAGATGACTTCTATCTGCCTCCATTATTGGCTTTTTATTGATAAGTCTTCTTAATATAGCAAAAAAAGTATCAAAAAGAGGAAGACCTAAAATTAAAAACGGCACTACGAATGAAATAAGAGCATACCCTTTAAAGAGTCCTTGGATACATACGATTGAAAGTATAAATCCTAAAAACAATGCGCCTGTATCCCCCATAAAAATTCTTGCCGGATTTAAATTATATGGTAAAAAACCAAGACACGCGCCTGCAAGTGCTGCAGTAAGTATTGCAACATCATTTTCACCAACTAAAATCGCAATAAAGAAAAGTGCAAAAGTTGCAATTGATGAAACACCTGCTGCTAAGCCGTCAAGACCATCAATAAGATTTACAGCGTTTGTAACACCAACAATCCAAATAACAGTTATTGGCAAACTAAACCACTTAAGCGGAAGAATACCACCTTCAATTACAAAATCAGGCATACTTATATACATAATTCTTATTCCGTGAAAATATACAATAAGCGCACAAACTATCTGAATCAAAAGTTTAACTTTTGCTTTAAGTACTATTGTGTCGTCGATTATTCCCGCCAAAACCATTATAGATGCGGCAATTAAAATTCCTCGAACTTGAACGTCAAGCGGTCTGAAAAATAAAAGTATTCCTATTATAAAACCGAAGAATATTGCTAATCCACCAATAAGTGGTGTTGGTTTTTTGTGAATATGTCGGTCGCTGTTTGGTACATCTATCGCATTTATTTTAAATGCAAGTTTTTTCACAAATGGAGTTGAAGCAAATGATATTATAAATGACAGAGAAAAGCAAAATATCAATGTATATATATTCATTTGACACCTCCGTTATTTTTTTATATATTTTCTATCAACATACCCTATTCTTCTGTGTACTTTTGAAAGTGTTTTTTGTGCAATATATGCTGCACGTTGCGCACCCTCCGAATAAATTTTTTCTATATAATCCTTATTTTTCTTAAGATCTTCATATCTTTCTCTTACAGGTCTAAGGTGTTCTATTACCGCTTCTGCAACTGCAAGTTTAAAATCTCCGTAGCCTTTTGAGTCAAATTCGGCTTCGACCTCTGAAACACTTTTGTCGGTAACAGCACTATATATAGAAATAAGGTTGTTAATTCCGTCTCTGCCCTCTTCAAATTTAATAGTAGATCCAGAGTCTGTAACGGCTCTTTTAATCTTTCTTAAAATTGCATCAGGAGTATCAAGTATTGAAATATATCCATTTTCGTTAGGGTCTGATTTAGACATTTTCGAAGTAGGATTTTGTAGACTCATTATTCTTTTTGCACCTGATTTTACAACGTAAGGTTCAGGTACTTTAAATGTATCTCCATAAATATGATTAAATCTGATAGCTATATCTCTTGTAAGTTCAAGATGCTGAAGCTGATCATGTCCTACTGGAACAAGGTCAGTCTGATACAAAAGAATATCTGATGCCATAAGAACAGGATAAGTAAACAAACCAGCATTTATATTATTCTCATGTTTTGCACTTTTATCCTTAAATTGTGTCATTCTTGAAAGTTCTCCAAGATATGTATAACAATTAAGAATCCAAGATAGTTCTGCATGTTGCGGAACGTGAGACTGAAAATAAACAATATTACTTTCTCCGTCAATACCACACGCTAAATACTGTATCAAGAAATCAACGCATCTTTTTCTAAGTTGCACAGGGTCCTGTCTTACTGTAATTGAATGTAAATCAACAACTGAAAAAAGACAGTTATAATCATTTTGAAGTTCAACCCAGTTTTTTAGTGCCCCTAAATAATTTCCAAGTGTAATGCATCCGGTTGGTTGCACCCCACTAAATATGACTTTTTTATCTTCCATTATATATTTGATTCTCCTATTTATTTAATTCCTCTTTTATTACTTCTGCAAGTATTTTAATACCTTCAACAATTTTTTCATTTGACGCTGTTGAGAAGTTTAATCTGAAGCAATTTGAAGGTGCATCAATATCAATATTACAAGTTCTTCCCGGAACAAAAGCAACTTTTCTTTCAAGCGCTTTTTCAAAAAGAACACCGCTGTTAATATTCTCAGGCAAAGTACACCAAAGGAAAATACCACCATCAGGACGTGTATATTTCACTTCTTTTGGGAAGTATTCATCCATTGTTTTAAGCATTAAATCGCATTTTTCTTTATACAAATCGCACCCTTTTTTAATTTGTGCTTCATAATCATTGTTATTTATGTATTCTGTTACAATCATTTGAGATAATAAAGTTGTATGTACATCATTAACCTGTTTTACAACAACTACTCTGTCTATAATATCTTTGTGAGCAGTAACATGCCCTACCCTGATTCCAGGTGCCAAAGTTTTAGAGAATGTACCTACATATATAACTCTGCCTTCATCATCCATCGATTTGATTGTAGGTACATCTTCGCCTTTAAATCTTAAATCACCGTAAGGGTTATCTTCTAAAATCAAACAATCATACTTTTTAGCAAGTTCTAAAAGTTTTTTTCTTTTTTCCAAAGATAAAGTAACACCTGTTGGATTCTGGAAAGTTGGAATTGTATAAATAAGTTTAATATTCTCTTTCTTTAATATTTCTTCAACTTTATCTGTATCTATACCATCATCACACATAGGCGCGCCAAATAACTTTGCATTATATGAGCGGAAAGAATTTAGAGAACCTATAAAACTTGGTTCTTCAACAATAATACCTTCTCCGTCATTAACAAGTGCACGAGTAACAAGGTCAGTTGCTTGCTGAGCACCTGTTGTAATAACTGTTTGGTCAATATCCGAGCCCACACCTACTTTTTTATTCAATTCTTCAACTATTTTAAGTAGCGGAACATATCCTTCTGTAACGCCATATACAAGCGCTGCATTTCCGTTTTCGGTTAGAATTTTGCTTGAAATTCTTGCAAATTCTTCTTTCGGAAAAACTTCTGGCGAAGGAATTCCACCGGCAAAAGATATTATATCACTTTTTCCTACCATTTTAAAAATCTCTCTTATAGCTGATGCTTTAAGATGAGTAACTCTACCCGCTAATAATTTAGAAACATCCATTTATATTTCCTCCGTATCTATTTAAATGTAAAAATTACACAAAACTACAAAATATAATATAACATATCTATAAAAAAAAATCAATGAATATTTGTTTTAAAATCTAAAATGTTTTTCTATAATCTCACATTTTCACGCAATTTATCGCGTTAAACCGCTAAATTTTTTAGTGTTTTGATTGTCAATATAACCAAACAAACAAATGTGTTTATGTGTATTATTAACAATTTTTTTTATTTTTTTTCAAAAAGATTGACATTTTTCACAAATAAAGATAAAATTATTTTATATTAGATTTCACCACGAGTGAAGTTGCTAAAAGGAGAATTATTTATGGAAATCACAAACATTAAAATCAAAAAATTTGCAACTGAAGGAAAGATGCGTGCTATCGCTTCCCTTACTTTTGATGATTGTTTTGCTATTCACGACGTTAAAGTTATAGAAAACAATGATAAAGTTTTTGTTGCTATGCCTAACAAAAGACTTAAAGACGGTACTTTCAAAGATGTTGCACACCCTATCAATGCAGAAACAAGACTTGCTATTGAAAATGCAGTAATTGAAGCATACAACAACGCCGAAGAAGAATAAAGAATTACTACATAAATTAAGCGATATACATTTGTATATCGCTTTTTTGTTTTTGAAAACTATTGAATTTTTTTTCATATACTGTTAAAATAAAGAAAAAAATATGAAGGTTGATGTAGAATATGAAACTTTTTAATTATGACAATGATATAATAAAAACATCACTACAAATTGCAATTCCATCAATTATAGAATCTTTTTTCGTTGCGTTTGCAGGTTTAGTTGACTCATATATGGTTAGTTCACTCGGTCCGAATGCTGTTGCTGCGGTAGGTCTTACAACTCAACCAAAATTTATCGGTCTTGCTATATTTATTGCACTTAATGTTTCAGTTTCTGCACTTGTAGCAAGGCGATATGGTCAAAAAAATCAGGAAGGGGCAAATTCTGTACTCATTACCGCAATTACAACAGTTATATTACTATCATGCATTATAAGTACAGTTTTTGTTACATATGCATCTGATATATTAAAACTTTGCGGTTCGCAATCTGACACACATAATTTAGCGGTTGATTATCTTCAGATAATTATGGGTGGTATGATTTTTAATTGCCTTCAAATGTGCATAAACTCAGCGCAAAGAGGTGTTGGTAATACTAAAATTACTATGCGAACAAATATCACTTCGAATGTTGTGAACATTATTTTGAATTATGCTTTAATTGGTGGTAATTTAGGTTTCCCTGCTCTTGGAATTAAAGGTGCTGCCCTTGCAACTGTTATCGGAACAGTTGTTTCATGCATCATGAGTATAATATCAATTGCAGATAAAAAATATTTTGTAAATTTACCTTTTATAATTAAAGAAAGAATTTTCCCAAGTATAAAATCATTAAAGAATATTATTTCTGTTGGATATAGCGTATTTTTTGAACAACTTTTGCTTCGAGTAGGATTTGCATCATCTGCAATTATGGCAGCACATCAGGGCACAGGTCCAATGGCGGCACATCAGGTTGCAATGAACATTATGGGACTCTCGTTTTCGTTTGGTGATGGTCTTCAGGCTGCATCAGTTGCTCTTATCGGAAAAAGTCTTGGAGAAAAGAATTCTGATATTGCAAAAGAATACGGAAGAACTTGTCAGATGATTGGAGGACTTATTTCAATAGTACTCTCTATAATATACCTAATAGGTTCTACCCCACTTATGAAAGCCTTTTTCCCAAATGATCCAGCAATTGTTAAAACAGGAGTTGGAATAATGTACATAATAATATTTATTGTACTTTTGCAAATACGTCAGGTAATCTACATGGGTGCTCTTCGTGGAGCAGGTGATACACTTTATACTGCTGTTGTATCTACTATATCTGTAACTTTTGTAAGAACAGTTTTTGCTTACCTTTTCTGTTATCCGTTAGGATTTGGTATTTACGGAATTTGGATTGGTGCACTTTTTGACCAAGTTTCAAGATTTACTTTTTCATCACTTAGATTTAAATCAGGAAAATGGGCAAATATACAAATTTAACTACATTTGTAATATATATGTATTTTAAAAAAACACTTGAAAATGTATATACTTTTTGATATACTTAACGCAAGGAATTGTTCCTAAAAAAATTCTAATAAAGGATGTGTTAATTATGAAAAAATGGGTTTGTTCAGTGTGCGGTTACGTACATGAAGGAGATGTTCCTCCTGAAAAATGTCCTGTATGTAAAGTACCTCAGGAAAAATTTAACGAAATGCAAGAAGGTGCTGCTCTTGCTGCAGAACATGAATATGGCGTATATGCAAAAACTGTAAAAAATAATCCTGATATTTCAGAAGAAGATAAAAAATATATCTTTGAACAACTTATGGCTAACTTTAACGGAGAATGTTCAGAAGTTGGTATGTATCTATGTATGGCACGTATTGCTCACAGAGAAGGATACCCTGAAATCGGTCTATATTGGGAAAAAGCGGCTTACGAAGAAGCAGAACATGCCGCAAAATTTGCTGAACTTTTGGGCGAAGATTTAGAACCTAATATGAAAGCAACAACAAAAGACAACCTAAAATGGAGAGTTGACTGTGAATACGGCGCAACACAAGGTAAATTTGACCTTGCTTCATGCGCTAAGAAAAACGGTCTTGATGCTATCCATGATACAGTTCATGAAATGGCAAGAGACGAAGCTCGACACGGCAAAGGCTTTGAGGGGCTTTTAAAGAGATACTTTAAATAAGATATTTTTTATACCACCTACTGCTTTTGCAGTAGGTGGACCTATAATAAGTTTGTTATATAAAAACAGGTAGAGATTTTATGAGTGAAACTAAAAATATTGTAGATGGAAATATCATAAAAAAATTAATTAAATATTTATTCTTTTTTGCTTGTATAGGGGTTTTTTGTGGTGGATTAATCGTTAAAACAATTAAGGAATTACCCATAATAGATAGTTTTAACATAATACTTCTTATTGTGTTCTTGTGTATAGAATTGATGTTGTGCATAAAACTATGTATTTTGTTGTATGCAATAAAATCAAAGTCTTATGTTAATGCGATTATTCAGGAAATAAAGGAAGAAAAATGCGACGGTGACGAAGCAGGTTCGTATTATTATGCATATAGAGTTTTTGTAAAGTATACATATAAAAAAGAAAATTACAAAAATGTATTTTGGTATGCTTTGGATAATGAAAAAACGAGTATAATAAAAGTTATGGAAAGATTGCCCCAAAAAGGACGATCATACAAATTGTTAATTAATCCCTTAAACCCCTCGAAAATTCTTTCTGGTAAACCAAGCAAAGAAGATTGATAAAAAGCATTAGTTTTATATCCTTATTCTTCAAACGGTGGGCACAAGAAAAAGGTGGGCAGTTGGTGGGCAATTCCACCCACCAAGTCTTGAAAATGCCTTAAAATAAGGGTTTCAAGGGCATAGTCCCATTGTGAAGCTCGACACGGTAGAGGTCTTGAAGGACTTTTAAAAAGATATTTCAAATAATAATTTAAAAAAGAGTTAAACGTTGCTTAACTCTTTTTTTATGACAAATTTGAAATAATCCGATCCATTTCATCTATAGCACTTCTTTTTGTATTAGTAAAACCTGTCGTTGTGAATTTAGTATTTCTTTTGCGTTCATAATTGTTTTTTCACCATTTATCTCACGCACCAAATCATTTAAGTAATCTACGTTTCT
>SVJH01000031.1 GCA_015069095.1 Oscillospiraceae bacterium | reverse complement strand
TTAAAACATACACATTTGATGAAGCAAACTGCGATATTTCAGGCATTACTTCACAAAGAGAAGCACATACACTTTCAATTGCAGAAGGCGCAGGACCTGACGGAAGTAACGCACTTTTATTCAAAAAAGATGCGGCAACTTTTGACAACTGTTTCAGAATACCTTATTTGCTAAATGAAAATAACCTTTTAACAGCAGATGATATTGGTAAAACATACTCAATTTCATACAAAGTAAAGATTAAAAGATTAGACGGTTATACCACAGGTACAAATAACCTTCTTGCAAAAATATCAACTTCTGATGCAACAAACTCTGACTTTGGTGTAAACTCAACCGACACCAGTACAAAATCGCTTGGCGACAGTGCTGACACAAGAGACAGAACAACATATGAACTTGATACTTGGACAGATGTTAACTTAACATTTACTATAACAAGTGAAATGGTAGAAAGCCATTCTAACAGAACATACCTTGTAATCGGCTCTTATGCAAATATCGGATATGTTTATATTGACGATATTGTATCAACAGTTACAGATGCAGCTGTAAGCGGTCCTTTACTTGAACTTGTTGCAGAAGATGAAACTGTTACAAATGGCGAAATTACTTATATGAACACAGTTGCTGCGTCAACACCAAATACATCTTATAAAGATGTTTTAACAATTAAAAGAGAAGATTATGTTGACGGTGCAATAAACGGTAAAAAAGCATATATGCAGTTTGTATTTGACAATACAAAAGTTAAACTTTTAAAATCTGCTAATTTAATATTTGACATTTTGTCAACACCTGCAAAAGATACTCAGACAATTGATGTTTACGGATTTACCGATGCAGATTATGACAAAACGGAAATAACATGGAACAATGCACCTGGTAATAACACAAAAACAAACGGAATAATGACAAATAAAGTGTACGAAGAAGCACCTATAGCAACTGTTACACCAAATAAAGGTAAAATGAGCATTGATGTTTCAAACTACATTAAAACACTTTCAAATGACGAAAAAGCAGTATTTGCTCTTGTAACAGACGATACACCAAACATAACTACATTCTTTAGAGATTTTGAAGACGGTTTAGTTCCTTCTAAACCAAGAGATTTAAGACACGGTGGAACCGGAAGTCTAACACTTTCGATTGCCGAGGAAAACGGAAATAAATACCTTGCTGTTACCGGCAATGTACAAAGTTCTTCTCGTCTTAAATTTAAAGATGTATTCTCAAAACCGTTCTTTACAACTGCAGATAAAGGTGCACAGTATAAAGTTTCATATAAAATAAGACCTTCAAAAAATGCATCACCTTTAACAGGTATTATGTCTTCTTATGAAACATCATCTTACGGAAGCAGTAACGACTATACAGGTGGCGGATACAAAGGAACAGTTACACTTACTGCAAACGAGTGGAATACAGTTGAATTTATTTACACAGTAAATGATATTACAGTAAATAATATGCTTAACTCACTTTCTATCGAACCTCATACCGTTGGATGTACATTTGACCTTGATGATATCAAAGTTGAAAAAATGATGGACGGAAATGAAATTGAAATAGATAGTGATGCAACACTTGAAATTTCATTTGACGAAGTTGACAACACTGAAAATTCAGCTGCAATTTATGATATCGTTTCAAGCGGCGACTTTAACAAAGGCGACAGTGTACTTGTAAACGTACTTGCAGGCACTGCATTTACAAATAAAGCAACAGGCGTAACATTCTTTGTAAACGGAAAAGAACTTGAAAAAGCATTTGTTAAAAACACAGGTTCAATTTACTCAGCACGTCTTTTAAATCTTGATGAAGGCACATACGAAGTATATGCAGTAGTTGATTTTGAAGAAGGCGAAAGTGTAACAACTGATGCCGAAACAATTACAATTTCAGGCAACGCTTCTTATACTGATATGTTTAGTGAAAAAACAGGTGAACTTAAAAACGGATCAGTTTACAACGTTGTTAAAAAAGTAAAAAGCAATCTGCAAAATGATGTAAAAGCAATTGCAATTTTAGGTATTTACGACAATGGCGGAAACCTTATTAAAGTTGTAAAAAGCAGCGAAACTGTAATCGGTGCAGGAAGAATCAATACATTCAAAATGAATACAGGCACTCTTGAAGATATTCCTGTAGGTGCTTATGCAAAAGTTATGGTATGGTCTAACTTTACAGACATCTTACCATGTGTAAGCGGCGAAATATTAAACTGATAAATGTAATATGCTTTTAAATCCAAAAAAGCGGGGCAAAACTAAGCCTCGCTTTTTGCTTTTGCAAAATTTTTATAGTAATTTTTTACAATAAATGAGTAAAAAATTTATACAACATTACGCTTGAAAAAAATATAAATTGTGGTATAATTAAAAGGTACTATGCCATATTGTAGGCAAATTTATTAAAAAGGAGAAATTTTTATGAAAAAACTACTTTCATCTTTGCTTATACTCACAATGCTTGTGTGTTCTTTTTCAGTAGTGTCATTTGCTGCAGATAACGAAATTTACGTTAACGGCACTTTGTATAACGGCACACTTAAACAGGCACTTGAAAGCGCATCTACAACACAAAAAACACTTATTGAACTAAAAGGGAATACAACAATAAGTGAGGCAGTTAATATTCCGGCAAATACAGATATTGAACTTGACCTTGGCGGATATAAAGTAACTGCAACAAAAACTGTTTATCCAAGAGGAACACTTCTTATCAAAAATGGTACATATGAAGATTCCGGGAATGCTTATGGAATTAGTCTCGCAGGTTATGAAGGTGCACATCTTATACTTGATGATGTAACAATCAATTCAACTTGTTCATCAGGTGCTATTACACTTGGCGATAACAATACTTATACTGCAACAGTAGATTTTTATCCTGGTACTGTAATCAATACAGTTTGTAATGTTATATATGACTGTGGAGATTCAACCACAGTAAATATTTACGGCGGTACTT
Organism: Oscillospiraceae bacterium; assembly: GCA_015069095.1. Classification (GTDB taxonomy): domain Bacteria; phylum Bacillota; class Clostridia; order UMGS1810; family UMGS1810; genus SIG430. The sequence goes on along the minus strand of SVJH01000031.1, from coordinate 19,320 downwards.
ATACAAGTTCTTCTACAAATCCTAACGGAAGAATATTAAAAGGTGATGCAACATTTAATATTTATGGTGGTACATTTAAAAACTCTGCAGTTGCAAGTCCTTCACAATCTAATGCATTTAATTCACTTAATGCAAATAGATCAGAAATATATGGTGGAACATTCCCGTTTTCGCCTGCTTCTAATATAACATCATCAGATTGTGAAGTTAGCCAAAATGGAAATATGTACACAGTAACTCCAAAAAATGCAGTATTTAATGTTGAAGATAAAGATTTAACAACTTCTTGGCTTGGTGCATTAAAAGCTGTTGAAGATGACGGAACAATTAAATTAACAGATGATGTAACACTTGACTATACTTTGAAAGTACAATATACAGATAAAACATTTACTTTTGACCTTGATGGAAATACTTTAACAAATACATCACAGGCATCAGGTGGAAACAGTTCAGCAATTTTCTATTTAGCAGATAATTCTGACGTAACAATTGTAAATGGTACAATGGTATCTGATGCAACAAGCGCAGAAAATGCAATTATGCAGGGTACATCTTGGGGCGATGATACACATACATCAACATTAACACTTGGCGGAGATGGAGAAAAACTTTCAATTACAGCTTCTCCTAAAACAAACTTAATTGCTGCTGATGCTATAAATGGTAAAATTGTTGTAAACGACGGAGTTTCTCTTGTTATTCCTGCAGGTTCAAATGCAACAAACAACATTTATGCAATGGGTACAGTTGAAATTAACGGCGGTATTTTTAAAAACAATGGTGATGGTTCGCTTGATTCTGGCTTTATCAATAACTTAAAACTCACAGGTCAAGTAAGTCTTGCTGAAATAAAAGGCGGTACATTTAATGATAATATAGAAGTTGAATGTACTCATTCAAAATTTAAAATTACAGGCGGAAAATTCTACGGCGATGCATTTAATGACACTGCCAGTGGTTATAATGTGTATCCTTACCAGAATTTTGCATCAAGTGGCTACTATGCAAACGAATATGATGGTTATGTTAAAGTAGAAACAACATCAAACAAAGAAACTGTAACAAACGCAGTGGCTAATACATCTTACGATGATGGAAAAGGTTTAGGTACAGTTACAGAACGTTTCTTTAAAATGATTGATACTTTAGATTATGCAGTTGTTGGCTTTGAAATTAAAGCAGACGAATACACATGGGATATTCCGCTTACAAATGTATATTCAAAAGTTTTAGTAAATGGTAAAAACTATTCAGCAGGCGATAGTTATGTAGTAACTGCTGCAATCGGTGATGTACCAAACGACTATGATGGTGGATTTGAAGTTAGTGCATATGCAATTGACTTTGAAGGCAACAAAGTGCCGTTAAACTAATAAGGAGGAAGATAAAAATGAATAAAAATTATGTTTCTCCAAAAGTGGAGATTAAAAAATTTATTTCTGAAGATGTTATCACAACATCAGGAACATCAAACAATCCTCTAACAGCACTTGCAACAAAAACATTCAACGTTGCAGATTCAGATGCTAAATGGGGCGACGCTGTTAAATAATAGCAGTAACAGTCTTCTTTTTAGAAAAGAAGCAAAATTGAAACTTTTTGAAAAAAGTTTCATCAAAAACTTACATAAAGCAAAACATTCGTTTTACTTTAAATGAAATTAAAGGCACTCAATCGAGTGCCTTTTTTTGTTTTTTAATAGACTCTTGAATAAAAGAAGTGTGTATGATATAATAAATTAAGTATGAAGTTTTGGAGGTATAAAAATGAAAAAACTTATAAGCATAGTTTTGGTATTATCACTTATGCTATCTGTTTTTTCCGGCATTTCTTTTGCCGAAGGCGAAAATTCAATTTACATCTTTGACTGTGTAAAAGATTATGTGGTTAAAACAAAAGTATTTAAAGAATCGCACTTTGGTGTCGATGTAGACCTTGTAGTTTACTGTAAAAACCCAAATCAGGGTGTAACAGAAAACACAATGCTTTATGTAACAAACTACAATGGAAAAAGAATCGGTACAGAAAGCGACGAATCGATTATTTCTGATTATGTTAATCAGGGATGGATTGTTGTTACTGCCGATTACAAAAATAATCCACTTGTTATTGCAGATGAAATTGAACTTAGTTTAAACTATATCAAACAAAATATGAAAGCATCGTCAGGTCTTTTTAACGGACTTGGAATAGATATGTACAACGATACACTTTATGCAATTCCTGCAGGGTACAGAGTTGCAAAAGATATCTGGTACTACGATATGATTGAAAATGGCGGTGAGTCTACTGCCGATGTTATATTAGGTGTATGGAACAGTGATGGCTTTAAAGAAAAAGTTGGTCCTAAAATTCCTGCGTGCGAATATAACAATTACGAAGGCGGATGGTACGAAGCAACAAGTCTTGATATGTGTATAAGACCTGATAAAAAAAGCGAAAAAGGTTATGCACCTCTTATTGTTGACTTGTATATTGACATTATGTATCCTTCAAAACCGCTTTACAAAACTCCTGTAATGCTTATGTCTTCAACACAGACTCAGCGTACAAAATATACTCTTGAATTTGATTATAATTCACATCTTACAGGTTATGCTTTTGACGGAATGACTGCAATAGTTCACGACCATCACTATGTTCCAATGGCTCGTGATGACCATTACGGTTATTATTCTGTAAGTGTTCCGGGTAATTATACAACAGCCGGCTTTTCACTTATTCCTACACTTTCAAGTAAAGTTGCTTTTGCAGCACTAAGATGTGTAAAATATTATGCAGATACATACGGCTACGATGAAGAAACAATCGGTGTTATGGGTATTTCAAAAGGAAGTCCGACATCTGCATCGTTTATTGACCCAAACCGTGATTGGCTTAAAGAATATAAAACTTATAATGGCGAAGAATATGACGAAATTGGTCCTCAGCCGTTTTTAACATACAAAGATGGAACACCTATTGACCATGATAACGTAGTTTGTACATCAACTGCAATGGGACACGGTACAAATGCATATGATTACTTTGCAAATACTGATACAATCATTCCTACAATGATTTATTGCGGCGAACTTGATGAATTTGGAAACTATGGTGTATGGCCAAGAGTAATGAACCATTACAGAACAAACGACCTTAACCACATTGCATTTACAATGTATGATGTAGGACATTTTTATCCGTATGGCTATGATGACATTTTGCAGTTTAACAGATATGAAGTATTTAATACATTTAACAAATATCATCTTTTAAACGAAGCTCCGTCTGTTTTGTGGATGACACCGCATAACAATGAAAAAAATGTTGACTTATCAAGCAACGTAACTATTCAGTTCGTTGGCGAAATGGATAAAGAAAGCGTCGAAAATGGTGTAGTAATAACAAAACTTTCAAACGGAACTAAAGCAAGTGGCGAATGGATAAGCGCTTGCGGTGGCACAGAGTTTACATTTGTTTTTGATAACCTTGAGCCTTGCGAAACATATGAAGTAAACGTAACAAAAGATGTTAAAGATATAAAAGGCAAAAATCTTGAAGAAGCGTTTGTAAAAAGATTTAAAACAAAAGGCGATTCAAAAGTTTTTGCATCCGATGATACATACATTGACAAAGATAATCCTGATACAAACTATGATGGCAGTAAAATTTCTATCGATACAGATATGAATAAAAAAGTTTATGGACTTATTTCTTTTGAAGATGCCGATTGCGAAAACGCATACAAATCGGAATTAAGTGTACTTTTTGAAAAATCAGACGGCGCTCAGGTTGCAACAGTGTACGGAATAAATGGAGATGTTGCTGATTTTAGCGAAGAAAGTCTTACATTTAACAATGCGCCTGTGCTTGATGCAAATGGAGAAATTGATTTAACAAAAGTTTACGGCGGAAAAGCAATCGGAAGTATTGCTACTGACGGAATAAATCCTGCTGCAACTTGTGATGTTTCAGATTATATTTTAAGTTTAAACGGCAAAACACCAAGATTTATAATTGCATCTGAGTTTAAAAACGGAATTATAAGTACACTATCGTTTGATAATGCAGACGGCTGCTCAAGAGCAACAACAAATTTAAATGTTCCGTATTCTTCAACTCATGAGTTTAGATACGGCGCTGAGCCAAAACAGGCACCGGCATATACAACAGAAAAAGACCACACAGCAAACGGTGGCGGAAGCGTTGAGATGATAATGTATCCAACTGGTGGAAAATCACGAAACGGACGTATTAAATTTTATAATACAATCGTTTCAGACAGACCGCTTGAAAAAAGAGATATAGGAAGAACTTTTGAAACTTCGTTTTATTTATACAGCGAGTCTACAAATCAGATTGAATTCGGTATGATGAGTGCAACGGGCGGTGGCGGAAGTAATGGTGCATCGTCAAGTTATACTCAGCAGTTCTACTGTATAGATTTTGCTAATCCAGAGGCAAACACATGGCAGAAATATACATTTAAATACACAGTAGACGAAAAAATGGTTGAACAGCAGGTTGGTATGTTTACTGTTGAAGCAATTGTAAATGCAGATCAGGAAGAATTTTCTATATTTATTGATGATATTGAAACGAAAGAATTTTCAAACGATATAAATATTGTATCAAAAGAAAGTAAACAAGTTGGTCAGACAGAGCCGAAACTTATTTTATATACAGAAGGCAAAGATACAAAAACTCCTGATGTGAGCCTTTATGTTGATGAAAGCAAAAAAGATAAATTAAACAGTGATACGCTTTACATTCAGTCATCAAGTACAGACTATAAAAACAACACACAAAAAGGATATTTTGGTATTGATATTTCATCTATGGAAATTGGCGAAGAAGACACTGTTAAGTTTAAATTTTATGTGAACACAGCTACAAAACTTAGCATGAATGTATATGGCATAGATATGGGACAGGAAAACTTTGCAAAAAGCGGAAACGGCGATGTTCACAACTGGAGCGAAACAAAAATGAATTATATAAATGCTCCGGCAAATGACAGAAATTCAGATGGCGTTGATTTATCGGGTGTATATAAAGGCGCACCACTTGCAACGGTTAATGTGAACGGGGAAGGTTATTACGAAGTTGATATTACCGAGTATATTAAATATATGAAATCTCAGTCTGTTGATGATGTAACTTTGATATTTACACCAAACAGAGAATCTGATGGCGTGATGTCAAGCATAAACTACGAAAACAAAGATAGTCTTGTTTGGGAAGGAAACACAAGCAATACAAATATTTATCATGCTACTGCCGATTACAGAACAGCAGGTGCAGCGGGCGAATCAATGGTAGAAGTTTCAACTGATGTTAACCACACACCTGGCGGAACAAAATCAATGTATTTTAAAGACAGAACACAAAACTATAACCGATTAAAACTTTATAATGTTTTGTCAACAGATAAAAACTTAACAACCGAAGATATTGGAAGAAAGTTTAAAATTACATTGTATGCTTATACAGACATTGAAACAGATGCAAAACTAAAACTTGGAATAATGGCTCACACTGGTGGATCATCTTATGTTGACACAAATAGTTTTTCATTTGAAAAAGGAAAGTGGGTAAAATGCGAGTACAATGTTACTGTAAACGATTTAATGGTAAACGGTGGCGGAGATTATGTGGCAAATGCTGGATTTTTGACTGTTGAAACAGATAAAAAACTATCATCTTTCTACATTGATGACATTACATGTGAAGAAATTTTTGAAGAAACACGTATTTACTCTACAAACGATACTACTACACCGGAGAAAAAACCTGCAGTTTATGTAGGCGATACAAGATACGAAATTAAAAAAGATACATATGTATCAAACGGCAGCGAAAGATATACAAACTTTGGCACAAGACATGGCGTTGCAGTAGGCAAAGGCGCAAGTCAAAGCGTTTTTGACGACGAAAAAGTTTCGTATGTTAAATTTGCACCTGTTGAAACAGATGGTATAAAAAGTGCAGTTTTATCATTTGATTTAGATGGTAAAAATACAATTTATATTGGCGGAGTAAAAGGAAACATTTTAGGAAATGAAACATGGAATACATTAGTTTCTTATCCTGTTAAAAAACTTTATACTGAAGCGGTAAGTGCAGCAAAAAGTTTTGAAATGGACGTAACAGATTATGTGAAAAATTCAGATCCTGTTTTTGAAATAAGAGCAGTAGGAAATCGTGGTAAAATTGTTTATGAAAATGACTTTGAACTTATGAGCGAAATTGTAAAAGAGTCAGATTTCAGACAAGGCGGTCAGGCATCACTTGGTGTATCTGTTACAGATACAAAAGGAAAAGATAGCACACATTCATTAAAACTTTCAGGATTTAACATTTCATACGGAAGACTAAAACTTTTCAATGCTTTAAAAACAACACCGCTAAATACAAACGATATTGGCAGAAAATTCAGAGTAAAAATGTCGCTTAATCCGTCAAGTACCGGCGTTACAAGAGTAAATGAAGAGGGTGTTGCATCAAACAGCGGTACAAAATTTAACGAAAGCACGCTTTCTACTGCAGGACTTTCTGTAGGATTTATGGCAAATACATATGGTTCAACAGGAACCGCAAAAGGTAAAATTTATGATGCAACAAGTACTTCACATCTTGGTGTTTTATATACAAACAAAAACCTTAAGGTAGATACATGGAATGATATTGAATTTATTTTTGAAATAGATTCAAGTGCGGTAACAAATAATGTAACTGCTCTTATTATTCAGCCATCAGGAATGACGTTTGCTAAAGATGTTTATGTAGATGACATTATAATTGAAGAAATAACAGGAATAACTGATACACAAATGACACTTTCAAATCCTAAATTAACTGTTATATCTGAATTAAAAGAAGAATATACAAATGCTTTAACATTAAACGATCCGATTTCAACATCAAACTTTAGTGCAGGAAGTGATGTAATACTTACAGCAGTTGCATCTTCGTTTGGTTCAGATGTAGAAGATATTAAATTCTATAACGGCGATGATGAAATTGAAGGTGTTATAATCAAAAATGGTGTATCTTACGTTATGAGAATGTTTAACCTAAAAGAAGGTACATATTCTATAAAAGCAAAAGCATTATATGCAGACGGCGACGAAAAAGAAACTTTAGTTAAAACATTTACTGTTAAAAAGGGAATATCGTATCCGGTAGTTGAAAGACAGGTAGGAAACTACATTTCAAACGGAAGATTAACAGTAGAAGAAACTGTTAAAAACAATACATCAGATGCAAAAGATATGGTTATGATAGTTGCTCTTTACGATGATTTACATAATTTAATTAAAGCGCATAAATCAGGCGTAGAAACCGTATTAAGTGGCAATGAAATAACATTTACAGAAGATATTGATAAAATATCAGGTGCATCTTATGCAAAAGTAATGATTTGGGACGGATATAATGATATTATTCCATTAAGAGAAATGTATATAGTAGAATAAACAAAAAACGGGCAGTTATTTAACTGTCCGTTTTTTAATGTCTTAACGGGTTAAAAAACGTGTCTAATTAGGATATTTACACTGCTTTTTTAAAGATGTATAATGTAATTAATATATTGTACAAAGGAGTATTTTCTTTGTACATAAAAAGAAAGGAAGATTAAAATGAAAAAGTTATTATCATCTTTGGTTATTTTAACACTTATTATTTCGTCATTCTCTTGCGTAGCATTTGCAGAAAAAAACTGGATTGTTCCGTTAGAAGATTTTTCAACAGAGCCAAATCCTGCAGTAATAACATCAAACAACCCTAGTTTATCTAACGATATAAATAACGGTTGGATGATTTTCAGAAACAAAGGATCGGAAACAGAACAGTGGCATGAAGATGGACAGTATTATGAACTTAATAATACAAAACAGTCAAATTTAGGTTATGCACCATTTGACAGTAAAGGTGTGTATAAATTTACCGAAGCGGATGGAAAACAGTATCTTGTATTTAAAATTCTTGTTAAAAATCCAAAAACAGAACGTGTTTCTGTTACAGGTACACCTGGCGACCACGATACAAACTATGCAATGAAGGAAGAAAGCCCAAACCACTTAGTTGAACAGGCATGGGCAAAACACTTTAATATGCCAAGGGTTGAAGGTGCATCTTTAGGTAAATCGTACTACTCAGTTGATTACAAAGATATACATATTGCAGTAATTGACACAACAATGCTTGCACCTGATGCTTCAAGCGATGACGAGCAGATTAAATGGCTTAAAGAAGATATGAAAAATACAGATAAAAAGTGGAAAATTGCAATAACGCATGAATCTCCACAGGCACCGCACAGTAAAACACTTACAACATCAACAACAACTACTGCATACAAACTTCGAAAAACTCTTATGACACTTGCAACAGAATGTGGAATTGATTTATTCATAAGCGGCGACAGACACCTTTACTCAAGAACATATCCAATTTATGGTCTTGGCGGTGTACTTGACGAAACAACAGGTGCAGTTACACCATTTGAAACTGAAACAGGTCTTGGAAATCCTGATGCAACGATAGTAAAAACAGAAGAAATAAACGGAAAAACAACAAAATTCTATGATGCATTAGAAGGTGTAACTTATGTTACAGTTGGCAGTGTGGCTACAAATGCCGGCGGATACAGTGCCGATGCACTTGATAGCACAAAAGTGCTTATTCCATCATACGACGTTCTTAATATAGAACTTGAAAACTTTGATAGTGCCGATTTGGCAAACTACAGTACATATCAAACAGTAACTGTAAGTGGTGATGACTTAATTATTAGTGTATATCATTACGATTTGTCTAATCACGAAGCAGGCGGTACATTATATGACCAATTTGGTTTAACAAAAAAATAATTATTCTTTATTTGCGTCGCTTTTTATAAAAGCGGCGTAAATATTGTTTTACTTCTAAAGTATTTACGAAAGGGGAACTAATTAGAATGAATTTTGCGTTTATAAATTTATCTGACAATTTAAAAGAAGGTATGAAAGAATTTTCTAATTTTCATAACTTTAATATAAGCGATGATGCAGTAAAAATAGAAATTGTACTTTCCACAAAAAAAGAATTAAGCATAAAAAAAGAAGATAATAAAATTGTCGTTAATACGCCTTGTGAAAATCTTATTTTCAGAGCAATTACACATATTTTAGCAGGAAAAACAAGCTACACAGAACCTGTTAATTTTAAAACACGCGGTATTATGATTGACGGAAGTCAGGCAAATTCACTTTTAAATATAGATACAACAAAACTTATGCTTAAAATCCTTGCAGGTATGGGTGCAAACGCATTTATGCTTTATGTGGAGGATTGCTATAAAATAGATAGCGAACCATATTTTGGATATATGCGTCCAAAATACACACAGGAAGAAATGAAAGAACTTGACGACTATGCTTATAATCTTGGAATTGAGATGATTCCTTGTATTCAGACACTTGGTCATCTTTCAGATGCACTTAAAAGAAACTATCCTTACGGAGATTTTCGCGAAGATGAAACGACACTTCTTGTTGGATGCGAAAAAACTTATGAGTTAATAGAAAAAATGATTAAAACATCATCCAAACCATTTAGAACAAGCAAAATTCACTTGGGGCTTGACGAGGCATTTAAACTTGGTCAGGGAAAATACCTTATGGAAAATGGATATCGCACAAAATCCGAAATTATGAACGAGCATCTTGAAAAAGTTTATGCCATAAGTCAAAAGTATAATCTTAAACCGATGATGTGGGGCGATATGTTCTTTCGAGCAAAATCAAAAACCAATGCATTTTACGACCTTGATGTTGTATTTAACGAAGAAGATAAAATTAAAAAATATCCTAATTTAACACCGGTTTATTGGGATTATTATCACGATGAAGAAGATATTTACTTAGCGATGATTAAAAAATTCAACGAACTTAGTGATAAACTTATTTTTGCAGGATGTTCAAGAAACGTAAGAACATTCGGTGCGCACCATACAAAATCTATTGTAACAACAAATTCTGCGCTTAGTGCGTGTAAGAAAAATGGTGTAAAAGACGTATTTACAACAATCTGGGGCGATGACAACAGAGAGAGCAGTGAATTTAGTGTTCTTCCTGCAATTATGCATTTTATGGAACACGCATTTTCGGAGGGTATCCCTGATGAAGAAAAATGTGCACGTCGTTTGTATGAATGTACTTATGAAAAATACGAAGCATTTGTAAACATAAGCAAACTTGACGAAGTAAAAGGTTACAGCGACCCTAATATTGGTAATTATTCGCCAAGTAAAGTTATTATGTGGCAGGATGTACTTCTTGGCATAGCCGACAAAGACCTTGGAGATTTTAATTTTGCGCCTCATTACAAAATGCTTTGTGAGTATTTTGACAATTATAAAAACGAAAGTAAACTTTTTTATGATGTGTTTGAATTTTATAAGGATTTAGCAAGCGCGCTTGAAATTAAATCGCAAATCGGAAGAGATATTACAAAATCATATTTAGACGGAGATAAAGATGCACTCAAAAATGCGTCTGAAAACATACTTCCAACTTTATATGAAAGAATGAATAAACTTAAAAAATCACACAGAAAACTCTTTATGAAACATCATAAAGCGGTTGGCTGGGAAGTTTTAGATATTCGTTATGGCGGAGCAATTTCAAGAATTGATACAGCAATCGAAAGATTAAATGATTATCTTGAAGGAAAAGTTGAAAGAATAGAAGAACTTGAAGAAGAAAGATTAAGTTACGACAATACAAATATCGTACCAAAGCCGCCTTCGTACGGAAGATTATGCTCTGCAAGCAGACTTTCAACACATATGTAAAATAAAACAGGATGGCTTAGCCATCCTGTTTTTAATTATCTGAAAATGCTGATATATCAGGTGTTCCATAAAGTTTTTCGTAATCATCGCCTAAAAAACAGGCAAACGATTCAATTTTTTCAAATCCTTGTGTTTTATAAAACATAATATCTTTTTTAATTATTTCATTATTACATTTAAATTCTTTTGGTGGTTTTTGCCATTTTGAAAACAATGAATTATCGTACCAGTATTCAAGGACCGCAGAGTTTTCTTTTCCAAAAAAGTTTATTAAATCAATCAGATTTTTCTTTTTGTCATCACTTATAAGTGCGACTTCTTTTGTAAAATCTCGATCCATAGGTGCATATTGAAGAAATATACCTTTTTCCGCTTTTACTTTTTTTGGAACATCCATTGTATCGTAGTATGCAAGATAGCAAAGAAGTGCATCTGGGATTTCTTCTTTTAATTTTTTAATAATTGCATTCATTACAATTAAATTTTGGTCGGATGCAGAAAACTTAATGCACTTTTCGCATCTGCAATGGGTGTTTTTAACATCATCCATCCAGAAATAAAATCTGTTTGACGATTTATAAAGTTTCTTTGCAAGAATAAGCGCATTTTCGCTTACCTTTTCAAGTGCTTCTTTGCTTGACACACAAAAATTATGTTTTTGGCATCTTTCGCCTTTATCATCTTCGCGAAACCACTTAGGATGAGATAGAAAATACTTTCTGTCAAGTAAATACTCTGCTGCGTGCATATGATATTCTATTTTAAGACCTTTATTTACTGCGTAATCTATAAGTGAAGTGAAATTTTTATCATTAAACTTTTCAATAAGGTTTTTAAGTGATTCTAACGATTTTCCTCCACCTTCGGGATGAATTCCTATTGATGTACAACCTACATCTTTCATGCGGTCAATCCATTTTTTTGAAAGCTCGTCAGGATGTATTAAAAGAGTTTTCATATTATCACTCCTAAAGTAAAATTCCATATATAAATAATACCATGTAAAAATGAGATTTTCAATACTACAAATAACATTTATTTCTTTTAAATTTGTCATAGCAAAATATGTCTACATTCTATATGGTTTTGTCTATTTACTGATTGATTTTTTTGTGGTAGAATAAAAATATAAGTAAAAATAAAACCTAACAGGAAGTGGTAAAAATGTCAAGTTATAAAGTGAAAGAAACACCGGGTAATACTAAATGGTTTACTCACGACAGATTTGGTATGTTTATTCATTTTGGACTTTATTCTATGCCTGCAAGAGGCGAATGGGTAATGTCAAGAGAAAGAATTAAAATTGAAGATTATAAAGAAAAATATTTTAAACATTTTAATCCTGATATGTTTGATGCAAAAAAATGGGCTAAAAGCGCAAAAGATGCAGGTATGAAATACGCTGTTCTTACAACAAAACATCACGAAGGATTTTGTCTTTTTGATTCAAAATATACAGATTATAAAATTACTAACACACCTTTTGGTCGCGACCTTGTAAAAGAATTTGTAGATGCTTTCAGGGCAGAAGGATTAAAAATTGGTTTTTACTATTCACTTTTAGACTGGGAAAACGAAAACTTTCCGATTGACATCAATCATCCAAGACAATGGTATGAAGATGCGAAGAAACTTGATGAGGGAAGAGACATGAAAAAATATGTCGAATATATGAAAAATCAACTAACAGAGCTTATGACAAACTACGGTAAAATTGATATTTTGTGGGCTGATTATTCATATTCTGAGCTTCCTGATTGGGCAGAAATAAGAATAAAAAATAATCCATGGATGCAGTTTGGTGGTTTGAAAGGAAAAGACCAGTGGCAGTCTGAAGAACTTATAAATCACGTAAGAAGTATGCAGCCGGAAATTATTATAAATAATCGCCTTGAAATAGAACAGGATATCGTAACACCTGAACAGTGGCAACCGACAGACTGGATTACTGATAAAGAAACAGGCGAAAAAGTAGTTTGGGAAACTTGTCAGACTTTTTCGGGATCGTGGGGATATCACAGAGATGAACACACGTGGAAATCTCCAAAAATGCTTATAGATATGCTTGTAAATACAGTTTCCTGCGGTGGAAATTTAATAATGAATGTAGGACCTACATCAAGAGGATATTTTGATAAAAGGGCAGAAGACGCACTTAAAGTATATGAAAACTGGATGAAATATAACAGCCGTTCTATTTATGGCTGTACAATGGCAGAACCTGAGTTTAAAGCACCGCGCGGAACTCGTCTTACCCAGTCTGATGACGGAAAACGCCTTTACATTCATTTGATTGAATATCCGTATGCAAATCTTGTTGTGGAAAATCTTAAAAACAGAATTGAATACGCACAATTTTTGCACGATGGAAGTGAAGTTATTTATGAAGGCGATACAGATTTACATACCTATTTAAGTGTTGAAATGGACGGAGAAAACAGTGTGAAATTCAAAATCCCTACATATGAGCTTGATATGATTGACCCTGTAATAGAAGTATTTTTGAAATAAATGGAGTAAACGATGAGCCAGTGTAAAAAATATTTTATGGAAGATGATATATGGGTTTATACGCAAAACGGTTACAATCAAGAGAAGCATCTTCACGATTTTATAGAACTTGTATATGTTTCAAACGGGAAAGGTGTACATATAATAGACAAAACAACATATCCCGTAAAAAAAGGCAATCTTATAATTATAAATTATAATCAGACGCACAGTTTTAACTGTGATGATTCGTACAAGCATTATTCCATTTTAATAAAGCCTGAATTTATAAATGAAAAAATAAAAAAAAGTGAAGATGTATTTTCGATTTTAGACATTTCCGGTTATGATGATTTTAAAAATCTTATTGATAAAGGAAATTGTGTTATAAGTTTTTCGACTGAAGAAACCGAAAGGGTGGAATCTACTCTTAAATTATTAAAACTGGAAATAGACAATAAAAATCCGGGTTATAACATAACAAGTCATGCGTGTATTAACCTTTTGTTTGTAATGATTTTTAGAAAGATGTCGCAACACGTATTTTTAACAGAGAACGTTGTGAATTCAAAAATGCTTGATTACATAAACAGTCATTATAACGAAAAACTTACTGCAAATTATTTTGCGAAAGAAGGTCATTATGATATTTCGTATTTTTCAAGAATGTTTAAAAAATATACGGGCGAAACATTTACCCAATATTTAAAAAAAGTGCGTATTAAAAAAGCATGCGAACTGATTTTGAATACAGATTACAAAATATCTGAAATATATACAAGGGTAGGATACAGCGATAAAACCAAGTTTTTTAAGCATTTTTACGAAATTGTAAAAACAACACCTTTAAAATACAGAAAAAACCAAAAGTAAATACTTTTTTTAGACATAAAAACCGCTTTCTTTTTTCTATTATATTTGTTATAATACAATAAAAGGAGGCGTTTTTTATGTGGCAGCCTAAAAAGATGAAGTTAAATAAGAAAGAAATCGAAGATAAAATACTTGCGTGCTGGATTGGTAAAAATATTGGCGGAACAATCGGTGCGCCTTATGAAGGCAAAACTGATATGCAGGATGTTAAAGGATATACAACACCTAAGGGAGAGCCTCTTCCAAATGATGATTTAGACCTTCAACTTGTATGGCTTTATGCACTTGAAAAAGTCGGACCTTTTTCCTTAAGTACAAATGCACTTTCGGAATATTGGCTTGCAATGATTGGACCATACTGGAATGAATATGGTGTGGGAAAAGCAAACATAGCAAATGGACTTTTACCACCACTTAGTGGAGAGTATACAAACGATAAATGGAAACACTCAAACGGAGCATGGATAAGAAGCGAAATCTGGGCGTGCTTAGCACCCGGACTTCCAAACATTGCAATAAAATATGCAATGATGGATGCTATGGTTGATCACGGAATGGGCGAGGGGTTTTATGCCGAAATATTTACTGCAGCACTTGAAAGCATAGCATTTACACAAAAAGATATAAGAAAAATTATAGAAACATCGCTTACATATATACCTCAAAAAAGCAGAGTTTATGAGTGTGTAAAATGTGTGATTAATGAGTACGACAAAAAAACGCCATACGAAAAAGTAAGAAATATGCTTGTTGAAATGACAAGTGATTTAGGATGGTTTCAGGCACCTCAAAACGTAGGGTATGTTGTAATTGGTCTTATGTATGGCGAAGGCGACTTTAAAAAGTCGATGATTTATGCAGTTAACTGCGGAGATGATACTGACTGCACAGGCGGAACTGTTGGTGCAATACTTGGAATTGTAGGCGGAACAAAAAATATTCCTTCCGACTGGAAAGAGTACATAGGAGACAAAATTGTAACTGTTTCAATAAACGGAGCATATTTGACACCTATTCCAAAAACGTGCACGGCGCTGACACAAAGAGTAATGAACATGATACCTTGCATTTTAAAAGCACAGGAAATAAATGTGGAATTTACAGACGGCGAAAGTGAATATAACGAAGAAGTATTAAAAACAAATGAAAGATACATTAAAAATATACTTGACCAAAGCGCGTATTCATTTAACATTTCAAATGGAACGGAATTTAGCGCTGCTATCGAATTTGAAAAAGAACCTGTTGTAAAAAGTGATGAAGAAATAAAAGTAAAAATTAAATTTTTTAATTATTTCAGGGAGCCGTTTAATGCAGATATAAAAGCATATTTACCTGATACATGGAGTGCAGTTTATGACAAAAATATATTTGTAAAAGGTTCGGCAACTGTTCATTGGACAGAGTGGGATGATGTTAAAGGCGAATGTAATTTAGTTATAACGCCGGGCGAAATCATAAATTCTAAAAATGATATAATAATAAGCGTTACATCACCTGCGCGTGCGATGCCACTTTTAATACCTATAACAATACTAGGATAAAAAGGAGTTTAAAAAATGAAAAAAATATTATCAGTTGTTTTAGTGCTTGCGATGCTCGTATCATCTTTTTCATGCGTAGCATTTGCAGATGACGAAATCAAAATTTTACTTGACGGAACACTTCTTGAAATGGATCAGACACCTATTATTGTCGATGGCAGAACACTTGTTCCGCTTCGTGCAATATTTGAAGGTCTGGGGGCACTCGTTACATGGGACGATTCTACAAAATGTGCAACGGGCATTAAAGATGGTAAAGAAATTAAAATTACAATTGATAATAAAGTTGCAAAAGTTGACGGTAAAGATGTTACACTTGATGTCGGTGCACAGATTGTAAATAGTCGTACACTTGTTCCTGTAAGATTTATTTCTGAATCTTTAGGATGTGAGGTTGACTGGGATGCAAACACAAAAACTGTTATAATTACAAGCAAGTCCGATGCGAAAACATGGACATTTGACAATCTGGACAAATTCATATCAAACAAAGATTTTATTGCAGGTGGCGGATATGATGCCAAAAATGTATCACTTTCTTTAGATGTTGACCATACAACCGGCACAGGTAAAAGTTTGAAACTTGATGGCAGAACAGCAACAGGAAACAGAATTAAGCTTTTGAATGTATTTTCGCCTTCGGATATTGGCAAAACATTTACAATCAGTGCATGGATTTATATTCCCGAAAAATCTTCGCAGATAAAACTAAGTGCATATGGAGATAGTGGCACAGAGTACGCAATGATTGCATATAAATTTGCTAATACATTGGTTAAAGCAAATACATGGACAGAAATTAAACTTGTGTACAAACATAACGAACCTTCTGTTACACAAATCGGATTTGAGCAGTATATGACATCTAATATACCATTGTTTTATATAGATGACGTTACAATCAAAGAAGGCGGAAATGCACCAGAAGAAGAACAGATAGAAGAAAAAATAGAAGTTAATTTTGTTACAGATGGACACAGACCGGTTCCTACTGAGTTTTCAGTGGGAAATAGTTTTAATGACCTTATTTATTTTGCTACAGATAAACAAACACCCGAACAGCTTTTGGCAACACTTCCTGAAGGAAAGTTAATAGTGGATAATGACATTTTTATAAACTCATTAAATTCCGACTCTAACAAACAGTATTTAGAGAGTAATTATGGGAAAATGGAAATTGTTGATGTTGAAGGAATGCCTTTTAAAAAAGCTGTAAGAGCAACTGTTTTTAGCCCCGTTGAACCTCCATACGCTTATCAGATTTCAATGGGACCGTTACTTTCAGGAAAAGCCGAAGATGGCGATGTGTGTCTTTTAAAACTTTATATGAGAACGGAACAAGGCGGTCAGGGCGAAGCTCAAATGGGACAGGTTCAAATTGTGGTAGAACAAGACGGGCATCCGTATGACAAAATTCTTACAGCAAATGCAATGAATGCAAAACAGTGGAAAGAATTTTATTTTCCTTTCAAATTCAAAAATGATTTTACAAGAACAAATATTCGTCTCGGATATTATGAACAGATTGTTGAAATAGGCGGATATGAAATTATAAATTATGGTCAGAATGTAAATTTAGAAGATTTACCAACAGATACGAATTCATCTCCGTTTTTAATGCCGGATGCCAAGTGGAGAAGTGAAGCTTGGGAAAGAATTGAAAACATAAGAAAAGGCGACTTTAAAGTTGTTGTGAAAGATAAAAACGGAAATGCTGTTCCCAATGCTGATGTTAAATTTGATATGTATGAACATCAGTTCGAGTGGGGCGTTGCAATAGACACACCTATTTTAAGTGATAAATTTTATCAGAAAGTTCTTTCAGAAAACTTTAATGCCGGAGTGTCGGTTGGATATACAAAATGGGCTAATTACGAAAAAAATCCTCAGTATGTGAAAGATATGTTTAAAATGGCAAAAGACCTTGGCATAAAATATTTGCGTGGACATACGCTTTTGTGGGATTTGGTATATGTAGAAGGAAATTCGTCACTTCCTGCTGATGTGCCAACATTGTATAATGATAAAGAAGCTCTTCAAAAAAGAATAAAAGAGCACATTAACGGAATTACATCTGACCTTAAAGAGTATATTCCTTATGAGTGGGATGTGCTTAACGAAGCAGTTAAAAATCATGTTATACAGGACATTTATGGCATTGAAATTGTAAAAGAATGGTACGATATGGCGCGTGAGGCGATGGGTGAGGATGGTGTGCTTTACTACAATGATTTCCGACGCGAAAAAGAATTTTACGATATGATGGATAAATACATTGAAATGGATGTGGATTTTGACGGTATTGGATTACAGTCACACTATGGTTCTGCAGAAAATCCTGAAGTGATTTACGAACTTTACAATAAAATGGCAAGTTATGGAAAACGACTTAAAATTACGGAATTTGACTTTATGACGCCTGATAATGAACTTCAGGCAAACTTCCTTCGTGATTTTATGATTATTACATTTTCACATGATGCGGTTGATGGACTTATTATGTGGGGATTCAGGGGCGGCGCAAATAACAAATATGCGCTTTATACATCGGATAATAAGCCAAAAGAAGGGCTTCAAATCTGGCAGGATTTAATTTACAACAAATGGTGGACAAAAGAAAGCGGAAAAACAAATGAAAACGGTGAATTTAATGTACGTGGCTATTATGGTGATTACGATGTAACGATAACTGTAGGTGACACAGTAAAAAAAGTTTCTGCTCCGTTTTATAAAAGCAAAGATAACACTCTTGTAATTGAACTTAATTAAATTTAAAAGGCACATTTACTAAATAGTAAATGTGCCTTTGTTTTATGTTCTATTTTACGGTTTTTGCCATTTGTATTGGCTGATTGCTTGTATTTAGAACTATAATTTTAATGCTTCCGCCTTCTTCAATATTTAACTCTTTTGTTACTGTTTTAACTTCGGATGGATTTGATACAACGTAAGAGGAAGCATCTGTTAAGTTATCACCGTCGTATGATGCTACAATAACTGTATAAGATGAAAATACATCTTCAAAGTTTATCCATGGCTGTGATGTGATTTTTACTGTTGCTTTGCCGTTTGATACTTCTTTTGTTGCATCAACATTTACAATGTATTTTGTAGGGATATATCCTTCGGCAGCAGTAATCTTTATGTCGTCAATATAAATTACATCTGCAACAGATGTGTTTAATCCTTCCTGAGAGATGCCTAAAATGTCAAATCCGCTGTTTATTGCATCTGCATCTGGTGTATATGTAAACATTACAGTTTTCCAACTTGAACCAATACCGTAAACTTTGCTTTTGTTTGAAGCACCATTTTCGTTATATGTTCCGATTTTAATCTTGCAGTTTTTGTCTGCTTTAACCTTCATAGTAACATTAAAAGTTTTGTTTAAATCATCGCTTGATAGAGCGTCAAGTTTGAATAAGTTTGTAATTTTAACGCCATCTGAAAGGTTTTCTCTGTTTTTAATGTTAAAATAGGTGTTTTTGTCATCGCTTGTAATAAATGCATTTGTAGATGTAAAATCTTCTGTTGTTTCAAAGTAAAAATCTGTGTTAGGGTCTTCAAAATCGTTTTTGTATGTAATTT
>SVJH01000044.1 GCA_015069095.1 Oscillospiraceae bacterium | reverse complement strand
ACATCGCATATCGCACATAACTTAACTTCCGGGTTTTTAAGATAAGATTCTATATGACATTCAGATATTGCGCCTGCGCCTATTATACCTATTTTAAGCATACTAATCCTCCCAGCTTATATTTACTGCCAATGCCTGTGTTCTGTCTTCCATAAGCATTTCATACATACTCACAACATCTTTGTAACTGCATTTATGAGTTATCATTTCTGAAGCAGAGGTTTGATTCTTTTCAAGAAGTTCAATAAAATATTCCGAATCTCTTCTTCTTGTCCAAGGATCGCCATTAACTTCGTTTTGTGTATGTACGGCAGAGTTATGTGCGCCAAGTATAGATATACCCATACGATTACAGTATTCTAAATCAACGAGTGCTTTTCCCTTAGGACTGCTGGTAATAATAAGTTTTCCTCTTTTACCCAAGCATGCAATTTCATCACTTACAAGTTTTGGATTACTTGTAGTTTCAAATACAACTGCAGCACCTTCATTAAATTTCGTATTTTTCTTTACAATTTCAGCTGCATTTTCTTTTAAAGTATTGATTTTTACAAAGCATGGGTCATCAGGAAGTTTGTCAAGACGCAAATCTGATATATCACAAACAAACACTCTTGTTGAACCTGCGCATTTTGCAAGTCTGGCAACTAACTGACCAATAAGACCTGCACCATAAACTACACAAGCATCTCCCGGTCTTATTCCTGAAAAACGCACGCTTCCCATTGTAATCTGCGCGATAATTCCAAAAACTGCTTCTTCTGATTTTACCAAGTCAGGTAAAAACATAGTTTGTTGATAGTCATCTTTATTTATCGTATAATACATTGTGTGCGGAGCTAAAGTTAACATTCTTTTCCCGATTAAATCCGAAGATACATTTTTACCTACAGCGATAATCTTACCAACATTTGAGTAACCGGGTTCAGTAGGATAATAGATATCATTCATCCATGGTGAATCCGGCTCAACATTACCTTCTAAAAGTGTTAATTCCGTTCCCGTACTTATTTGTGACACTTCAGTCTTAAGAAGAATATCATCATCGCCTACAATCGGCATTTCACATTCGTGTAATTCAACTTTCTTTTGTTCTACGAACACAACTTTGTAATTTTTACTCATTAAGAGCACCTCCTATAATATATCTCAGACGTTGGATAACTTTACAACGACTTTAATCTTATTCTATATAACAATCGGATATGCAACAAGTAAATTATTTGAAAATACTGGTAATTATTTTAAAAAATAAAAATTTAAGAAACAAAAAAAAGAGTGGTGCAAATGAACTGCCCCAATTTGTGCGGACAGCATAAAAAAGAGTGCCTATGGTATAAATATTAAATTTTAAGCAACATACTGACTTCGTTTTTCAAGCGGAGTCAGTTTTGTTTTTAGTTGTATTCTTTCGTAGTTGTAAAAATGTATGTATTCATCTATGATGAGTCGAGCTTCCTCATAAGTTTCAAATTTTGCGCGATAAATACATTCGGTTTTCAAAATAGAAAAGAAGTTTTCGGCTAAAGCATTGTCATACGGATTTCCTTTCCTTGACATTGATGGTATTATGTTGTATGATTTAGTTAGCTTAAAGTACGCATGTGAAGTATACTGAAAGCCTTGGTCACTGTGGAGTTGCAGCTCTGCAGTGACTTTTTCCTTTTCCTTAGCTTCTCTGATTGTAGAAAGTACAAGATTGATATTCTGTTCCGTTCCGGTTTTGTATGCTACAATACTATTGTCAAACAAATCTCTGATAATCGACAAATACAATGTTCCTTGTTTGGTTTTAATGTATGAAATATCTGTAACCCACTTTTGATTTGGCCTTTCGGCATTAAAATCTCTATTCAATAAATTAGGATAACGGTGCAGATACTCTCCGTAATTACGATACTTTTTTCTTCTGGCAACAGATAACAAGTTGTATTTCTGCATTACACGAAGTATTGTTTTGGGATTGTAGTGTAGGCCTTGTCTTTCAAGCCATATATGTACTCTACGATATCCGTAAGTTTTGCCACAGTTTTCCTGACATTCTTTTATCTTTTCAGCAAGTGCCAAATCCTTTGCAGGTATATTCATTCTTTTTACATAGTCATAATATCCGCTTCTTGATACATTAAAAAATCTGCACATTTCACTTATTGAATATTTATCTTTATGACGATAAATCACCATATACTTTACACTTGTTCTCACTTCCTTTCTGTGAGCGAGAGAAAATCCCGCATCAATTCATTTTCCATTTCTAACGATTTAATTTTTGCATCTCTACGAGCAAGAATATACTTGAGTTCTGCAATTTTACCTTGTTCTGAAACGACATAGTCTTTTGGTGGTCTGCCTTTGCGTCTAATAGCAATTCCTGCTTCTGTTTTTGCTTGTCTGTGGTTGTAACGAGTGATAAAATTTTCGTATTGCTTTTTAGTAAATCCAAACTTTTCTTGTATTTGTCTTCCAGTTAAACCTTGTTCACGCAGTTCCATAATTTCTTTTTCATATTCTTGAATGTGTCTATAACTTCTTGGCATAAAAAAATCCTCCTATGGTTTTATTATACCATAGGAGGCTCTTTTTTTCTATTGTCCGTTTTTACTGGACCTGTTCACAAAGCCACTCTATAAGTTTTTTTCTCTAAATTTGCTAGGGGTTTTATTGGTAATTCTTTTAAATGTATTGTTAAAAGTTTTTAAATTTTCAAAACCGCACTCAGAAGCAATATACGCTATAGTATTATCAGTTTTTTTCAGTAAATCGATTGCGTGTTTTATTCGTATAGTATCAATATAAGTTTTAAAATTTACTCCTGTGAAAGCAACAAACAGTGTCGATACATACGATTCACAGTAATTTATTTTTTCCGCAACAGATTTTAAAGAGATGTTTTCAGTATAGTTTTTAGAAATATATTCAAGTGCCTCCTGAAAAACTTTAAATTTAGTGGTATTTTTATTTTCCATCATTTCCAGGTTTTCAAAATGTCGTGCCAGAATACTGTATAATTTTATCAAATCAGAAATTATAATACTTTCGCTTAAACGCTTTTTATTTTTATATTCTTCATATATTTCTTCAACCAGAAATTTTACAATCTGATTTATTTTTGCATCTTTTTGCATACCGATGGTAATATGATTTTTAATATATATAAATTCAGTGTTTAACTGTTGAAGCAACGATGGATTAAATGTAAAAACTTTAACCAGAAACTCTTTGGAATCGGAACTTAATTCATGGATTTCACCGCTGTGAATACAGATAAGATCTCCGGTTTTAGCCTTGTATTTTTTCATTGCCAGATTTACATTACAATATCCTTTTTCAACATACAAAAATTCCATTCTCTGATGCCAATGATAGTTTTTGCCAATAAAATTCTCAATATCTCTTACAGTAAAATTCGGTTCTATTATTTCGTGCTTTATATCCATATCCGCACCTCTATAAGTATATTAAAATTCGTGCACAATTCAGATGCCATCTAATTTTAATGAATTGACAACTATCGTTGTCATGAATTGGCTAAAGCCATGAATTGTTGCTATCGCAACATGAATTGAATTGCCTATATAATGCACGAAGTGCAATTCATGAGCCGCAAGGCTCAATTCATGAAATCACAGATTTCAATTCACGCCGAAGGCAATTCATTGAGTTTGCTTTGCAAACTCATTATAGCACAATTATTACAATATTACAATATAAAAAGGTGCAAAAAATGCACCTTTTTTCAGCTTTTTTCAGATATTTCAGCTAATGCGTCTGCCGCTTCCGTCTT
>SVJH01000030.1 GCA_015069095.1 Oscillospiraceae bacterium | reverse complement strand
CGATGTCGGCTCATCGCATCCTGGAGCTGGATTAGGTTCCAAGGGTTGGGCTGTTCGCCCATTAAAGCGGTACGCGAGCTGGGTTCAGAACGTCGTGAGACAGTTCGGTCCCTATCTGTCGCAGGCGGAGGATATTTGAGAGGAGCTGTTCCTAGTACGAGAGGACCGGAATGGACGCACCTCTGGTGCACCAGTTGTCGTGCCAACGGCACAGCTGGGTAGCTAAGTGCGGAAGGGATAAACGCTGAAGGCATCTAAGCGTGAAGCCCCCCTCAAGATAAGATATCCCACACCATAAGGTGGTAAGGTCCCATATAGACTATGTGGTTGATAGGTCACGAGTGTAAGTGTGGTAACATATTAAGCTGAGTGATACTAATAGACCGAGGGCTTGACCAAGAAGAGAATTGGAAGAAAAGAAAAATATGAGATGAGAAAATGTTTATATCGTTTTTAGTAACTTAGTGGCGATAGCGCGGAGGGTACACCTGTTCCCATACCGAACACAGCAGTTAAGCTCCGTAGCGCCGACAATACTTGGCGGGCGACCGCCCGGGAACATAGGACGCTGCTAAGACAAATATTCCTCCTTAGCTCAGTCGGTAGAGCACTCGGCTGTTAACCGAGTTGTCGTTGGTTCAAGTCCAACAGGGGGAGCCATATGGCCCATTGGTCAAGCGGTTAAGACACCGCCCTTTCACGGCGATAACAGGGGTTCGATTCCCCTATGGGTCACCAAAAAAAGAATAAAACACAAAATTTACGCCAAATTGGCGTAAATTTTGGCTTTATTCAATTAAAATTCCAATACGGGCCTTTAGCTCAGTTGGTTAGAGCAACCGGCTCATAACCGGTTGGTCCGGGGTTCGAGTCCCTGAAGGCCCACCAAAAACAAGAATTACACAGAGTGTGGTTCTTGTTTTTTATTTATGTTGAAATTTAATTAGAGATTTGTTTTTAGCAGTTATGCTTTACCGACTGAACGAGCGATGTCGGTAGCAAAAGGACCGAGCGCGTCCGGTGGACGAATAAGCGAGGGCGTTTTGGCGCAGCGGTCGAAATATGTCTGCGAAAAATATGAGCAGAAAACATATTTCGGGAACCGCAAGAGTAAATCTGACTGTTAATCAGAGGGTTGTTGGTTCGGCATATTATTTTAATAATTCTTCAATGTTTACATCAAACACTTTTGAAAAAGCAACGAGTTCAATATCTGTTACAAATCTTTTTCCACATTCTATTCGTTGTATTGCATTTTTATCGACATCAAGTCCAGATAACTGTAACCTATCTGCTAAAATTCTTTGCGCTATGTTTAGATTTTTTCTTAAAATAGTAATATAATATTATTTAATCCATCCTTACTTTTATTTATAAACATAAAAAACACCTCCTTTTTGATATTTAGTGCTTGTCAATAAGAAGATTATATGTTATAATAATATAAAATATGACATTCACAGAATGCACAATAAGGAGCTTGTTATGACAAATAAATTATTTTCAACAAAAGAACCAATTCCGTTATTCGAAAAGCTAATACTGATTATAAACATTCCAAGATTTATCATTGGTATTATTATGATAATGTCATGTGGAAAGGGCAATCTTGAAATTACCTATGCTGATGTTATGAGATGGGGATTCCGTTCGAAACTTGGTGGTAAATGGGGAATTATATTATATCTCTTGTCTTTTTACAAAGAATTCAGAAATTTGATGATATACAGAATAAGAAAAAGATCTGTTTTGCTGTCATATTTTTTCAGAATTATATATCCACCATCTCAAACTCTTTATATACATACGGAGAAAATAGGTAAGGGGTTATTTATACAACATGGATTTGCAACGATTATAGCCGCAAAAGAGATTGGAGAATACTGCCACATAAATCAACAGGTCACAATAGGATTTAAAGGTAAAGACGCTCCAACAATAGGAAATAGGGTAGTCATATATGCCGGTGCTATTGTTGTTGGTGATGTAACTCTTGGAGATCATTGCATAGTTGGAGCAGGAGCTGTTGTTACAAAAGATGTTCCCCCAGGTGCAGTAGTGGTTGGAAATCCCGCTCGTATTATAAGATATGTTGAGGGATATTCTGAAAAAGGATAAAATTTTAAGCGATATAATGATTAAATATATTCATTATATCGCTTTTTTGTTATTCTTGTAATTTTATATTTACAAATATAAGAGAAAATGTGACTCTTGCGGGTTTGTTCCAAGCATTAACTATTCTGGAAGTTCAAGTTTAAACACATCTTTTACTTGTACAAAATGTAAAAATCTCCAAAAGGTCAAAATAACACAGGAGATGACATTACAATAAAAGACATTGTGATCCACACATCTAAACCGTTCGGCTCTTCCACGCAGATACCACCCAATAGGGTGGTATTTTTGCGTGGCGAGGTTTTTATGGCTCGAACCCTGAGAGGGCTTGAAGCGTAAAGAAAACAGTCCTGTGAACTGTTTTTAGCGAACAAGTTGCGCAGACGGGTACTGTGAGTAACGCTCACGGTCGTCGAGCAGGGAAGACGATGAAAGCGGCTGTGTCCCTGAAGGCCCACCAAAAAGAAACGACAATTTTCGACAAAGAAAGTTGTCGTTTCTTTTTGTACTTTTACCTATTCACTTTTCACTCTTCACTATTCTCTAAAAATTGTCGTTTCCAGAGAATAGATAAAAGAGAATAGAGAATAGAAATGGATGCTTTGCTTATTTTAATTCTCCCGAATTCGGGGGAATTTGAATGGCATCTAAACCATTCGCTTTTTTCGGAAAAAAACGACAATTTTCAAAACGAAAGTTGTCGTTTCTTTTTGTACTCTTAACTTTTCGTTTTTCTCTCTTCACTCTTCACTAAAAATTGTCGTTTCCAGATAATAGATAAAAGATAATTGAGTAGAGAAAAGGTTGCTTTGCTTACGCAAAGCTTATTTTTATTGGCATCTAAACCACTTGTATCTTCCGGCAATTTGTTATTGTGTTTTTTCCAATAAATTAAGATAATGTAATTTATGGAAAATATGGTTAATAATTTGTGTAATTCTGTTATCGATTTTTATGTATAAATTTTATAGAATTTTAGTATTACCACAACTATTACCATATGTGATATAATAGTACAGAGGTGCGGAAAATGGGTATTATTATAAATGCATTGTCGATAGTATCAGGTTCTGTTATTGGCAGTTTATTTAAAGAGAGTATTAGACTAAAAAATTTTACGGTATTGGCCATTAGTATTATGATTATAAGTCTTGTTGGTTTTTTTGAAAACATATTTGATATTTATTCAATGACGCTTAAGAGTAATGAATTGCTTGTTGTTGTCTTTTCATTGATTATTGGAACTGTAATAGGAGATACTATACAACTCGAAAATAGAGTCAGTAATATATCAAGTTTATCAAATAAAGGATTTTCTAATCTAATTGATGCTGCAATTTTCTTTGCAGTGGGTGGTTTACAGATATGCGGACCAATTCTATTGGCAACTGTTGGAGATAATAGTCAATTAATTTTAAAAAGTATAATTGATTTTCCGTTTGCTTTGATGTTTGGTGTCAGTTATGGCAAAAAAGTTTTATTATCTTTTATACCAGTGGCTTTAGGTCAAGTAATAATTTTTTTATTAACTCTATTATCAAAGACATTCTTTAATGCAACTGTCATAAAACAATTATGTGCAATAGGGTACATTATTTTATTCTTTTCTGGATTTAATCTGATTTGTGAAAGCAAATATAAGATAAATAATGTTAATATGATTATAGGAATTTTTGTAATATTGTTTTATAATGTAATAATCAAATTATGGAGGTAAATATAGATGACAATACAACAATGCAAATATGTTTTGGAAATATTGAAAATGGGTTCTTTTAATGAGGCGTCTAAAACGCTCTATATTGCGCAATCAAGTTTATCTTCTGCTGTAAAATCACTTGAATCAGAGTTAAATATAAAAATTTTTGAGCGCTCTAATAATGGAGTTTGCCTTACAAGTGATGGTGCGGAGTTTGTCAGGTATGCTTCTCAAATTATTGAACAAAATAATTTAATACTTGAAAAATACAAATCAAATCAAAGTTGTAAAAAGTTATATATAGCAACCCAGCATTATGATTTTATAGCAGACATATTTGGTAAAATGTTGAATTTAGTTAACGATGATGCCTATAAGATATCATTGATAGAAACGAAGACATACAATGTAATAAATGAAGTTGAAAGCGGATATTGCGATATTGGAATTATTGCTATAAAAAATACAGATTTTGATATAATGAAACGTATTTTGAGCAATAAAAAATTGAATTTTACGTCAGTTCTAAAAACATCACCTCATGTGTTTGTTAAGAACGATCATCCTGTTTGTAATAATAATATTTTAAGATACTCTGAACTAATAAACTATCCATTTGTTTCATATGAACAAGGAAAACACAACGTTTCGTTTTTTACTGAGGAAATTATGGAAAATTCGAACGTGAAAAAACATATTGAAATAAGCGACAGAGCGAGCCTTATGAATGTGTTACTGACTACAGACAGTTATACGATTGGAACTGGTATTATGCCGTCTACTTTAAACGAAGGAAAAATTGTTAGTATACCACTTGAAAGTAATTCGTACTATAATATAGGTTATATACTTCATACAGATAGAAAATGCTCTGACTTGGCGGAGTGTTTTATAAAAATGTTAGAAGAGTTAGTAGATAGGGTACCTAAAGTCCAAAAACATAGCATCTAAACCATTTCCTATGGCAAATACTTTATTAAATATATAAGCATTTATCTCATTCGTTTTTTACACATTGACTTTTTATTTAAATGGTCCTATAATTTTTATATGATATATTTTGTGAAATGTAATTTTTGTTTGAGGTGAAAGATTATGAGCAGAATACTTCTGGGTTCTGATTATTATCCTGAAGGTTGGGATGATAATCTCATAGATTCAGATATCGCTAAGATGAAAGAATGCGGATTTAATGTAGTAAGAATTGCCGAATTTGCGTGGAAAAAGATGGAGCCGTCGGAGGGAAATTATTCTTTTGATTGGTTACATACTATAGTTGATAAAATGCACGCAGCCGGAATTTATGTAATTTTAGGAACTCCTACTGCGACACCGCCAAGATGGTTTTCGAAAAAATATCCTGAAGCATTGTCATTGACAAAAGATGGTATAAGAACCAGCCATGGTGGAAGACGCCACTGTTGCTCTAATAATCCGGATTATATAAGATATAGCATGAATATAGTAGAAAAACTTGCAAAAGAGTTTGGAAAAGACAAAGGTGTTATAGGTTGGCAGATAGACAATGAAATATACCATTTTCCGCCTGGTTGTTGCTGTGAGCATTGTGTGGAAGCGTTTCACAATCACTTGATTAAAAAGTATGGAAGTATAGATGCAGTAAACGAAAAATGGAACTTAAACCTCTTTAGTCAGGCATATGATGAATTTGATGATATCCCTGCAGCAGTCAGCGCTTGGCATAATCCGCACATAATTCTTGAGTGGAATCTTTCTCATGAAGAGAGTCATATAAGATTTGTGCATATGCAGGCAGAAATTATAAAAAAATATTCGTCATATCCAATAGGAACAGATGTTATGCCACTTGGTGGATTTGATTACAGGGATCTTAATGCAAATCTTGATGTTGTGCAGCTGAATCATTATCGTACTGACTTTATGGCAGTTGCACTTTGGATGGACTATTTGAGAAAATTTTCAAAGCGTCCTTTCTGGACTACCGAAACACAAGCATGCTGGAATGGATCAACAGCACCAGGTCATGCGCTTCAAGATGAAGGTTTTATTTATATGAATACATGGCTTTCAATAATGCTTGGTGGAGAGGCAAATCTTTATTGGTTATGGCGTACACATTGGGCGGGACATGAAATAATGCATGGTGCAGTTCTTGATACTTCAGGAAGATATACTTATGCAAATGGAGAAATCAAAAAAGCGGCATCAGAATTTAATAAAGTTAAAGATTTTCTTCCTGATTATAAGGTAGAAAGTGATACAGCACTGCTTTTTACTTCACTCAACTGGAATATAAAACTGTCGCAGGAAATAAACAGGGGACTTACCGACAATACCGGTTTAGTTGAAAAGTTTTATAAATCTTTGCTTTACAGCGGTATTCATCCCGATGTGATTGATGCCAAAGAGGAACTTGATAAATATAAACTTGTATTTACACCTACTGCATACACACTTGATGAACACAATTTTCCGGAAAGAATTACCAACTGGGTAAAAAATGGTGGTGTATGGGTTACGGGACCTATGACAGATATTCGCACATCAATAGGATCAAAGTACAAAACCTCGCCGTACGGTTTTATTGAGGATTTAACAAAATCTGAACTTTCATATATTCTTCCGGATGATGAAGGCAGAATAATTCTTGAAAATGAAGAAAAATATAATGTAAAAGCCGGTTTAGTTTATGAACTTTTTGAAAATTCAGATTTTGTTCCTTTGCTTACTGTTAAACAGGGACATTCTGCACTTGTTGGAAAGTGTGCAGCATATATAAAACAAGTTGGAAAAGGGTATGTCGTTATGCTTGGAACTCTTCCCGAAGATGCAGAACTATTTAGAATTATTAAAAAGGCAGCAAAACTTTCAAATTCTAAAATTTACGATGTTGATGAAGGTTTGATGATAACAAGAAGGGTATATGACGATGATGTTTTATACATTGTAGCATCCGTCGGCGGTAAAGAGGGAGAATATCGCTTTGAAGGAGAGTATAAGGATATTATTTACGGCGATATATATAAGAACTCAATTAAACTTAAACCATATGAATTGCACATATTAAGAAAAGTAAACTAATATATGTGTAAGTGACTATTACAAAGATACTACCTTTAAGGGTGGTATCTTTTTTATTTTTATAAGAATTTTGCATTTATCTGTACAGAATTGAAATACTAATGAGCGAGGTGCTATTATGAAATCTATATGGAATGAAGATGTAAAAAAGCCAGAATTTAATTCTCTAAATGGAGATGTTAAAACTGATGTTTTAATTATTGGTGGTGGTATGAGCGGACTTCTTTGTGCACATTTGCTTAAAGAAGCAGATATTGATTATATTTTAGTCAAAGCCGATAAAATATGTAGTGGAATAACAAATTCAACTACTGCAAAACTAACTATACAACACGGACTTATATATGATAAAATAAAGAATAAATATGAACATTCATGGGACTGCACATGCCATGGCTCAAGATTTGATGAAAATGGAAAACTTATAAACAATCCTGCAACAGATGATTTGAAAAATTGATTATATAACTTTCTTGTATTTGCAATTTCTCTTAATATATGATATAATAAAAGTATAATTACAAAGGAGAAATTCAGTATGTCAAGATGTAAAAATGCAGTAGAAAATCACAAAAAAGGATGTAACTGTGCTCAGGCTGTAGTATGCGCATTTGCTGATAAAATCGGAATGGAAGAAGATATGCTTTTTAAACTTTCTGAAGCATTTGGCGGCGGAATGGGCGGAACTGGGAATGTTTGCGGTGCTGCAAGCGGTATGGTTTTTGTTGCTGGCGCATTAAAAAGTAAAGGAATAAACAATCTTCCTGACACAAACAAAAAAGAAAGTTATAAGTTTGCGGAAAAACTTTTAAATGAATTTGAACAAAAAGTAGGTTCCCTTATTTGCAGAGAAATAAAAACAAAAGAACTTCGCTCTTGTGATGGATGTATTGAAGATGCAGTTAAAATTTTAGAAGAAAATATTTAGTTTTTAAATCCGATAGTATTTCTATCGGATTTTTCTTTTAAAACTGTAAATAATTATTGTCATTTTTTGTCATAAGTGATATAATTATTGTCAAAGATGATCGAGGTGATTTTGTTATGTGGTTTATTTTAGCACTGCTCTCAGCAGTTTTTGCCGCACTTACATCTATTCTTGCAAAAATAGGTATAGAAAACGTAAGTTCAAACCTTGCAACTGCAATAAGAACGGTTGTTGTTGTATTTATGGCATGGGGAATGGTGTTTATAACAGGTGCACAAAAAGGACTTAATTCAATAAGTACAAAGAGTTGGTGGTTTTTGATTTTATCAGGTCTTGCAACCGGTGCATCGTGGTTGTGTTATTATAAGGCACTTCAAATAGGTGATGCTTCAAAAGTTGTTCCGATAGATAAATTAAGCGTTGTTATAACACTTGTTTTGGCATTTGTATTTTTGCACGAACAGTTTACATATAAATCACTTATTGGTTGCGTGCTTATAGGTGTGGGAACTTTAGTTATGGTATTATAAAAATAAGGAGAAATATTATGAAAGCTTGTATTATTCAACCACCATATTCAATGGATACATCATATTCTGATGAATACTTTGATTATAAAATAAATCTTTTGGACAGATGTGATGATTCAATTGATATTATCGTTCTTCCTGAATATAGTGATGTGCCTTGTGCAACAAAAGGAAAGGAAGATACCTTTTACTATCACAAAAAATATATAAACATATTACTTGATAAATGCATTGAAACTGCAAAACGTTGTAATGCGCTTGTATTTGTCAATGCACTTTATGAAATAAACAATAATTACAGAAATACAACGTATGTTATAAATCAAAAAGGTGAAGTGATTGGTAAATATTTTAAAAAGCATCTTCCGCCGTTAGAACTTAATACGTTGGAACTTGATTCCAACTATACTTTTGAATATTCAGAGCCGTATGTTATAGAAATAGATGGCTTGAGATACGGTTTTTTAACTTGCTATGACTTTTATTTTTATGAAGCGTTTGCAAAAATTGCAAGACAAAATGTTGATATCATTATTGGTTGTTCGCTTCAAAGAAGTGATACACACGATGCAATTGAAACAATGTGTCGCTTTTTGGCATATAACACTAATGCATATGTCATTCGTTCTTCTGTAAGTTTTAGTGAAACATCAGATATTTGCGGTGCAAGTATGGTTGTATCTCCATACGGAAAAGTACTTAAAAATATGAAGGGTAAATTCGGTATGGAAACAGTTGAATTTAACCCAAAAGATAAATATTTTAAGCCTGCAGGATTTGGTAATCCTGATGCATCTCACTACGAATATATTGAGTTTGGAAGAAAACCTTGGCAATACAGATTTGCCGGTAGTTTTATTATAAATGACGATAAAACTTTAAAATATCCAAGAGTATGTGCACATCGTGGATTTAGCACAGTAGCACCTGAAAACAGTATGCCGGCATTTGGCAGTGCAATTGCGCTTGGTGCAGATGAAATAGAATTTGACATCTGGCCAACAAAGGATGGCGAGATTGTTTCTTGCCATGACAGGAACCTTGAAAGAGTTAGCACAGGCGAAGGGTATATTACTGATAAAACTTTGAAAGAACTTCAAAAACTTGATTTTGGGATAAAATTTAACGAAAAATTTAAAGGTTTACAAATCATAAAATTTGAAGATATCCTTAAAAAATTTGCAGGACAGACTATTATGAATGTTCACGTTAAACCGCTTTCATACAGCGAAGATTATCCTGAAGACATAATGAAAAAAATCTTTGATTTAATAAAGAAATACGACTGTGAAAAGTATGTATATCTTATGCTCGAAACAGATTTCCAGATTAAACAGTTTAAAAAATACAATCCTTTTGTTTCTATCTGTGTAGGGCACTTGGGTTCAAGACCATATGAAATTGTTGACAGAGCAATAGAATTAGGGTGTGAAAAAGTACAATTATTTAAACCTTATTTTAATCAGGAAATGATTGATAAAGCGCATAAACATGGTATTAAATGTAACATTTTCTGGTCGGATGATGAAGACGAAACAAGAGAGTTTTTGAAAATGGGAATAGATACTATTCTTACAAACGATTATAATTTGATTTCGCAAGTTGTTAAAAAATAATTGGAGGCTTTTATGTTACTTTATATAGTAAGACACGGAGATCCTATATATGAAACAGATTCACTTACCGAAAGAGGCAAACTTCAGGCTGAGGCAGTCGGCAAAAGAATGTATGATGCAAAAATAGACAGAATTTTTTCATCTCCAATGGGAAGAGCAATACAAACTGCAGATCCTGCCTGCCGTCTTTTAGGACTTGAAAAAGTAATTGAACCCTGGTCGCACGAAATTGAAGATGAACGCTTAACTCCGTTTCCAGATGGCAAATTAAAGTCAATTTCACTTGTTCAAAATACATATTACAGAGAAAACGGAAATATAAATCTTCCATATGAAAGAGCATATGAATGCACAGGCATAAATCAGTCAAGAATAAAAGAAGCAGTTGAACGTATAGAAAAATGCGGTAATGAATTTTTAGAAAGACTTGGCTACAAGGAAGAAAATGGAGTGTATAAAATTCTTAGAAAAAACGAAGAAAAAGTAGCACTGTTTTGCCATGCTAATTTTGGAAGAGCGTGGATTTCAACACTTCTTCATATTCCGCTTCATATAATGTGGTCATCATTTTCGTATACACATACAGGCGTAACTGTTATAGAGTTTGCAAACAACGAAAACGGATTTACTGCACCAAGATGTTTGTGCTTTTCTGATGTTTCGCATCTTTATGCGTCAAATCTTGATTTATTACACGATAACAGAATTGATATATAAATATGGAGGATAACATTTTGAAAATAGTATTTTTAGATAGAATTACACTTGGCGATGACCTTGATATTTCAGCTGCTTCAAAATACGGCGAAGTTGTATCATATGACAACACAACAAATGATGAAGTTGCACAAAGGGTAAAAGATGCAGATGTAATTTTTGTAAACAAGTTAAAACTTAATGAAAATACTTTAAAAGATGCTAAAAACTTAAAACTCATATGTGAAGCTGCAACAGGGTACGATAATATTGATATTGAGTATTGTAAAAAAAGAAATATTGCTGTATGTAATGTACCAGGATATTCTGCATATTCAGTTGCACAAGTTACTGTTTCAATGGTTTTAAGTCTTGTAAACCATTTGAAAGAATACACAAGGTATACTTCAAGCGGAGTGTATACCGAAGGTGGTATTGCAAATATTGTAAAACCTGTTTATCACGAACTTTATGGAAAAACATGGGGTATAATTGGATATGGTGCAATCGGTAAAAAAGTAGGGGATATTGCAAAAGCACTTGGGTGTAACGTTTTAGCATATAAAAGAACACCTTGCGAAGATGTAACATGCACAGATATAGATACTCTTGTGCGTGAAAGCGATATTATAACAATTCATATTCCGCTTTCTGATAAAACAAAACATCTTATAG
Source organism: Oscillospiraceae bacterium (assembly GCA_015069095.1). Classification (GTDB taxonomy): domain Bacteria; phylum Bacillota; class Clostridia; order UMGS1810; family UMGS1810; genus SIG430. The sequence goes on along the minus strand of SVJH01000030.1, from coordinate 11,336 downwards.
ATGAAAAACGAATTGCTATGATGAAAGACAACGTAATTATTGTAAATACAGCAAGAGGACTTGTAACAGATGAAAAAGCAATTTGCGATGCGATAAAAAACAAAAAAATTGCTGGGTTTGGCACAGACGTTTATTCAATAGAACCGTTTGGAAAAGACAGCCCGTTTTATGAAATAAAAGATTACGATAACATTTGTCTTACAACGCATATGGCGTGGGGTACAATTGAAGCACGAGAAAGATGTTTTGGAGAAATGATACTTAATATGGATGCTTTTTTAAAAGGTGAGGTAAGAAACAGAATTGATTTAAAATAGGAGATAAAAATGTATCAGTATAAAAGAAAAGTTCAATATCACGAAACAGATAAAATGGGAGTTACCCATCATTCAAATTACATTAAATGGCTTGAAGAAGCACGAATTGACTTTTTAGAAAGTATAGGATGCGGTTATACAACAGTTGAAAAAGAAGGTATTGTTTCACCAGTTGTAAGTGTAGATTGCAAATATAAACATACCACAACATTTGATGATGTTGTAAATATTGGTGTTTCGATAAAGGAATATAAAGGTGTAAAACTTGTATTGGAGTACAAAATAACAAACGAAAAAACAAACGATTTAGTACTTGAAGGAAAAACGGTGCATTGTTTTATCGATAAAAATGGAAAGATAGTTAGTCTTAAAAAGACACTACCTAATATAGATGAAAAATTACAAGAATACATAAAAACCGATGAATCATAAACATCGGTTTTTTGTTTTTGCAATAATAAGCATAATAAACGAACTTAATGTTCCAAGAATAATGTCGTACATTGTGTCATTTAATGAGCCGCCTTGCGCATTAAGTTTTAATGTGGCATCAACAAAAAATTCGTAAATTTCCCAAAATGAAGCAAGGGATGAGGAAAATAAAAACGCAGTCCAACTAAGTAAAGAATGTTTAATTTTATACTTATAAAATAATTCATAACCAATATTAAAAAGTATAAATCCGGATATAAAATGAAGTATTTTATCCCAAAACGTAATTAACTGATAAAACTTAAATATTTTACCTAAAAAAAGCGAAAGAAATATAAATACAATTACCAAGTAATATGTTTTATTGCTCATAAAATCAGTTTTTTCAAATATAAAAGAAAAAGTTATAATACAAAAAATCATTACAACAGAATATAATATTTCGCTATTTTTATTAGTCAAAGAACTATAAATAATATTAGATGCAGGAATTATACTTAAAAGAAGAGCAAGTTTAATTTTTTTAAACATATCAATCACCAATTTTTATTTTATGAAATATCCTTACAAACATACTTTATTTATTGCATTTTTAAAATTATTGTGATAAACTTGTTGTAATAAAGTAATGACCAAAATTAGATGGAGGATTTATATGAAAAAGTTTTTATTGCCAAAAGAAGGAAATTTTTATAAAGCAAATCTGCATTGTCATTCAAATAATTCAGACGGACGACTCTCGCCCGAAGAAATAAAGAAGATTTACAAAGAAAAAGGGTATAGTATTGTTGCGTATACAGACCATGATATTCTTTTAGACCATCAAGATCTTAAAGATGATACTTTTTTACCTCTTAATGGTTTCGAAATTGAAGTAAATGAAGATAAAGAAGGACCTTTTTGCCTTAAAAAAAGTTCTCATATGTGTCTTATTGCACTTGATGAAGATAATCTTATACAACCATGCTACCATCGAACAAAATACTTATTTGGAAACGCACCAAATTTAAGAGACCAAATAAAATACGATGAAACACTTCCAGATTTTGAAAGACAACACAATAGTGAATGTGTGAGCGAAATAATGCAAACTGGCAGAGAAAAAGGATTTTTTGTTACATACAATCATCCTACTTGGTCTCTTGATGACTACATGGATTATACTAATTATAGTGGTATGCATGCTATGGAAATATGCAATTACGGTTCAATGAGTTTTGGATACGATGAATATAACGAAAAAGAATATGATGATCTTTTAAGATGCGGAAAACGAATTTATGCAATAGGTGCAGATGATAACCACAACAAAAGGGATGATGCGTTTGGTGCATTTACAATGATAAAAGCAGATAAACTCGAGTATAAAACAATAACAAATGCACTTGTAGATGGTAATTTTTATGCATCACAAGGTCCAAAGATTTACGAATTGTATTTTGAAGACGGAAAAATTTATGTTAAATGCTCAAATGCAAAAATGATAAGACTAAATACGGCTATAAGAGTATTAAAATATGAAAAAGCCGAAGATGATAAATTTGTAAATGAAGCGTGTTTTGAAATAGAAAAAGATTATGGTTATGTAAGAATTACAGTAGTAGACGAAAACGGAAAACATGCAAATACAAATGCTTATTTTACAGATGAACTTTTTAAATAGGAGATAACAAATGCAAAAGTTTAAAGGAATACTTTTGGCAACTGATCTTGATGGAACACTTTTAAAAGATGATAAATCAGTGTCAAAAGAAAATATTGAGGCAATAGAATATTTTAAAAGTGAAGGCGGTCTTTTTACATTTATTACAGGACGTATTCCAATAGCATTTGAATTTGTTGCCGATGAAGTTAAGCCTAATGTACCTTGTGGATGTGGCAATGGTAGTTTTATATATGATTTTTCAAAAAAAGAATTTTTGTGGACTGCTACTTTAGCCGATACATATATGGAACTTATTGAATATGTTCAAAAAAATTTCCCGGAAGTTGGTATTGAAATAACAACAAAAGACAAAATATATTTTATAAAAAAGAACTCTGCAACCGAAAAGCATAAAAAAGATGAAAAACTTCCCGATTTACTCTTTAATGGTGCTACTATTGATGAGCCATTTTCAAAAATACTTTTTGCTAAGGAAAAGGAAGAAGTTTTATTAAAACTTATAGAATCTATAAAGAATCATCCATTGCATAACGATTTTGATTTTATCCGTTCAGATTCAATGTATTACGAAGTTTTACCCAAAGGAGTAAGCAAAGGAAATATATTGTTAAAACTTATAGATATACTTGGTGTTGATAAAAACAAAACAATAACGGTAGGAGATAATGACAACGATTCAACAATGATAAAAAATGCTAAAATAGGAATTGCTGTTTCAAACGCATCGCCTTATGCCAAAGAGTGTGCAGATTACATTACGGTAAGTAACGAGGAAGATGCAATAGCAAAAATTATTCATGACCTTGACAATGGAAAAATAAAAATATAAAAAACGAGGAACTTTCGTTCCTCGTTTTTAAATTTATTTATTTTATGTTTTCAATTGCTTTATTTGCAAAAGAGTTGTCAATTAAATCTGAATAACTTGCTTTTTTATCAAGTTCGCCTGCTTCATTCATAACATTTTGAAGTCTATTAAAACTATCTTCTGTTAAAACAGGGTCCTGATTCCACACATCAATATCTTTATACCTGTCAATTACAGTCATAAGTATGTCTTTTTCAGTATCTGCAAAGTGAGGAAGAAGTACATCTGCGATTTCCTCTGTTGTATGCGACATAATCCACTTTTGACCCTTATATATTGCATTAACAAATTTTTGTACAGTTTCTTTGTTTTCGTTTATATAACTTTGTTTAGCAAAATATGCAGTATACGGAATTTCACCTGTTGCCTGACCGATTGATGCTAAAATATAACCTTTGTTTTCTTTTTCTATCATAGATGCAGTTGGTTCAAAAAGAGCAACATAGTCTGCATTTCCGCCTGAAAATGCACCTGCCATAAGTGAAAACTGAATACTGTCATCTAAAACGGCATCTTTTGTTGGGTCAAGATTGTTAAGTCGCATCGCGTACTCAAATGTCATTCTTGGAACTCCGCCTTTTCTTCCCGGAATTATTGTTTTTCCTTTTAAGTGCTCCCATTTAAAATCGTCATCTTTATCTTTTCCGACTAAAAAAGAGCCGTCGCGTTTAGTAAGTTGAGAAAATACACGTGGGTAGTCGTCTTTTCCTTCGTTATAAACATAAATTGCAGCTTCAGGTCCTGCAAAGCCGATATCGACTTCACCAGAAAGTACCGCGGCCATAACTTTGTCTGCGCCTTGACCATTTGAAAGTTCAACTTCAAGTCCTTCTTCTTCAAAAAATCCTTCGCTTATTGCAACGTATTGCGGTGCATAAAAAATCGAATGTGTAACCTCACATAATTTTACTTTTGTTATTCCATCTTCTTTCTGGCAACCTGTAAAAATACAAATGCTTGATAAAACAAGTGTTGCCATTAAAACTAATGAGATGATTTTTTTCATTTTTAACTTCCTTTCATTTATTTAAGGATTTAATAATCCTTATTGACGTCTTATACTTTTAAGTGTGAATTTTTCAAGCAGTGTAACGACTTTATAAAGAAGAGCCGCAACAACAGCAAGAATTATTACACTTGTCATAACAAGGTCAAGTTGAAATACCTGACCGCCATAAACAATTAAATATCCAAGACCTGCTTTTGACACTAAAAACTCACCTGCAATTACACCTACAAGCGACAAACCTATGTTAATTTTAAGAGAGTTTAAAAGTGTTGAAACATTTGCAGGAAAAACAATTTTTGAAAAAATTTGAATTTTGTTTGCACCAAGTGTTTTTGCCATTTTAATCATTTCTTTATCAGTTGATAAAAAACCGTTTAAAAGTTCTAAAACTGTTACAATAAGAGAAATTGCAAGTGCCATAAATATTATTGCTTTTGTTCCTGCACCAACCCATATAATAATCACGGGTCCGAGTGCAATTTTAGGTAGGGAATTTAACACAACAAGGTATGGTTCACATATTTTTGAAAGTGTTTTTGACCACCACAAAAGTGTTGCGATTATGCAACCGAAAATAACACCAAGTAAAAAACCGACAATTGTTTCGTAAAAGGTAACACCAAGATGTTTTAAAAGTCCGTTTTTTGAAAGATTTAAAAAAGTGGCGTACATTCTTGACGGGCTGCTGGTAATAAAACTGTCAATCCAGTTTAAATTTGCGCCGACTTCCCAGATAAATATGAAAAACAAAAGAATAAAAACTTGCACAGACAAAATGCCGTATTTTTCAAGTGTAATTTGTTTTAAATATTTTTTTCTTTCGTCAGAAACTAACAGAGTATTTTTTTTGCTATACATGAATATCAAGTTCCTTCCAGACTTTATTAAAGTATTCTTTGAATTTTTCATCGTTTCTTACTTTCATAGGAGAGCGGTCTTTCCCAAAATCAACAGTTAATATGTCGTTAATTTTTGCGGGACGTTTTGTCAGTACAATAACGCGGTCGCTCATACTTATGCTTTCGTCGATGTCGTGTGTTACCATAATTGTCGTTTTCTTTTCGTTTTTTATTATTGCATAAACGTCTTCTCTTACCAAAAGACGTGTCTGATAATCAAGTGCGGAAAATGCTTCATCAAGAAGCAGAATTTCGGGTTTTGATGCAAGAGTTCGTATAAGTGCTGCTCTTTGCCGCATACCGCCTGAAAGTTGAGATGGATACTTATCTTTAAATTCATAAAGACCATATTTTTTTAAAAGATCAATTGCGTATTGTTTGTTTTCATCAGTTAGTTGGTTTTGCAGTTCCAAAGATAAAATAACATTCTTATAAATTGTTCGCCAATCTAAAAGATTATCTTTTTGGAGCATATATCCTATTTTGTTTGATATACCGCTTATTTTTTCTCCATCAATTAAAACACTGCCTGAAGTCGGAGTAATAAGACCGCAAATAATAGATAAAATTGTTGATTTTCCGCATCCTGACGGACCTACTATACTTATATATTCTCCATCGTTTGCGGTAAAACTTATGTTATCTATTGCACTTATTTCGCCGTTAATATCCTGATATTTATGACATATATTTTTAATTTCAATATTGCTCATTTTTGCACCGCCAGATAAAAAGATTTGATTACTATCAATATATTAAAAAATATAAAAAGTGTGAAAAAAAGAGCATAAAAAACACATTTATAAATGTTGCATGCCTTATGACAAAAAACGTGAATGTGATATTTCACATTCACGTTTTATTATTCATACTTATTGTTAAGATTGTAAGCATATTTCTTATTTATTTGCTTTTTGGTACTGAAGAGGCGATATTCCAAACCTATTTTTAAAAAGATATATAAAATAACTTGTGTCGTTAAACCCGACATTGAGTGCAATTTCTGTAATAGAAATATCTGTTTTTAAAAGAAGTTTTTTTGCATCTTCCAGTTTTAGTTTGTTGCAGTAGGCGCGAATGGTCATACCATTCTCCTTTTTAAACAGATGACTTATATGCGATTTGCTCCTGTTAAAATGTTTTGCTAAATCTGAAAGAGTAATATTTGTGTGGTATTCATTCAAATATTGTAATATTAAATTATATTCATTGTCTCTTTCTTTCAAGCATGTCAGTAGCATCTGTTCTATCATAATACTAAGCGGAGGGATAACAGAGTTGCATAGACTTAGAGGCATTTTTTCATTAAGAACATTTTTCCATAAATCATAGTCAATGATATTATATTCAATTGGACTTTTTTGTCTGTATCCGCTTACTGCAATAAATCCGACGGCACAATTATCTTTACAAATGGGATATATATATTCATATACCGCTGCATGACAGGAATAACAGAAGGGTTTTCCTTCTTGGCACTTTGCCAAAAGATACTTTTGGTTTAAAAGGCATTTATGATGATCAATGTTTTTTGCCATTACACAATATGCGTTTGTGTGATTGTTGTATGGCAAAATCATTGAAACTATCTTTCTGGGGATAAGACCAAAAACGGATTTGTTAAAGTGTACAGAGACATTTAATTTGCAGTCGCTATTGAGATAATTTAAATAAGAGATTATGTTTGATATAAGTTTATTCATAAATAGTTTTGCACTTTCTTTATATTTTTGGACACTAATATTATAGATTTTTATATAAAATATAATATAATTATACTATAGATGAAAATAAAATTCAAGTAAAAAAGGTGTGTTAAAGTTGCTAAACAAAAAATATATTGATTGTGATTTATGTGTTGTAGGTGGTGGTATGGCAGGATTAACTGCTGCGATTTCAGCTGCAAGAGAGGGCATAAAAGTTGTGCTTATGCATGAGCGTCCGGTTTTAGGTGGAAACGCTTCATCTGAAATACGCATGTGGATATGTGGAGCAAAGGGCAGGGATAACCGTGAGACAGGTATTATGGAAGAAATTGCTTTGGAAAATCTGTATAGAAATCCTACAAAAAGTTATGCTGTCTGGGATACGATACTGTATGATTTTGTGCGACGTGAAGAAAATATTACATTGCTTTTAAATTGTACCTGTATGGATGCAACAATTGATAGAGGAAATTTTGCATATAATCGCGATACCAGAATCAATACAATTACCGGATATCAGATGACAACACAATGTTTTTATGAAATTAAAGCCAAACTTTTTTGCGATAGTTCCGGGGACAGTATTCTCGCTCCTCTTTGCGGCGGCGAATTTCGAATGGGCCGTGAAGCAAGTAGCGAATTTAACGAAAATACGCAAGTAAAAGTTTCAGATGATATGACAATGGGAATGTCGTGTTTGATTCAAGGACGTGAAACCAACAATGAGATTAGTTATATTCCACCATCATGGAGTACACAACTTACAGAGAAGAATTTTGAAAACAGAAATCCCAATATATATAGTGATTACGAAAACTTCTGGTATCTGGAACTTGGAGGCGACAGAAACACCATCAATGATACAGAAATACTCCGTGATGAACTTATTTGTCTTGCCACAGGAACATGGGATTATATAAAGAATTCGGGAAATTTTAATTCTTCTAAATGGGATTTGGATTTTTTGGGGTTTTTACCGGGTAAACGCGAATCACGCAGAATGTGTGGCGAATACATGATTACACAAAAAGATATCAGCAACAAAACAGTGTTTGAAGATGAAGTTGCATTCGGCGGATGGCCACTCGATGACCATTTTCCTGGAGGATTTTATCATAAAGGAGTTCCAAACACTAATTATTCTACTCCTGCCCCTTATTCGATACCATATCGTGCTTTATATTCAAAAAATGTGGAAAACCTTTTCTTTGCAGGTAGGAATATAAGTATGACTCATACTGCGATGAGCAGTATTCGTGTTATGGCAACATGTTCTTTGCTTGGGGAAGCAGTTGGAAAGGCAGCATCAATTGCGATAAAAAGTAGTTGTACGCCTCATGATGTATATCTTAATAAAATTGATTTGCTTCAGAACTTACTTATGAATGAAGATTGTTTTCTCCCTTCCAAAAAAAGAAAAATATCTTCATTATGCTTAAATTCTGAAATAAATATAAATAGTGAAGTTATAAGAAATGGTCAGGATAGGGCACATAGTATTTATAATACCGATGAAAACAATTGTTCATATATTGCAAATTCCGGTGAACAAATCTGTTACAAATTTAAAAAAACAGAAGTATCGACTGTACATATTGTATTTTGTAGTGATTTGAATCGCGATACTCTTCCTGGGTCTGTTTGTGAACGTGTTCATTCAACCCGCGCAAATCATCGTTTGGACAGTCCGCAAATGTGTATGCCAAAAACATTATGTAAAGAATTTAAACTTGTTGGTGAATTAGACGGTAATAGATATGAACTTTTGCATGTTTTAAATAATCGAAAACGTTCTTATCATTTAGATATAAATAAAACGCTTGATAAACTTATTTTAATCCCTGTTGACAACTGGGGTAATGATGATAAAATTCCTGTAATTTCATTCGATTTTTGTTAAGATTATAAAAAATATTTGTCTGGCGCTGTAACAAACAGGAAAAATGCATTACACTTAGCAAGAATTTATGATAATCTTATGAACTTATTATGTGAAACGGCACGCAGGTCGTTCCATATTATAAAAGGCTGAACGATTGATTTCGTTCAGCCTTTTATATTTATTTAGTTTTGTTTTTGAACCATTTTGTATTCGTCATAAAATTTAAAATACGGACATGAAGTTCTTTTTTGATAAAAACTTACAAGTTCATCTTCATCAAGACTCATATTGCAGATATATTCTTCGTATTCGTCATCGTATATATAGTGTGCACACATTTCGCACTGATTTTTTGTACTCATAATTAAACATCCTTTTTGAGTTTTTGTTTATGATATCATAAACAAATAAAAATATCAAGAAAAAGATAATTTAGTATATACAAAAGTGATTTTCTAAGCTATAATAAAACTAGGGATTTGATAAAGTATAAAACTTAAGGAGGATAAATTATGAAAAAGTTTTTGTTTGTTTTATTAACACTAATTTTTGTTTTATCGCTAAGCGTATGTGCAAAAAATGGCGATATAGCAGGAAATATCTACTCAACTGATATAAGAGCGAATATAAACGGAGTATGGGTAGATTCTTACAACATAGGCGGAAAAACAGTAGTAGTTATTGAAGATATAACAAGACAGTTTGAATACTATGATGACATACGAACTTTAGTAATATGTGATTTGTCGCCTGAGTATATAAACAGCAGTAAAAATGAAACTTATAAAAAAGTAGGAGAAGTTGTAGGAAATATATACGAAACAGATATAAAAGTAATTTTTCGCGGAAAAGAAATTGAATCATACTCTTTAAATGGTAAAATGGCAGTTGCGGTAGAAGATTTGGGACTTGATAATACCTTTTCTCAAATTGGCGGAAAATTTATATGGGACGAAAATAACCGCACAATAAGTCTTGAGGTAATGTATCGCTATTCTTATGATTTAAGAAAGTTTATGGAAGATAATAATTACAATATTGTGTTAGATGATTGTGATACATATTTAAATGCAAAACTATCTGCAGCGCCAATTGTAAATAATGGATATTTTATATGCGAAAAAGAAATCGAAAAGGATTTGTTTGTTCCAGTTTTATATAATGGCGAAATAATCGGTTATCGTTGTAATTTTACTGAATTTAGAGGTGTTCCTGACGAAAACAACAATTATGTATTAAAAAGTGTAGAATTGCCTGTTGACTATTTTTATGAAGATAAAGTAAAAGAGATTATAGTAAATGGCCCAAAAGTTAATCCGACAGTTGATGACTGGTTAAATTATTATAAATATAATACGTTATGTACTGTAAAAGACAGTTTTGAAACAGATGAATACTTATTCTTATATTTGTCTTTGGCGCATACAAGGGGAAGTACACAGCAACTTGTAAAATTAAATAAAAAGGACGGAAATAGAATTCTATATTCGGACAGTTTCGAATCTGTAAGTCTTCATGGACAAAAGTATTTTGATTTTTTAACAATTGACAGAGAAAACGAAAAAGTTCGCTTTAGTTATGATACGTATTATGAAATAGACTTAAAAACAGATAAAATAGAAAAATTAAATAAATAGTGATAAAAATTGTGTAAAATCAAGGCTTTGAGGGGTTAAAATCCTTCAAAGCCTTTGCTGTTCTGGCATCTTTCGTATTGCCACTTTTAGATAGCTGTTTTTGGGTTTTCGCTAGAAAAGTGCTAGAAAAATGTTAGAAATAATATATGAAAGGATAAAACAGTTTTGCAGAATAACTTTACCTTGAAAACAAACAATAAATAAGGGTAAATTTGCTTGATTCTTTGACTTTTCCCTTAAAAAGTGGTAATATTTAAGGGAAAGAAAGGTTATTAAGGGCATTACAGATTAAAATAAAATCAGAAAGGTTATGATGTTATGAACAGACCGCACATAATCTGTCACATGGTGACATCAATAGACGGAAAAGTTACGGGAGAATTTTTGTCCCGTCCTGAATGTGAAAAAGCTACGGATATTTATTATGAGTTAAATCGTGAGTATAACAAAAACGGCGCAAGTGGTTTTATTTGCGGTCGTGTGACGATGGAAAGCAGTTTCACAGGTGGTTGGTATCCCGATTTGACGAAGTACGAGTCTGTCGAGAACAAAGATGATTTTATTCCGGACAATTTGTCAGGATTCTATGCAGTAAGCTTTGACCCCAAGGGCAAACTTGGCTGGAAAAGCAATAAAATAATTGACGAAGACCCCGGTTATGGCGATGCACAGATAATAGAAGTTTTAACTGAGCAGGTTGATGGGCGTTATCTTGCCTATCTGCAGAGTATGTATATTCCATATTTCTTTGCAGGCGAAAAAGAAATTGATGTCAAAATTGCTCTTGAAAAGCTTAAAACCCTTATGGATATAAACTCTATTCTTTTAGAGGGCGGTAGCATTGTAAATGGATATTTTCAGCGTGCAGATGTGATTGACGAGATTAGCCTTGTTGTTGCACCGATTATTGCTGACGCTGA